>JAZQGE010000001.1:0-20778 GCA_045539895.1 Acutalibacteraceae bacterium
CCGAGCAAAATTCAGGTTGTGCGCGATAACGGCGGCACAACTACAATTGACCGTCGCAAGGCACAGATTACATCCAACGGCGAAACTGAAACATGGATTGTGAACATGCGCGTTGAAGCCGGCACACACAGCATCCGCGCAAAATACGGCAAGGTGTGGGACGAAAGAATTACCCGCTTCACCGTAAAGTATGATACACCTAAAGCACATTCGCTTGACTTTGAATATGAAAACTCAATCGGCACATTTGAGGTCGTAACCGACCCGTCAATAATCAAGGTCCGTTTCCTTGTCAGCAACGGCTGTACTCTTACTTACTCACAGAACTATAGCTATATCGCAGAGGACGGTATGCGCCACTGGGTCGTAACACGCAAGCTCCCCAAAAACACAACCTATACCCTCGCAACCAAGCTCGGCTACACCTGGACAACAACCGATTTCACAGTGAATACATAATTAACCGCAGGGGCGCCCATTGGGCGTCCTTATTGTTTTGTGACAGTAAAAAAAAGACGAAAGCCTCCCTTGCCTAAAGGGGGACTAATAAACACTGTCTTTTTAAACAGACAGATAAATTAGAGTGTGGCAAAAATGATTATCAGCAAAAATGGCTTGCAGGACATAAAATCCTACAAGCCATTTTAACTATTTGAGTATCTCTTCTGCTCTTTCAAGTGCTGCATCTATGTTTTTACAAATGTTTTCTTTTCCGATTTTTTTATACATTCCTGATTTTTTTAGAACCTTCATCGGCTGTTCATTTACATGGGACATAATCAGTGTTGTGCCGTTTTTCTCACAGGTTCTGATGATTGATTCAAAGCTGTGAATGCCCGTTGCATCAATCGCAGGCACGCTTCTCATTCTCAGCACAAGCACTTTCTTGTCGGCACGCTTGATAACATCGGCAATTTTTGTTGAAGCGCCGAAGAAAATGGGTCCCGTTATTTCGTATACCATTGCGCCTTCGGGTATAACTTTAAGGTTGACATTATCAGTGTCCGTTTTTTCGTCAATTTCTTTCCAGCCGTACGCATCTGTTACATCAGACATGCGCTTCATAAACATTACGGTTGAAAGCACAATGCCTGCACATATTGCAACAACAAGATCAAATACAACCGTCAGCACAAAGGTGACAATCAATATTAGCGTGTCGCTTTTCGGACTGTGCTTGATGATTGCAACAAATTCGCGCCATTCACTCATATTGTAAGCAACAATGAAAAGTATTGCCGCAATTGTCGGCATGGGAATAAGTGAAGCATAGGGCATAAGCACAAGAAGCACTGCGAGAAGCACAACCGCGTGAACCATACCTGCAATGGGAGTTCTGCCGCCGTTTTTTATGTTTGCCGCTGTTCTTGCGATTGCACCTGTTGCGGGAATACCGCCGAAAAGTGCCGAGCAGATGTTGCCTGCGCCCTGAGCAATAAGCTCCATGTTAGAGTTGTGTCTGCTGCCGATCATACCGTCGGCAACAACGCAGGAAAGAAGTGACTCTACAGCCGCAAGTACTGCGATTGTAAGTGCATCGGGCACAATTGCTTTTACTGTTTCAACAGAAAATTCAGGAATGCTCAGTTTGGGCGGTGCAGATGAAATTGTATAGAGGTCACCGATTGTGTTTACATTCATGTCAAAAATCTTTACAAGTGCAGCACAAACGATGATTGCAATTATTGAAGCGGGAATTTTTTTGAGGAATCTTGGCGTTACAATAAGTATCAGAAGTGAAACAGCGCCTATCACAAGTGCTTGCCAGTTGAATGTACCAAAACAGCTGATAACTTCCTTTACTTTGTCAACTGTTTCGATAGGTGAGTGGCTGAAGGTAAGACCGAAAAAGTCTTTGAGCTGACCGATAACAATCGTGATTGCAATACCTGTTGTGAAACCTGTTGTTATTGTATAAGGTATAAATTTTATAAGACTGCCGAGCTTGAAAAGACCCATAAGGATAAGCAGTATGCCTGCAATTACCGTTGCAAGTACAAGACCAGAAAAGCCGTTTTCGGCAACAATTCCTGCGACAATTGAGGCAAATGCAGCGGTCGGACCTGCAATCTGCACACGGCTTCCGCCAAGGAAAGATATTACAAAGCCTGCTACAATTGCGGTATAAAGACCCTGCTCAGGACCTACACCCGATGCAAGGGCAAGCGCAATTGAAAGCGGAAGCGCTATTATTGCAACAATAACACCTGCAGTAATATCTTTTATAAGCTGCTGTCTGGAATAATTTTTCAGGCTTGAAAAAAGCTTTGGCCTTAATTCTTTCATTTTTATCCCTCGTTTGATTTAATTTGCGTTATTGATTATATTATCTGTTTTTGTCGGTTTCAAGAAGTTTTTGCCAAGTAAAAGCAAATTCTATGTTTAATCTATACTGCTTGATTTCTGTGAGAAATTTTTGTGCATTTTGCAATCCTTTAATTGCTTTTAGGGATTGGTTGTGTTATAATTTTCGATAAATATATATGCGGCATAAATTAGGGACAGATATTGTGCGACCCTACAATTGCTGATATATCCTGAAAGGAGATTTCAATATGAAAACCGCTAAAAAAATGCTTGCTTTTTTGCTTAGCATTATTACCGCTTTTTCCTGTTTGTTTGTTTCTGGTGCGAGCAACGATGTGCCGCAGCTTCAGACCGGCTTTACTCAAGAAGATTTCCTTCATACTAAGGGACAGGATATTGTAAATCAGAACGGGGAAAAAGTTACACTCAAGGGTGTAAACCTCGGCGCTTGGATGATATGGGAGGACTGGCTGTGCCCTTATGACCCATATGATGAAAAGCTTGATCACTATACTGTATTGACCGAGCTTGAAAGACGGTTCGGAAGAGAAAAGGCTTACGAGCTTTTTAATACATACATGGACAACTGGATAACGGAATATGATCTTGACGAAATCAAGTCAATGGGCTTTAACGCGGTTCGTGTTCCGTTCTGGTTCAGAAATTTTTATTATGACGATACGGGTACAAAAATTCTTGACGAAAACGGCGAGTGGGATTTTTCGCGACTTGAATGGGTTGTAAAAGAGTGCGCCGAGAGAAGACTGTATGTTGTGCTTGATATGCACGGTGCAGTCGGCTATCAAAGTGATGCGCCGCACAACGGCAAAGGCGACAGCTGCGGACTTTATGAGGACACAGAACAGGGCGAAAAATACCGTGAACTGACTGATGAGCTGTGGTCTGCAATTGCAGAAAAGTTCAGGGATGAACCTGCAGTTGCAATGTACGACCTGCTCAATGAGCCTATGTGCGATGTTGACTGCAGTGAGCTTCAGCGCAGAAAAAACAACGAATTTATCTATACCAGACTTTATAATACTGTAAGAGCTGTTGATGACAAACACATCATTACAATGGAATGTATCTGGACCGCAATTGCACTGCCTCAGGCATGGACAAAGGGCTGGGAAAATGTTGTTTATCAGGTTCACTTCTATAATAACTCAAACTTTATTTTCAACATTTTTGCACTCTTTACAAAGATGATTTTCTTTGATGTTCCGATGATGATGGGAGAGTTTTTCCCGCACGATAAAACAACATGGGAGAATTGCTTCAAAACAATGGACAGGCTCAATTACAGCTGGTTTCTCTGGACATACAAAGCATCTAACCACGGTATGTGGGAATCTGACTGGTGTCTGAGAGGTG
Organism: Acutalibacteraceae bacterium; assembly: GCA_045539895.1. Classification (GTDB taxonomy): domain Bacteria; phylum Bacillota; class Clostridia; order Oscillospirales; family Acutalibacteraceae; genus UBA8612. The sequence goes on from JAZQGE010000001.1 coordinate 3,682, forward strand.
CGAAAAACGGATTTGAAAGAGCCGATATATATAACGACAGCTACGAAGAAATTTCACGCAAGTGGGGCGAATGTCTGCGTACTGATAAAGGCTTTCAGGACAGCGGACATTACGACAGGGATGTAAAAGCCTGGCTGTAACTTAATTTTTCTTAATCAGATCTATAACTCTCCCGATGATGCTTTTCGCATTTCGGGGGAGTTCTTTATTGTTGTGAAAATTAATAAAAATTTATGTATATTTCTTATTTTAAATATTGAATTTACTGTTGTGTTATGGTAAAATCATCCTGAATTAAAAATCCGTAGTATATACGGTAAGAAAGGGTTTGTATTATGAAAAAAATCATTTCAGTGCTCCTCGTTTTTGCCCTTGCTTTTTCAATGATTTCACTTTCAGCTTCCGCAGAAGTGAAAACCGAATGCAAGGGTGACTGCGACACTTGTCCCGCAATTGTTGTGCCGGGTATCGGTCAGTCCAATGTCTGGGCTCTCGATGAAAACGGCGATTATCTTCTCGATGAAGAAGGTGAGAGAATAAGCTGCTTCCCCGCTACTTTTGATGTAGCATCTATTGTCACCCGTGTGCTTGCACCCGCGCTTCTCACTCTTGTGACTCAGCGCGATATGGGTCTTTCAGATGCTCTTTGCGATGTTGTTCTTGATGCATTTGCTGTCAATATGTGCGATGAAAAAGGCAAGAACACAGGCAATATTGAAATTGAAAAATATCTCTACTCTGTTGCGGAGTGCAGTGAATATGAAAAAGAGCAGATTTACGATAACATTCCTCTTCAAGCTTATGCCGAGATGGCAGGCGAGGATCATCTTTACTACTTTGCTTACACTTCCTTCGGCAACAACTATGACACTGTAACTGAGCTTTACAATTTCATTCAGATGGTTAAGGAAGAAACAGGTCACGATAAGGTAAACATCGTTCCCATCAGCATGGGCGGTTCAATTGCTAACGGTCTGCTTGAGTACTATCCTGATGTTATGGATGACCTTGAAAAGGTTGTATATATTGTTCCTGCACTCAACGGCTCAACAATTGTCGGTGACCTTTATACAAAGAATTTTGCATTCTTTGATACTGATTTTCTCTATAACGGCTTCCTTGAAACTCTTATGGATGAAGAAGAGGCAAGAATGATTGAGGTTATCGCAAGAATTCTTCCCGATCAGGTTCTTACAGGTGTGCTTAAAAATGTTGCAAACTGCCTTGTAGAGGATGTTGCGGCGAATGTTACAAGCCTTTGGGGTCTTTGCCCGAAGGAATACTATCCTCAGGCTGCAGCTGATCTTCTCGCTGATAAGCCCGAAATCAAGAAGCAGACAGATAAGTTCTATAAAGCACAGGTTAATTCTGACGCAAACATCCAGAAGCTTGTTGATAAGGGAGTTCAGGTCTTTAATATAGTAGACTATGATGTACCTCTTTATCAGATAGGAAGATCCTGGAATAAAGATAATGCTGACGGTGTTATTCACCTTTCTTCAACATCAATGGGCGCTAAGAGTGCACTTTGCGGTCAGACTCTCGGTGAAAATTACAAGCAGGCTAATACAAGCAAAAACTGTTCCGATCCTTCACATAACCACATTTCACCCGACGGTGTTGTTGATGCTTCAACAGGTCTTCTGCCTGATACAACCTTCTATTTTGACGGTCAGAATCATGAGCAGACAGCAAGAAACGACATCATTATCTCACTTGCTACAAGACTTCTTGCTACAAACGATATAACTGATGTTTATTCAACAGAGGATTATCCTCAGTTTAACGGAAGAAGGGATTTAAGAAAGCTTAAAAATGATTATATCCCTGCTGCAGAAAGAATTGATACATCAGCTCTCAGCGCAGATGTTGCAAATGAGCTTTCAGCTGCACTTAATGAGGCAAAGGCTTTTGTAAACAGCACAGCCTGCTATGACGGTCAGCAGAAAAAGATTGAAGATAACCTCATAAATGCAATGGTCAAGGCAGGAGCTTGGACAGTTGAGGCTGAAGAAGAGCCAGTGCCGGTTTTCACCGCAATCAGTCTTGTGCTGTATAATCTCTTTGGCACAGATGGCTTTAGTGAAATTATCGGCAACATTATCGTAACTATGATGAATTTTACAGTAACATATATTATTAAGCCGATTCTCGGTGCAATAGCATAAAATTCTTAAAATAACAACACCTCCCATGCGGTTTGTTTTCCTGCGTGGGAGGTGTTGTTTTAATTCCGACAAATCAAGTTAACTGTGTAAGAAAATAAGTTTTATTACATTATCGGTTCAACTGCTCCGAGAAAATATTCATTTATTTTTTCGGGGCTTTCTTTTCTGTTTGTTGAAATCCACCAATCAACAGTTTCAACAAAGGTTGAAGCAATATGGTTAACAAGGTATTCTTCGGGCAGCTTGCTGTTTTTAAATTTACCTTTATCAGCATATTGTGTAATAATAAGTGCCTTTAAATTATTTTTGAAGTGTTTCAAAAAAATATCATTATTTTCAGAGGATAAAAGACCGAGAATATTCATATCATTTTCCTGCAGATGCTTTAATAGATGAAGAAAAACCGAATCTGTGGGATTGGCGCGTGAACAGTGAAAATATCCGTCCGGCAGACCCATGGCTGTATTGATTATGTGTCCGAAAAGCTCTTCACAAAGCGCTTTGAGCAGATACTCTTTCGTTTCAAAATGAGCATAAAAAGTTGCTCTGCCAATGTCAGCTTGTTCGATTATGTCACCTACAGTTATACGGTTATAGTTTTTCTTTGACAAAAGATTGCTGAATGCTTTGAAAATTGCTTCTCTGCTCTTTTTTTGCCGTCTGTCCATGTTTTCACCTTCCATACATTTTATCTAAATTGTTCAGTATCGTACAATGTGTAAGAAATGTATATTGATACTGAACAATTTGTATTGTAACATATATATTGTACAGTTATTAAATGTAAAAAGTCAATAGGGAGGAATGATACTGTGAAAATAAAAAGAAATATTTTTGTTGCTTTTATGCTCAATCTTGCTTTTTCAGTCCTAGAAATTGCCGGCGGAATTTTTACCGGCAGTGTAGCAATTATGTCGGATGCTGTTCATGACCTTGGAGATGCCGTGGGCATTGGTGTTGCTTTTTTACTTGAGAAAAAGAGCTGTAAACAGCCTGATGACAAATACACCTACGGTTATCTGCGCTACTCTGTTATGGGCAGTGTTATCATCACTTTTGTTTTGCTTTTCAGCTCTGCGGCTGTAATATACAATGCTGTAATAAGACTTTTTAATCCGTCGGAAATTAATTATGACGGTATGATTTTGCTTGCGGTTATCGGTGTTGCAGTTAATCTTACAGCATCATTTGTCACCCGAAAAGGCGATTCGCTTAATCGGAAAGCAGTGAATCTGCATATGCTTGAAGATGTTTTAGGTTGGGTAACGGTGCTTTCAGGTGCTATTGTGATGAAGGTGACAGATTTTTATTTTATTGATCCGCTGATGTCAATAGGAGTTTCAGTGTTTATTCTGATAAATGCTGTAAAGAATATGAAGGCAGCACTTGACTTGTTTCTTGAAAAAACACCGTGTGAAATCGATATTAGTGAGCTGAAAAAACATCTTTGTGAAATTGAAGGTGTGTCGGATGTTCATCATATTCATTTGCGAAGTGTAGACGGATACAGAAGCTATGCAACAATGCATATAGTTGCTTGCGGAGATTTACCGTTAATTAAATCAGAAATACGCAAAGAACTCAAAGAGCACGGAATTGTACACACAACACTTGAAATTGAAGCACCAGATGAAAAGTGTAACGAAAGAGAATGTAAAATCAGTTTTGAAAATAAAGCTGAACATCATCACCATCATCACTGAAAAAGGAGAAAAATATGTGTACTGCAGTAACTTATAAAACGCGTGATTTTTATTTCGGAAGAACACTTGATAATGATTTTTCTTACCGTGAGGAGGTTGCTGTAACACCGCGCAATTTTCCGCTGCATTTTCGCTGCGGTAAAGTGATTGAAAGCCACCGTGCAATAATCGGGATGGCTTATGTTGCTGATGGTTATCCGCTTTATTATGATGCTGTAAACGAAAACGGGCTTTGTATGGCAGGGCTTAATTTTGTCGGAAATGCCGTTTATAATACCGGAGCTTCTGACGGTGAAAGAGTTGCTCAGTTTGAATTGCTTCCGTATATACTTTCGCAGTGTGATACCGTAGCTCAGGCAAAAAAACTGCTTGAAAAAATTTATATTACCGATGAAACCTTCAGTGAAGAGCTTCCTGTTTCACAGCTTCACTGGATAATTGCTGATAAAACCCGGACGATAACTGTTGAGTCAGTTGTTGACGGCCTTAAGATTTACAATAATCCCGTCGGTGTGCTAACTAATAATCCGCCGTTTACTACTCAGATTTTTTTACTTAATAACTATATGAATTTGTCAGCACATATACCTGAAAATAAGTTTTCAGACAGCTTGAAGCTTGAACAATACAGCAGGGGAATGGGCGCAATTGGCTTGCCCGGAGATTTGTCTTCTCAGTCGCGTTTTGTAAGAGCGGCTTTTGTTAAGCTTAACAGTGTGTCCGGTGAATCTGAAAATGAAAGTGTCAGTCAGTTTTTTCACATTCTCGGCTCGGTTGAACAGCAAAGAGGCTGCTGTGTTCTCAATAACGGGGGATATGAAATTACACTTTATACTTCCTGCTGTAATGCAGACAAAGGCATTTATTATTATAAAACCTATGAAAACAGCAGCATAAATGCGGTTGACATGCACCGCACTGATCTGAACTCCTCATCGCTTTACCGTTACGAGCTTGTCACTTCACCAAGGATAAATATGATAAACTGAAAATTTGTATACTTTAAGAATATAAATTACTGTTTCAAAACTATATTCATTACTGTTTCGAAAAAATTAAAATGGCTTACAAAGGTATTTTCCTCTGTAAGCCATTGGTTTTTATTTTTCTGTGAAAAGGGGAGTGGAGAAGTATCTTTCCGCTGTATCGGGAAGTACTGTGACAACTGTTTTGCCCTTGCCGAGCTTTCTTGCAAGCTTTATTGCGGCGGCAACATTTGTGCCGCTTGAAATGCCGCATAGAATACCTTCTTTTGCCGCAAGGTCGCGAGAAGTCTGAAGTGCTTCATCGTCGTTAATGATGCAAATATCGTTGTATATTTCTGTGTTGAGAATGGCAGGGATAAGACCGTCGCCAATGCCCATCTGTATGTGCGTGCCTATTGAACCTCCCGAAAGAATTGCGGCATGTGCAGGCTCAACCGCCCAGATTTCAATGTCGGGGTTAGAGGCTTTGAGCGTTTCTCCTATACCTGTGATTGTGCCGCCTGTACCGATACCGGAGCAGAAGCCGTGGATCGGGCCGCCTACCTGCTCAAGAATTTCAACACCTGTTCTGTTGCGCTGAATTTCAACATTTGCAGGGTTTTCAAACTGCTGGGGAACAAATACATTTTCATCTTCCGCCTTCATCTTAAGTGCAAGATTGAGGCATTCTTCAATGCATTCGCCGATGTTGCCTGCATCGTGCACAAGCAGCACCTTAGCACCGTAGTGCTCAACAAGCTTTCTTCTCTCTTCGCTTACAGAGTCGGGCATTATGATAACTGTTTTATAGCCTTTGACAGCGCCGACAAGGGCAAGACCTATGCCCTGATTGCCGCTTGTAGGCTCAACAATTGTTGTTTTTTCGTTGATAAGACCTTTTGCTTCTGCATCAAGAATCATGTTATAAGCGGTGCGTGTCTTGATGCTTCCTCCTACATTCAGTCCTTCAAATTTAACAAGTATTTCGGCACTGTCAGGCTCTGCCATGTGTGAAAGCCTGATTATTGGTGTGTTGCCGATTGCTTCTAAAATATTGTTGCAGACCATAATTTATGTGTCACCTCAAAAGCATTTGAAAATACTCAATTTCATCCTATGTAAAAATGTCTGATATGTGCCGTTCCATAATATAACAGCATAAATTATAACTCAATTTTCAGTAAGATACAATTCACAAATTAAGAAATAATTTTTATTATATATAATGCTTTTCTGTTGTTTTTGTATATTTTCATAAAAAATGCAGCCGCCCAAAGGACGACTGCATCGAATAATTCTTATATATGTTTTATTTTGCTGAGTCTTTTACAGAGATAAGACCGTTGAAGACACCGACATAGAGTGTGTCGTTGGGTCCGATTGTGATCGGACCGTAGCTGTTGTTCCAGTTTCTGCCGCAGCCTGTGAATACCTTGAATACGGTTTCGCCTGTGTCAAAATCAACAGCTGTAAGATACCATGCAACTGCATTGTCCGGAATACCGTTGCCATATTCTCTCGTGTAGAGGTAAACAAGACCGTTCTTTGTTGAAAGCTTGGGAACAACCGTACAGGAAGCTTCCTGGCTCTCCCATGCGATAAATGCGTCTGTGCAGTTCTCATTGAGGTCAATTCTTACAACACCGGGCTCGCTTGTCGGGTCAGTTACAAGGAAGCCTGAGCCTGATTCGGAGTAGTTGTTTTCAACGATGAATGAACGGCCGTGAGCAATAAGGCTGTTTTCGCTTACGCTCTTGCCCTTCGTGAATACAGGAACTTCAGCAATTTTGTTACCGTTTTCACGGTCATAGATACATACATGAACCTGCTCGTCTGCATTGTCTGTGATAGCAACAACCTTCTTTATGCTGCCGTCTGCACAGGGAACGTCAAGCAGTGTGGGTGTTGTACCGCTGCCCTGGTTGATAGCGCCGGGCTTGAGTGTTGTACCGCGGTCATAGGATGTTCTCCATGTGTAATAGGGAGTGCCGTCTTCGTCAATATCAAAACGGTACATTGCGTGGTCAGATACGATATAAACACCGTCTGTTGCCATTGCAAATGTGTTCTGAATTTCCTCGCCCTTGCCTTCGAACATGAGCTTTGTAAGGTGAACCTCGTCAGTTCCTTTCTTGATGTAGCCAACTTCACCGGGACGTGTTACGAACCAGATGTTGCCCTCATAGTCAGGAACTGCGTCTGTAAGGTATGAGCCTTCGGGAAGGTAGCTGTTTACGTTATATTCCTTTTCAATCTTCCACTCAGGTGTGCCTGTAGATTCGTCAACGTAGTAAATCTGGATAACATTCTCAGAGTTGCCGATAATCGGCTTGTCGCCGTCGAGAAGGTGGCAGTAAGCACCGCCGGATGTGTCGCTTGAAATTGAGCCGAAATCAAGCTTCTTGATAGCCTCAATTGTTGAGGGACGCTGGGGAAGACGTGTCTCAGCAAGAATTTCAAGTGTATCAGGGTCAATAAGAAGAAGGCGGAAGCCGACTACATTACCGCTGATGCACATAATTCTGCCCTGGCTGTCGAACATACAGGTTGCAACAAGACCGCCGAAAACGTTCATTGAGCGGCTCTTGACAACCGGGTTGACACCGAGCGGGCCCATGTTGTTGTAACAGCCTGTGTTGTAGGAGTTGCCGTGCATACCGTTTCTGCCTTCTTCGGCGAGATAGGGGTTCTGCGGAACGACAATTTTGTCCATCGGGTCTGCAACAGCAACATCTCCCATAAATTGGGGGCATTTGTCTGCAGCTGCAGGCTGACGGATTGCACCGCCGGGGCTGAGAAAGAGCATCAGGAAGGCCGAGATGAAAGTGAGAACCTTCATGAATACTGTTGAGAAAATGGATGAAATAAAGCTCATGAAAACATTCCTTTCTTTATTAATGTTTTTAAACATAGACATTTTAACATATATAAATTCTTTTGGCAATACTATTTAGCAGTATAAAGTATAATAATTGCCTTGGGTGTTTCATCAATTTTTATCTGAACACCGTCTGTCATAAGCTTGAGACCGCTTAATTCATGCTTTGTATCCGGCTTGTCATAGTCATAGTATTCATAAGTTTTTTCAGGGTCAAGACCGCTGAGCCTGAGTGTGAATGTGTTTTCTTTAACATTTTCTCTTTTGTAAATCAGCGCTGTGCCGGATTCGGCATTGTTATCAAACTGCATTGCAAGATATTTATCGGTGTCAAGTCCGCCGTTATCAAGCGGATAGTAGTTGCCGACCATATATTTTCTTACATCCTGATAACCAAGGCGCTGAGAGCACGAAATAATGTTTGTACGGTCAGCATATTCTCCGTCAATATATGCGCAGGTGCCGCTGTAAGGAAGCCAGAATGAAAGACCGTAGGTCTGCGACTGAGTTGCTTCAAGAATATCAGGCTTGGATTTTCCTTCACCGTCCATGCAGTTGTAGTCGCTTCTCCAAAGCGGAATGCTGCGCCTTGACATTTCCGCATCAATTCGTTTGCCTCCGGAGCAACAGTTGTCAATCATAAGTCCGTCTATTTCTGCTTTAAGTGTGTCAAGGAAACGGTAAAGGTTTGTTACATAGTGGTTTTCTGTAATGCCCTTGCGTCCGCTACTCCAATTTTCATCTGCCTTCTGCCAGAATTCATAGGGCGCAGGTATGCTGTCAATTCTTAAATAGTTTACTCCGTTATCTCTGAGTGAATTGAGCATAACACCTGTAATGTATTCAAGACATTCTTCATTGGCAAAGTTTACCATGTTGCGTTCTTCATTTTTTTCAATAAGCCATCCATCATGTTTGATGCATTCGTTATAAACATCTGTGCCAACGGCACAGCGCTCCGGCTCATACCAAAGCAGCCAGCCGATTCCTTTTTCGTTGGCTGCCTGTGAAACCTCAAGGAAGCTGCGGTCAAATTTTGTCGGGTCAACCCGCCAGCTGCCCACGCTGTCACCCCAGTTGGTGTTTATGGGATACCAGCCTGCATCAACCCAATAGTAGTCGACAGCCTCAGCAAACCAGTCGGGGATTGAATTAATGTTTGCAACAAGCGAATCTATTGTTGACTCAGGAAATTCAACACCGACACCCGATGTTGTAATCTGTTTTGTGCCTTCAGGATAAACATAGTCTCTTGTCCAATTGCGGTATGAATTGAAGCCTTTTATTGGGTTATTGCCGCTGTAAAATGTAAGTGTCACAAGCGGTGAGCGGATTTCTTCACCTGCTTCAAGATAACCTTTAAGCTTTTCCTGCTTTGCCTGTATTTTTACTCCGCTTAATGTCTGCGAAAGTGAAGCAAACCACTGCCCTGACCAACCCACACAGAACACAGCGCCGTTGTCTTTACCGCTGATGTTGAAATAGGGAAGAGCGGTTTCAGTTCTGCCGCCGTTTGCCGTAACCGTGAGAGGAAGCAGACCAAGAGAGGATTTCATAAGCTGAAAATCATCCGCAGCAGGTTTGCTTCCCTTGCTGAAATATACATCTGCACTTTTTATCGGCAGAACACAATCTGCTGCATAAAAATCAGAAACAACAGCGGATTTTTCTTCTGCAGTGTTGAGAATGAACACTGTCCATTCACAGGTTGCACTCTTCTCATATATTGTTGCTTCTACCTTGGCAACAATACCGCTTTTTTTGTGTGTAAGAGTTATATGTGTTGTTTTACCGCCGCGGTAAACAGCTCCTTCAGCGCTTTCCTCACCCACTGATATATCCCAATCATCTATGTTGTTTCTTAGTGATTTACCGCCTAATCTGAAATTGTACGCAGGCTTTTCTGTGTTGAGAACATTTGCTTCATACCATTTGCGGCAGGTTTCTTTCTCTGCTTGAGTTGTTTTAATCTCGTTTGCTGTAATTGACTCAAACTCAATATCAGTTGTTGCTGTCATGTCAAGTGCAGTACGGTCAACAAGAAATTTGAAATTTGAGTCAGGTACTGCAAATGAAGAAATAATAAAAAGAATTGCTTGCAGCAGTGAAAAAATCCTTAGCATTGTATTTACCTCCGTTTTTATATTGAATATAAGATATTATATAATGCTTTGATTTATTTATCAAGATAAAAAAGGTCTGCACGGCAAAAACCGTACAGACCTTGTGGATTTAGTTGAAAAAATCAGATTGCGCCGAAAACAAACTTACAAGCGAAGAGAATAGCGATAATTGTGACAGCAATGTCTTTCTTCTGATATTTGCCTGTAAAGAGTGTGATAAGAACATAGGAGATAGCGCCGATACCGATACCGTTTGCAATTGAGTATGTCAGCGGCATCATGACAAGTGTGAGGAATGCGGGAACAGCACTTCTCATGTCTTCCATATCAACCTTAGCAAAGTTCTTGAGCATAAGAACACCAACGAAAATAAGGGCGGGGGCTGTAGCTGCTGCAGGGATAATGCTTGCGACAGGGGAGAGGAAGAGACAGAGAATGAAGCAGAGTGATGTTACAAGGCTTGTAAGACCTGTTCTGCCGCCTGCTGCGACACCTGATGCGCATTCAACAAATGTTGTGACTGTGGATGTGCCGCAGACTGCGCCCGAAACTGTTGCGATTGAGTCGCAAGCCATTGACTTGTCAATGTCAATGGGATCGCCGTTTTCGTCAAGCATATTTGCTTCGGAAGCTGCCCCGTAAAGTGTACCGATAGTGTCGAACATATCAACAAGGCAGAAGGTAACTATAAGCATAATAACCGTGAAGATACTGCCGATCATTTCGCCTGAGAAAGCATTCTTCCATGATTCAGCTGTGAATATTGCAGAGATACCAATGTCTGCAAAATCCTTGAAGGGCTGTGCAACTGATGTCATGTCAAAACTGGGAAGCTGCCATGTTGCAAGGTAGTAGATAACTGTTGTTGCAAAAATGCCGAGAAGAACAGCACCCTTGACCTTGAGCTTGGTAAGAATAGCAATAATGATGAAACCGAGAAGGGCAATGATTGCAGGAGCAATGTCTGACCATGCTGCACCGTTGATTTTAACAAACTGAACAAGTGTGTATTGGTTAGCCTGAATGATGCCTACATTCTGGAAGCCGATAAAAGCAATAAACAGACCGATACCTGCAGGGATAGCCTTCTTGATACATTCGGGCATTGCCTTTGCAATGTAGGTGCGAATACCCGTTACGGAAAGAATAAGGAAAACAAGACCGGAAATAAGTATTATGACAAGACCTGCCTGATAACCCTTGATAACATCGCCGCCGGAAATAATCTGGGGCAGAACGAATGATGTGAAGAAGAATGAGTTAAGCCCCATTCCGCAAGCCTGTGCAAACGGAAGCTTTGCGTAGAATGCATAAAGCAGTGTGCCGATAACAGCGGCAAGTATGGATGCGATATATACCGCATTCCAGATGGTCTGTATGCCCGGAACATCAAAGCTGAAGCCGACAATCTGGTTGGGGTTTACAACAATAATGTATGCCATTGCAAAGAAAGTTGTAAGACCTGCAATGATTTCGGTTTTGACGTTTGAGCCTCGTTCGGAAATCTTGAAGAACTTATCCATTGTTTTTTCTCTCCTTTATATTTTTTATGGACTTCTACATTATACCATATTTTGTGTTTCTTTCAATAGCTTTAGGACAATGCATACAAAAAAATCAATTTTTTTACAATTTTGTTATTTGTGCTTCAGGGCTGCATCCACAAAGTGCGCAGCTCTTTTTCAATTTCCATTGATGTTTTGTGCTCAATGTCATCAATAATTCGTATGTCCATATCTTTTGCCCGCGCTATCAGATATTTGCCTTTGGCAGTGTTCTTTATTGGCTCCGCAACAAACAATCCTTTTTTTGCATATTCTCCGCCGAAGCGCTGTGCAACCACAAAGAGCTTGTACAGCTCGTCAACCTCAAAATCGCCGTTTTTACACGAAATAAATACAGGTGTAAGTCCCTTCATAAGCATAACATCAATTTCGTTTGAAACATCAGTTGTCATGCCCGACTCAACGATACCGTCCCAGTCTATGTAGACACCGGTTTTTATATCGTTGTAAACCTTTTCGCCGTTTTTTTCCTCAACATCAATTGCGCACTTGGTTATGAGAAGTTCAAGCAGTCTGCCTGCCATCGTCAGAGTACGCCTGATTTGCTCGTTTTTAAATTCAAAAGATACTGTTTTTTCGTTGCGTGAAAGGGAATTTATAAGACCGCTAAGGCTCAGCTTTCTGAGCAAAGAGTTAAATTGTTCAATGAACAGAGTGTTGTTTTTCAAAAAATCATGTATTCCTGCTGTCGGAGCGCTGAACTCAAGAGAGCCGGTATTATACTGATTTGCACTGAATTTGGCAATGCAGGTTATCTGATTGTTCCACACGGACAAATTTTCTTTGCATATTTTCCACATCGTGTGTATGTCGTTTCTGAATTCGTCATTAAAATCCCAGTCAAATGTGCCAATTGGACTTTCATCGGCTGTAATAACTCTTCCGTTATATATTGCTACATTTTCGTTTACCGTCATGTCAAACGGTGCAATGTTGCAAAATTTGCCGTCCGCATCACAGTCGATGAGGTGATTTGAACTTATATTGAATCGGTGAAGGCGCACACGGTCGCTGTATCTGTCAAAAACAATTCCTACTGCAACAAGAAAAAGGTCGTCGCCTCCTTCAAGGTCAAAAATACAGTTATCATTTTCTTCTGCAATTTTACTGAGCACTCTTACGCATTCCATGAGGTTGTTTCTGCTTGCATTTGCAACTTCAAAATCAACTTTCAGTCCTCGTGCTGAAATAACTTGAGCATATTTTTCTTTGCTTTTTTTCATTTGTTTTCCGCTGTCGCCCACGAGTATTACCTTATCAGGTGAACAAAGTAATGCGCTTGCGATGTTTTCAACTGCGTTTTTGTCAAAAAATTCTACAATTGTCATTTTATGTTTCTCCGATTGCACTTTGGTTAATATTTGAATTTTATCAGAAAATCTGTCGGATTTCAATTGTTTGTTCAGCAGTAAATAATTGTTTATCATTGTAAAGCAAATAACAAAAAGAAAATTGAGATTACAATCTTTTGAAAACGGTATATTTTTTCAAAAAAATATTGACAAAAAGATTATTTTTTGTTATACTTCAAAAGCTGTTGATTTTACAGCCATTTGGGCCATTAGCTCAGTTGGTTAGAGCAACCGGCTCATAACCGGTCGGTCCGGGGTTCGAGTCCCTGATGGCCCACCAATTTAATATAGGGGTATAGCTCAGTTGGTAGAGCAGCGGTCTCCAAAACCGCGTGCCGAGGGTTCAAGTCCTTCTGCCCCTGCCAAAAAGAAACGGTTACCGAAAGGTAGCCGTTTTCTTTTTAGTTGAGTACAAACGGCTCGAAGCGGAGGCACGCGGAGCGTGTCGAGGGGTGCGGGTCTCCGGTGGAGACCTCTGCGAAGCAGAAGCACCGACCGAGCCGACAGGCGAGACCAAGTCCTTCTGCCCCTGCCAGAGAAGATAAATCCGAACTCAATTGCCTTGATAGGTGATGCGTTCGGATTTGTTGTTTTTTTGCCAACAAATGAATAGCTATTAAATCTTCCGGAACTGATTTGACTGTTGATCATATAAAGATTGCAAAACAATCATCTTAAAAAGGACAGCAGAAATAATCTGCCGTCCTTTGAGTTTTAATTATTCACTTTTAAGAGTGGATATTTTATTTTAAAATCTTAAATTTACCGATTATGGGCAATTCCTTTGCCTTGCCGCCGATGGCGTTAACTATGCCGATAATTGCGAGAACGGTAATTGCAAGGCCTGCAATGGGAGCAATTATCCAACCGATAATGGGGATTACTGTGATTACGGATGAGAGAATTGCGCCAATAAAGAGCACAAGACCCTGATTGGTGTGGAAGCGGGCAAACTTTGAGTCTTTTGCCGCAAGCAACGGAATAAGGAAAATTATGTAAGCCAGTAACGCCATAACCTTGTTCTTTTCGATATCCTGTGCATCGTATTCCGCCGTTGTGTCTGCCGTGTTGTTGAGTTCTGTCAGCTTTGCGGAGAGGTCAACAGCAGGTGCGCTTGCCTGCTCGGCAGGGGCTTCAATCGGAGCACCGCAATTTGTGCAAAATTTTATGTTTTCCTCTACCTGTGTGCCGCACTGTTTACAAGTTAACATAATTCTTTCCTCCTTAGTTTAATTAATATGAGTTTTTAACCCAGATAATCCTTGATAGCGTCCCTGATTTCGTCTTCGTTTTCGGACATATATTTTTCTGCTTCATCCATTGTGTCGCTGAAGCTCTTTTGCAAACCTACGCCGATATCAACCTTTGCACCGTCATAATAGAACAGCTTGCCAAGCTCGCTGTCTTTATTGTTGTCGTACTCATCGCTGACGTAAACAACGTAATTCTTGCCGTCAACTCTGAATCCCCAGCCCTTCATAAGCCAGCTGTCAAGAGCTTCGTCCAAAGTTACTTCGCCAAGTGCATCCTCACCGTCGCCTGCAAATTCGTAGCCTCTGATGTTGTAGCCGTCATCGGAAGCCTTTGCGGTTGCATCAAACACCTTTTTATACCACGCATCAAACTCGTCTTCTGTCACTTCGCCTTCAGCTTTGGTAAAGGTGATTACTGCGTGGCCTGTGCCCGAAGCAGGGTCATCGGCATATGCGGAATATTTTGATTTCAGCTTCCATTCCCAGTCAGGCTTGATGTCATCAAACTTGATGCCGACAGCCTTTTTCAGATAATACTCAACCGCACCCTGACTGAAGGATTCGTGTTCTTCAGCTTCTTCAAGCTCTTTGTTGATAACATCCTCAGCGTTGATTTTTTCATCGTTCTTTTCGGTGTTGTCTTCGTTTCCGCCGTTGCCGCCGCAGGAAGCGAAAACCAGCAGCATAACCGTTGCGAGTAAGATAGCCAATAATTTTTTCATAGTAATTACCTCCTTAAGTGTGTTATATGTACGGTTTATTTTTAAAAACCGAACAAGTCCTTTAAGCCTACCTGTTTTTTAGGCTGGGGCTTTACGTAGTCGTAACCGCCCAGAGGCTCTCTATTGTCAAAGCCGATAGTCGGACAGTCGGGGTCACCCTCAAAGCAGTGCTCCGTATCAACGTGGTAAACCACACCGTCAACTCTTTTGTAGAGATGATTTATGCTCGGATACTGGCCTGCCTGATGAAAGCCGTTTTGTACAAGATATTTTCTGTAGCTGTCAACCGCCTGTCTTGCGGCAAAATCGTTGCCGCCGAAATCGGCTGAAAAAGAGAAGTAGTTTTCTTCGTAGCACTCAATTTCGTAATTACAGCCGCCGAAGCTCCATTTGGGGAATTGGGGCAGCTTTTCGTCCCATTCGAGCATAACGGCTTCGTCTCTTGCTTTGGCGGCAGCCTCCTGCTCAACAGCGGCAGGCAGCTTTGTTCCGCAGTCCTCACAGAATTTTGTGCCTACGGTGTTCTGCTTGTTGCAGTTGGGGCAGACAGCGCCCTGTGCAACCGTTGTTTCGGGCAGCTTTGCTCCGCATTCGGGGCAGAAGGTTTTGGAAGCATCGGTCGCCTTTTCACAGTTGGGGCAGACCTTTATGTTCTCGCTCATCTTCGTTGCGTAGCCCTGTGCGGCTCGCTCAAGGTTTGCGAAAGCACCCTCCAAGCCGCTTGCTGAGCGGACGGTCTGCTGCGTGTTCTGTGCGGCGCTGTCGAAATGCTCTGCCGCCTTGTTGGCAAATTCGGTTGCGGTGGGCTCAATCGCCTTGGAAATCGCATCGCCCACGGCTTTGCCTATTCCCTCGCTTACGCCACGGCGTATTGCTCTTTCAAGAAATCCCATTGGTCTGACCTCCTGTAAAAATATTTTTCAGATTATATTATACTATTGCCGAAAAAATGAACGACAATATTTTTTTGATAAACTCAAATATGCGTGTAATTATTGCTTCAATGCCGGTTACGGAGCCGTCGGTACCGTTTTCTACGTTATCATCATCGGTTGTGCCGTCTGCCTCGGGAGCAATATCGGGAGTGAAGCTTTGGTCGAAAATTGAAAGATACTCGATATAAGCCGTCTGAGTAACAAGCTCAGCATGAGAAGCATTCATGTCTATCTCATCAAGTTTCAATGCTGCCCATACCAACAATTCAAAATCAAGCTCGTTTATTATATCGTCGCGGTTACAGTCGGCAGCTTTTCTGACTGTTTCGTCGAGGTAATACGGGTCGATAAGACCGTTTGCTATCATATTGACAAGGAAAGCATCGTTTGCATCGCGCCAGCCGTTGCCGTCAACGTCGCCGTAGATAAGAATCGTATACTCCTGAACGACTTCATCCTCGTGCATAAGTATTGCCTTTGAGCCCGTACCGAGCCTTGAATAAGCCGTGTCATATGTCCATACACAGTTGTCTTTAACTACGTTTGTGAGACTTTCGAGTGAGGTAAGGCCCGGGTTGAGACCCGTAACTGTATAGGTAAGGAAGTCGATTATCATACTCTCGTCCCACTCAAAGCCCGTTGCCTCTATTCTTTCGCCCTTGACACTGCCGCAGTAAATACAGCTGCCCTCTTTTACACCGCGTGTGGTTGCGGTAGGCATTTTTGTAATTCTGTTCATTACATGCTTGTGTTCACCCGTTTTTTCGAGCATTTCTGCGTCTTCATCGCCGCAGACGGTACAGATATAATAGCGTTTGCCGTTAGAGTTACAGGTGGGCGGTACCTCGGGCATATTGGGGTCAACGATATAGTTATGCAGAAGCTCAGAGTAAGACATACCGCAGGAGCAGGAGTAAGCCTTTTCGCCGTGCTGTGTTTCGGTGGGCTCAATGTCGGTTATCAGCTCGTAGGAGTGTCCGTTGTTTTCAGCCTGACTGAGGAAGTTATAAGTAACCCCGTCAAGGTTTTGCAGTTCATTATCGTAAATGAGCATCCAGTCGTGCTCCGAGCCGTTATAAGTCACGTTTTTAAGCGAAGCACAATTGCCAAACGCATCTGTCTCTGTTCCGATTGTTGTAACAGTTGTGGGAATCACGACAGTTTCAAGCATTTTACAGCTGTAAAATGCATCGCCTTGGATTTTTTCAACACCTTCGGGAAGAATTACGGTTTTGAGATTCTCATTGTATGAAAAAGCATTTTTAGCAATTGTCTCAGTTGCCTCATTAACAGTATAGCTTTCCCTAACCGATGCTACCGGATAAGATTTAAGTGCAGCAAAAGATGCAGTATAAAGAACACCGTACTCATCAGAAACGTAATTCGTGTTGCCTTCTTCAACTATAATCTCTGTCAGCGAAGAACAACTCTTG
>JAZQGE010000002.1:0-39928 GCA_045539895.1 Acutalibacteraceae bacterium
AAGTGATTTAGCTAAAGCACAAAAAAGCAGGGCTGTTTAGCACAGCTCCTACACCACACCGTCCGGCCCGTTTGTGCCGGGTCGGACGGTACGGTGGTTTTTGATGAAAAACTGCTGACTTATATATTGATATTTATTATAATATTTATTTCAATATATAATTGAGTTGTTTTTCAAAAATAAACACAAAAACGTGAGGTTATGTAAATGAAGAAAGTAGGACATATTCTTTCCAATGTATTGGTTGCCCTGATTCTTGTCTTCTCAATTATTATGACTGTGGCGGTGCTTTCCACCACAAAGAGTGAGACAAGACTTCCGAATCTTTTCGGTAAGGCTATATTCAATGTCGAAACAGATTCAATGCTTAGTGAAAACGGCTTTGATGCAGGCTCACTTATTGTTGTTGACCTTGTTGAGCACACAGCTGAGGATGACATCGTTTATAAAGTCGGCGATGTTGTAACCTTCTGGCGCTATTATGAAGACCAGGCTTACCTTGAAACCCATAGAATTGTTGAAAACACTTATGCTAATCAGGCAGAGGTTGTTGACGGTGTCTGGCTTCACGGTGGTAAACCTTACTATGTCACAAAGGGTGACAACACTCCCGACATTGACTTACAGCAGAATCTTGAAATTGACTATCTCAGCAATGATCGTATAGTTGCTGTATGGACTGGTATCGCAATTCCTCATCTCGGCGATGTAATGGGCTTCCTCCAGTCACAGCTTGGCTTTATGCTCTGTGTTGTTGTTCCCACGGCAATCTTCTTCTTCTTTGAGCTGTTCAAATTCATTTCAGCTCTTATGGAAGCGAAGAAAGAAAAGGCGCTTGCCGCTGTTAAGGATGCTGAGGAAGAAATCAAGCAGAAGGTTGTTGCAGAAATGCTTGCAAAGCAGGAGGCAGAGAAGGCAGTAACTGTTAAAACAACTGAAGTTCAGACTGTTTCTGCCGAAGAAAGCGAAGAGGACATTAAGAAGCGCGCTGTTGAGGAATATATAGCTCAGCAGGAAAAGGCAGCCCGCGAGGAAGAAATCAAAAAGCAGGCTATTGCTGAATACCTCGCAAAGCAGGAAGCTGAAAAGAATGCATCATCTGAAGACTCCGAATAAAACCTATATAACCAATCGTATTTTTAGAGTATAAAGCTCTTAAATAAAAAATCTAAGTAAAGAGGGTAAACAAAAATGGCAAAACGCAAATTAGGACTTTCACTCATCGTTCTTATCGTTGCCGCAACAACAATGGTTTCGGGTACATACGCCTGGTTCCTCGTCGGTGGCTTCGCTGAGTTGTTCGATCTCGGCTTTGATGTTATTGAAGCTGACGGCGGCATTGAGATTCAGGGTTCAGCAGGCCATGCTTATGCAACTGCAGAAGAAGGCGCAGCTTCAGTTCCCTGGGGTGCATATCTTCAGCGCGACTGTTTCGCAGAAGGCGAGCTTATCGCAGAAGGCGGTAAATATTCACCCGTATCCAGCGCAGACGGTGCAGCTTTTACAAAAGTCGGTCTTGAAGGCGGATATTTCGCTTCTCTTACTCCTACAAAGGGCACCGATTATAACGAACTTACAATTAAAATCCGTTCCACAACAACTGAAACGGTAGATGCAAGAATGAACATTGCCCTCACAGGCCGCGACGGCGACAATGCTGCTGTCGATGCTGCCCGTGTATCGGTTACATATAAGGGTCAGACAACTGTTTTTGCTAAAGCAGGCGATGCAACTTATGCTGTCACATCAGATAATATCCCCATGGCAACTGTTATGGACAGCAACAACAACAGCATTATTGACTCATCAGAAGCAAGCGGTGTTGTTTCACTCGCTTCTCAGACGGTTACGGAGCTTACAGCTTCTGAGGTAGATGCAAACAAGTTTGAAGCTACAATGTCACTTCCTCAGGTTTCAGGCAACACAGGCTCAGATGAAATTGTTGTCCGCATCTGGATTGAAGGTAATGACACAGACTGTACAGGTGAAAAGCTCAGTGCTAAGTACCTTTCAGCAAAAATCACCTTCGGTTCTTCAGCAGACGAAACTCCAGCAGAATAAGTTTTATTGAAAATAATAAGAGTGCAGCAGGTAGAGCATTATGAAACGAAAGAATATACTTGACAACAGAATATTCCATATTACGATGAATGTTCTTTCGTCAGTAATTCTTGTTTTTTCTATTGTTATCTGTGCACTTGTTATCATATCCGCCAAATCGTCAACCGGTGTTGCTAAGCTTGGTAATTACTCAATTCTCTCAGTTCAGAGCGATTCTATGGAGGATGAATTTTTTCCGGGCGACCTGATTGTTATCAGACGCTATGATAAAACCCATAAATATAAAGTGGGCGACATTATATCTTTTCTGGCTTATGACAATACAGGTACTATGTACATAAATACACACCGTGTCAATTCGATTATTCAGGGCGAAAATTCTGTCAGCTATGTTACCAAAGGCGACAATGTTGATAAGGTTGACAGAAAACATGTCACTTCTTCGAAAATATTGGGTCAGTATACAGGCAAACGAGTTGAGGGGCTTGGAAAATTTATGGATTTTGCAGGCACATCGCGCGGTGTACTTTTACTGATTGTTCTTCCTGCGGCATTGATTGTAATCTGGCAGCTTTTCGGTTATCTGCGTTCGCTTGCGCTTGATAAACGAGCTCCTGTGACTGCGGCTCCCGCAATGGCGGCAAATGCCCCGCGACAGTATTACCCTCCTGCAGCGGAAAGTGAAAAAGAGGCAATCATTCAGGAGTATCTCAGACAGCAGAAAGCTGAAGAAGCCAAAAAGCAACAGATTATTGAAGAATATCTCGCAAAGCAGAAAGAACTTGAAGAAGCTGAAAAAGCTAAAGCCGAAGAAGAAAAAATTAAGGCAATTATTGCCGAGTTTCTTGCTCAGCAGAAGGCAGCAGAGTCTGCACAGGATAAGTCCGCAAAGTCAGCTGACGAAAGCGGCAGTGAAAACTAAAGGTCAGTTAAAACTTTAACTTCTAAAATACAGCAAAGGTGGCTAACAAAATGAGCGGTATTTTCCAGTTTTTAGGCGATTTCCTTGAACAGCTTTTTGTTAAAGGCTTTTGGGGCATTATCAAAGGCTTCGGTCTTGGTGTTGCAAACATTTTCAATATCCCCAAATATGTAACAATTTTTAAACAGTATGCAAGCACACTCGGTGCAGGCGGCATTGTCCTCGGTGCACTTTGTGTTCTGCTTGTTCTTGCACTTCTTGCAGGTATTGTCATTCTTGTTGTTCTCCTGCTCAAGAAGTTCCTTCGTTTCCGTAAAACAGTTGTTAACCAGGAAGAGCTTCTCAATGAGGTTGCCACTCTTAACCGTGAGGTTATGAAGCTTTCAATTGAAAAGGATAAAATCCTAGCCATGAAGGTTTCTCAGCTTGGTCTTCGTCCCGGAGAAAATCCCTATCTTGAATCTGCTGATGGTACAGTTGCTGCATCAACAGATGGCGAAGGCGAAGAAAACACAGAGTCAGATCCTACAATGGATGAAGACTACAGCCGTTTCTACAAGCTCACTCAGGTTGATATTGAAATGGCAGACTATGTTCCTCCGGTATACAATAACGAAATCACCCTTCCGGGTATAATTGATATGTTCCGCAACTTTGCGGCTTCAAGAATGGGTCTTTATTACGAGCACAGAACACTCCGTCTTTTCCTTGCCGCATTTGCTTCAACCCGTCTTATAATCTTGCAGGGTATTTCCGGTACTGGTAAAACTTCACTTCCGTACTCATTCGGTAAGTTCCTTCAGAATGATGCTATCATTGCTTCCGTTCAGCCTTCATGGCGTGACCGTACTGAGCTTTTCGGCTACTTTAATGAATTTACAAAGCGCTTTAACGAAACAGAAGTTCTTAAAAAGATGTATGAGGCTACATACAAAGAGGACATCTACCTTACAATCCTCGACGAAATGAACATTGCTCGTGTTGAGTATTACTTTGCTGAAATGCTTTCAATCCTTGAAATGCCCAGCCGTGATGAGTGGATTGTTTCTCTTGTTCCTTCGGTATGGCCGACTGACCCCAAGCACCTCTTCGACGGTAAGCTCAAGCTTCCGGATAACATGTGGTACATCGGTACAATCAATAACGACGACTCGACTTTCGCTGTTACTGATAAGGTTTATGACCGTGCTATCCCGATTGACATCAACACAAAGGGTAAGTTCTTTGAAGCTCCCTGGACAGATAATCTCACACTCAGCTACAAGCACCTTGAATCAATGTTTGCAGAGTGTAAAGAAAAGTATAAAGTTTCTGAAGAAAGCCTTCGTAAGTTGGCAGAGCTTGATGACTATGTCATTGAACACTTCCGTCTTGCTTTCGGTAACCGTATTGTTAAGCAGCTTCAGGATTTTGTTCCCGCATATGTAGGCTGCGGTGGCACAGAAATCGACGGTCTTGACTTCGTTCTCTGTCATAAGATTCTCCGTAAGTTTGAATCACTCAACCTTTCCTTCATCCGTGATGAAATTTCCGGTCTTATTACATATCTCAACAAGCACTTTGGTAAGTCAAATATGAACGAATCCAAGGAATATCTTGAGCGTCTGCAGAAGATGATCTAAAATTTTTCGGTTTTATAAATGCCCTTGTCACAGGGCAGGGGCATTTATAAAATTTTAACTCTGATTTTTTAAGGGGCGAAACTTAAATGGGCACTTCATTTGAAGAACTTTACAGTGAATATACCAACGCGTCACTTCCTATTTTTACAGGTGATGAATACTACGGCGATATGCTTGATGCTATGGAAGGCGGCAAGCATGAAATATCGCTGTTTAATCGCTTTTTTGAGAAAAAGATTGACCTCAAATGGGTAGAAGCTATTGAGGCTTGCACAGTTGCGCTTGATACTATCGTGCGTAACCCCCGTAAATTCATTGTTCAGGAAGAAGAAATTGTTCCGATTGAACGTGCCAGAAAAATTACAGCTGAGTCTGTTCGCCACCTTGCTCAGCACACTAATATGATTGCCCGTGTTGACGGCGACCGTGTTACCCCCAGCCAGATCCTTAATGTTTTCCGTGAAGAAAGCTTTGAAATTTACGAAAACCGTTTTATATTCACCCTTCTCAGAAATTTACGCCACTTTATCGATACGCGATACAATGTTCTGTTTAATATGGAGCAGGATGAAAAAAAATCCTCACTTAGTATGAACAGTGAGTTCCGTGCAGGAAATGAGAAAATCAATTATAAGCTTGAGGTTTCTTCTCAAGCAGTTTCTACAATGTCGGCGACAGATGCGATAAATCCAGGTGATGAAAACGCAACTGCACTTGCAAGAATAGAAAGAATTAAACGTGTTGTAAACGGCTTTTGCTCATCATCATTTATGCGCGATCTTGAGCATTGCACACCCGTACGCCCGCCCATTATGCGTACAAATGTAATTCAGAAAGACCCCAACTTCCGTGCTTGCCTTAATTTGTGGCAGTTCATTTCGTCATATGACGAGGTTGGTTATGAAATAACAGCAAAAGAAACTAACGAAATGGTCAACGAAGAATACAAAAATGACCTTTTCCGTCTTGCCACTGTCAACTATATGCTTCTTAAGAAGAATACGGGTGAACAGGAAACAGGCGAAATAAAACAGAAGAAGCGTAAGCTTAAGCCCAAGCTTCTCAAGCGCCTTGCAGAAGAGCTTGTCCTAAACTACGATATGGAAGAAATTGAAATCCGTAAGGTGTTTGTTGATGAACTCAAACGAGCAAACAAGAAGAAAACTGCAGGCGAAACTAAGATTAACGAAGCTATCGATCGCGCATTGAAGTCTGAGAATGACCGCAAAGCAGAAATCGAGGCAAAGATCAGAGCAGAAATTCAGCGCAAGAAAGAAATTGAGAAGCGCCGAAAGGAACGCGAAAAAGCAAAGCTTGCCAGAGAGCTTGCTCTCGAAAAAGAGAGAAAGGCAAAAGAAAAAGCAAGACTCAAAGCAAAGAAAGAAAAAGAGCTTGCAATGGAAAAAGCCGCGAAGGCAAGAGAGAAAGAACGAATCCGCAAGGCAAAGCTGCGTGAGCAGGAGCTTGCAAGAATTGCAAAAGAAAAAGAAAAAGCCAGAATTGCTAAAGAAAAAGAGCGTGCAGAAAAACTTAAAGCTCTTGAAGAAGAAAAAGCACGCAAAGCTGCTCTTAAAGCTGAACAGCTTAAAGCAAAAGAGCTTGCAGCACAGCAGGCGGCAAAAGAAAAAGAGCTTGCTGCTAAGAAAAAAGAAAAAGAGAAGCTGGCAAGGGCTAAAGCTTTACAGCTTGAAAAAGAGCGTGCTACCAAAGCGAAAGCCAAAGAAAAAGAGCGCTTAGCTAAACAGAAGGCTCTTGAAGCTCAAAAAGCTAAGGAAGCGGCAGCAAAGCAGAAGGCAAAGGAAAAAGCTGCTAAAGAAAAAGCAGAATTAGCTGAAAAAGAGAAGGCAGCCAAGGCAAAAGCAAAGGAAAAAGAAAGATTAGCAAAAGAAAAAGAACTTGAGGCACAGAAGGCCAAGCAAGCTGCCGAAAAATTAAAGGCCAAAGAAAAAGCCGCAAAGGAAAAAGCTTTACAGGCAGAAAAAGAAAAAGCTGCAAAAGCCAAAGCTAAGGAAAAAGAAAAAATGGCTAAACAGCGCGCTTTAGAGCTTGAAAAAGAGAAAGCTGCCAAGGCAAAACAGAAAGCAAAAGAAAAAGCGGCAAGGGAAAAAGCTTTACAAGCTGAGAAAGCAAAAGCTGCGGCAAAGAAAGCCAAAGAAAAAGAAAAAGCAGCCAAGCTTAAAGCTGAAAAGTCAAGCTCATCTAAAGAGTCCGCAACAGAATGATAATTAAAAAGTAAAATCAGCCCGTCTGTATGGGTTCAAATGTAAATGCAGAAAGAGGCATTTGGGTCTGTACAGACATAAGGGTAAATCTTAATTTTTTGGAGGCATAAAACCATGAGAAAGAGCTTATTATTCCGCAGTTTATCTGTATTTTTGGCGGCGGCAACCTTGTTGTCGTCTACAAGCGCATACAATCTCCTGGTTTATGCCAACCAGGAGATTGAGTCATCCTCTCTTTCTGCATCAAACGATGAGTCGTACGAACCCAACATCTCGGTACAGGGGGGCGATCTTATTGTTGAATCAACCGATATTGTTCTTAACGGCGAGGAATCAAATGGCGGTCTTCTTTCATGGGGTACTGATGCAAACGGTAACCCTGCTGACGGTTCACAACAGAATCCTTACCAGATTTCTTCACTTGAGCATCTTCTTCTTGTTGACTCAATGGTAAATGATACTACGGGCTCAGTTGTTTCAAATCCGGATAACAAATACTTTGTGCTTACTGCAGACATTGATATTAGTTCGGTTTCAGTAAATAATTTTATAAATTCAACAGGTAATGCATATCTTGTTTCAACGGATTATAAGAATCCCGATTCAAATCAGTCATATATCCACCTTGACGGTTCTTATGTTGATGAAAACGGTGTTACGCAACGCCATAAGATTACAGGCGGCACTTCCGGCTGGAACATTGAAATTGCGGGTCACCAGAATTTCTCACTCTTCGGTTATCTGAGCGCTAAATCGGTAATCCAGAATGTTATCTTTGAAAATATCAATGTTAATGTAACTGTTAATAATTTCCGTCAGGTTGCAATCGTTTCAAATAAAAATGACGGTCTTATCCAGAACTGTTCAATTGATAACTGTACAATTTCTGCATCGCTGACAAATAATCATTCTGGTTCATACTATATTAATGATGGTGTTTACTTCTATAACGGTATTGCAGGCGCAGTTGCTGATAACGCAGGTACAGTTGAAAATGTTACCGTAAACAATTTTGCACTCACTCTCAAGGGCGAGGAGGATTATATCGGTGCTGTTGCAGCTCAGAACAGAGGTCTTATAAATAACACCTCAGTTTCCGGTATTAAGGTTTCCGCAACAGCTAAAAACTATTATATCGGTGGCATTGCAGGATACAACGAGCCTGATTCAACATCGCTTGGTATCAAGAACTGTCAGGTTGACCTTGCAGGTGAAAACGGCACGGTGAAAAACTTTACAAATGGTGCATATGTAGGCGGTCTTGTCGGTAGCAATGACGGTTATCTATACAATTCATCCGTAACAGGTACATTTACTTCTTCGGATGAAACTACAGCTGCTTCATATAATATGCTTGGCAATGTTTCTTCATCAAGCGAAAGTGTTACCTATTACGGCGGTGCAGCCGGTATCAGCACCGGTTTGATTCAGAATGTAACAGTTTCTGATTTTGGTTTCTACTATGCTTCAAATACCAAAACCAAGAGAATGTATTTCGGAGGTATTGCTTCAACTGTAAAAAATGCAGATTCTATTGTAAGCTGTGTTTCTACCGGTACATTCTCGGCGCAGGAAAATACTAACGCATATGCCGGCGGTGTCATTGCATATGCAGCTGATGATATTGCTGACGGTGCAATATCAAACACATATACTCTCTTTAAAATTGACAATCCGACTCAGGATTATGTCGGTGCTGTTATAGGTGCGGGTGGCAAGGCATCTACCTTGACAAATTGTTACTGGTCAGATTATATCAGCGGCTGTGCAACATCTTATGTTCAGTATGATACAACTCACTCAAGTCTTATTGCGGGTGCAGATGCACTCACTGGTAATCTTGTTTCAGGTAACAAGGCAGTTGTTGCGGTAAGAAATTCTTCTGTGAGCTTCACAGGCGATGCACTCAATCAGTTTACACATATCTGGGAAGGCTCATCTGTCAGCTTTTCACTTCCTCAGTCGGATATTTCCGTTCCGACAAATGCAACAAACAATTCTCTGACTGAGGTGCAGTATCCGGTATCTGTCAATTTTGGCGCTGCAGGTGCTTCCGACAAATCAGTGATGAATGTCGGAATGCATATTAATGCTGTTATAACTACAGCTAAAGGTGACCCTGACAGTATTGAAGAGCCGATGGAAATTACTTCTTCTGCTCAGGCTAAGTTCCTTTATCTTATTCCCTACGGTCATTTTATTATTAAAAACAATATATCTGTTTCCTCTTCAGTATGGGAAGCTCCGCTTTTCAACGGAACAATCAACGGTAACGGAAAAACTGTTTCAACTGATACTCCTTTGTTCAAAGCGGTAATCGGTTCAAGAACTGGCAGTATTGGTTCGGCCTTAGATTCTTCAAGTTATATAACAAATCCTGCTGACGATAATGCGTCTTATCTCAGGCGCGGTTATATTTCTCAGCTTAATGTTGACCTTGCGGATAATATAACATCTTCGATTTTTGGCAGCATTATCAATGCAACCTTTGTAAATGTCAGCCTTACTGACGGCGACGAGATGGAAGATGACGGTAATAAAGAGACCTTTGAAGGCTTCTATGCAACATTCTCATCAAGGTGTCAGGCAACATTTGCTTCTTCTGCCAATGGTTATTCTTACATTTATGGCTGTTCCACTAATGTTTCCGCTTATGTTTCTTCAGACGATGATGACCAGGCTCTGTTCATTGCTAAGCTTTCCGGCGAAACAACGGTTGACAACTGCAATATACACTCAAACTTATATATTGATGCAGGTATTGAAGTAAGCTCCGGCAGAGCAGCTTTTATCGGTAACATTGCGGAGAACAGAGGTTATATTCTCAACAGCATAATCTGCACCAGAATTGATATTAGTTCAGGTGTCGGTGGCAGAACATATGTTGTTTTCGGCAATATCAGCCTTGAAAACAATTACGGTAAATACAAGAATATTGTATGGTCTAAGAATGTTCCTGAAAAGCATCTCTATCCCATGAACGGTACCTATGATAATACACAGGTTACTCTCTGGGGTGCAGTTGTTGCAAGCGACGGAACTTTCACATACCCCAAAAAGATTATTTCAAGCGGTGTAGCTGCAACATTTAATGTTACTATCCCCGCAAACATCAAGGCTTTCGAAGCTGCAAAGGCTTCTGATTTTACAGTAATACCTGACGGTGGTGCTGAAAGTGCGTTTGAAGTTGTTTCAGCATCGGTTGAAAACGGTGTTCTCAAATTTGTTGTCCGTGCAAAAGAAAATACCAATGTCGGTTCACAGGATTATATCCGAATCTATCACAGGTCAAGCGGCCTTACAACATTTGTAAATCTTGAAGTTGCAAATGCAGGTCTTGTGTATAACGAAGAAGATGGTTTTTATCACATTACTACTTCTTCTGACATTAAGTTTATTGCGGATAACTATGCCAAGGACAATTCTGATTATGCCGATGCGGCTTATATCCTTGATAATGATATTGATATGACCGGTGTAACTGTTCGTCCTATCGGCAGTCCAAGTGTTCCTTTCACAGGCATATTTACCTGTCCCGTTGATGAAAACGGTACACCTCTTTACACAATCAGCAATCTTACGGTTGAATCTTCCGGTGATAATTCGGCACTTTTCGGTGTTGTTGACTTCAGCGGTGCAGATCTGGTGCTTGGAACTGAAAATATTGCTTATGAACGCGGTATAAGCAACATATCAATTAACACTGCGTTTGTAAAAGGTGCAAATAATGTAGCAGTGCTTGTCGGCTATGCCGGTCACACTAATACAGCTAATTCACTCTATAAAAAAGTAAATATAAATAATGTAATAATTAAGAACGCCGTTATTACTGCCGGTGTTGATACTACAACCGGAAAGACTGCGGCTGCAGTTATTGCCTGTGCAGATAATGCAAATCTTAATATCAGCGGCGTAGTAGTTGAAAATGTAGAAATCAAATCCTTCTACAATCCCACTGCGACATCACCTACATATTTCACATCAAAATATGAACATGCAGCAAATTACAGCGGCGGTATCGGTGCGGTTGCAGGTGTTATCAATGAAACCTACCGCGGTTACGGTGTTGACAGTGCAATGCAGGTCAACATCAGTAATGTTGATGTTTCATCTCTTAATATTCGAGGCACTAATGCTTTTGATGCTGAAAGCTATGTTCCCGTTAATGCGGGCGGTGTTGTCGGCACTTATTTCACTCAGTATGTTTATCAGACCGCTCACTATCCGCTTCTTAAAATCGGTGCTTCTGGCGAAAGCTATGGTGTTAATGTTAAAGACATAGTCATTCTCTCAAAGGGCAATGCGGGTGGTATACTTGGTGCTTCTAATGTCAAAACAACAATTGACGGCGCACATGTATATGGCAGTGCAGATGCTTCTGCGCGTATTAATGCTAAGACAGATTATTTTGTCGGCGGTATAGCAGGCTATATCGGTTCAAAGATCAGCGACAGTAATGCTTACGACAGCGCACCGCTTGATAAGGTTTACGGTGCTGTAAATAACTGTCTTGTAGATAATGTTGAAGTTAAAGCAATTCTTACATCAGAGTCACAGCTTACACGCAATGTTACAGTAGGCGGTGCTGTAGGTGCTATTAACGGCAACATTTACGGCAATGCCGTTGCAAACACAACAGTAAAAAACAGTCATGTTGAAGGAATTATTGTCGGCGGTATAGTCGGTTCATCAATTGATACTAACGGCGCAAGGGGCAATATTCTTGATAATAATTCAGTTAATATTGATTCCTGTGAGGTTCGTGGTTCACATATTACAACAATTTCCGGTGCAATCCCTGCCGAAGAATCAAATAGTGGATGGCTCAATTATGGCGTCGGTGGTATCCTCGGCACTAACAGACGCACTCTCTATAGTTTTGCGCAGCACACAACAGTCCAGCGCTGCTATGTAGATAAAGAAACCGTTATTACTAATAATATCAGTGGCAGCAGCGTTACTGTTGGTGCCGGAACTTCTTACGAAACTGCATCTCTCAATGCACATGCTGCAACCGGCGGTATTCTTGGTGCAGGCTTTGAAAACGGTGATGAAGCAGGTGCTCTTGTAATCAAGAATAACGAAGTATATGCTTCAATCGTATCAAAAGAAAACTATATTTCAGGAGATACGGCAGCACCTAATCAGTATAATGCTTTCTATAAAACATTTTCCGCGACAGGCGGTCTTGTCGGTGCACTTATAGGCCGTCAGTATGATCCTGATCCGTATTTTGTACCAAGTGCATATGAAGCTTGTGACCTTTCAAAGGTTAGTATTATGCACGGTATCTTCGGCGGTTCCATTCTTGGCACGGACGGTATAGGAGGCGCTGTCGGTGTAATTGCTTGTGCAACTGCGTTTTCTTCTGATAACCCCACAAATCTTCTCAGTGATATTGCTGTTACCGGCGAGATTGAATCTGTGCTTGATGACAGTGTATATCGTGGCGGTGTTGTTATAGGTCACATTGCATTCAAGTCAGATGGTGCAGATTCAAGCGGTGAAGCTCCGTTCTATGCTTTTGATGTAGCTGCAGGTACGGATATAACAACAATATTTAATAAGATTTATTTTACTTCATTCGGTCTTGATACAGCTAAATTCTCTATTTTCAGCTATCACAATGCTCCGAACAATGCTACTGTAAGCTACAATTATTCTCCGCTTGCTGCAAATGCCAAGGCAATGCTTATCAACTGCTATGAAGATGTAAACATGAAGGATGACAATACAACTCTTCAGTTTAACGATGTCGAATCAGCAGAAACTTATATTCTTCCTGCCGGCTCGTATCCGC
Organism: Acutalibacteraceae bacterium; assembly: GCA_045539895.1. GTDB lineage: Bacteria > Bacillota > Clostridia > Oscillospirales > Acutalibacteraceae > UBA8612. Next base: position 12,628 of record JAZQGE010000002.1, read on the forward strand.
TTGCAACCCGTCCTGTCGGAGAAAACGGTGCATATACCGTTTCAGGTCAGCAGTGGTACAGCTCAAACCGCACAATTGCAACCGTAATAAGCACAGGTCCTAATGACCTTACAATTGAGCCTAATAACAGCGGTACAATCAGTGTAATGATTAACTATGTCGGCACGGTAGGTGACGGTACATGGTCAGCTGAAGCGTACCTTCCCGCAGGCTTCAGATTTAAGTCAAATAATCAGAATCCCCTCGATTATGTGACTGTTGACGGTGTTAATTACTATCTCATCACAACACCCAACGATTTTGCAATTCTCGGTAAAAATATGGAAGAGGGAAGCAGTAATCAGGGTAGTTTTGATGCCGCTTATATGGCACTTAATTACTGGCTTGCAGGTGACATTGAGTTTACCGAAGAAATGTTCGCAACAGATGGTTTTTATGACGGCGGCTTTATAACCATCGGCTCAACAACCATTCCTTTTACAGGTACACTTTCTTCAATGCCCGAAGGTACGTTTACCTCAAACGGCGGAACGACTTATAATTCAACGGGCTACTATACAATCAGCGGTCTGAAGCTTAAATCAAGCGGCACCCATATGGGTCTGTTTGCCTGTGTAAACGGTGCAGTGTTTGAAAATTTCGCCGTTGACGGCTTCACTGCACAGGGTGCAGACACAACCACATATCTTGGCACACTTGCTGCTGTAATAACTAACAATGTTACAGTTGACAATGTAAGTCTTTCAAACATCAATCTTACCGGTGCTGATTATACAGGTGGCTTCTTCGGTGGTACGCTTTATAAGAATAACACTGCAGAATCTTCACTTACCGATGTTTCAGTGACAGGTAAAACGGATGATGATGTTTATTCAAATATCATCGGTGCAGAATACGGTGCAGCCGGTATCATCGCCCATACAAGCCAGTACAACACTAACATCACAAATGTAGTTGTTCAGGATGCTCAGATTACTCAGGAGTCAGCTACAGCAGACAATCTTCATTTTGATTACGGTGCAGCCGGTGTTGCAATGGCTTATTCCGGTGCAATTTCCGTAAACGGTTCATTCCGCAATAAAATTGACAACTGTAAGATTACAGGTGAAGTTGCTGCAGGTGTAGTAATGCGCTCATATACATCAACCTCTGCAACAGCCTTTGCAAACAAAACTAATACAACTGTCAGCGCTACTGTTCCTGCACAGCGCGCAGATAAGGTTGAAATCAATGCAGTTGATGTTGTCGCTTCAAAGATAACCGGTACACATGTTGTTTCTACAACAACTGCATTGAGCATGTCATTGCAGAAGGCCGCTGCTTCCGCAGGTATACTTGCCCGTGTTGATACAGCTTATAAACAGCACAATATTACTGACTGTGTAGTTGACAGCGATACTTATGTCAGCGCTCTTGTTGCGGCGGCAGGTATTGTAGGCTGTATCGAATCTCCCGGCTCCAATACCACAACTTATTCGAATATACCTTATTATCTTACGGTTGACGGCTGCGAATCCTACGCAACCGTTGAGATGACAGAGCCTACCCGTGTAGAAATAAAGAACGCAATAGGTTCTTCTACATCTCTTTATAATTCAGGTGCAAGTGCAATTTTCGGTTGCATTGGCAGATACAATTCTAATATAAACATAAGAATCCGTAATTCCATTGCCGGCGGCATAATCCGCGGTAACGGTGCAATCGGCGGTATTATCGGTGCATCATGGTCTGATAATACTTATTCGAAACTTAACGCAGCAGACGGTCATATGATTGAAAACTGTACTGTTTCGGCTAAGCTTGAAACTCCCAACGGTGACGGTACTTATGTTTCCGCTTTCAGTGCAGAAAGAATGGGCGCAGGCCTTATTATCGGTAACATATTTGAGGTTCATATGTCAACCTCCATTTATGTTCTTTCTTATACTGAAAATAATTATCCGTTCTATAATATCTATCTTTCAGATGTTAATTATGCGGATGATAATTATGTATACCTTTACGGTACAAACCTCAGCAGCCAGAAACTACATTCACTCACAAACACAACTTACGGTGATACTTATACAAAGTACATCTACAACCTTAACAGAACGGGCTCATTCTCAATTGATACAACAACCCATGTGCTCACATTCTCAAAGAATGACAGCCGCATATACATGGCCGGCGACAATATTCCCGCTTCTGAAAAGTATCTTTACAAACTGAACTATAACAATATCAAAGTCGGAGAATTTGAATTCTCAACAAATACTTTTGGTCTGAATACAGTTGTAAATGATAATGATAAAAACAAATATCTGTTTGAAACAGGTGCAGCTGTAAATGGCTTTACCGTAAGCGCCAATACGGGCGAAGGTGCGGTAACGGCTGATAATGCAAAGTCAACAGAGTTTGTACTTGAAAGCATCACTTCGTCAGATAAGAGAATCAGGTTTGAAGCTACCGACAGCACTAACACTCAGTTCAGAGTTATTTCTGAGGTGCTTACCGGCGGTGTTTCCGGTAAGATGTATTTCAATTATTCAAACGGTCTTACTCTTGCAATAGACCTTGAAATTGAAATCAAGCCTGAGGATTTCTGGTTTAAGACAGTCACGCTTGACGATGGCACATCTAAGGAAGATCTTCTTATATTCAATGCTGCAAACCTCAGCTATGTAAGACGCAGAGCAACAGCAACATCTGTTATTACCCAGTGCTACGATGTTTATTGGACTGTTTCAGATTCCGCGGTAATTGCTGCTGCAAATGCAGCTGTTGCGGAAAAAACACTTGCTGATGTTTATACGGATGAATTTATTAATGAAATTGCAGCCTACAGTCATCCTAATCCTTTCTATGACGGTACAGCTGCAACAAAGCCGTATGTAACCTTCGATGAAATGTTCAGCACAACCGAAGCTACACGCGGAGCAGTTCTGCTCAAAGAGCTTGTAGGCACAATAGCTTTGACAGAATTCAGCGTTTACGGCGAGGCGGCAGGTGCATCAATTTACAGTAACGAAGAGCCCTTTGCCGGTACATATCAGGTTGAAAAGGCGGTTGTTGCTTCCGGTCTTACATCCGCAGATGAAAGCTACAAGATTTACGGTCTTGAGCTTCAATCAAATATCACAGCGAAGAATGATTATCCCAATACAGGTTCTGCTTATACCGGCATGTTTAACCGTATTGGTGCAGGTGCAACGGTCAGCAATATTACTTTTGTTAATCCTGTTATCAACACTTTTGTTGAGTCTTCGGCAGATAATTTTGTCGGTGTGCTTGCAGGTGATATAGCAGGCGAGGGTACTACGGTTACCAATATTTCTGTTATTGGCTCAAATAATGACACAAACCGCACTTCTTATGTAATCAATACACGCGATAATGTAGCTGCAAACAGCTATGTTGGTGCAATTGCAGGTAATATCGGTGTCGGAACGGTTGTTGATAATGTAACAGTTACCGGTGTTGATGTTGTCGGCGCTGGTATCGCATCCAACAGCACCAGCAATGAGAATTCCATAAAGCGTGTTTATGCAGGCGGTGTTGCAGGTTCGAGCGAAGGCACGATCACCAATGTAACTGTTGATGCCAATGTTTTAGTAAACAGATACCAGGTTAACGGTTATATAGCATATGCTGGCGGTGTTGCAGGCAAGGCATCGGGTACGATTAACGGTGTGAATGTTTCTGCTCTTGTCAGCGGTTGTGATGTTGAGGAAAACAGTGTAACAACTGACGATGTAGAGCGAGGCTATATTACTTATAGCGAAAATCCCACATCAGATACCGGCGACCGTCTTGGCGGCGTTACAGGTCTTGTTGACGGTTCAATCACAATTAATGATGTCAAGTTGAGCGGTATTACAGTCAATGCCTTCGATATTGCAGGCGGTGTTGTTGCAGAAATTGCAAACGATGAAAATATTTCCGTAGTCATATCGAGCTGTAACTTTACATCTGATTCCGATAAGGCTGCTGTTACAATTACCGGTACAAATAACTATACCGGTAAAGCTTCTGCAAGATGGCTCTACAATGCTGCAGGCGGTGTTGTAGGTCTTGTCGATAATCTTGCTTCTCTTGAAATTACCGACTGTGACTTTGAAGGTTATATTGGTCAGTATGAAATAAGTCAGAGAGAGTGCACTTCGGGCGGTATAATCGCTCTTGTAGGTGAGAAATTCACCTCTTTTGATAAGCTCTCAATCACAGGCTCAACTGTTCAGGGTGAAGTTCAGGGCTATCGCAGACAGTCAACACAGTCCGGTGCAAACGAACGTATTTACGGCGCAGCAGGCGGTCTTATAGGTAAGATTTACAACTATGCTGAAAAGACCAACAGTAACGATGTTATGATTTCAAATTGCATAATGTCGGCAAGGGTTGATCTTTATCTCGGCATTAACAGAACAGCTAAAGCGGATTATTCTTCACTTGAAAATCTTCCCGATACAAATGTCGGTAAGATTATAGGTGAGCTCCGCAGCGGTCCGGAAAATTTTGCTTTTAAAGCAAGCGCCGCTGATGAATCAAAGGTAAGCTTTATAAATTATGTAAAAGATGTTTACATTTCGTCATATCCTCAGAATATTGTTGCTTACGGAAGCTCAGCTTTCTACAGTAACACTCAAAATGATCCGAAGGATACTTATATCGACATCAATAAGGAGTACAGATATACTTCAGCAGAGGATGTTGAGCATTCTGAAGTAAGCTCCTTTATGGTGGATGGTACAATAGCTGATCCTTCATCAACACCCGATAATTACAACACCAATACTTACTCTGATGTTGCAATTATCACATTTGACAAGGAGTCACAGGGTACAGAGGCTTCAAGATATTTCAGACTTGCCTATGATAAGCTGAACTTCTACAGCGACAAGGTAATTGAATTCAGCGGTAATTTTGCAATTGCGGTTGATGACGAGTCTGCAGATCTTGGTTCGGTTACCGTAAATGCTCCTGTTTACAGCGGCACTCAGCTTCTTACCGAAACAGTAAAAGGCGAAGAATATAAATATTATCCCGGTGTTATAACTCTCAGATCAGATGAGAATATCGACATCGTCGGTTATATTTCTGCAAAGTACAGCTACGGTCTTGAGGCTGGTATACAGTTTGTCAGCATGGAGATTAAGGGTAACGGTTCTCAGGCAACACCGTTTGAGGTTGCTGAACCCAAGCACTTCAAGGTTGTCCGCGCTCTCCGCGGTGCTTACTATAAGCAGGTAAACAATATTGATTTTGCTTCTGCTGATAATAATCAGTACAATGCTTCAAATCCCGATGCACTTTTTGCAACCGGAAAGGGTATAGAGCCTATCGGAAAGGTTTCCGCACCGTTTACCGGTGAATATGACGGCTTCGGTTATGTTCTTTCAAATGTATATATTGCTCGCCCCGATGAAAGCAATGTTGGATTCTTTGGCTATATCGGTACAGGTGAGGATATGGCAACGCTCAAGAACATACATATTGAGCTTGCAAGCAACCTTGAAATTTCCGATGAAGATTCTCAGATTACAACTGTTTCGGGCGGCATAACAGGTGCTGAAGCAGTTGGCGGTCTTGTCGGTTATGCTAAGAATGCTTCAATCACCAACTGCTCGGTTGCAAACGGCTTTGTTGTCGGTAAAACCAAGGTCGGCGGTCTTGTCGGCTGTACGGGTCTGGCAGATTTTGATTCCTGCTTTACATCAACCTCAACATATTCTTCAGTTATCGACAATGTTGACGGATCCACCAAAAATGTCGGTGCGCTTGTAGGTTATGTTACAGGTAAAACAATCATTGACAATTCATTTACACTTGGTCTTGTAAGTGTAGGCACAACATCTGACAAAGGTGTTGCAGGCGGTTTTGTCGGTTATGCTGATTCCGGCTCTGTTACAATCCAAAATGCACTTGTAGGTGCAACTGTATCAAACTATACAAGTATTCAGGATGCAAATGGCGAGTATAAGTATATGGGTCTTACAGTCGGTCAGGCATCGCCGATGGCAGATGTAGAGGCTAAAAATGTTACTGTTTCAGCAACAGTTACCTTTGACAGAGCTGACTCTACAAGAGTTAATCCCGTTCTTGGCGGTGCAACAGGTGCATCTGTAAGCAACATCAAGCTGGATTCAGGTATTGTCGGCGATCTGAACCTTCCCAAGGAAACTAAAGAAAGCTATACATTGCTTGACTCTGAAATTGATATTTATGAATTCAGCACAGGCAGTACGGCAGCAGGGGATGAGTATACTGCAGCTTATGCAGCAATCGCAGTCATTCCTGTTAATATCAGCAATCAGAAAGAGGTTGAAAACCGTAGCATCTATACAGATAGCGGTCTTTTCTATCCCGTCATTCTTAAACACGGCGGCGGATATACCTTCACCTCATCTGCTATTGAAGAAACAGATATAGAGTATCCCGAATATCTCGATGTTGATTTATACGGTAATGTTACAGCAAGCGGCAACGATAAAAACACAGACCTTCTTTTCAAAGATGCCGATGGCTCAACAACAGTATATCCCAATTCATATCCGGTGAAATATGACTCTGCTTCATCCGATCCTAAGGCTGTGAACTCAAGAAAAGCCGTTCTTACAGACGGTACTTTCTATTCAAACGGTGAAATAGCATATGACACTTCATTGCCTTATTTCACTGTAAGCAAAACCGTTAATATAGGCGGTTCTGAGCTTGAAATTGCAAGGAAAGTTGTTTATCCGCGTCAGATAAGGGCAGATGTCTATCCCATTGCAACAGCAAGACAGTTCTTTGCTCTGACAAATGCAGATGAGAATAATGCAGATTCCAAATATTATGATTCTTATACTGTAACAGGCAGAAACAGCTCGCTTTCAAGAAATTATGTCGTCGTTGCCGATATAGACCTTGACAAAAACAACTTTGTTCCCGTTACAGGATATAAAGGAGAGTTTGACGGTAACGATTATACGGTAGATAACCTCGTTATTAGAATGCCCGGCGCAAGTGAGGTCGGTCTTTTCAGAACTCTCGGTTCTGGTAAAATCAGAAATCTTACACTCGGTATATATCATATACAGGGTGCGGACAATGTAGGCGGTCTTGTCGGTGCCGTTATTAAAGGCGCAAATGAACAGGCAAGTGTAATAATTCAAAACTGCCACACAGTTCTTTCTGAAGGCGGTATCGGTATTGACGCAAGCGGCAGAAATGTCGGTGGTCTTATAGGTGCTGCTCTGAGCAACAGCAGTGTTCTTGATGAATCCTCTTCAGCTGTCACCGTAAAGGGTAAAGATATTGTCGGTGGTCTTATAGGCTACTGTGAGATGTCTGTTAAAAACAGCTATTCAACAGGTGCCGTAAACGCAAGCTTTACTGCTTCAAATGCTGCTACTCAGGTAAAGATGCTGAATGCAGGCGGCTCTACGGCAGAAACAGTTACTGTTTTGAACCATAACAACGAAGGAACTGAAGGCGGACAGCACGGTATAGGCGGATTAATCGGTGTTCTTGCCAACAGCACAAGAATCGGTGCATCTTCTCAGGCGAAAGTTGAATTCTCCTTCTCCAGTGGTATTGTAACCGTTACGGATGCAGCGTATCTCACAAACGGTGTTTATGGTGTAGGCGGTTTGGTAGGTATTAACCACGGCATTATAGGCAGCACTGAGCAGGCAACTATACTTACCTCATTCTCCAGCGGTAATGTTTATTATTGCTACGGTAATGAAAACCTTAACTCACTTGCCAATGTAACTCTTGGTGTCGGCGGTCTTGTCGGTGTTCTTTGCGAAACTCTCAACGATGTTTATTCCAGTGCATCTGTAGCAGCTGATCTCGGCAGTGTTGAGAACGCAAAATCTGTCGGTGTCGGCGGTGTTGTCGGTATTGCTTACGACACACTCACCTCGGCATATTCATCCGGCTCAACACTCAGCACAACCACAACAGCAGAAGAAGTTTATATCAATTGTAACTACGGTAAGGGTGGAGTTATCGGTCTGCTTGACAGCAACAGAACTTGTTCTAACCTTCGTTTTGACCTTAATCTTTCAATTCTTAAGGATGAAGTCGGTAAGGTGCTTAGCGGCGGTGTTGAAGGAGATGGAGAAAACAGCTCATCAGGTCCTGTAACAACAAAGGAATTCACAAGCGGCTCAGTAAAAATGAGTGAGAACTTCGGTTATACCGAAAATGCTTATCCTTATCTTAAAGAGTTCTTCAAAAATACTGTTTCACAAACTGTGCGTATCAATGCTCTTCTGAGTATTGTTGCTCTTCAGCTTAACGAGCTTGATACTTCAGCCGCAAACGGTAACGGTATCTCAATGGCACTCAATATTCCCACAGGTGTAAGATATGATGCAACAGGCGAGGAAGACAGCGCAAATGAAGGTTTGTATACCTACGGATATACCGATAACAACAATCTTGTTGATGCGGCTCAGGGTGTTATTGATGAGGATTCACATACCCTTTCAATCCAGAGAACCGTTAATGAGGCACAGTATGTAAACTTTGTTGTATCCATTGAGTCAAAAGACGGAAGCTTAAAAGCTGAAGACGGAACGGTCTATTCCCAGGTTGCCAACCGTCTTATTTCCCGTCTGTGTGCTCCGATGCTCGGTTCGGATACTCATCCCTATCTCGTTGCAACACAGGAAGACCTTAACCATGTTGGTCTTACTAACAGTGAACTTAACGATTCTGTTTATACTTACGGTATGTATAAGCAGTGGGCAACACCGATTACAGAAACGGGTGCACCTAAAGAGGGTAAGATTCACTTCAGACTTATGGGTTATGTTCCGCTTAATGAAAATTACAGTAGGACAATTGAGGACCTTACAAAAGAAGTTTACACATTCACCGATTCTGACCCGATAGCATATCAGGGTATCAGCTTCAACGGTAACGGTTATTCAATCCGTAATCTCAATAACAGGCTTTTTGATAGGCTTGATGAAAAATCCGAGCTTTCAAACATGTCCTTCACAAATGTAAGCTTCAATTCAACCTCTCTTATCGGTACGGTTGATGGTGATGTGACGGGAGTCAATGTTTACGGTACAGCTTCAGGCAGCAATACAGCAGCAATTGCAAACACTGTTGCTCAAGGCGGTACAATTACCGGAGCTGTTGCCGATGTTGACTATACTACAAACGACAGTGTAATAAATGTTGCTGGTATAGCAGTTGAAAACAACGGCACAATCAGTATGTCAGCTTCAGTCGGCAACTTTACAGGCGGTTTGTTTACGAATCTTGGTGCTCTTGCTGCAGTAAATAACGGTGTTATCAATAATAGTTTTACTATCGGCAATATCAGGGCAGAGGATGCTGATAATCTCGGCGGTTTTGTAAACAAGAACTCTGATTCAGGCAGCATTACAAATTGTTACACTCGTTGCAACATTATTGTAAGCGGTAATCAGGGTGATGAGGTTGTTGCAAGCTTTGCTGCACATAACAGCGGTAAAATCACCAATGCTTACTCATCTGGTCTGCTGAAGCTTGCAAATGCTATTGACCTTTACAGTGTCTTTGTAGCTGATAATACTGTTGCGGAAAACCTTAAAAACTGTATGTTTGATAAGCAGATGAGCGGCAGCCAGTTTAAAGATGTATATAAGCTTGCTGAGCGCACAAAAGATATTATCAATCTTACATTCCATAGTGATATGATTACCGTGACTAACGGCGATGATAACAGAATTGCTTATAAGGTTATAGAAGATACAACAGCTAATAACCCCTATGACAATTACTACTATCCGCAGCTTTCGGCAATACTTAACACAGCTGTTGTCAGCGAAAATGCTTCGGAAGAAGAAATTATCAAAAGCCGTATGTATTCTGTACTCAGAGCTTATTCATTTATCAGCTCCGCTATGGCTCTTGTAGCTAACGATAACTATATTGATAACCTTGGATATAAGAGTATGTCCACACTCAGCTATGATTCTGTAAACAATAATATGTGGACAGAAACTTCAGGCAGCAGCGCAGCAAGTGTAGGTACTTATAACGAGAGTGGTAACAATGTAGGTAAGTATATCTCAGCGGCTGAGCAGCAGAATGTCGGTAATGACACAGGTGCAGTATTTACCGCTTCTTATGCAATCACCGATTTCTATGGTAATGCAATCAAGGTAAATGGAACAGATGTTGTTTCTCAGCTTGACCTGTTTGTTAATGTAACAGCCGGTAACCATCCTAACTTTGCAGGCGGTAACGGTTCGGCTGATAGCCGCTTTGAAATCAGCACAGCCGAAGAGTTCATTGCGCTTTCGTTCTATGGTTCAAATGATGAAAACAACTTTATCATTGTAGACGATATTGATATGAAGGCCGCAACATGGGATGCTTACATTGAAAACTTCAAGGCTGATCTTGACGGTAACAATAAGTCAGTAAGAAACATTACAATAGGCGAGAGCGGTAACGATTCTCTCTTCGGCAAGATTGACGGTGGTAAGATTGCAAACCTCGGCATTGCAGGTATTGATGTTACCGTTACAGGCAGCGAAGGCGGTATGCTCGCTTCTACAGCAACGGGCGGTGCATTAATCACCAACACTTATGTTGTCGGTACACTTACAGCAAGCTCAGGCGAAACAACAAATGTCGGTGGTTTTGTCGGCAATGCAGACAATGTAACAATTGACGGCTGTGTAGTTTCCGGTAAGCTTGATTCAAAAGCTCGTGTTACAGGCGGTGTTGTCGGTTCGGCACTTGACGGCTCGGTAATCAGTAATACACTCTCAACCGTTTATGTGAACGGTGCAGCTGACGGTACGGCAGCGGGTATTGCAGGTACTGCGTCAAGCGGTGTAACTCTCACTAACTGTGTATTTGCTTCCGATGTAAAAGCCGGTACGGCAGGCAACATTGTCGGCGATGGCAGAGCGGTTGATACCTGTTATTACGATAAGCAGATGACATCTGTCACTGACGAAGCAAACGGTGTATCAACTCACTATCTTACAAGCGGTGCAACAATGCAGCAGCTTGGCTTTGTTGATGAACAGTCTGAACCCACAATGACAAGAATAGACGGCTTCAATGGATACCCAGTGCCCGTTGGTATGGTGAGTGGTTCAGAATTCTTCTGTGCAGGTCTTAAGTTTGCAAGTGCAAAGATTAATCTTGCAAGCGGTGTCGGTGCCGGTACACTTAACTCCTTCACAACAGTCACTGCAGAGCCTTCGCTCGACGGCGGTGTATCAGCAGAGCTTAACTTCGGTTCAGCTGAAACAGTATCGGATTATTATCTTGTCAAGCCTGAAGGTACGACAGCTCAGATTAATACTGATACTTCAAAGCTTGCTCTCGGCTTATCCGCAGAAAGATACATTACTTACACAACAAGCAATGTATTTGACAGCGACAAGATGCTCAGGTATCTTGATGTCAACATCGGTAAAGCACTTAAGGTGAAATACAATTACACCGGACTTAGTGAAGATAAAAATGCTGTCCTTACGGTTTATTCGGGAATGAACAATGCTTCTGCTGTCACAGCATTTGCTGTAAGCGGTAAACATAGCAATCAGCTGCTCAGCTCAAGTATGATTGTTCCTTATGATTCAAACAAGGGAGCATACATTCTTCGTGTCGGTTCAGAGCTTCCGGATATTTCAGATGTTTCTGAGCTTGGTGTAATCTCGGTTGATGTTGTTGTAAATAACAATGGTTCACCTGTTAGCCTTAATGTTGATAAAGAAAATCTTACAGACGGTACATGGATGCTTGCACTTACGGCAAGCGAAACTAACCCGATTGACTGTGATGAGATAATTATCACAATCAATGTTGGTGAGGTTGATACATGGGGCGTACACGAATACTTTAATCTTTTCTGAAAAATTTTATGAAAGGGGGATTTAGCTGAATATGAAAACCATGAAAACTAACACAGTCCAGCTTATAATTGCAGGTATTGTGGTTGTTCTCGTTGCTGTTTGTGCCACATTCGCTTGGTATGCGGTCGGCTCGTTTTCCAAGGTGTCGCACATTACTGCAAATATGGAAAGCCCCAGCACGGAAGCAGGCATTGAATCGGGTATCAGCGAAATCCAGATTTATGATCCTGAAAACAGCCGGTGGAATACCTATGACGGTGAAATCCCCCTTAGCTTTGTTCCCGGTCAGTCATACAGCTTCAAGGTTCTTTTCAAAGCCGATATAGTTCAGACAGCTTTTCTCAGGCTGACCGGCTTTGAAGAAACTGCGATGCTTGACCTGTTACAGTACAGAGTAAAGTTCACTGAAAGCAGTGAAGAAAATTATACGGGCTTTACTGTAAATACTCAGGGCGAAAAGCCTTATGCAGAGCTTTTACAGAAGCCTGTCAGCGAGCTTCAGGAGCAAGGCGATTCAAGTTATGTCGTTTATTATGATCTGATGCTTCCTGGCGAAGTTGAAAGTGAGGGTTTTGACCTCAGCTTCCGCGCAATAGTAGAACTTATTTTTGCTTAATTTTATTTCCGAAGGGACAGCCATGAAAAAAGTAATCTCAACACTTATCAATACGGTACTTGTACTTGTTATCATTCTTGCTGCCGGTGTAATGGTGCTTACCGGCATCAATGCAAAAAGCGGCAAAGCAACTACAATTTTAGGTTACGGATTAATGGCTGTCCAGACGGGCAGTATGACCCCGGAATATCCAATTGGCTCGGTCATAATAATCAAAGAAACAGCTCCTGAGGAGCTTAAAGAAAAAGATGTAATCACTTTTTATTCAAGCAATCCCATGCTTGGCAATATGATTGTTACACACAGAATAATGTCTGTTAATAACGACGGTGACGGCACTTACAGCTATGTCACACAGGGTGACGCAAACTCAATCCCCGATGAATATGCTGCTGAAAGCGAGAAGGTAATCGGTAAGGTTATTGCCAAAAGCGTGCTTATGGAAAAAATTGTCAGTCTCAGACAGAATCCTGCAACATTTTTACTTGTGATTCTGCTTCCTATGTGTGTTATAATAGGACTTGAGGTTTTCAACATCAGCAAAAAGAATGCCGCCATAAAGGACGGTAAAAACGATGAAAATAAAAAATAAGCTTCTATCTGTTTTCAGTATTGTTATATTTTTGCTGGCACTTCTCATCTGGGTGCCGAGATTTTTTGGTATGAGCACATACTATGTCAGCTCAGACAGTATGGAGCCTGAAATATATAAAGGCTCTCTTGCTTTTGCCGAAAATGTTGAATTTGATGAAATAATGGTAGGGGAGGATGTTCTTGTTTTTACAAGCCCTATCAATTCCCGAACCTTTATGCACCGTGTTGTATATATAAATGAAACAGAACGCCTGATTTTTACAAAGGGCGATAATAACAACACGGCGGACCCGTTGCCTGCAGATTTTTCTGCATGTAAGGGCAGAGTGGTGTTCCATGTTCCTTTAGTCGGATATGCAGCGTGGGCACTTGATACATTAATCGGAAAAATCGCAGTAATTGCTTTTTATATAATTTGTGCGGCTGTAATGATAGAAAGCCGCAGAGTTAAAAAATCAAAAAAGAGGTGAGCGCCGAATGAAAAATAAAATAATCTGCCTTGTCCTTTCTCTTGTGCTTGTTGGCGGTCTTATGGGTGCCAACGGTGCTTATGCCTGGTTTGTTTTAAGTGCAGGCGGTTCTTCGGGCGGTGCAGGCGGCGAGCATAACTTTTCAACAGGTAATGTCGGAATTATCGTGACCGGTGATTTTGATAAAAACTATATAACAATTGTTCCCGAAGATGAATTACTCTGCGCCTTTAATTCTGAAGATGAAAACGGTGCAGCAGCACTTGGTAAGATCACAGCTTACCCCGACTGTAAAATGTTCCTTGAAAGCACATCTTCTGTCGATTCACAACTTCGTATTAAGGTTGTTTACGGCTACGGTGATATAGCTGAGAATGTTTTTGATAATTCTGAAACTTCTCCTCTAACAGTTGCGTTTGCAGATTCTTCTCTCTGGACATATAACGGCGGTTATTTCTATTACGGTGATTTTGATGAATTAACAAATTCATCCTCCGTAATCAGCGCTTTCGATGTTGCTGCAGAAAATGCAACACCTCAGCTTATTCCTCTTTTTAATTCAATCCGCTATAGCGGCGAGAATACAGAAAATTCAAAGATTTCAGGCAAAACACTCACAGTTAAGGTGATTTTCGAAGCAAGACAGTCCGAATATGTTGACTGGACTGCATTCGGTGAAATCAATAACGAAAATACATAAAACACATGAAGATATTCAATATAATTTATAATGCTTTTGCAATTACAATCACACTTGTCTTTTTGTTTACCGTTGGCGTTATGGTTACGGACACAAAGGTTTTTGCGGTTGCAACACCAAGTATGGAAACGGAAATTCCCGAAGGCTCGCTTGTCTTTGTACGGGAAGCAATGGAATATAACGAGCGCGATGTTATTACAGCGCGCCTTTCAAACGGCAACACCTTCACTCACCGTGTTATATCGGTTGACAGCGAAAAGAAGCTTGTCTATACTAAAGGTGATGCCAATCCTTCGCCCGACCGTTTACCGACTTCTTTTTCCGATATTATAGGCAAGGTTGTCTTTACTCTGCCTTATCTTGGTTTGCTATCGCTCAATTTAAACAGCAATGCGGTTGTGCTTGTTCTTGCCGCCGTTCTTGTTGTGCTGATGATAATTCGATTTGCCCTTCATAAAAAATCTTCCAAGGAGGTAACCGCAAATGAAAAAGCTCAATAAACGCAGTGTTTTCAGCTTTGTTCTTGCAGTAATGCTTGTTTTTACTGTTGGCTTTTATTCATCTGCTGAGCCTACAACTGCATGGTTTACCGCTTTTAAGGATGCAAGCAACGAATTTGATATGGACCGGATTGTTATCGAAACGAATTTTGAAGACGAAACGGAAACAATGATGTTTGATGCTGGAACAAGATTTGCAGATGCTGATGAACGAAGCAATATGTTTGAACACGCGTGTAAGTTCTTTACAATAGAGCTTACAAATGTCAGTGACCGCGATGCATATGCTTTTATTGATTTGGTAGACAGCTCACAGTCAAGGACAGCTTCTGTTGATAACGGTGTTCGCTATTTTATTTATGAGTATAACGACAAAACTGAATATACAGATGTTATAGAGGTTGTTCCGGGTGTTTATGAAAATGCTGATGGCAAACGCGTCATAGAAGAAAATGGAAAATATTTCAGAACAGATAAAATGATTGCTGACATTCTTACCGAAAAAATAGGGGACAGACAAGATGAGATTTCCGCAATGAGCGGTGAAGAGCAGCGCACATTCCTTGCTGCACAGGCATCAAGTGAGGTTAAGCTTACGAAAAATGAGCCGCGAAAATTCTGCGTAGCAGTCTGGGTTGAGTATGATTATTTTCTTAACAATGCTCAGCTCGATGAAGCTACAGGTGTCCGCACACTTGAATGTAACATAGATGTTGTTGTTAATGCCGTTCAGGCGGATCATTATCCTGTTGTGGAAGAATCCTCTGCTGCTTAACTGATTATAATAAATCTATTACCGAAAGGGCGCAAAGCAAATGAGCAAAAAAAACACAAAACAGAATAAGAAATTCAGGCTCAATCCGTTTGCGGTTGTCGCTTTGGTGGTTTGTGCCCTTGTTGTTATCTATACTGCAACTACTGCATGGCTTACCGGTGACCCGGTTAACCCGATAAGCTTCACAAAGCTTGATGATTTCAAGTATGAAATGAACATTTATTTTCTGCAGGAAGACGGTACTGAGGTTGAAATAGCATCGGGATCTGCTGTCAGACTTAATTATTCGGATCCGTCAGCTCAAAATTATATTTCAAAGCTGCGTGTTGAAGTTAAGCATTACGGTGACGGTGTAGCGTTCTCAAGAGTAAGAGTTTCGCATGAATGGCTTACTTCCGCCGGAGACAGATTCCAGGGTGATGCATATCTTCCTTATACAGTTAATTCCAACGATTTTACCGATGCAAGAAGTTCTGACGGATATATATATCACAACGGCGCTCTCAAAGAATCTGATGGTTTTGTTTCGGTGGTTAACGGCTTTGATTCCGCAAGCTTCGACCCCTCTGCTGTTATAGCTATAGGTGATGTTGAGCTTTATGTAAATGTTTCCGTTGATGCTGTACAGTTTAACCGTTACAAACAGATATGGGGCATTGATTCGCGCCCTTGGGCATAACCAATTTTTATTTTTTCGGAGATTAATCCATGGCAAATCACAGACAAAAAAAGAAAAAAAGTGCAGCTGCCGCAAAACAGGCAGCTGCGCAGTATAAAGGAAAAAATGCCCCTGTTAAGGCGGCTCCAGTCAAGAAACCTGTTGAAGAGAAGCCTGTTGACAAATCGATTGAAAAAAAAGCCGTAATTCCTGTTAAAGCTGAAACCGCTAAACCTGAAGCAAAACAGCCGGAACAAAAGGCAAAGAAGCAGAAAAAGGCAAGCTCCTCAAAAAATGCTTCTGAATGTAAACCTGAAAAGACAAAGCGTAAGTCTGTAAAGAAAAAGGCTTCCGTAAAACCTAAGCTTTCAAAACTGATTAAAAGCCATATTGAGAAAATCGGTGTTAATAAGCTTGCTGCAATTTTTCTTGCGGTTTGTGCAATTATTGCCGCTGTGTGTATTATTGCTTGGGTCGCATCAAGCCGTTTCGGTATTCCAGATGAAGCTGTGAGAGAATATGCCGGCAGAAACATTTCACATGATATTACGCTTACTGTAAAAGAAGATCTTGAAATCCAGCACAAGCTGGCAGGTGAAATGAAGCGCAAGGGTGATATAAAAAAATTCCGATACTATGCAACCGATAAGCTTGTCTTTGCTGAAAAAAATTCAGTTGCAAATCTTGGATTAGTAAATGTGTGGGACAATAATTGCGTAATTATGGCATCAATTGTCGATAAAGAAGGTAATGTTGTCTTCAGCTCGCTTGGTCTTCCTCCTGGTCAGTGTCTTACTGATATAGGTATCAACCCCAGACCTTATGGCACTTACGATATGAAGCTTGTTGTTGCAGGCTATAACTCCGAAACTTATGAGCTTATTGGTGTTCAAAGCTCAGATTTGACCGTTCAGGTCGGAATTGAAGAGGAAACAACAGATGTTCAGCAACCCAAAGGTTAAAACACCTGTCGAAAACGGTGAAAAAAAACCTAATAAAAAAGTAGTTCAGGCTGCAGTTATGCTGTCGGCAAGCTGTCTGCTTCTGGTTGTTGCAGCTGTTGCGCTCAATTCACTTGGCTTTTTTCATATGATAGGTGGATGGTTCATACCGCGCGGTGAGGTAATGCAGGGTGTCATTTCCGAAAAAGGTCAGATTGAAGAGTTGGGTGATAAAGAAATTGTCTATCGTGTCAATTCTGAGGTTGTTTTCGAGAATACCTATGCACAGGGTACAATTATGCTTGAAAACCCCAAGGTGTCTGAGCATAATCTGCAGTTTTCGATTTATCTTCCAAATAACCGTGTTGACCCGATTTATGAGTCGCCTACATTAAAACCCGGCGAGTGTATTTTAAGCGATAAGCTGACTGATACGATGCGTGTAAAAAAGGGAAACTATACCTGTCTTTGTGTTGTCAGTGCTTACGATTCACAAGGTAAATATTGCGGTAAAAATACCTGCACAATCAAAATTGAAATACTTGATAATTGAAAAATGAAAGGCTGCAACTGTTAAATGTTGCAGCCTTTTTATCAGTAATTTTCCGGTTTTATCTGAAAAAATCCTTTATCGTGTGAACAAACGGGGCAAAGGCCGGGGGCGTTTTTGCCTATGACTATGTGTCCGCAGTTGCGGCATTGCCAGATAGTGTCACCGTCGCGGCTGAATACAAGACCGTCGTTGATGTTGTTTATCAGCTTACGGTAGCGGTTTTCGTGTTCCTTCTCAATTTCAGCAACATGCTCAAAAAGGAAAGCAATGTGGTCAAAGCCCTCTTCCTTTGCAGTCTGTGCAAAGCCTGCGTACATATCGGTCCATTCGTAGTTTTCTCCTGCGGCAGCATCACCAAGGTTATTAAGTGTTTCGGGCATTTGTCCGCCGTTAATCAGCTTGAACCAGATTTCTGCGTGCTCTTTCTCGTTTTTTGCGGTTTCTTCAAAAATTGCCGCAATCTGTTCAAATCCGTTTTCCTTTGCCTTTGTCGCATAGTATAAATATTTTGTGTGTGCCTGACTTTCACCTGCAAAAGCGGCAAGCAGATTGTTCATTGTCTTTGAATCTTTGAGTTCCATTTTTATCTTCCTTTCTGTTGTTTTGTGGTTATTATTGGCTCAAACAATTGATGTTATTCTTTTGATGTGCTATAATTAAACAATATTAAATATTCAGGAGAAATAAAAATGGGTAAGATTGTAGCTATCGGCGGCGGAAGCTTTGAATACGGCGAAATATGGACGATGATTGAGTATATACGCTCACTTACAGATAAAGAGCATCCGAAAATGCTGTTTCTGCCTACTGCAAGCTTCGATTCTCGCGACGATACACCGCAGTTTATCGAGGCTTTTGCAAAATACGGCTGTACAGGTGAGGGACTTTATCTCACTGACGAAAGCCTTACTTATGATGAAATAAGAGAAAAAATTCTTGGCAGCGATATTGTTTATGTTGACGGCGGTAACCTTAAATTCCTTATGGATACCTGGAATAAAACAGGCGCAACTCAAATTTTCCGTGAAGCTTATGAAAAGGGTATTATCCTCTCCGGCTTAAGCTCTGGTGCAATGTGCTGGTTTGATATGGGCTGGGATGATTGCCTGGAGGGCGGTAAGTTTGCCTTTGTCGATTGCGTAGGACTTTTGCCTTATTGCAACTGTCCTCACTTTGAGTCCGAGTATTGGCACCGCTTTAAGGACGAAATAAAAAAGCTCAACGGTCCAGACGGAATGGGCATTGATAACGATGTATGTGTCGGTTTTATCGACGGTAGAATTGAGGTCGTAAAGCACGAAAAAGAAAAATCCGCCTTCCTCTACCGCAAAGCAAACAACTTTGAAGAAGAGGATATGGCAGAGCTTTATAACTGACAATAATAGTGTTGCATAACAAAACGGCCATCACATTGTGTGATGACCGTTAATTCATTTTTATTTTACATTTCCGGTGGCATGCATTCGAGCACTTCAAGTGTTTCGCTTGCTTCAATTATGTAGTCAACTGTTTTTGCAGGTTCAAACAGGCAGTCGCCTGCTTTTACTTGGAGCACCTTGCCGTCTGCCTTGAATACACCACTACCCTTTGTTATTGCAATACAACAGGCTCTGCCGCTGTTTTTGCGCTCATAGGTTTTCTCAACCGTAATTCTGTTAAGCGCAAAGCAGGTTGTGTCGCGGTAGGTGATAAGGCTCTCTTTTTTGTAGCCGTTGCCCTCTTCCAGTGTGTTTGAATTGAGCGCATATCTGCCGAGAAGCTCATCCTTTGTCACATCCTCATATGTGAAGCACTCGAACATCTTATCAAAGCCCAGACCCATGTGGCAAAGGTGGTCGGGCATAAGGTTGCCGCGCATATCGCACTTTTCAACGCTGATTGTGTAGTCTGTCGGTTCCTGCACCTCAAGCAGCATACAGCCTGAGCCGATTGCGTGGGGTGTGCCGCCTGTGATAAGGAATACGTCGCCGGGCTTTACAACAATCTTGTGCATATATTCCTGCATTGTTGCCATATCCTGCTTGTCAAAAAGCTCTTTCCATTTTTCGCTTGTTACGGGCTTTTTGAAGCCGAGCAGAATGTAAGGCTCTTCGCCGTCAATTACACGGCTGTCAAGAATATACCACGATTCGGTCTTGCCGTAGTCGGAGTTGAAAAGGCATTTTGCCGCATCCTTTGTCGGGTGCACCTGAATCGGCAGACGCTCTGCAGAATCAAGGAATTTTGTCAGCACTCCGAAATTAACACCAAATTTCTCAATATGCTTTTTTCCGAGATATGTTTCGGGGTCGGAGTCAATCAAATCTTTGAGGTAAAGCTCGCTGCCGTCCTCGGTTTCAATTTTGCTCAGTCCCTCTTTTTCGGGCTTGTCAGCGCGGTCGGGATTGTCTGCCACAACAACGCTTGCCAGCCAGTCCTCAGGGAAATTGCCGTCTTCGCCGTCTCCGTAGGCGTAGCCTCTCATTTTGTCAATCAGCTTGCCGCCGTAGTAAAGCCGCCATACGCGGTTTTCTTTCATTTTAAGGGGAAATATCATTTTATGATTCCTCCGGGGGTTCTTAGAGTATAAGTTCCTGCTTTGAGCATTTCAACAAGCTGTTTTTCATCACGCGGTCTCTCTTCAAAATAAACACCGCCGGGTGTCGAGCGAAATGGCTCGTGACAGTCTGAACCTGAAATCATTTTCAACCCGTGAAGCCTTGCCCATTCATAAGCCACACTGTTGCGTGAATTGTGGCTTGCATTGCCGTTGTAAACCTCAATTCCGTCAAGCAGATAGGGGTTTACAACCGTCATACCGTTTCTGAATGGGTGAGCGTGGAATATCATAATTCCTTCATATTCGTTGATAACCTTACGGAATTCTTCAAGACTTGTTTCTGTGATTTCGGGGTGGTCATAGAAAAACTGCTTGTCAGCACCGAATACAAGGTAATCGTTATCGTGAGCCTTGAAGCGGATTTCAGTGCCGTGAAGCACTGTAAAATCTTCTGTTTCATACTGCTTTGCAATTTCGTATCCGAGCCACTGTCCGTCAACCCTGCTTTTCCAGTCAAGCTTGCCGTAGCGCCTGTCATCACCGAAAGGCTTGAAATGGTCGGTTATTACTATGCCGTCATATCTGTTAAGGCGGTAGTATTCAACCATGCCCTTTGCAGGTATTTCTCCACAGGTGCTCGATTCTTCGGTGTGTACATGTGTGTCAAAAAGAAACATAACTTTTTTCGCCTCTTGCTAAGATAATGTGGGGGCGGATATTATCCGCCCGACTATAAATTATAAGCCTGTCTTCTCTGCAATATATTTTCTTGCCATGCAAGCATACTCGTAGGGATTAGCCTTTGCAGGGTCTTGCTCAGCCTCAACTACAACCCAGCCTTCATAGTCTGCCTCAGAAAGAATATCAAATACGGGTGTGAAGTCGAAATCACCATCGCCGGGCACTGTGAATGAGCCTGCACGCACGGCATCAAGAAAGCTGTAGCCTTTTTCTTTTGCTTCGTCAATAACGCTCTGGCGGATGCTCTTGAGGTGAACATGCTTGACTCTGTTTACATACTTTTTAAGTACACCGATTGCATCCTCGCCTGAGAATGAAAGGTGACCGGTATCGTAAAGAAGATATACAAGGTCGGGATCTGTAATTTCCATAAGCTTGTCAATTTCTTCTTCTGTCTGTACACCTGTACCCATGTGGTGATGTACTGTGAAATACATGCCCTTTTCTTTTGCAAGTCTGCCCATTTCGTTGAAGCCCTTGGCGATAAGCTCCCACTGTTCATCTGTGTAAACAGGCTTCTCGCCGAAAATGCTCACGGGCTTACCCTGAATGCTGTTGCCCTGCTCGGATGCACCTATAACCTTTGCACCGAGTGCATGAAGAAAATCTCTGTGCTTGATGAATGCTTCAATTGTTGCTTCGTAGCCTTCGGAAAGAAGGAGAGAGGAGAACCATGCGTTACAGATTCTGAGTCCTCTTACATCAAGCTTGTGCTTGAGTGTTTCAACATCCTTGGGGTATTTGTTACCGATTTCGCTGCCCTTGAAGCCGCTGAGTGCCATTTCGCTGACACACTGCTCGAAGGTGTTCTCTGCGCCAAGGTCGGGCAGGTCGTCGTTTGTCCATGCAATAGGTGCTATTGCAAGTGATACTTTATCTTTGTTAAGCATTTCGCATTATCCCTTCTTAATATTCTCTTGCTTTTGCAATATTTTCAGCCATATCTTCGTAAGCTGCCTGTACCTTTTCGCTTGTCGAAACCTCGGCCACACCGACTCTCCACCAGCTGTCATAGCCGTGGCTCATGCTGCCGTGTGCAACCTTGATGTCGATAAGTGTTGATACAGTCTGCTTCTTGGAATCTTCAATAGCATAAATAAGTTCGTCAATGTTAGTTGCCGTGTATGTTTTGCAGCCGTATCCTTCAGCGCACTTTGCAAAATCAATCGGTACGATTTCGCCGTCAAGCAAGCCTGTTATTGGGTTTCTTGCTGTAAAACGCGTGCCGAATGTGTCTGTGCCCTGCGAATTCTGCAGATTTTCAATGCATCCCCAGCCGGTGTTGTCAAAGAGCATTACATTGATTTTAATACCTTCTTGAATGGCTGTGTAAAGCTCGCTGTGAAGCATAAGGAAGCTGCCGTCACCGACCATTGCATAAACTTCTTTGTCCGGTGCGGCAAGCTTTGCGCCGAGTGCACCGCAAATCTCATATCCCATGCAAGAAAAACCGTATTCCATGTGATATGTCTTGGGCTGAGTGCATCTCCAAAGTCTTTGCATGCAGCCGGGAAGACTGCCTGATGAGCCGAGTGCAATTGCATCGGGTGCAATGCGTTTGTTGATTTCACCGAGTGCTCTTGTCTGTGAAAGTCCGTTTTTCAGCTCTGCATTATAGCAGGCATCCATCTCTTCGACATAAGCCTTTTTAGCTTCGCTGAATTCATCTCCCCAACCGCTTCTGTAATATTTCTGTGAAAGAGCGGCAGAGAGGTCAAGCAGTGCCATTTTGGCATCAGCTATAACGGAAACGGCATCCATCTTGAATGCGTCAAATGAGCTTACATTGATGCTCAGTATTTTAACATCGGGATTCTGAAAGCCCCATTTTGAACAGGTTGTGAAATCAGTAAGCCTTGTACCTATTGCAATGATGAGATCAGCCTGTTTTGCAATCTCATTTGCAGCTGCACCGCCCGTAACACCGATACCGCCAAGATTGAGCGGGCAGTCCCAAGGAATCTGACCTTTGCCTGCCTGCGTTTCGCCAATCGGGATGTTGAAGCGCTCTGCAAAGTACTGAGCAGCTTGCCATGCACCGGAGTATGTGACACCGCCGCCTACAATCATAAGCGGTTTTTTAGCGCTGTCAATAAGCTCTGCAGCCGCATCAATTTCTCTGCGTGTTGCAGGTCTGCGGTCAAGATACCATACTCTCTTTTCAAAGAAGTATTCAGGGTAGTCATAAGCCTCGCCCTCAACATCCTGCGGCATTGCAAGACAAACTGCACCTGTTTCTGCCCAGTCTGTAAGCACGCGCATTGCGTTAAGACAGGCAGTCATAAGCTGTTCGGGGCGCTCAATTCTGTCCCAGTATTTGCAGACAGCCTTGAATGCATCGTTAGCTGTAGTGGCATAGCTTGTGGGCTGTTCAATCTGCTGAAGTACGGGGTCAGGCTGGCGGCAGGCGAATGTGTCACCGGGAAGAACAAGCAAGGGAATGCGGTTTGCTGTTGCAGTGCCGCAGGCTGTTACCATGTTGAGCGCACCGGGGCCTATTGATGATGTACAGGCAATAATCTGCCTTCTGTCACTCTGCTTTGCAAAAGCAATTGCAGCATGAGCCATACCCTGTTCATTGTGACCTTGGTAGTATGTAAGGCTGTGTCCGCCCTGTTCAAGTGCCTGACCTATGCCTACTACACAGCCGTGTCCGAAAATACCGAAAATGCCCTTGACAAACTTTGTTTCCTCACCGTCAAAGCTGACATATTGATTATCGAGGAATTTGACAAGAGCCTGTGCCATTGTCAGTTTCATTATGTATCAATCCTTTACCGAATTAATAAATTTCGCTTACTTTAACGGGTCTGCCCTCTGCAACACTCTTCTTTGCGGCAAGAGCAACAACAATTGCTGCAAGACCGTCATCGACATTTGCAGGAACTTCCTTGTCGTTGATAACCGCATCAACAAACTGAAGCATCTCATCGCGGAAGGACTGCATGTATCTCTCAAGGAAGAAGTAGAGCGGCTTTTCGCCTGTGCAGCCGTTTTCGTCCATAAGTACAACATTTGAAGGTGTGTCATTTGATGCACAAGCTGCACCCTTGCTGCCGAATACTTCAACTCTCTGGTCATAGCCGTACGCAGCGCGGCGGCAATTGTCAATAACACCGATTGCGCCGTTTTCAAATTTGAGTGAAATAACAGCTGTGTCAACATCGCCTGCTTCACCGATTGCGGGGTCAACAAGGCAGGTTGCGTTTGCATAAACCTCTGTTATGGGACTGCCTGCCATGAAGCGAGCCATATCGAAATCATGGATTGTCATATCAACGAACATACCGCCGGAAACTGCTGCATATTCTGCTGAGGGCGGTTCGGGGTCACGGGATGTGATTTTGATAACCTCAACATCGCCGACCTTACCGTCGTTAATCATCTTTCTGATTGTTGCAAAGTTGTGGTCAAAGCGGCGGTTGAAGCCTACCTGAAGCTTAACTCCCGTTTCTTTTACGGTGTCAATAACAGCCTGTACCTTTTCGGGTGTAAGGTCAACAGGCTTTTCGCAGAAAACGTGTTTGCCTGCTTTTGCAGCGGCAATTGCAATGTCTGCGTGTGTGTCAGTGGATGAGCATACAAGAACTGCATCAATATCCTTATCCTCAAGCATTTCTACATAGCTGTCATAGATTTTTTCAATGCCGAGCTCTTCACAAAGAGCGGGGAGATGGTCCTTGTATACATCTGTGATACCGAGAACCTTTGCTGTGGGTACATTGTAGCAGATTGACTGTGCGTGAAGCTTGCCTATTCTGCCTGCACCTATAATACCGATGTTGAGCTGTTTCATTTTTTATTACCTCCGCAAAAGGAATTTTTGTCGAATGAATTATATCATTTATCAATTAAAAAATCTATATATACAGACCAAAAATTTATAATAAAATAAAATATTTTTACTTGTAAAAATTATTAATATGTAGTATAATATAAAAATTAAAATAGGGTTTTATGTCCCTTTTGGAGGTAATGTTTTGTCACGGCAGGATTTGCGTCGTTTTGACGTTCCTTTTGATGATATAAAAAAACAGCGAGAATTTGCCGCTCTTGCCAAAACCGTGCTTGAAGCGCGCATGGGCAGCGGTGAAAAGCTTGCATATGTCCACACCTTCGGCTGCCAGGGCAATGTGTCCGACAGTGAGCGGCTCAAAGGCTGGCTCAGCCTTATGGGCTACAGCTTTACAGAAGATATTGAGCAGGCGGACTTTGTTCTTTTCAACACCTGTGCCGTGCGCGAGCATGCACATGACAGAGTTTTCGGAAATGTCGGTGCGCTCAAGCCGATTAAAGAAAAAAAGCCCGATATGATAATTGCTCTTTGTGGCTGTATGATGCAGCAGGAGCATGTGTGGCAGAAAATAAAAAAGAGCTATCCCTTTGTAAACCTTGTTTTCGGCACACACTCCCACCACCGTCTGCCCGAGCTTATGTATAAGGTTCTGCGCGGCGGCAAGCGTGTTTTTGATGTTTTTGAAACCGAAGGCTTTATTGCCGAAAATCTTCCTGTTCACCGCGACGGTATTTTCAAAGGCTGGCTCCCGATAATGTACGGCTGCAATAATTTCTGTAGCTACTGTATTGTGCCTTATGTCAGGGGCAGAGAGAGAAGCAGACGCAGTGAGGATGTTCTTGCCGAAGCTCGTGAGCTTATAGCTGCAGGCTGTAAGGACATAACACTTCTCGGTCAGAATGTCAATTCATATAACCGCGGCAGCGATGAAATGAGCTTTGCTCAGCTTCTGCGAGAAATCAATGCAATAGAGGGCGATTTCAGAATACGCTTTATGACCTCACACCCCAAGGACTGTACACACGAATTGCTTGATGCAATGGCAGAATGTGAAAAGGTCAGCAAGCATCTTCACCTTCCTTTCCAGAGCGGTAATGACAGAGTGCTGAAGGAAATGAACAGGGGATATACAAGAGAAAAATATCTCTCCCTTATCAGCTACGCGCGCAAGGTTATGCCGGAAATCAGTCTCACAAGTGATGTTATTGTCGGCTTCCCCGGCGAAACCTACGAAGAGTTCCTCGATACGGTTTCACTTGTTAAAGAAGTAGGCTTCACCTCTCTCTTCACATTTATCTATTCTCCGCGCGAGGGTACAAAGGCGGCTTCCATGCCTGATCCCGTCAGCCGTGAGGAAAAAGGCAGATGGTTTCGTGAGCTTACTCTTGCACAGGAGAAAATTGCCTCAGAGCGCTGTGCAAACATGATAGGCAAAACCTACCGTGTGCTTGCGGAGGATTTCAATGACGGTATGCTTGCGGGCAGAACGGACGGAAGTATTATGATTGACTTTGCAGGCGATGAATCTCTTGTCGGCAGCTTCTGTCAGGTCAGGGTAACATCCGCCCGTAACTGGACTCTTTCGGGCGAATTGATTAGTTAAAACCCCACTTAAAAGTGGTTTTATAAAATTAAAATATATTTTAGGAGACGAAAAAATGGACATCATCAAAATCACAAGAGAACTCGGCAAGGCAATCCAGGCAGACGAAAGATATGCTAAGTTTGTCGAAGCCAGAGAAACAAACGAGAAGGACGATGAGCTCAACGAACTCATCAGCAGAATGCAACTTGTTCACATGAGCTATCAGCACGAAGCATCAAAGGAAGATGCAAAAGAGGACAAGCTCTCTGCTTATGAAGAAGAGTTTATGGCTCTTCGCGACAAGATTATGAACAACCAGAACATGATTAACTACGAGAAGGCAAGGATGGACATCGACGAAATGATGAACTATATCGTTGCAATTCTCACCGAGTGCATCAAGGGTGAAGACCCCGAAACATGTGAGCCTCCCAAGGAGCACTCCTGCAGTGGTAACTGCTCATCCTGCGGCAGCGACTGCCACTAATCACAGATTCCTTTATCGGCTTTAAGTGTGTGCCTTACCGCTGATTTCTTTGCATATTTTTGCCATAATGCTCGGCAATACACAAAGTATTGCCTGCGCTTATGACTTCAATCTGCTTTGAAATCAAGCGGCAAATCACACACACCAATCCGAACAGGAATCAAAAGCACAGAATAAACGGCTTATATATTTTCGGATAAACTACTACACTACTTTTGCGGAGGCGTGCAAATGGCTGAATTATCACCTATGATGAGGCAGTATCTCGAAATCAAAAAGAATTATGAGGATACAATTCTCATGTTCCGTCTTGGCGATTTCTATGAAATGTTTTTCGAGGATGCCAAAACTGTATCAAGAGAGCTGGAGTTGGTCCTTACGGGACGCGACTGCGGTCTTGAGGAGCGTGCACCCATGTGCGGTGTACCTTTCCACAGTGTCGATTCATATCTTGCGCGTCTTATCGCAAAGGGTTACAAGGTAGCCATCTGTGAGCAGATGGA
>JAZQGE010000003.1:0-40034 GCA_045539895.1 Acutalibacteraceae bacterium
CATTCCCACAGAGGATAAGAGCTATACAACTAAGACCGATATGCTCGACAATATCGTCACCCTCCTCGGCGGACGCGTTGCGGAAGCACTTGTCCTCGGCGATATTTCCACGGGCGCGTCAAACGATATTCAGCGCGCAACGGAAATTGCAAGAGGTATGATTACAAAATACGGTATGAGTGATGACCTCGGACCGATTGCTTTCACATCAGGTCACAACGAGGTGTTCCTCGGCAGAGATTACGGTCAGACACGCAACTATTCAGAAAAGGTTGCAAGCTCAATTGATACAGAAATGAATGCAATCATCACCGGTGCATATAAGCGCTGTGAGGATATTCTCAACACTGATATGAATAAGCTTCATGCAGTTGCACAGTATCTTATTGAGCACGAAAAGATGGACGGCGAAACCTTCAAGGCTGTTATGACAGGAACTTATTCATCAGCTGAAGAAGCTCCTGCGGAGGAAACCGTCATCACAGAAGAAACAGAACAGTAAAACCATTTTTGCCGGCACCACTTTGGTAGTGTCGGCAAAAAACGGTATAAAGAGAGGTAAAACAAATGCCGAAAAAAGCAGAATACGGAGTTGAAAGTATAACCTCATTAAAAGGTGCTGACCGTGTGCGTAAGCGCCCCGGTGTTATATTTGGCTCAGACGGACTTGAGGGCTGTGAGCACTCTATTTTTGAAATTATCTCCAATTCAATTGACGAAGCCCGCGAAGGCTACGGCGACAAGATTGTGGTCACCCGTTTTACGGATGGCTCTGTCGAAGTGCAGGACTACGGCAGAGGTATTCCTGTTGACTACAACCCTAAGGAGAAAAAGTTCAACTGGGAGCTTGTTTTCTGCGAGCTTTATGCAGGCGGTAAATATGATACCAACGACGGCGGCAGCTATGAGTATTCGCTTGGTCTTAACGGTCTGGGTCTTTGCTCAACACAGTATGCTTCCGAATATATGGAGGCTGAAATTAAAACAGGCGGCTTCCGTTATGAGCTTAAATTTAAAAAAGGTAAGCCATCAGGCAAAATGCTTAAAGAGGAGTATGCAAAGAAAGATACGGGTACACGAATTAAGTGGAAGCCCGACCTTGATGTTTTCACCGATATTGCAGTACCTCTTGAATATTTTCAGTCAATGCTCAAGCGCCAGGCAATTGTAAACTCAGGTGTGCGCTTCATACTCCGCAATCAGAAGGGACATACCAACTCTTTTGAAACATACGAGTATCTTTACGAAAACGGCATCAAGGACTATGTTGACGAAATCGGCGGCGAGAGCGCGATGAGTCAGACTCAGCTCTGGTCTGCCGAGCGTGTAGGCCGCGACAGAGAGGATCAAAAGGACTATAAGCTCAAAATCAATGTTGCGGTCCGCTTCTCAAACAAGGCACAGCTTAAAGAGTATTATCACAACTCAAGCTGGCTTGAGCACGGCGGTGCACCGGATAAGGCTGTTAAGAGCGCTTTTGTTTCACAAATTGATGCTTATCTCAAGCAGAATAACAAATACACAAAGACTGACCCGAAAATCAGCTTTCAGGATATTGAGGACTGTCTGATTCTTGTTGTTTCTTCTTTTTCTACACAGACCTCTTACGAAAACCAGACGAAGAAATCAATCACAAACAAGTTTATCCAGGAGGCTATGACAGACTTCCTGCGCAAACAGCTTGAAATATATTTCATTGAAAACAAACTTGATGCAGAAAAAATCTGCGACCAGATTCTTGTCAATATGCGCAGTCGCGTAAAGGCGGAAAGCACAAGGCAGACACTCAAAAAAAGCCTGCAGACAAGCAACGATATGGCAAACAGAGTGCAGAAGTTTGTTGATTGCCGCAGCAAGGATGTTGATATGCGCGAGCTGTTCATCGTTGAGGGTGACTCTGCTCTCGGTGCCTGTAAACAGTCGCGTGATTCCGAGTTTCAGGCTATCATTCCCGTCAGAGGTAAAATTCTCAACTGCCTTAAGTGCGAATATGACAGAATTTTTAAAAGTGATATTATAACCGACCTTATAAAGGTTCTCGGTTGCGGTGTTGAGGTAAAGGGTAAATCGGCAAAGGATTTGTCAACATTTAATCTTGATAATCTCAGATGGAATAAGGTTATTATCTGTACCGATGCCGATGTTGACGGCTTCCAGATAAGAACACTCATTCTTACAATGATTTACCGCCTGATGCCAACCCTTATTGAAAAAGGCTATGTGTTCATTGCCGAATCTCCGCTTTATGAAATAAACTACAAAGACCAGACATGGTTTGCCTACACAGAAAAAGAGAAGGCGGATGTTCTGGCTGAGCTTGAAGGTAAAAAGTTCACTATTCAGCGCTCAAAGGGTCTTGGTGAAAATGAGGCTGATATGATGTGGCTTACCACAATGAATCCCGCAACGCGCCGCCTTATCAGAATCGAGCCTGATTTTGCAGAGGCTATGGCAGAAAAGTTTGACCTTCTTCTGGGCGATAACCTTGCAGGTAGAAAGCAGTACATTGCAGAAAACGGTCATCTCTATATTGATATGGCCGATGTAAGCTGAGAAAGGAGAGTATGTTAAGTGGCTAAGAAGAAAACCGAAAAACAGCCAAAGGCTGAAATTAATCCCAATGCGCATATTCTCGGTGCAGGCGAGGTTGTAAATCAGCGCATCACAGATACGCTCGAAATCAACTATATGCCCTATGCGATGAGTGTTATCATGTCGCGTGCAATACCCGAAATTGACGGTCTTAAGCCTGCGCACCGCAAGCTTCTTTATACAATGTATAAAATGGGTCTTCTTAACGGCTCAAGAGTAAAGTCAGCTAACATTGTCGGCCGCACAATGCAGCTCAACCCTCACGGCGATGCGGCGATTTACGATACAATGGTGCGTCTTTCGCGCGGCTATGAGGCTCTGCTTCATCCGTTTGTAGACTCAAAGGGTAACTTCGGTAAGTCTTACTCACGCGATATGATGTGGGCAGCTTCCCGTTATACCGAGGCAAAGCTGGAATCAATCTGTTCCGAGCTTTTTGGTGATATAGATAAGGATACCGTTGATTTTGTCGATAACTACGACAACTCTATGAAAGAGCCTGCTTTGCTTCCTGTATCCTTCCCCAGTGTGCTTGTAAATGCAAACACAGGTATTGCTGTCGGTATGGCAAGCTCAATCTGCTCCTTCAACCTTGAGGAAATCTGTAACACCACAATCGAGCTTATCAAGGACCCGGATTATGATGTTTCCGAGCTTATCAAGGCTCCTGATTTTATCGGCGGCGGTCAGATTATCTATAACCGCGAGGAAATGGATAATGTTATCAACACAGGTCGCGGCAGTATCAAGGTAAGAGCAAAATATAAATATGATAAGTCAAACAACTGTATTGATGTTGTTGAGATTCCTCCCACCACAACAGCGGAGGCAATTATCGACAAGATGATTGAAAAGTTCAAAGCAGGCTCACTTAAAGAAATAAGCGATGTCCGCGATGAAACAGACAAAAACGGTCTTAAAATTACAATTGACCTCAAACGCGGTGCAGACCCCGATAAGCTTATGCTAAAGCTTTATAAGCAGACACCTATGGAGGACACCTTCTCCTGTAACTTTAATGTCCTCATTGCAGGAGTGCCGCAGGTGCTCGGTGTCAAGCAGCTTCTCACTGAGTGGATTGCATTCCGTACGGAGTGTGTACGCAGAAGAACCTTCTACGATTTGCAGAAGTGCCGCGATAAGCTTCATCTGTTGCAGGGCCTTCAGAAAATCCTTCTTGATATTGATAAGGCTATTCAGATTATCCGCAATACTGATGAAGAAAAAGAGGTTGTTACAAACCTTATGATAGGCTTCGGTATTGATGAAATTCAGGCTGAGTATGTTGCGGAAATCAAGCTCCGCCACCTCAACCGTGAATATATTCTCAAGCACACAAAGGATATTGAAGGTCTTCAGGAAACAATAAAAGACCTTGAAGAAATTCTCGCAAAGGGTCAGCGCGTCAAAAAAATAATTATTGCTGAGCTTCAGAATGTCGTTAAGAAATTTGGTAAGCCCAGAAGAAGCGAAATTATTTATCAGGCAGAAATTGCCGAGGAAGAGGCCGAAGAACCGGTTTCGAACGAGCCTGTTCACATCTTTATTTCACGCGAGGGCTATTTCAAAAAGATTACACCTCTCTCACTGCGTATGAGCACAGGTGAGCAAAAGGTGAAGGAAACGGACGAGATAGCCTACAGCTACGATACAACCAACGATGTTGAGCTGCTTTTCTTTACAAACAAGCATCAGGTTTATAAGGCAAAGGCGGACGATTTTGAGTTTACAAAGGCGAGCGCACTTGGTGATTATGTGCCCTCAAAGCTTGATATGGAGCCTGAGGAAACGGTTGCCTATATGGCGCTTACAAAGGATTACGGCGGAAATATGCTCTTCTTCTTCGAGAACGGTAAGGTTGCAAAGGTTGAAATGTCTGCTTATGCGACCAAAACCAACAGAAAGAAGCTTATAAAAGCGTTCAGCGATAAATCGCCGCTTGTTGCTGCACTCTATCTTCAGCAGGATGTTGAGCTTGTTCTTATTTCAAGCGCAGGCAGACACCTTCTCTTTAATACAGCGGCAATATCAGCAAAAACCACAAAGGATACGCAGGGCGTAGCTGTGTTTACTCTCAAGAAGGGTCAGCGCCTTATGACTGTCAGACCTTATAACGATGGTGAGTTTGCAAAGCCTTATCGCTACCGCACAAAAAATCTGCCTTCAACAGGTGCTCTTCTCAGTGCGGAAGACAGCGGTGAGCAGATGACACTGATATAATATGTAACCGTTAATGCAGGCTTCCCCGCCGTTAACGGCTTAACGGAGAAAGCCTGAGTGCAAACGCAGTGAAAAAATCAATGCTTTGTCCGTCTACAGTATTTTGACCGTACGTTAATTATATATGCACTGAAAATTTTTCCTTATAATTTACGGTTTTTTAAAAAAAGTGTTGCAAATTGTGAAACTATGTGTTAGAATACTCAAGTATAAAAAACGGAAGATGTTATATCTATCTGAAAGAAAGGGTAAAACCGCCTGAATAAAAGGCGTTAAAGGTGAATTATTATGACAGCTTATGAAATTATTTTCGGTATCGTTCTTATCGTTCTTTCCATTGCTATCACAGCACTTGTTCTTCTTCAGGAGGGTAACTCACAGGGCCTTTCCGGTACAATTGCCGGCGGCGCAGAAACCTTCTTCGGCAAGAACAAAGGTCGCACAATGGAAGCAAAGCTTGTTAAGCTTACAAAGATTGTCGGTATCGGATTCTTTGTAATCGCTCTTGCAGCAAAAATCATCATCACAATTTTCTGATATTAATTAAAGTCAGTTTCAGCCGTGGCTTATCCACGGCTGTTTTTTTATCTTTTTTCTTGACTAATTTCGGTGTTGTGCTATTATAAATCATGTATGTTTTATGAAAATCGAGGTTGTTATTTATGTCTACAAAACCTGTAACGGCAATTATTGTCGGCGGCGGTCACCGATCCTTTACCTATGCTGAGCTTGCTCTCAAAAATCCCGATAAGCTTAAAATTGTCGGTATCGCGGATCCGAATCCGTTTCGCTGTGACAAAGCGGCAAAAATGTTCGGCTTTCCGAAGGAAAATTGCTTTACAAGTGCCGAGGAGCTTGCGAAAGCTCCGAAGTTTGCCGATGCTGTGATTAACGGAACAATGGACCATCAGCATGTTGAAACATCTTTGCCTCTTCTTGCGGCCGGTTACGATATGCTTCTTGAAAAGCCCTTTGCCGTCAATATGGACGAGCTTGAAACTCTTGTTGAAACGGTTGAAAAATACGGCAACAAGGTTATGATCTGCCATGTTTTACGCTATACACCTTTTTATCTTGCTATCAAAGAGCGTGTGCTTTCAGGTGAAATCGGCGATATAATAAACATAAATATGTTTGAGCATGTAAGTTATCACCACGCATCAACCTCTTATGTGCGCGGTAAGTGGGGCAACAGCGAAAACTGCAAAACCTCAATGCTTCTTGCAAAGTGCTGCCACGACCTTGATATTATGATGTGGATGATGGGTGATGTCAGACCGAAAACAGTTTCAAGCTGTGGCTCGATCTTCCAGTTTAAGCCTGAAAATGCACCGAGGGATGCTGGTACAAAATGTCTTGTGGACTGCCCTTATGTAAATACCTGCCTCTATTCAGCAAAGCGCATTTATATCGACCATCCTGACAGGTGGGAATTTTATGTCTGGTCTGCGCTTGAGGATATGGAAAACGCAACCATTGAGGATAAAATCAACCTTCTCAAGGGTGACAGTCCTTACGGCAAATGCATTTATAAGAGCGGTAATAATGTTGTTGACCACCAGAGTGTTATGGTCAATTTCGAAAACGGTGCAACCGGCACGCACAATATGATTGCCGGTGCATCAAGACCGATGAGAAGAATAGAGATTGTCGGCACAAAGGGCGAAATTTTTGGCGAATTTGAAAATAACGATATTCATGTGTTGAAGATTAATCCTGACCCTGAAAAAGAGTACGATGAAGAGATTGTTGACCTTTCAGCCTTTGTTGAGGGCGGCGGTCACGGCGGCGGAGATTTAGGAATTTCAGAAGATTTTGTCAACTATGTTCGAGGTGAAAAGCCATCTGTTTCCTGTACATCAATTTTCGATTCCGTTGCGGGTCACAAAACTGTTTTTCTTGCCGATAAATCACGCGAAAACGGCAGCTTACCAATGGAGTTTTAATTTATGAATATTAACAGAAAAAAGGAATTGGGCGGTAATGCCGCTTTGTTGCTTGCCGCATTTATCTGGGGTACATCCTTTGTTGCACAGGATGTCGGCAAGGAATTTGTAGAGGCTTTTACATATAACGGAATCCGTATGCTTATGGGTACGGCTGTGCTTTTGCCGCTAATTTTGTTTAGGCAGCTTAAAAAGCGTAAAACAGATATAAGGACAAAGCAGGAAAAGAAAAGAGATGCGTTTGTTCAGGCTAAAAGCGGCATAATCTGCGGTGTTCTGCTGTTTTGTGCAAGCAATCTTCAGCAGTTTGCTTTCTATTATATCCCTGAGGATGAGGGTGCGGCAGGCAAAATCGGCTTTATCACAGCGCTCTATATGTTGCTTGTACCGATATTCGGTCTGTTTTTGAAGCAAAAGCAGCGCCTGCTTGTATGGTTTGCCGTTGTGCTTGGCTGTGTCGGTGCATATCTGCTTTGTGTCGATTCTGCAATGACAGTTGGCCTGGGCGAGCTTCTGACCCTTTGCTGTGCGGTTTTCTTCGCTTTCCACATTCTCTATATTGACAATGTTTCCGCAAAGGTTGACGGTGTCATTCTTTCATGCACTCAGTTCCTTGTGGTCGGTGTGCTGTCGGTAATATGTATGTTCCTTTTCGAAACACCGCGAATTGAAAATATCAATAATGCTATTGTGCCCATGCTTTATTCGGGTGTTATGAGCAGCGGTGTTGCCTATACTCTTCAGATTATCGGTCAGAAGCATACAAAGCCTGCCGTAGCTTCCCTTCTTATGTGCCTTGAGTCCGTCTTTGCCGTGCTTGCAGGATGGGTGATTCTTGGCGATAAGCTTGAAGTGCGCGAGTATATCGGCTGTGTTATTATGTTTGTTGCAATAATCCTCACAAACCTGCCTGAAAGACAAAAGAAATAAATTGTTTAAGAGCGGTCCTGTACCGCTCTTTTTGAATTACATATCACCGTCTGATATATCGAATGACCGCAAGGTCACAAATTATTACAATTTATTTAAGATGTGCGTTTTCTCTTGCGTTTTACGACAAGGTTTGATAAACTATACATAGCTTTTTTCAAAAGGATGAATATATTTGAACAAGAGGTACGACGGTTGCCTTATCTGCACCGATATGGACGGCACTCTGCTCACAACGGACAAGGTGCTAAGCCGCGAAAATGCCGAGGCGATAAAGCGCTTTCAGCAGGGCGGAGGCCTTTTTACGGTTGCCACGGGCAGATATTGGGATTTTGTAAATACTTACAAAGATGTTTTTGTTCCTAATACGTATGTTATTTCACTCAATGGCTGTGTTGTTTCCAAATACGGTACGGAAAAATTCATCCGTTGGTGTGAGATGGATAAATCGTGTTTCGACGAGGCGGATTATATTTTTGAAAGCTGTCCTCAGCTGACAATGCTGCTCGTCAACACAACACGCGGCTTTGTGCCGATTAAGCGAGGTGAAACGGAAAAGTTAAACGAAATTGAACTCAGTAACGAAAATGTAATTTTTAAAATGACCTGGATGTGTTTGCCCGGTGAAGAGCTAACCGAAGAAACACGGTCATTTTTTGTGCCTTTTTCAAAAGGCAGATACAACTGCGAGCGAAGCTGGCCGGGCGGTATGGAATATTATCCGCTTGACGGCGGCAAGGATAATGCAGTCATGTGGCTGAAACGGCACACGCGTTCTGATAAGCTGATATGCGTGGGCGATTATGAAAACGATGTTAGTATGCTCCGCGTTGCCGATACGGGTGCTGCGGTAAGTAATGCGCTTGACTGTGTGCGTGCGGCAGCAGACATCACGCTTTGTTCAAACGATGAAAGTGCAATTGCACAGTTAATAGAAAGATTATAAAAATCTGAGGGTGAAAAATTTTTATGAAAAACTATATTAACAGACTTAAATCAAATGCAAAACCGTTGGAATTTGTATGGTGGTGGATTTTCCGCTGCATTATGATATTCGGTATTCTTGATTCGTTGTTTGGTTTTACACCTCTTGGCGGCAGACCTATGATGGTAAAACAGATGGCGGCTAATCTTGTCGGTATGTTTGCTTGGGAAATCTGTATGGCAACAAGCAAAAAGAATTTTATGCACTATCTGCCTTCCTATATTCAGGACATTTCCGTCATAGGCTTCTTTATGGCATCTTTCTGCGGTGCATATGTCAATCTTTATTACAGCTTCCGCTTCTATGATCTTATTTTCCATATATTCGGCGGTATGGCAGGCGCTCTTTTCGGCTATGAGGCACTTGTTGCAATGCAGCACCGCGACAAGGTCAGAAGCCATATTCCGTTTATTGTTCTTGCCTCTTTCGGCTTTTCGTTCATCTGCGGTAATGCATGGGAAATAGTAGAGTTTGTTCTTGACCAATTCTTTGGCTCAGATGCTCAGCACTGGTGCTATCAGGAAGCACAGACAGCTGCTGCAACCTACGGCAAAGACTTCCTTTCAAATCCGCACATAATCCCTCATGTTATCAGCGAAAGCCTTTGGGCTGAAGGCTGGACAGCAGAAACATTTGATTACCGTTGGGCACTTATGGACACAATGGAAGACCTTCTTTGCAACACAATCGGCGGTGTTATTGCTTATATTTTCCTTCTTGTCTGGCCCTATCACCACACAGGTAAGCGCAATGTAAATAATATGTATACCGATATGATTACGGAAAAGGTTTCCAAAAAGCAGAAGGAATTTGTAACAAAATGAAAGATATAAGATCTTTTATTGAGGCTGCGGGAAGCGTAGTGCCCACCGAGCGACAGCTCAGACATCTTAAAGAAACACCTTTTTATGCTTTTGTTCATTTCAGTCCCAACACTTATACGGGACTTGAATGGGGCACAGGTAAGGAAGACCCCGCAACTTTCAATCCTACCGAGCTTGACTGTGACTCTTGGGTGGAGGCTATAAAGTCTGCGGGCATGAAGGGCGCAGTTATTACTGCCAAGCATCACGACGGCTTCTGTCTGTGGCAGACTGAAACAACTGAGCACAGCATGAAAAACAGTCCCTATAAAAACGGCAAGGGCGATATTGTGCGCGAATTTGCCGATGCCTGCCGCAGAGGCGGTATCAGATTCGGCTTTTATCTCTCTCCGTGGGATAGAAACTGTAAGCTCTACGGCACAGATGAATATAACAGCTTTTACCGTGCTCAGCTCACAGAGCTTCTGACAAATTACGGCGAGGTTTTCCATGTCTGGTTTGACGGTGCTTGCGGTGAAGGGCCGAGCGGCAAAAAGCAGAACTATGATTTTGAGTCATATTTTGAGCTCGTCAGAAAGTATCAGCCGAATGCAACTATATTTAAGGATGACGGTCCCGATATACGCTGGTGCGGCAATGAATCAGGCACAGCGCGTGCGGAAGAGTGGGCGGTTGTGCCTCACGAGCTTTGTTATTTCAGCGAAAAGCAGACTGAGGGCAAGGCTCTGGAAGGCGAGCTTAAGAATATTTACAACAGTGATAAAAACATAGGCTCGCTTGAAAATATTATGTATTCAAACGGTCTTGTTTTCTGCCCGTCGGAAATTGATATGTCAATCCGTCCCGGTTGGTTTTATCACCCCGAAGAAGAGCCGCATTCGCTTGAAAGACTTTTTAATACATATCTCAACTCGGTGGGCGGTAATACAACCTTTAATCTCAACATTCCTCCAATGCCAAACGGAAAATTTGACCCGCGCGATGTTGCAAGGCTCAAAGAGCTTGGCGATAAAATCCGCACAAGCTTTGCTGTAAACCTTTGCGAGGGTGCAAAGGTGACACGCACTGCATTGGGCGGTTATCAGTGTGAATATCTTGTTGAGCTTGATGAGGAAAAGGATATTAACTTTTTCGAGCTTGAAGAGGATATTTCGCTTGGTCAGCGTGTTTCGTCTTTCCGCATTTTAAGCCGAAGAAACGGTCTGTGGGAAAAGACTTATTCCAACTATACAACAATCGGAAACAAGCGCATTATTGAAGGAAATGTCAGGTGCGATGCGTTCAGAATTGTTGTCGAAGCATCAAGAGGCGAGGCGGTTATAAGCAGAATCGCCGCTTATTAAGGAGTTAAAATATGATACCTGAACTTACATTTGAATATCTGCTCGGCGCAATTCCTATCTGGGGTAATGCAAACACCTATTTTGGCTCTGTAAAACTTAAGGAAAACAGCGGCATTTTTGACGAGCAGTTCCGCTATAAGGTAACTGTTCTCAACCCCAAAGAGGGCGATAAAGAGATCAGTGCACTTTATTATATCGGTTGGCAGTCTTACGATATTGCTGATAAGGAGAAGATGACTGAAAAGCTTTTTCCTGCCGATGATGAGGGAGCTGCAGCCGCTTGCGCATGGCTTCGCGAAGAATTGGCAAAATACACAAAAGAATAAAGCTATATAAATTAAAAAAATACAAAAAAACACTTGCAATTTAATTAATAATCTGCTAATATAATTTATGTTCGTTTAGCAGTTTTAATTAAGGAGGTGCCGCAAATGGCAAAATGTGAATTCTGCGGTAAGAATGTTACATTCGGTATCAAGGTATCGCACTCACACAGACGTTCAAACAGAACATGGAAGCCCAACATCAAGCGTGTTAAGGCTGTTGTAAACGGCTCACCCAAGAGGGTATATGCTTGCACACGCTGCCTTCGTTCAGGTAAGGTTACACGTGCTGTCTAATCCGTAAAACCGAATTGATTTAGAGACTGTCATTTTATGACGGTCTCTTTTTCATTATATTAAAATTTTATTTGTATATATTTATTGTATACGGTTATTTTTTTTGTTATAATAACAACATATTGGCATTGGAGGGATTATATGAAACTACTTGTCGTTACGGATCTGCATTATTCTGACAAGCCTGCGGGTGACAACAACCGCTATCATGAGCTTTCGCTTGAAAAGGTTAAAACCGCAATTGAGAATTATTCCGACGGTTGCGATGCTGTTATTTGCCTTGGCGATGTTGTTGACAGCTTCAGCGGCTACAAACCGCAGACTCAGGGACTATCGGAAATGCGTGAAATATTAAACGGCTTTGATATTCCGTTTTATACAACCTTCGGCAATCACGACACTGCGCTTGATAAGCATGAGTTTATGCGCCTTATCGGTATGCCGGGCAGGTACTATTCCTTTGAAACGGACGAATATCTCTGTCTGATGCTTGACAGCTGTATGAATTCAAAGTCTGAGCCTTATCCCGAAAAGGAAATTGTCTGGACTCAGTGCTATGTTGATGATGAACAGCTTGAATGGATGAAGGAAAAGCTTTCGTCTTCTTCAAAACCTGTTGTGGTTATGACTCATGCGCTGCTTTCAGGCGATGAAGACCATACGATTATAAATGCAGATGAAATTATCAATATTCTGCTTGGGTTTGAAGATAAGATTGCGGCTGTTTTCTGCGGTCACTATCATAGCGGATTGCATTCCAAAATCGGTTCAATTCCTTATGTTGCTTTCAAAGCGCTGTGTATGGGAGAAACACTCACCTGTGCAACGGTTGAAATAAAAGAAAACCTTGTAAACATTACGGGCTACGGTGACGAGCCCTCGATTCAGATAAAAAAGGAGAAATAAGCCTATGCAGTTCAATGCTTACCACAAGGACCTCAATTCCCTTCATGTCGGCTGTGAAGCTCCGCGCGCATATTTTGTGCCCTTCAGCAACGAGTCCGATGCGCTTGCAGGCGACAGAAACCGTTCCGACCGCTTCTTCGGTCTTTGCGGTGAGTGGGATTTCAGATTTTATAATAGCTTCGAGGATATTGAAGAGGATTTTCTCGAAAAGAGCTTTGGCGAAACAATAACTGTTCCGCTTTGCTGGCAGCTGCTTCTTGACAGGGGCTACGATGTTCCGCTTTAC
Source organism: Acutalibacteraceae bacterium (assembly GCA_045539895.1). Taxonomy (GTDB): domain Bacteria; phylum Bacillota; class Clostridia; order Oscillospirales; family Acutalibacteraceae; genus UBA8612. Next base: position 12,653 of record JAZQGE010000003.1, read on the forward strand.
TCAAATCTCAAATATCCCTTCCAGCTTGATCCGCCCCATGTGCCCGATGAAAATCCCTGCGGTCATTATTCCCGCGTTTTCCTCCTTCCCGAAAATTTTAACAAAAAGGTTTACATAAATTTTGAGGGTGTTTCCTCATGCTTCTATCTCTTTATCAATAAGCAGTTTGTGGGTTACAGCCAGGTCAGCCGCTGCACAAGCGAATTTGACATTACTGATAAGCTTGTTGAAGGCGAAAACCGCATTGATGTGCTTGTTGTCAAATGGTGCGACGGCTCGTATCTTGAGGACCAGGACTGCTTCCGCCTTTCAGGAATCTTCCGTGAGGTTTACCTTCTCAGCCGTTCAGACAATCATATCAAGGATTTTTATGCACGCGTTGATGTGCCCGAAAGCCTTGACAGCGCAAAAATTACTGTAGATACAGAGCTTTGTGGCAATGCAGCTGTTGAATATAAGCTTCTCTCTCCCAATGGCGAAGTGCTTTACTGCGGTGACAGCAATGTTATCAAGGTTAATTCACCTGCTCTCTGGAATTCAGAACAGCCTGTGCTCTATACTCTCGTGCTCACAGCAGGTGATGAGGTTATTGCGCAGAAAATCGGTCTTAAGCGCCTTGAAATCAAGGGCGCGGTTGTTTACCTCAACGGCAAGCCAGTTAAGCTCTGGGGCATAAATCGCCACGATTCAAGTCCTACGGGCGGCTACACTGCAAGCATGGAAGAAATGCTCGAAGATCTTTATATTCTCAAGCGCGCAAGCTGTAACTGTATCCGTACATCACACTATCCCAATGACCCCAGATTTGCAGGTCTTTGTGATGAGCTCGGCTTTATGCTTGTTGACGAAGCTGACATTGAAACTCACGGTATGGGCTTTGAATACCGCGACACATGGGATTGGATGCGTTGGTCAATGCTCTCAACCGTTGACGAGTGGGAGGCAGCTTATGTTGACCGTGCTGCAAGACTCTTTGAGCGCGACAAAAACCATGCCTGTGTTGTTATGTGGTCACTCGGTAACGAGTCCGGCTGCGGTAAAAACCACAGAGCAATGGGCAAATATATAAAGAGCCGCGATAAAAATGCTATTGTTCATTATGAAAACTCTCACCTTGAGTTTAAGGCTGTGCCTGAGGGTGAGAATTTTGCGGATATTTCTGATGTCGAAAGCCGTATGTATGCCGAGCTTGATTACACTGAGAATTATCTTAAAAATGACCCCAAGAAGCCTTTCTATTTCTGCGAATATGTCTGCTCTTATTCAACGGGCAACATCTTTGCTCACTGCCGTCTTGCTGATAAATACGACAGCCTCTTCGGTCTTTGCATCTGGGAGATGAATGACCATTCAATCGCTGTTAAAAACGGCGACAAAACAGGCTACCGCTACGGCGGCGATTTCGGCGATTATCCTAACGATGAGGACTGCTGTATTGACGGTCTTGTTTTTGCAAACCGTGAGCTTCGTCCCGGCTACTTTGATATGAAGCGTGCATATCAACCCTTCACTGTCAACTATAAAAACGGTTCGGTAACAATTTTTAACAAGCGCTATTTTACTACTCTTGACGATATGGAGCTTGTCTGGAGCATTGAGTGTGACGGTGTTGAAATAAAGAGCGGTAAAGTAGAATCACTTGACATCTCTGCTCGCCAAAGCGCTGAAATAAAACTCTTTGATAAAGAAACATTTAAGGGTAATTGCCTGCTTAATCTGTCGTTTAAGACCAAAAAAGACACAGTTTGGGCAGAAAAAGGCTATGAAATCGGCTTTGAGCAGTTTGAACTGAGCACTGCTGTAAAGGGATGCGCCTTTATAGGCTCTGGCCTTGAGGTTGAAGACAGCAGACGCTATCTTACAGTTAAAACAGCCACAAGCACCCTTGTTTTTGATAAATCCTACGGTGCACTGAAGGAAATGCTTCAGAACGGTAAGAATGTTCTTGCAGAGCCTGTCTGTGTTGAAACATGGTTTGCCCACTGGAAGAATATTACGGGAGAAGCAAATGAGGCTCGCAGTGCAGGTCTTGACAGAATCACACAGAAAACATATTCCTGCAAGGTTGAAAAGGACGATTATAATGTAAAAATAATCTGTGATGTTTCAATTGGCGGTCCGAGTGTTATTCCCGTGCTCAAGGGTCAGCTTACCTACAGTGTAGGTGTTGACGGTGCAGTTAAAATCAGCTTTGTAGGCGATAAAAATCCGCTTGCGCCCAAGCTTCCGAGATTTGGTTTCCGAATGGTGCTTGATAAGGCTTATGATAATATGCGTTTCTACGGCCTTGGCCCCGGCGAAGCTTATGCGGACAGAATGGAAGCTTCAAAAATTGGTCTTTATGAAATGAAGGTCAAGGACAATTTTGTCCACTACATCCGCCCGATGGAAAATTCAGCTCACGCAAAGACACGCTTTGGCACACTCTGCGATGAAAACGGCAACGGTGTAATGGTTTATGTAAAGGATGTTAACGGTTTCTATTTCAACGCAACTCACTTCAAGCCCGAAATGCTTGAGGCAGCAAAGCACGATGACGAGCTTGTACCCCTTGAAGAGATAGTTGTCAATGCAGATAAGCATATTATTCCTGCAGGCGGTCACGGTAGCGGCAATTATTACGATAATGAAGAGCCTGCCCGTGTTTGGGATGACAGCCGTGTTGAGTTTGAAATCAATATCCGTTGCATTGATAAGGATGTAAATCCATTTGATTTCGTATAAGGTGTAATTTATTATGACTAACAGAGAAAGAATGCACTGCGGTATGCTCTATTATCCGAGCGGTGACGATGTTATGACAGAGCAGCTTGAGTGCCTTGATAAGCTGTACGATTTTAATCAGACCCGTCCGAGTGAGCTTGACAAGCGCGCTGCAATGCTTAAAGAGATGTTTGCTGAAATAGGGGAGGACTGCTATATTGAGCCTCCCTTCCACGCAAACTGGGGCGGTCATCATGTCCATTTCGGCAAAGGTGTTTATGCCAATTTTAATCTCACAATGGTTGACGATACTCATATTTATGTAGGCGATTACACAATGTTTGGTCCGAATGTAACTGTTGCTACTGCAGGTCATCCTGTTAATCCTGAGCTTCGTGCAAAGGCTTATCAGTATAACATGCCTGTTCATATCGGCAGAAATTGCTGGCTCGGCGCAGGTGTTGTTGTGCTTCCTGGAGTTACTATTGGCGATAATTCGGTAATCGGTGCAGGCAGTATTGTAACAAAGGATATTCCTGCAAATGTTGTTGCGGTCGGCAATCCTTGCAAGGTTTTGCGAAAAATTGGAGAGCATGACAGAGAATTTTATTTCAAGGACAGAAAAATTGATGAAGAGATTCTAAGCCTTATTAATTTGGAGGAAGCTAATTAAATGTTCAGTTTTTCTTTCTTTATCAAAGGTGTAATGCTCGGTCTCGGACTTGCAATGGATGCTTTTTCTGTGTCGCTTGCAAACGGACTCAATGAGCCTGAAATGAAAAAGTCGAAAATGTGCGGTGTTGCAGGTATGTTCAGCTTTTTTCAGGCGCTTATGCCGATGATTGGCTGGATTTGTGTACATACTGTTGTTCAGTATTTTAGTTCCTTTGAAAGGTTTATTCCCTGGATTGCGCTTATCCTTCTTTTTTATATCGGTGGCAAAATGCTTATTGACGGTATTAAATGCAAGGGCTGTGAAGGTGAAGAGAAGCCCGCTGTTGGCTTGGGAATGCTTGTTGTGCAGGGCATTGCAACATCTATTGATGCGCTATCTGTCGGCTTCACAATTTCCGATTATAACTTAACACAGGCGCTTGTGTGTGCACTTTTAATTGCCGTTGTGACTTTCTTTATCTGTATGGTAGGAATACTTATCGGCAGAAAATTCGGCACTAAGCTTTCAGGTAAAGCCTCGATTCTCGGCGGTGTAATCCTCATTGCAATAGGTATTGAGATTTTTGTTACAGGTGTTATTATCTGAGCATAAAAAAATAAAAGAAAAAGACTTGCATCACTTTGAAATGCAAGTCTTACTTTTTATCTTATTTTACATTCTTACCGAAACGCTTGATCTTCTGTGTTGTTGTCTTTTCAAGCGCGGAGGAGAGAACCTCAACAATTTTGATATGCTTGTAGTTGGGAATTTTGCTGTTAACTTTCTTTATAGCAGCCTGTACAGCAGCTTTGATGTCTTCTTCACTGGGCTTCTTGTCGCCGAATTTTTCTTTCAGATATTCAAGATTCGGGAAAACTTTTGCTTTGACGAAGGTTTCGCCGTTTTCTTCGCTTGCGTAAACAAGAACCTCGCCGACTTCGGGGCACTCTGAAAGTCTTGTTTCAAGCTCTTCCGGATATATGTTTTTGCCGTTTTCCGTAACGATAACGTTCTTGATTCTGCCCTTGATATAAAGGTCACCCTCGTTGTCAAGGCAGCCAAGGTCGCCCGTGCGGAACCAACCGTCGCTGAATACGGCATCTGTTGATTCAGGGTCATTGTAGTAGCCGAGCATTATGTTGTCACCTTTTGCGAGAATCTCGCCGACACCTTCATCGTTGGGGTTGTCGATTTTAAGCTGAACATCAGGGATTGCAGGGCCTGTTGAAGCCTTATTGAGGTGGAAATCGTTATTACCTGCAAGCAGGGGCGCGCACTCTGTAAGACCGTATCCTTGAAGTGTTCTGATGCCGAGAGCACCGAAATCTTCAACAAGTGATGTATCAAGGTCTGCTGCACCAACAATAAACAGACGGATTTTGCCGCCAAGTGACTTCTTAACCTTCGAGCATATAAGCTTTCGGACAAAGAAGGGACATTTTTTAAGTGCCTGAGCAAGCGGAAGGTTTTCAAAGTGCTTGCGGTAAAGCGAAGGACAGTCTTTAATAATTGCTGATTTTATACGCTTGTTGAGTACCTTGAGAAGCGCAGGCACAACAACAAGAATTGTCGGCTGATATTCAACAAGGTTTTTCTGCACCTTTGTAAGACCGTCGCAGTATTTGATTGCAGCACCTCTTGAAATGAAAAGAATACAGTTGAGTGTGCATTCGTATGTGTGGTGAAGCGGTAAAATTGAAAGTGTGCTGTCTTCGGGAGTAACCTTAACCATCTGTACGGTTGAATATATATTTGAGCAGATGTTATGTTGTGAAAGGCAGACACCCTTTGAGTTGCCTGTTGTGCCGGAGGTGAAGATGATGATTCGTGCTTCATCCTTGCCGATTTCAATTGAGTTTACCGCTTTTGAATTTGCCTTGTAGGATGCAGCTATGTCAAAAATACCGCCGAAATCAACATACTGAATATCGCGCGTTACAACACCCCTCAGTTTTTCAATTTTTGCTGAGTCTGTGCATATCATATCACAACCGGCAGACTCAATGAAGTTGTTTACATCTTCAGGTTGAAGCTCCTTATCTATCGGCACAACAACACCAACTGTTGCGGCGCAAAGATAGCTGAGTGCCCATTCAAAACAATTTGCGCCCATGACAGCAATCTTTTTGCCGAGCATACCGTTGTCAATAAGATAAGTACAAAAAGCATAATAATAGTTTTTGAGGTCGATAAAGTTTATGTTTCTGTATTTGCCCTCTTCAAGTTTTGTTACAAATGCTATCTGGCGAGAAAATTTTTCTGCGCTGCTGCAGATTATTTCTCTGAAATTTTCAAATCTTTTTTCAGTATAAAGCTGTGGCAAGTTTTATTCCCCCGTGTGTTTTTTTAGGCTTGACAAAAAAGCCCGTACGATTTAATATTATACCAACAAAGTGTTGAAAATTCAACAAGCAGTTTTTCTAAAAAAGATAAATAACCGACAGAACACGATTTTTTGTCGGCAAATTATTAAAAAAATATGAATGAAATTTGTGGAAGGTGTCAAAATGGCAGAAAGCAGACGCGTAAAAATGACAAAGCGTCTTATTAAAGATGCACTTGTCGAATTACTTGAAGACAAAAGTATTAACAAAATTACGGTTACCGATATATGCAGTACTGCTGATATTAACCGTTCAACCTTTTATGCCTATTATGAGGATGTACCTATGCTTCTGCGTGAAATTCAGCAGGAGGTAATTGCCTTTATACCTACACCTGAAAAGCTGCCCACAGTTGTTGAATCTCTTGAAAATTTTCTTGGGAGCATGGAAAAGCTTTTTGATTTTGTAAAAGAGAATAAACGCCTTTTCAGTGTTCTTATTGTTCAGTCAGAAAGCGACGATTTTGCAAAGCGAGTTGTTATGGCTGTTCTTGCCAGATACCCTAAGGATTTCTTTTCTGCAGAAAATCAGTCCGTCGAATATGAATATCGTGTCGGCTTTTGCTTTAACGGCTTTATCGGTATTTTCAAGCAGTGGATTACGGAGGATTTTCCGCTAACAAGCCGACAGTTTGCAGAGCTTGCTCTCACCCTTGCGGCTTCATGTGCCGACTACGATATATATAAATGAAAAAAACAGCAGCCATTCTTTCTCGGAAAAATGGCTGCTGTTTTTTTATTGTTTTTGCTCTATCAGCTTTTTGAGTGCTTTTTCAAATGCAATGTCCTGCTCGGCTGTGCGTTTGGCAGGTCCCTTTGTTCTTCCGCCTGCGGCACGAACTTTTTTGCCGACATAGCGTGTGAATAAAAGCTGATCAATGTTTTTGTCGGTAAATATTAGCCCGTTCTGGTTAACGGCATTTGCGCGCTTGCTAAGACACATTGCTGCCAGACCGTAATCTTGAGTAACAGCTATGTCACCGGCTGACAGCATATTAACAAGGCGAAAGTCAACACTGTCTGCGCCTCTGTCAACCGTAATCGTTTCACAGCCCTCGCGTTCAAGCCTGTGTGCGGTGTCGCAAATAAGCACGCATTCAAGCGAGTTTTCCTTCGCAATCCTTACTGCAATGTCTGTTACGGGACATGCATCAGCATCAATTATAATCCTCATTGTCAGCTGAGCTTTCTTACAAGTGTGTCAATCTTTGTGTAAATAAAGCCTAATACCTCAATCACCTTGTAGCCTATGCGCTTGAGAACATTTACGGGTGAATTTTCGTTGTGCTCCTGTGTGCGCTCGATTGTGAGTGAGTCAAGCAGTGCATTATTGTCGCCGCGTCTTGTTTCCAGCTTCATTGTGTTGCCTTCAAACTCAAGAGTTGAGTATGTTGTAATATCGTTTTCAATAAAACTGTATGCAAGATAGTCAGCTTCATAATCCATTATAACCGGGTCACAAACAGAGTTGGAGTTGAGGTAAACAATGCCCTTGGGATCAGTGTAGGTTTTGCCGCTTTCAGCTGTGCCCACAATCTTCGTCGTTTCCATAAAGTGTGAGCGGCCCTGAGAATGTGTGTGACCTGTAATAACAAAGTCAAGATCGTATGACTCAAAAATGGGTGTAAAAATTGTGCTGAGAAGAATTTCTGTTTCTGCATCGCCAATACAGTCACCTGCACCGTAAATACCGTGATGGACAACACCGATTCGCCATTTTGCATCCTGATTGAGCTTAACTGCTTCTTTGGTCATTGCCATGTGGTCAGGTGCGTTGCCTGATGTTGAGTTATAGAAAAGATAAAGAACATCTCCGTAGCGGAACCAGAAATCACGGTCAAGACCGTAGAAGTGCTTGCCGTAATATTCATTGGGCATGTTGGTGTAATAGTTGTAATACATACCTTTTTTATCGTGATTGCCGATTGCAAGTGCGAGGGGAAGACTTCTGAGCGCTTCCGGCATAAGAAATGTCTGCCATTCTTTTGCAGTATTGCCTGTTGAGGTGTTGTCACCGGGGGATACAAGGTAGCTTATATCAGGATTGTTTGTAAGAGCAGTGTGGAGAACATTGTTCCAGCTGCGGCCGGCATTACTCTGGTCTTCGCCGCGCTCTTCTTCAGAAATCTGAATGTCACCGACAATCATAGCCTTGTGTTTACCGAATGACTTGGTTTCGTACGGCTTTGCTTCGCTCCAACCGTTGTCGGTATACCACTGATAGTAGTATGAAGTGTTTTCTGTAAGACCGGTAAGCGTAACTCTGCATACAACCTGGTTATCGTTTTCTGCAGCTGTGGTTTCGCCCTTGAAAATTGTTGCAGCTGACATATCTGCGCTTGTTGAAAGCTTTACTTCAGCTTTGGCAGTGTTTTTGTCTGCATGCCAGCAAAGGCTGACCTGAGTTTCATCTGCGCCGACATTCAGCATCGGCAAGGTGTTGTCTTCAACCTGTGACGAAAAGAACATATCCCAATTCTCCTTATCAAGATAAGGTGCGTTGAAAGCTGCCATTGAGCCGATGCTCAGCTCAAACAGCATAACAATGCTCAAAAGAAACGAAATTTTTTTCTTCACTATTTATACCTCCGAAAAATATATTGATAAACTAATACATTTTAACAAAAAAAATTGCATTTGTAAATAATAAATGTGAATAATAATCAAAAAATTTTTGAAAAAATGAGTTAATGAGCAGAAAATAATCAAATTTGTTGACAAATAATTTGTTGCGTGATAATGTGATAAAAAAACTAAGGTATTATTTAAGGAGTGTTTCTAATGTCAAAATGGCGCGTAGGTATTATAGGTAACGGCGGCATCTGCAAGGGTGCTCACCTTGAGGAATATCTGAACGATGACAGAATTGAGGTTGTTGCCCTTTGTGATATTATTGAAGAAAGAGCACAGTATCTTAAGGATAACTACTTCCCTGATGCAGATGTCTACACTGATTATAAAGAGCTTCTCAAAGATGAAAGCATAGACTCAGTTGATATATGCACACCTAACTATCTCCATTCGATTATTGCGGTCGCTGCTTTTGAGGCAGGTAAGCATGTTTTCTGTGAAAAGCCCGATGCGGTCAGCGTTGAAGAGGCTGTCAGAATGAACGAAGCTTCAAAAAAAGCAGGCAAAACACTTATGATAATGCGCAACAACCGTTTTGTTGCTGCATCAAAATATGCAAAAAAGTATATTGAAAAAGGTGAGATGGGAGAAATCTATTGCGGTCGCTGCGGTTGGCAGAGAAGACGCGGTATCCCCGGCAAAGGCGGTTGGTTTACTACAAAAAAGCAGTCGGGTGGAGGTCCTCTTATTGACCTTGGTGTTCACCTTATCGATCTTTCAATCTGGCTTATGGGTAACCCCACGCCTGTTGCGGTTTCGGGCAATACATACTGTAAGTTTGCCGATAACGATTCGAGCGATTCTGTCAATTCTGATTTCGGTGACAAGATGGCAGACGGCACATTTGATGTTGAGGACCTTGCAATGGGAATGATACGCTTTGACAACGGTGCTGTGCTTCAGATTGAGTTCAGCTGGGCATCTAACATCAAAAAAGAAAACCGTTTCGTTGAGTTGCGCGGTACAAAATCGGGTCTTGAGTGGCACAACGGTGCGCTTGAAATATTCACTGAAGAAGATGGTCAGCTTCTTGATATAGCACCTACCAATATTGACGAAAAGCACGGCCATATGTATAATCTGCGCCACTTTTACGATGTTGTTATTGATGGTGCAAAGCCAATTTTTGAACCCCAGCAGGGTATTGATATGATCAAGATTCTTTGTGCGATTTATGAATCGGCAAAGACAGGCAGAGAAGTAATTCTTTGATTCTGGATTTTTAAATGTTATATAACACCGGACTACAGTTAACTGCTTATGTAATCCGGTGTTATTTTTTAATTTTACCGACAGCAAAAATTACGCTTGTTTTTTCTGAAAAATAATTATATAATAGAACAAAAACAAAAGGAGACTTTGATATGGCAAAGATTGTTTCAATACCGTTAGCAATAATTTTGAGTATCCTTTCAATATTCATTCCAAGTAAGGTTGAAAGTCCTGATAAAACACAGTGGGAAACCAATTATCCCTATGTATTTGTTCACGGACTTATGGGTTGGGGTGATTATGACCCGCATTATAAAATTATGCCGTATTGGGGAATGTTTGGCGGTGAGCTTCTCGGTAAGCTTGATAAAAAAGGCTACAGCTGTTATGCTGCGTCTGTTTCAGGTACTGCAAGTGCTTGGGACAGAGCCTGTGAGCTTTATGCTCAGCTGACTGGTACGGTAGTGGATTACGGCAAGGCTCACAGCGAGCGCTGCGGTCACGACAGATACGGAAAGGATTTTACAGGCAAGGCGCTCATTGAAAAATGGGATTCGGAAAATAAAATAAATCTTCTCGGTCATTCCTTCGGCGGCGCAACAATGCGTGTTTTTGCTTCACTTATGGCAAAGGGTAGTGAAGAGGAAATAAATGCAACTCAAGCGGACGAAATTTCGCCGCTGTTTACGGGCGGAAAATCAGACTATATTTATTCTCTTACATCTCTTGCTGCACCGCACAACGGCACAACAGCTTACGGATTTGAAAATTCAATGCCTGATAATACCGATACGGCAGCATACGATATGTTCATTGACAATGCGTTAGCATTGAATAAAAATATGGTTACAGATGAGAACACATATTATTTTTCAATTCTGTGCACTGCAACAACAAAAAATGAAGACGGTACATATAAAGCTGATAAGAAATTAATGGAAATTCTTTTCCGAAGCAGTGCAGATGAAATAGGAATGCTTACAGGAACAACCCAAGGCGGTTATGTTGTTGATGACAGTTGGCTTGAAAACGACGGACTTGTAAATACCGTTTCTGCAAAAGCTCCTTCGGATGCTCCGTCCAAGGATTTTGATGAAAACAGCATTGATAAGGGTATATGGAACATTATGCCTGTATATCACGGCGACCATATGTCGCTTCAGGGCGGATTTTTCAAAGTTAACACGGATGTTGAAAGACTTTACACCGAGCATCTTAATATGATTAATTGTTTGAAATAAACAATAAACCGCTGTCGGCAATCTCAGGAATGTCAACAGCGGTTTTTATATATTAAAGTAATAAAATTATTATTTCTTGAACTGCTTTTTAAGACGGAGCTCTTTTGAAAGGATTGTTTTGCGGAGTCTGAGTGAAGTGGGTGTTACTTCAAGAAGCTCGTCGTCCTTTATAAATTCCATGCATTGCTCAAGGCTGAGATTTGAGGGCGGTACAAGGCGGAGTGCATCGTCACTGCCTGCAGCGCGTGTGTTTGTAAGCTGCTTTTTCTTGCAGACATTACAGACAATGTCCTCGTTCTTTGCGCATTCACCGACAATCATACCCTCATATACGGGCACACCGGGTCCGATGAAAAGCCTGCCTCTGTCCTGAGTGTTGAACAGACCGTAGCCTGTGGATTCACCAGTTTCATGAACGACAATTGAACCTCTTTCTCTTGTCTGAATGTCGCCTGCATAAGGCTCATATCCGTGGAAAAGCTGGTTCATGATGCCGTTGCCGTTTGTGTCGGTAAGAAATTCAGAGCGGTATCCGATAAGACCGCGCGAAGGAACTTTAAACTCAAGGTGGGTTGAGCCGCCGTCGCGCACGCCCATGTTTTCAAGCTCTGCTTTTCTTGAGCCAAGCTTTTCAATAACTGCGCCGACATACTGCTCCGGCACTTCAACAATAAGAAGCTCAACCGGCTCGTAGGTTACACCGTCAATTTCCTTGAGAATAACCTTCGGGCGCGAAACCTGGAATTCATAGCCCTGTCTGCGCATTGTTTCAATAAGGATTGAAAGGTGAAGCTCACCTCTGCCCGAAACCTTGAAGGTGTCGGTTGCATCGGTTTCTTCAACGCGCATACTTACATTTGTTTCAACCTCTTTGAAAAGGCGGTCGCGGATGTTACGGGAAGTGACAAATTTACCCTCCTGACCGGCAAAGGGGCTGTCGTTTACAATAAAGTTCATTGAAATTGTAGGCTCGTCGATTTTAATGAAGGGGAGCGGCTCGACACAGTCAACTGCACAGGCTGTTTCACCGATGTTGATTTCGGGAATACCGGATACACAGATAAGGTCACCTGCTTCGGCATCCTCAACCTCAACTCTTTTAAGACCCTCAAACTGATAGAGTCTTGTGACGCGTTCGTTTTTCTGTGTTCCGTCTGTCTTGCAGAGTGTAACGGTCTGGTTGCGCTTAACTCTGCCGCGCTCAACTCTGCCCACACCGATTCTGCCTACATAATCGTCATATTCAAGTGAAGAGAAAAGAATCTGGAGCGGTGCATCGGGGTCGCCCTTAGGAGGCTCAATATTTTCAAGAATTGCTTCAAGCAGAGGGCGCATATCACCTTCGCGTGCATCAGGGTCAAGTGAAGAATATCCGTCGCGTCCGCTTGCATAAACAACGGGGAATTCAAGCTGCTCATCGTCTGCGCCAAGCTCAATGAAAAGGTCAAGCACCTCGTCAAGCACCTCTGCGGGTCTTGCGCCGGGGCGGTCAATCTTGTTGACAACAACAAGAACTTTTTTGCCGAGACCCAGAGCTTTTTTCAGAACAAAACGTGTCTGCGGCATACAGCCCTCAAATGCATCTACGAGCAGAAGTACACCGTCAACCATCATCAGTATGCGCTCAACCTCACCGCCAAAATCGGCATGTCCGGGAGTGTCGACGATGTTGATTTTAGTATTCTTATAGTGAATAGCTGTGTTTTTGGAAAGAATTGTGATGCCTCTCTCGCGCTCAAGGTCGTTAGAGTCCATAACTCTGTCGGCAACCTGCTCATTCTCACGGAATGTTCCGCTCTGTTTAAGAAGCTCGTCAACAAGTGTAGTCTTGCCGTGGTCAACATGAGCGATGATCGCAATGTTTCTTAATTCTCTGCGCTCCATAAATCAAACTCCAATTATTAATAAAATCACAATTAATCATTATATACTATATAATCAGTTTTTCCAATGGTATGATTGCCAAAATTCAGCTCTTAACGCAGAATAAAATTGTAAATATATGTCGATAAAAAAGCAGTCCTCTGCAATAATAATGCAAAAGACTGCTTGATAATTACAGCTTGAGCAGCACACCGAGCACTGCACACGCACCGATGAATATAATCGGGTGAAGCTTTTTTGTTTTCTTGAACTGAGCAAGAAAAAGCACAACCGCAAAAATTATAACGGCGGGAATGTTTATCGCTTCCCAGAAACGGGCAATGTTGAAATCGGTAAGGTCAAGCAGTGCTATTTCAACAACACTCCAGCCTGCCGCGGCGATAAGACCTGTTACTGCAGGACGGAGACCGCCGAAAGCCCATTGAACAAATTTGTTTTCCATATATTTGTTCATCACTTTTGCAATTGTAACAATAATGATTAATGAAGGAAGTACAAGCGAAACAGTTGCAAGGATTGCACCGGTTACACTCCACGCAGCTCCGTATGCATCCATAACGCGGAAACCAACATAGGTTGCCATGTTTATGCCGACGGGACCTGGGGTAGATTCGGAAACAGCAATCATGTCTGCAAGCTGTGCATGTGTATACCATCCGGGGTATTTGTTCGCCATTTCCGAAAGAAAGGGTAGGGTAGCGAGTCCGCCGCCCACAGCAAGCAGACCTGTTTTAAAAAATTCATAGCAGAGGGTAAGAAGGGTTGTTAAAAGACTCATTTGTTTTCGCCCTCCTTCTTTTTGCCTGTAAGCCCGAATTTACCGAGCACAAGACCTGCTACAGCAGAGCCGATTACAACAACGACGGGACTTGCACCGAAAACAGCAATTATCACAAAAGCGGTAACGGCAATTATAATCTGCACAAGATTTTTTATGTTGCTCTTTGCAAGCTTGATAACAGCAGAGGCGATGAGTGCACAGACCGCAATGCGTATGCCTGCGAATGCGTGCTGTACTGCAGGTATATCTGCAAAGTTAGAAAGCACTGCAGCAATTATCATAATTATCACAAGGGATGGAAACACCATACCTGCCGTTGCAAAAATCGCACCAAGAATTTTTGATTGCTTATAGCCTACAAAGGTAGCTGTGTTGATTGCAATAATTCCGGGTGTGCACTGACCGACAGCATAGTAGTCAAGTATTTCTTCGTTTTTTACCCATTTCCTGTTTTCTACAAGCTCGCGCTCAAGCATTGGCAGCATTGCAAGACCGCCGCCGAAGGTCATTACACCTATTTTTGCAAATGACACAAACAGACTTGCAAGCAGCTTGATGCGGCTTGATTTATTGTTTTTATTTTCTTCCATGATCATTCACTTTCCAATTCTTCATTTATTGCTGCTCTGATTGCTTTGGGCAAGGGCATTTTATCAAGGTTTTTCATTATATCTCCGTCAGCGCCGAGTAACCTGCAGCAAATCTCTTTTTTGAGCGAGAAGCCCTGCCAGCGAGAGAATATGCGGATTGCGCGCTCGTGTTTGGTTTCACCTGTAATTCGGCTTGCGTTTTCTGCGCAAACGACATGTGCTTTGTTTGTAGCTGCAGCTTTAATTTCAAATACAAGCTCTTTGCCGTTTACCGTCAGGTCGCGTACTCTTACAGTGTAGTTTCGCTTTTCGGGAATAACGGATGTGTCACCCTCAGCGGCATTGACTGTAAAACTGACTCTGCCGTTTTCAAAGCCGATTTCAAATTTTGTGGAAGCTGTGTGGTTCTTGAAATCTACAGTGCCGTCGTCTTCTTTCAAAGTGAATGAGCCGTTGCCGGAAAATGCCCAGATTTCAAAGCTTTCGGGGTTTGCGGAGGAGTTGCCTTCATCTGCAGACATCGGAATGATTGCACCCTCTTTTGCGAGCACGGGTATGGTATCTGTGTCGCGGAAAAGCTCAAGAATCTTTTCACCTGTGTATGATTTAAGGGTGAAAATATCCGTCCACCTGCCCGAAGGAATCCATGCCTTGGTGCTGCCCATAAGAATTTTTTTGCTGTTCTTTTTTGTAATCGGACAAATCATAAGCTCAGAGCCGAACATATATTGATTCGGTACTTCGTAAGCAGATTTGTTTTCGGGGTAAGAATAGTACATCGGCTCGCAGAGCGCAATGCCTTCCTCGTGGGTGCGATGGTTCATTGTATATATATAGGGGATGAGCTTGTGGCGGAGATTCAGCCAATACTTTGCAGCACGGCAGATTTCAGAGCTGTATTTCCACGGCTCTTTGCCAAGTGCCAGCATATTGCTCGAATGCAGACGCATAATCGGCGAGAACACACCGAACTGAAGCCAGCGGATATAAAGCTCATCATCTCTTGTGCCGAACATGTGACCTCCGATGTCATGGCTCCACCAGGTATAGGCGGCATTTGTTGCGTTGGCAGTGAAGTAGGGCTGGAAGTCAAGTGATTTCCAGCTGATCAGTGTGTCGCCTGAAAAGCCGAGAGGATACCGGTGAGAGCCTGCACCGCTGTAGCGGGAAAGAATCAGCGGCAGCTTGCCGTTTTCGGCAATATCGTGAAAATGGTAGTGATTGAGCGCAAGAAGAGGGTCAAGTCCCTGAGCATCGCTTTTTGTGCCTTGCTGCCAGTCAATCCACCAGAAGTCAACACCGTCGCGTTCATACGGCTTGTGAGTAATATCAAAATATGCGTTCCAGAAATCGTCGTTTGAACAGCTGAATTCAACAGCTTTTTTGCTGTTGGGGTCAATTCCTATAGCCTTTGCCATGTCCTCATACATATCTTCATATTCGCGGAAGCCGTCTGCAGGGTGAAGATTGAGTGTTACTGAAAGGTTCATTTCGTGAAGCTCTTGAAGAAATGCCCTGTAATCAGGGAAAAGGTCCGTGTTCCAGGAATAGCCTGTCCAGCCATTGTACTTCATGTTGAACTTTTCTTTTATCTTTACCCAGTGCCAGTCCATGTCGACGGTTGCAACCGTAAGCGGTATTCCTTCATCCTTAAAACGAAGCATAAGGTCAAGATATTCCTGCTGAGTATAAGCATGATATCTGCTCCACCATACGCCGAGTGCAAAGCGCGGAATTAACGGCACGGGCGAAGAAATTGAGTAGAAAGCATTAATTGTTTGGCGATAATTTTTGCCGTAAGCAAACAGATAATAATCCTTGCTCTTGTCTTCGCGTTTTACGAAATGACCGTCTTTATCTAGTAAAAGCGAATTGCTGTCATCAAATAGATATGCACCGTTTTCTGTTATAAATCCGTCGGACAGCTTTGCCTTGCCGTTTGACATATCAAGTGTGCGGCAGGTGCCTTTTAGATTTTTCTGCTTTGAGAAAATTTCTGTGTTTTTTGTGTCCTTGAAATAAACACTATAGGGAACAAGCTTTTTTATTGTGAAAATAACATCGTCGGTTTCGGCGGTTATTGTGTTGCCTTTTTCTTCAATCTTTATATTGCCGCATTCGAAGCTTCTGAACCATACGGTAGAGCTGGGCTTGTCCGTAAAAGTTCCGGCTTCAAAACGGATAAGTCTTGATGTAAGAAATGTTATTCGCCAACCGTTGCCTGAGTGAATCTGCGAAGGCTGTGCGACAGCAGCGGTTGCGGCAATAAGAGATTTTTTCAGCATAATATCGCCCCTTACAAAATATCTGATAATAATTATATTGCAGGCAGAATGTTTCGTCAAGAATAAAAACTCAAGCTCTTTTGCGTTTTATCTCATTAAAGCTTTAAATCTGAAAATAGTTATTGACACGGGCGGCTTAAGTGTGTTATATTACATACATCCATAATCCATTAATATGGAGAAATATCAGGAGGTAATAACCAATGAAAAGTGTAAAGAAAATTCTCGCACTTGTACTCGCAATGCTCATGGTAGTTACTTGCTTCGCAGCTTGCGGCGGCGAGAAAACACCCGAAAACAACAACAATGACGACGCTAAGACAATCAAAATCGGTGTTCAGGGCCCCCTTACAGGCGGCGCTGCACAGTACGGTATCGCAGTTGTAAATGCAGCTAAGCTCGCAGTTGAAGAAATCAACGCAGCAGGCGGTATCAACGGAACAAAGCTTGAGGTTCTCACAGCTGACGACCAGGCTACACCCGGCGACATCGCTGTAAATGCTTACAACAACCTTATGGACAACGGCATGCAGATTTTCCTCGGCACTGTTACAACAGGTGCAGGTCTTGACATCGTTCCCCTTACAGCAGAGGACAACATCTTCCAGCTTACTCCCTCCGCTTCCGGTGACAAGATCATTGAGGCTGGCGACAACTGCTTCCAGATCTGCTTCACAGACTCCAACCAGGGTTCACGTTCAGCTCAGTACATCGCAGAAAACAACATTGCTACAAAGGTAGCTGTTATCTACGACTCAGCTGATGCTTACTCAACAGGTATCTACAACAACTTCAAGGCAGAGGCTGCTTCCAGAGGTCTTGAGCTTGTTGCAGAGCAGGCATTCCAGACAGGTAACAAGGACTTCTCCGCACAGGTTCAGGCTTGTAAGGCTGCAGGTGCAGAGCTTGTTTTCCTTCCCATTTACTACACAGAGGCTTCCCTCATCCTTGATAAGGCTAACTCCATCGGTTACGAGCCCAAGTTCTTCGGTTGCGACGGTCTTGACGGTATCCTCGGCATCGACGGTTTTGACACAAGCCTTGCAGAGGGCGTAATGCTTCTTACTCCCTTCGCAGCTGATGCAGCTGACGAGGCAACACAGAAGTTCGTTACATCTTACAAAGCAAAGTACAACAACGAAATTCCCAACCAGTTCGCTGCTGACGCATACGACGGTGTTTACATCATTGCTGAGCTCCTCAAGAAAGAGGGTATCACAGCTGATATGTCCGCTTCCGATATCTGCGATAAGCTCAAGGTAGCTATCTGCGCAGACGGTTTCGGTTACATGGGTATCACAGGTGCAGGCGCAGCTCTTACATGGGATGCAAGCGGTGCAGTTTCCAAGGATCCTGCAGCTGTTATCATCGAAAACGGCGCATACAAGTCACTTTAATTCTTAATACTTGAATCTCAAAAGCCGACGGCATTCAACTGCTGTCGGCTTTTTCTCATATTATTTATATTTAATATATTGTTTTTGTTTTTTTTATGTGATATAATGTCTTATATTTTATCCAAACTTAAGGAGTTTTTCCTTAATCGGATACAGAAGGGATGTTACACAAATGGGTTTTTTAAGTAACCTTATTGACGGTATCAGCCTTGGCAGTATATATGCGGTTATTGCTTTGGGCTACACCATGGTTTACGGCATTGCAAAAATGCTCAACTTCGCGCACGGCGATGTCATTATGATAGGCGCTTATGTGATTTACCTTACAGCGATGAAGGCGGGTCTTTCGCCCATACTTGCAATTCTTATTGCAATGGTTGCCTGTACGGTGCTCGGTGTTACGATTGAAAAAATCGCATACAAACCGCTTCGCCAATCCACTTCGCTTGCCGTTCTTATCACTGCAATCGGTGTTAGCTACTTTTTGCAGAACATTGCGCTCGTTATATTCGGCGCAAATCCCATTACCTTCAATTCGGTAATCAATGTTCCTGCAATCAAGCTTTTTGACGGTCAGATTGTTATTGCAGGTGAAACTTCAACCGCAGTTGTAGTTTCTGTGATTATTGTTATTGCACTTTCTCTGTTTATTAAGAAGACTAAGAGCGGTAAAGCAATGCTTGCAGTAAGCGAAGACAAAGGCGCCGCACAGCTTATGGGTGTCAATGTCAACCGCACAATTTCGCTCACTTTTGCAATCGGTTCTGCTCTTGCAGCGGTTGCAGGTGCTCTCTACTGCTCGGCTTACCCCGTTCTTTCAAACACAACAGGCGCTATGCCCGGTATCAAGGCATTCGTTGCTGCTGTTTTCGGCGGTATAGGTTCAATTCCCGGTGCTATGATCGGCGGTATTCTTATCGGTGTTATCGAAAATCTCGGCAAAGCATATATTTCAACTCAGCTTGCTGATGCTATTGTTTTCGGTGTTCTTATTCTCGTTCTTATGTTCAAGCCTACAGGCATTCTCGGCAAGAAGATAAGCGAAAAGGTTTAAGGAAAGGGTAGGTAAAAGTTTATGAAAACAAAATCAAAGCTTATTAAGCCTGCAACAAAACAAAGCCTTATAACCTATGCGATTCTTATTGTCGCCTTTGTTGTTGTTCAGGTCGTTCTTTCAACAGTCGGCATGCCCCGAATGATAAAGGGCCTTCTTGTGCCGCTTTGCGTTTACGGTATGCTTGCCGTTTCGCTCAATCTTACTGTCGGTATTCTTGGCGAGCTCAGCCTCGGTCAGGCAGGCTTCATGTGTGTTGGCGCATACGCAGGAACACTTTTCTCAACACTTACGGTTGATGTTATTCCCAACAGCTTTATCCGTTTCCCGATTGCTCTTATTCTCGGCGGTGTTGTTGCTGCAATTTTCGGTGTGCTTGTCGGTGTTCCTGTTCTTCGTCTTCGCGGTGACTATCTGGCAATTGTTACACTTGCATTTGGTGAAATCATCAAGAACATTTTTGGCTCAATTTATCTTGGCAGAGATGCTGAAGGCTTCCATATTTCTTTCAAGAGCGCAAGCGATATGAACCTTGCCGCAGACGGTGAAACAATAATCGATGGCGCTCTCGGAATGAGCGGTATCCCTAAGGATTCAAACTTCACAGTTGCATTCGTGCTTCTTTTTATAACTGTTGTTATTGCTTATAACTTCATTAATTCACGCACAGGCAGAGCGGTTATGTCAATACGCGATAACAGAATTGCAGCCGAATCTGTCGGTCTTAATATCACAAAGTATAAGCTTATCACCTTTGGTCTTACAGCCTTCCTTGCAGGTGTTGCTGGTGTTCTTTACTCACATAACTTCTCATCCCTTCAGGCTACTGCAGCAAATACCTACGACTATAACCGTTCAATTCTCATTCTTGTTTTCGTTGTTCTCGGCGGTATCGGTTCAATCCGCGGCAGTGTTATTGCGGCTGTTGTGCTTACTCTTATTCCTGAGCTTCTCCGCGACACAATCGGCGAATACCGTATGCTGTTCTATGCGGTTATCCTTATTGCAATGATGCTTATCACATCAAACTCAAAAATTAAGAGCAGACTTTCTGCATATGCAGATAAAATCAAAGCACTTGTTATCAAAGACAAGAAAGGAGAGGTAAACAATGGCAATGCTTGAAGTTAAAAGCCTCTCGATTTCATTCGGCGGTCTTCGTGCTGTTGATGAATTCAGTATCAAAATAGAAAAAGGCGAGCTTTACGGTCTTATTGGGCCTAACGGTGCAGGTAAGACAACCTTCTTCAACCTTCTCACAGGTGTTTATAAGCCAACATCAGGTACAATCCTGCTTGATGGTGAAAATATTACAGGTAAAAACACAATTGAAATCAACCGCGCAGGTATTGCAAGAACCTTCCAGAATATCCGTCTTTTTAAAGATCTTTCCGTTCTTGACAATGTTAAGGCAGGTCTTCACAATCATCATAAATATTCAACCGTCGAAGGCATTTTCCGTCTTCCCCGCTATTTCAAAACAGAAAAAGAGATGGACGAAAAAGCTATTGAACTGCTGAAGGTTTTCGGTCTTGACGGTGAAGCAAGCACAAAGGCATCAAACCTTCCCTACGGTAAACAGCGTAAGCTTGAAATTGCGCGTGCGCTTGCAACAAGTCCCAAGCTTCTTCTTCTTGATGAGCCTGCTGCAGGTATGAATCCGCACGAAACAGCTGAGCTTATGGAAACAATCCGCTTTGTAAGAGATAACTTTGATATGACAATTCTGCTTATTGAGCATGATATGAGTCTTGTTTCCGTTATCTGCGAAAAGCTGTCTGTTCTCAACTTCGGCCGCCTTCTTTGCGAGGGCGAAACGAGTCAGGTGCTCTCTAACCCCGAAGTAATTACGGCTTATCTCGGCGAATAAGGGGGAATAATAAAAATGGCATTACTTGAAATTAACGACCTTTATGTAAACTACGGCATGATTTCCGCACTCAAGGGTGTTTCCTTTGAAGTTAACGAGGGTGAGGTTATTGCCCTTATCGGTGCTAACGGTGCAGGCAAAACAACCACGCTTCATGCAGTTACCGGTCTTATCCCCGCAAAGTCCGGCTCAATCAAGCTTGCCGGTAAGGAGCTTACAAAAACTCCCGCACACAAGATTGTTGAAATGGGTATGGCTCATGTTCCGGAGGGACGCCGCATATTCCAGCAGCTGAGTGTTCTTGATAACCTTAAGCTTGGTGCTTTTACACGCAAGGACAAATCAAATATCGAAAAAGATATGCAGATGGTTTATGAGCGTTTCCCAAGACTTGCAGAGCGCAAGAGTCAGATTGCAGGTACTCTTTCGGGTGGTGAGCAGCAGATGCTTGCAATGGGCAGAGCGCTGATGTCAAACCCGAAGATTATCGTTATGGATGAGCCTTCAATGGGTCTTTCACCGATTCTTGTAAGTGAAATTTTCGATATTATCACTTCAATCCGTAAGGACGGTACAACCGTTCTTCTTGTTGAGCAGAATGCAAAGAAGGCACTTTCAATTGCAGACAGAGCCTATGTTCTTGAAACAGGAAAGATTGTGCTTTCAGGCAAGGCATCTGACCTTATTAATGACGAATCCATCAAGAAAGCTTACCTGGGCGAATAAGGAGGTTTTCAGCTATGTCAAAAATCATTACAATTGCAAGAGGCTTCGGCAGCGGCGGCAGAACTATAGGCAAAATGCTCTCAGAAGACCTCGGAATCAAATATTATGACAAAGACCTTATCAGACTTGCCAGTGAAGAAAGCGGCATAAATGAGCGTTTTTTCGGTCTTGTAGATGAAAAGCTTAAAGGCTCCTTCATTCGCAAGGGCGGAATTTATAAAGGTGATTTAATCAGCCCCGACAGCTCTGAATTTACTTCTGACCAGAATCTTTTCAATTATCAGGCAAAAATCATCAAGCAGCTTGCTGATAAAGAACCGGCAATTATTGTCGGTCGCTGTGCGGATTACATTCTGCGTGACCGTGATGATGTAATAAGAGTTTTCATTTATTCCGATATGGCGACGGCAATTAAAAATGTTGTTGATATGTACGGCGTAACGGAAAAAGAAGCAAGAAAGATGATTGAAAAGACTGACAAGGAGCGCAGCGAATATTTCAAGCATTATACTGGTCTTGATTGGGAAAATGCAAAGAATTACAATCTCTGCCTTGATACAAGCCGCTTGTCATATGACGAGTGTGTAGAAATTATCAAGGGATATATAAGCATAATTGATAAATAAAACAAAAAGGTTTGCATCGGCTTTTTTGTCCTTTGCAAACCTTTTTTCTCTTATTACTTGCTTATATATTCCCAACCGCAGTGAATAATATCTCCGTATGAGTCTGTTTCGGTTATCTCCTTATATTTTGCTCCGCTTACAGATTCAGCTGTGCCGTCGGGTTTTACGAATATTGTGTCGCCATTTGATAAATCTGCTTCATACATATATCTTGACGGTCTGACACATATTTCTGTGAACATTATCTCACCTCTGTGTATATTGCTAAGTGAAATAATATCACATAATTGTGCCAAAATCAATACAAATGTAAAAAAATATCACAAAAAGCAAACTGGTTCTGCCTTTTGTGATATTTTATTTATCTTCTGTAAATATAATTGAGTCTGCGCCAACGGTTTTTGTCAATTGAGTTAAGCTGGTCTGCAGTTACTCTGTATTGCCAGTTTCCGTCTGCCTTGCCGGGTATGTTGAGTCTTGTATCTGAGCCGTAGCCGAGCAGGTCCTGAATCGGCAGAATTACTGTGCTTGCGTGAGAAGCAAAAATTGTGCGGATGATGCTCTGATAACCGTTGTTCCAATCTGGGGAATCATATCCGCAATATTCAAGCATACCTTTTCTTACTTCCTCGGACAGCTCCCATACATAGCCGAGCAGGGTGTTGTTGTCGTGCGTACCGGTGTAGGCAATGCAGTTTTCTGGGTAGTTGTGTGGTTGATGAGGGTTGTCGTTGTCTGAAAGGAAACCAAACTGAAAAACCTTCATTCCCGGAAAACCACTGTATTCAACAAGGTCAATTACTTCTTTTGTAATGTCGCCAAGGTCTTCTGCAATTATAAGCTTTTCACCCGATACTTCCTTTGCCATATCAACAAAAGCCTCTGCCGGTCCTTTTACCCATTTTCCTTCTTTTGCAGTTGTTGCTTTTCCGTCAACACTCCAGTAGCTTTCAATGCCTCTGAAATGGTCTATTCTTACAGCATCAAACATTTCAAGGTTATGGCTGAGTCTTGCGCGCCACCACTTAAAGCCGTCCTTCTCCATCTTCTCCCAGTCGTATATCGGGTTGCCCCATAGCTGACCTTCCTCAGCAAAATAATCGGGAGGAACACCTGCAACACAAGATGGTTTATTGTCTTTATCAAGAAGAAATTGCTCTTTGTTTGCCCATACATCACAGCTGTCAAATGAAACATAAATCGGAATATCACCAATAATCTGGATTCCTCTTTTATTTGCATATTCTTTTATCCCTGCCCACTGTGTAAAGAATTCATACTGAATAAACTTCCACATGAACAGCACATCTTCATCAATTGCATCCGTTTCCCATTCGGTCCAGCATTTTTCGTTGTTGGCTTTTTTGAGTGCCATAAATCGGCAAAACTGTTCAAGATAAATGTTTTCGCTTATAAATGCTTTAATCTTTTTTCTAAGTGAGTTGTCTGCTCTTTTTGCTGCGTTCATAAGTATGCTTGTGCGTGTGTGGTAAAGACGCACAAATTCACAGCTGTAAGGTGTTTGCTGACGGCAGGAATCAAGCTCCTCTTTTGTGATAAGCCCCTGATCAAAAAGTGAAGGCAGGTCAACAAAATAGGGATTTCCGCCGAATGCGGAATATGATTTATAAGGTGAGTTGCACTCATCAACAAGGCAGAAGGGGAGTACCTGCCACATTGAAAAACCACAGTCTGCAATAAAATCAATGAACTGCTTTGCCTCTTTGCCGAAACTGCCGATTGAGTATTCTCCCGGCAGAGAAGAAATGTGCATAAGCACACCGCTTTTTCTGTTTTTGGTTTCTATGATAATCACCGCTTTGCTTGACAGTATTTTTCTTATATGCTAAAATTTAAAATTAATAATGTATTTAATTATATATTGATCAGAAGAAAAAATCAACTTAATTTTGAAAGGTATTTTATGGCACAGAAATCAAGAAGTGAGTATACAATGCTTAATATTGTTTCGGGTCTGGGCGGATATGTTGTAACCTTTGTGCTCGGACTTGTTTGCCGTATGGTTTTCACCCGTGTGTTTTCTGCAGAATACCTTGGTATCAACGGTCTTTTCAGCAATGTGCTTGGTATGCTGTCACTCGCAGAGCTTGGTATAGGCTCGGCAATTGTATATGCTTTATATGCTCCGCTTGCAAAAAAAGACAATTCAAAAATAGCTGCACTTGTCAATTTCTACGGTAAATGCTACCGTGTAATTGCAATTGTTGTGTTGGCTGTCGGTCTGGCGCTTGTTCCTTTTTTAAACCTGATTATTAAAGAGAAGCCAGATATTGAAGAGAATTATTATGTAATATATCTGATAATGCTTTTTAATTCAGTTTCGGGTTATTTTTTTGCATACCGTTCCTCTTTGCTTGTTGCGGCACAGAAAAATTATCTGGTAACTCTGGTCAGTAATGTTGTTATCATTGTTCAGAACCTTGTACAGATAGGTGTAATATTCATATTTGAAAATTACATTATCTATATGTTGATAGCTTCTGTCTGCGGCATGACAACAAACATAATTTCTTCTGAAATAGCAAAGCGCGAATATCCGTGTATTAAAGAAAAACACACCGCACCACTTGAAAGGGAAGAAAAACGCAGCCTTGTGCGTAATGTAAGAGCGCTCACAATTAACAAAATCGGCGGTCTTCTTGTCAATTCAACCGATAATATTATTACTACATTTTTCAGCGGTCTTGCTACAACAGGACTTGCTTCAAACTATACGCTTCTTTCTACAAGCATCAATTCTGTGCTCAATATCGTATTCAATTCAATTAATGCAAGTGTCGGCAATCATAACGCGCTTGAAGATAATGAGCACAGATTAGCCTTGTTTAAATCTATAAACCTTGCAAATTTCTGGGTTTACGGTTGGGCTGCAATCGGCATTTTTGTTGTGTCCGGCGATGTCGTTTCGGTTATGTTTGGTGCGGAATATGTCCTTCCGCTTGAAATTCCGCTGATAATTGCAATCAACTTCTATATGGTCGGTATGCAGAATGCTGTATGGACCTATTACAATACTCAGGGCCTTTTTTACCATGGAAGATATGTTTCGGTTATAACTGCAGTTATTAATATTGCAGCTTCAATTGCCCTTGGAAGAATATGGGGCCTTTTCGGTATACTCCTTGCAACTGCAATTTCAAGGCTTCTTACAAACACCTGGTACAGCCCCTATGCAGTATTTAAATATGGCTTTAAAATGTCTTCAAAAGCTTATTTTGTCCGCTATATCTTCTATGCTTTGTTATTGACAGCTACTGGCGGAGTGTGCTTCTTAGTCTGCTCACTGGTAAATATCTCACCGATAGTAGATATGATAGTGAAATTTTTAATATGCTGTGTTGTGCCTAATGCGGTTTTCCTGCTATTCTTTGGCAGGAGTAAGGAGTTTGAAACTCTTAAAGTTTTTGTGTTTGGGGCAATGGGAAAAATTAAAAAGCTTATAAAAAGATAAAAAATGCTGTGCATCTCAAATCAGATGCACAGCATTTTTAAGTTTATTCATCAATAGCTTTCTTAAGTCTTTCAAGACCGAGGTCAATTTCTTCTCTTGTTATGTTCAGAGGGGGAAGAAGTCGCACAAGAGTTTTTGCTGTCAGGCAGATAACACCGTTTTCTATGCCTTTTTTGACAACATCAGCACCTGTTTTACCTTCAACCTCAATTCCTATCATCATGCCCATACCGCGTATGGACTTGACATTTTTAAAGCCTGAAATTTTTTCTCTTATATATTCGCCGTTGGCTCTTACATTTGCAAGGAAAGCTTCATTATTAACCTTGTCGAGCACATAGCTTGCACCGGCGCAGACAATCGGGTTTCCGCCGAAGGTCGAACCGTGAGTGCCTGCGGTCATAACACCGCTGAGCTCTTCACTGCAAAGGCATGCGCCAATCGGAAGTCCGCCGCCAAGTCCCTTTGCAAGAGTTACAACATCAGGCTTGATACCGTAGTTTTCGTGAGCAAGAAGCTTGCCTGTCCTGCCGATACCTGTCTGTACTTCATCAATGATTACAAGCAAATCTTTTTCTTTTGCGAGAGTACATACTTCGTTGACCAAATCCTTGTCCAGCGGAATTACACCGCCCTCACCCTGAATCATTTCCATCATAACTGCACAGGTTTTATTATTGATTGCAGCTTTTATCTGCTCAATATCCTTTTCGCAGTATACAAATCCGCCGTTGTAGGGTGCGAAACAGTCGGGATGAAGAGCATCCTGACCTGTTGCAGTAAGAGTGGACATTGTTCTGCCGTGAAATGAGCTGAGCAGTGTGATTATTTCGTATCTGCCTTCGCCGTATTTGTCAAAGCTGTATTTTCGTGCAATCTTGATTGCGCATTCGTTTGCTTCTGCGCCTGAATTTCCGAGAAATACTCTCGAAAAGCCTGTTGCTTTAACGAGCTTGTCTGTAAACTGAGCGGTAACATCAGTATAGTAAAGGTTGCTTATATGGCTTAATTTGTGTGCCTGAGCAGCAACTGCATCTGCCCAACCTTCATCTGCATAGCCAAGGCAGTTTACACCTATACCGGATGTGAAATCAATGTATTCCTTGCCGTCAAAATCTTTTGCAATTGAACCCTTGCCGCTTGCTATACCAAGGTCATATCTGCCATAAGTTGGCATAGAGGAAGTGTTGTTTATTTCTTTAATCTGTTCAAAATTCATTTTATTCAAATCCTTTTTATCTGAACATTGTGCCGATACCTGCATCGGTCAGAAGCTCAATAAGAATGGAGTGTTCAATTCGTCCGTCCATGATGATTGCGTGCTTAACACCGCGTCTGACTGCTTCAACGCAGCAGTCAACCTTTGGTATCATACCGCCCTTAATAATGTTTTGCATCTTGAGTGCGGGCACTTCGCTGACATTCAGCTCTTTAATAAGTGTGCTCTCATCATCCTTATCGCGGAGCAGACCTGTGATGTCGGTCATAAGAATAAGATTTTCCGCACCGAGAACTGCTGCAATGCGTGAAGCTGCAAGGTCAGCATTTACATTATATGTGTGGTCACCGCCTGCAACAGATGAAATAACGGGAATATAACCGCTGTTAAGCACATCAAGCACGGGCTGAATGTTGATGTCAGTAATGTCACCTACATAGCCGATGTCCTTTTCGCGGTGCTTAACAGCCTTGATCATTCCGCCGTCAATACCGCAAAGACCGATAGCCTTACCGCCCTTCTGTTGAAGAAGGTTAACAAGATTTTTATTAACCTTGCCTGCAAGCACCATCTGTACGATATCAACCGTTTCCTTGTCGGTAACACGCAGACCGTCAACAAACTCAGGCTTTTTGAAGTCGGATCGTAGCCAT
>JAZQGE010000004.1:0-9320 GCA_045539895.1 Acutalibacteraceae bacterium
GGTACAGGTGGTTTTTCAGTTTTAAACGACAGTATATCTTCTTATTCACCTTATTTACAAAATGTTGTAACTGTTTTCATGTTCCTATTTGGAATTAATTTTAATTTGTATTTTCTTTTGTTACTTCGACAGTTCAAATCCGTTTATAAAAATGAAGAGCTGAGAGCATATATCATTATTGCTTGTTCATCAGCTTTGATGATTACACTAAATATCAGTAAAATGTATTCCGGTTTAGGCGAAGCATTTCATCATGCGGCCTTTCAGGTAAGCAGTATTATGACAACAACCGGTTTTGCGAGTGTTGATTTTGAGCAATGGCCCGCGTTTTCAAAAGCCATTCTTTTTTTATTAATGTTTATTGGAGCTTCTGCCGGAAGTACAGGTGGCGGTTTGAAGGTTTCCAGAGTATTGCTTCTTGCTAAAAATATTCGCCGTACAATTGGTAAAACTTTGCACCCCAGAAAGGTTTATACCGTAAGACTTGACGGCAGAATTGTTGAAGAGTCAATCTGTAACGGAGTTGATGCATATCTTGCCGTTTATTGTGCAATTCTTCTTTTGAGTTTTGCCGTTATATCTTTTGACGGTTATTCAATCGGAACAAATTTTTCTGCTGTTACCGCTTGCTTTAATAATATAGGTCCCGGCTTTGAACTTGTTGGTGCTACAGGAAATTACGGACATTACAGCTATCTTTCAAAGATTGTTCTTTCGCTTGATATGCTTCTTGGCAGACTTGAAATATTCCCACTTCTTGCTCTTGTCAGTCCCGGATTATGGAGTCGTAAAAGATAAATAAGACCTCATAAGAGGTCTTATTTTTTTATAAACTTTCTATATATTCTTTCATTTTATTGAAAGTTTCTTCGCTGATTACATGTTCCATTTTACATGCATCTGCTGCTGCTGTTTCTTCGCTTACACCAAGTGAATTTAAAAGCTTTGTCAGTACAGTATGTCTTTCAAAAATACCTGAGGCTACATTAAGACCGCTTATAGTAAGCTGAATATGACCGTCGGTATTAATTGATATATAGCCGTTATCCTTTAATAAATTAACTGCTCGGCTTACACTTGGCTTAGAGTAGCCCGTATAATTTGCAATGTCTATCGATCTGACATAATTTTGTGATTGTGACAAAATGTAAATTGTTTCTAAGTACATTTCGCCGGATTCAAGTAATTTCATAAATACACCTGCTTATAATGTTTTAAGAAAATTGAGAGAAGTATTAATTTCTTTTTCAAAATCGTTACAAGCACCCTCCAATGAAATTCGTTTTTCTTTATATCCTGCTTTACGAAGAATATCAAAAAACTCTTTATAATCTGTGCCATCATCCGCTGTTGGATAAAATCTGTTGTTGGTAGCACTTGCAATATGGATATGTGCCAACAAATCGGAATAATCATGAATAGTTGAACGCAATTCTTTTTCGGCATCAAAATGATAAAGATCAATAAGAAGTTTTACTTCGGGTTTATTTACTGTTTTGCAGATCTCATATCCTCTTTTTGCTGTATTAATCATATTGCATTCTGTGTTTCTCAACGGTTCAATTACACAGGTCAAAGAATATTTTTTCATATATGGTGCAATATGTTCGGTACAGAGTCGTATGAGATCTTCAGTAGCTTTATCATAGCTGTAGTTATCAGGACATCTTCTTGCTTTACCTGAGCCAAATACAACAGTATCACCGCCTAAAGCTGAAAATCTTTCTGATGTCTTATCAAGATATTCATCAATTAATGAAAAGTCAGCTTTATTTCCGATTAAACTCATTTCACCGGGAAACATTCCGTTTGATGTTGGACATATCATATTTTCGTCAATCAAGAAACTCTTAAGCTCATTGAGCTCGCTATCTTCTGCAGTTGATAATGAACTGAATCCAAATTCAAAATAATCGATTCCTGCTTTTTTAGCTTGAAGCATTTTTGTTCTATCACGAAATCCAAGACAAACACCGAAATTGAAATCAGTCATGGCATGGTCCTCCGAATATTTTATCTTGTTTATTTTATAATAAAAATAACAAAGTTTCAACTGTTTTTATGATATGAAAATTAATTTCACAAATTTTATTTTTTTTCATATGATATATAAAACTATTTGGAAGGGGATTATATGAATAATTTAACTTATTTCCTTGCCGCAAATTCATTTAAAGGGTTTTATTCGCTTTTTGATGAAATATATGACCCTTATGATGATTGGACACTTTATATTATAAAAGGTGGTCCTGGAACAGGAAAGTCAGGATTGATGAGAAGAATCAGTAGTGCAGCAAATGAAAGGGGTTATCAGACTCATCATGTTTTATGTTCCAGTGACCCTGATTCTCTCGATGGAGTTATAATACCTGAGTTAAAAGTATCTCTCGCAGACGGTACAGCTCCACATATAATTGAGCCTAAATATCCCGGTGTTTCGGAGAAAATAATAAACCTGGGTGATTTTTGGGATGAAAAAGTTCTTTTAAAAAACCGTGAGCATATTTTAACTTTGACAGATTGTAATAAATCGTTGTACAGGCAAAGTGCAAGATATATGACAGCATCTGGAGCATCATTCAGAGAAAATATTAAAATATCAGAATCAATTATTAACTATGAAAAAATTGATAATTATATTATAAGATTCATTTCTAGAAATTTTAATTGTTCTGATGCATACGGAAAAGAGAAGAAGAGGTTAATTTCTGCAATTACTCCAAATGGTAAAATTACTTTATCGGATAATTTGAGTAATTACTGTGAAAAAATTTATACAATTTCTGATGAATATTCATCGTCTTCGGGAATTTTTATGAGCAAGCTTAGACAATATGCTCTTTCAAACGGTATTGATATAATAAGTTGTCATAATCCGGTTGATCCTTTGAATAATATAGAGCATATCATTTTTGAAACTGAAAAAATAGGATTTTTCACTTCAAATAATGATAATAATTTTAAAGCATATTCAAATAAAAACATCAATGTATCAAGATTTATAAACAAAGATAAAAATGTTTTCAAAAACAGAATGCTTTTCAATAAAAAGACTTCAGATAGATTGATAAACGAGGCAATTAATATTCTTTCAAAAGCTAAATCCGTTCATGATGAGCTTGAAAGCTATTATATATCAGCAATGGATTTTGAAAAAGTAAACGAGAAATGTAATATACTGATAAATGAAATATTCGATAAATAGAATACATTATTTGACACAAAAAATAAAATATTATAAAATCTATAATAATAAAAACTTAGGAGAATAAACCTATGAAGTATAAAATAGTTTCAATATTTAAAAGAATTGGCGCATTAATAATTTCTGTATTTATTTCTTTTTTCGGTCATGGCAGTGACACACCGGATGAACCTAAAGAAAATATGGTTTCACAATATGATTCAACTGTCGATTATTTTTTAACTGTTGATGCAAAAAATGAAATTCACGATATTAGTGAACTCTTATTTGGAATATTCTTTGAAGATATAAACTTTGCAGCCGATGGCGGTCTTTATGCAGAAAAGGTTGTTAACCGCTCATTTGAGTTTGGTAATACAGCTGTTGATGATCAGCTTTATGGCTGGAAGACAGTAAATGATTCCGAAATTGAAGTTGTAATTGATGATAAAACAGGTTCATTAAATGAAAACAATACAAATTATATCAATCTGATAAATAACACTAATGAACTTAGCGGAATATTAAATACTGGATTTCTTGACGGAATGAGCATTGAGAAAAATGCTGTTTATAATTTTTCTGTTTATGCCAAAAGCACAGATAATTACAGCGGAAAAATTTATATTAGACTTTGTTCAGGTGACAAGGTTGTCGGTACTGCTGTAATTGATAAAATCGGCTCGAATTGGGTGAAATATGAGTTACCGATTAAATCAACCGCAACTGCTTGCACTGATGTTACTCTTCAAGTTTTGATTGAAAACGGTTCTGTTCAGCTCGATATGATTTCTTTATTCCCTGAAGATACATATAAAGGCAGAAAAAACGGTATGCGCAAAGATTTAGCAATTATGCTGGAAGAACTTGAGCCTAAATTTCTGAGGTTTCCGGGCGGATGCATAATTGAAGGCTATGATGAAAATACTGCATACAACTGGAAAGATTCTATTGGTGTGGATAATCAAGGCAATCCGCTCTATTTTAATAACGGTTACGGTGATATTGCTGCACGCAAACAAGGAACAAATCTATGGACAAATCTTTCAATAACCGACGACCCATATCCGTCTTTTATGACTTACGGACTTGGATTTTTTGAATATTTTCAGTTGGCAGAAGATATTGGCGCGGTAGGTGTACCTGTTTTAAATTGCGGATTGTTCTGTCAGATGAGGGGGCAGGGTCCGGTTGAAATGTATACACCTCAATTTCAGCAATATATTCAGGATATGCTTGATCTGGTTGAGTTTTGTCGCGGAGATTCCAATACTCAATGGGGAAAGGTTAGAGCTTCTCTCGGCCATTCAGAGCCATTTGAATTAAAGTATATTTGTATTGGTAACGAAAATGAGGGTGAAGTATATTATGAACGGTATGAAGCTTTTCTTAAAGCATTTAACGATGCCAAAAGAGCCGATCCTCAGTTATACAATGGAATTGAACTGATATATTCATCCGGTGCGTTTGATGGAACGCACAGCGAAAACTATTTTAAATCATACGAATACGCGAAAAAATGGCTTGAAGATAATCCGGATAAGAATATAAGTGATTTTGCAGGAGCAACAGACCAGCATTATTACAACGAACCGGAATGGTTTTTAAAAAATACAAACTATTATGATTTTGACCGTTACTTAAGAAATCAAAACAATATGACTGATACGATTTACGGCGGCGGAATTGATGTTTTTCTTGGCGAATATGCTGCTCGTTCCAATACATTAAAAGCAGCACTTGCAGAAGCGGCATATATGACAGGTCTTGAACGAAACGGTGATATTGTAAAAATGGCTGCTTATGCACCGCTGTTTGGTAATCTTACAGCTACTCATTGGTCACCTGATTTAATATGGTTCAATAATAATCTTTGTACAGGGTCAATCAGCTATTATATGCAAAAAATATTCTCTGTTAATCAGGGAACAAAATTAATTGATTCAAAACTTGACGGTGCATTGATTGAACAGCCTGAGCTGAGTGGCAGAGTGGGTGTTGGCACTTGGTATACATCAGCTGAATTTGATGATGTTAAAATCATAAATAATGATACCGGTGAGATAATTGGTGAAGATAATTTTGATTTTGATGCTTTCTGGTGGAACTGGGAAACTGTTACCGACGGTGAGTTTGATGTCAAAAACGGCAAACTTATTCAGTCTTCAACTGATATGAAATATAGCCTTAATGGTTCAGTTGCTTATTTTGGTGAAGATGATTGGGAAAACTATACCTACACCGTAAAAGCAACAAAGCTTGACGGTACGGAAGGTTTTATTATTCCGTTTGCGGTAAATGATAAAGATAATAATTATTTCTGGAATATCGGTGGCTGGGACAACACTGTATCAACATTACAGCAAATTGAAAACGGAATCAAAACAGACAGAATTGCAGGCACAACAAAGCCTTTTACCGCTGAAAAGAATAAAACATACGAACTGAAAGTTGAAGTAAAGGGCAGGAATGTAAAGTGTTATATCGATGATGTGCTTTATGTTGATTATATAACAGGCTCAGATTGTGAAGCTGACCTTTATCATGTTGTAAGTACAGATAACAGCGGAGATATTATTATTAAACTTGTAAATGTTACAGCACATAATAAAACTGTTGCTATTAATGTTAATAATTTTAATGCTTGTGATAAAGCGGTTATATATCAGGTTAAAGGTGAATCTCTATCTGACGATAACATTCTTGGTGAAAAAGAAGATTGTATAATGGAAAAATTTGAATTGAATGGTTTTTCTGACAGTTTTAATTATTCGGTTCCTAAATTTTCTGTAACTGTAATACGACTTTCTGATGAAATACAATAATTGCACGAGGTGAAAACATGAACAATAATGTTAAAAAAATCTTAATTACGGTTTTTGCTTCTATTGTTCTTTTACTTGAAACTTTACCTTACGGTGTAGTGCTTAATTTTGCTAACCCTGAAGGTGAGCCTTGGCGCAGAACCTTCTCTTATTTCAGTTTAACACCGTTTGGTTATGCGAATTTCGGGCCGTTTATCACTGCGTTATTAAGCTGTATTATAATTGTTTTTGTTATTGTTTCTTGGTTTATTAACACAAACATTATCAATAGTTCAATTAAATTACTTTCAGGTATTGCTATTATTACTTCACTTATGCCTCTAATAAACGGGATTGATTATATAACACTAATCGGTATTTTAATTTCACTGTTTATTTCAATAATATTAATACTGTGCTTGTTAAAAGAAAATAAATAACTAACAACGCTTGTCGGAATTTAAACTACTCTGACAAGCGTTGCTCTTTTATTTACTGTTATATGAAGTTAATTTAAAATCTTTAATATCGACTGTACAGTCGTAATTTCCGTGAATTTCAAAACCTATGTTTACTCCGCTGATGTAAAAATCTCCATCTGAAAAGGTTTTTGTAAATGCATCAGATTTATTAGCTTTCTTGATAAGCTGTTGAATATGTTGCGTCAGGTCAATTTCAACATGAACCCAATCTTCACTGACATATGGCTTGCCATTTCTGTAAAGAGATCTGTTTTTTAAACCAAATGTATCTTTTGTTGAAAGAGAGTAAATCATTAGCCCACCAACAGAATCAGGAGCCCAATATGTATCCTGATAACCTCTGCTGTCAAACAAATTAATACCAAACCATATGAAATTATTCTTATCAACATCAGTTAAATACAAATACGCAAGATATTGAACTGCATTTATTCCTTCATTGTTTGTTGTGTTCTTAAAATCTCTTAATTTAATATCCAGTGAAAGAACAAGTCTGTCAGCCGAACAGTTATAAAAAGATTTATCCTTTTCACAAAGTGAATCATAATCGATAATAGGGGACTGCTCAAGAAGCAAATGAGGCCAGTTGCTTTCACCGGCAGGCTGACCTTTATAAACACCTGATGCATTAAGCCGCATTGAAATACTGTTATCATCGGGATTAAATGTAACAGTTTTTGTCTTACCGTCAGTTATTGTATAACAGTCACTTTCAATTCGGTCAGCCCAAAGACAAGGTCCGGAATTCCACTGTGCAATTGACCATGAAGGTGAGTTTAGTGAATTATTGTAGCGGAATTCACCAAGTTGAATCTGTTGGTTATTTTCAGTTTGCTGTGAAGCAATTACAAAGCCATCAGAAAAGCTACTGTCATTTAAAAGCTGTTTAGATTCATAACCCAGCAACGGAACATTAAATAATGAAGATAATGACAGTAAAATCATAAATACAAATGAAGTTATTCTGATAAACATAGGTTATTCACCTCAAAATATCAGCTTTCTGCAACTAAATCTTTCATTGAATATAAGCCAGCTTCTTTTTTGCTCAGGAAAATAGCGGCATTTACAGAGCCTGTTGCAAAAACACTTTTTGACCTTGCACTGTGGGAAATAGTAATTATTTCATCATTTCCTGCAAAAATTACTTCATGTTCACCAACTATTGTGCCACCTCTGATTGCATGAATACCGATTTCGTTCTTTGTTCTCTTCTCGCGTTTAGCATGTCTGTTATATTCATACACAGGCTGATATTCAAGACCCTGAGAAACACTGTCTGCCAACATAAGAGCTGTGCCGCTGGGTGCATCGATTTTTTTATTATGATGAGCTTCAACAATTTCAATATCAAAATTATTACCTAGTACACTTGCTGCTTTTTTTACAAGCTCACTTACAAGTGAAACACCGAGTGACATATTTGCGCTGAAGAAAATCGGAATCTGAGAAGAAGCAAGATGAAGTGAATTAATCTGTTCTTCACTTAAACCTGTTGTTGAAATAACGGCAGGAGTTTTAGTAGACAAAGCATATTTAAGAACACCAGAAAGAGCAGATGGGTGAGAAAAATCAATAATTACATCTGCATCTTCATGAATATCATCGGCAGAGCCGAAAATTGGATATTTTCCGTTGGGTGTAGTGTTTACATCAAGTCCTGCAATTATTTCGCAATCATCTCTTTGCTCTACACAGTTTGTAATAACCTTGCCCATTGCACCGTTACAGCCACTGAGAAGTATTTTAAGCATTTATATCTTCCTTTCGCTAAACTTTCAGCCGGTTCTGGTGAACCGGCTGATGATTTATTGATTATTTAATAAGACCGTGTCTTTCAAGTGTAGCGCGAAGCTTTGCCTTTGCTGCAGCATTCATAGGAGCAAGAGGCATACGGACTTCACCGACATTCCAACCGATCATATTCATTGCTTCTTTAACGGGAATGGGGTTAACATCAACAAAAAGATCGTTACAAAGGTCAAGATATTCAAGCTGAAGCTTTCTGCTCGCTTCATAATCACCGTTGAGGTAAAGTGTAGGAATATCGTGAGCAACTTTGGGTGCAACATTTGAAAGAACGGAAATAACACCCTTACCGCCCAATGACATGATAGCTGTTACCTGATCATCGTTACCGGAATAAATATCAAGGTTATCGCCGCAAAGAGCAGCAATCTGAGCAACTGCAGAAATATCACCGCTTGCTTCTTTTGTAGCAACAATATTCTTGCATTTTGAAAGCTCAAGATAGGTTTCAGGCTTAATTGTCATACCTGTTCTTGAAGGAACATTGTAAAGAATAATAGGTGTGCTTACTCTGTCATTGATATACTGATACTGACGAATAAGACCGTCCTGTGAAGTTTTATTATAGTAAGGTGTTACCATAAGAAGACCGTCAACACCGCTTTTTTCAGCTTCGTTTGAGAGCTTAACAGCGTAATCAGTATCGTTACTTCCTGTACCGGCAATAACAGGAATACGCTTTGCTGTGTGTTTAACTGCAAAGTCGATTGCTGATGCATGCTCCTCATGTGTCAGTGTCGAGCCTTCACCTGTTGTGCCGCAGATAACAATTGCATCTGTGCTGTTTTCAATCTGGTGGTCAATAATTCTGCCAAGTTCGTCAAAATTAATCTTGTTGTCTTCGGTGAAGGGAGTAACAATTGCTACACCTGCACCGGTAAAAATTGTGTTCTTCATATTATCGGATTCCTCCTAGAATCAGTCCATATAACCCTGTGCGCAAAGAAGCTCTGCAAGAAGTACTGCACCGCCTGCAGCACCTCTGAGAGTGTTGTGAGAAAGACATACGAACTTATAATCGTACTGAGTATCTTCACGAAG
>JAZQGE010000005.1:0-62539 GCA_045539895.1 Acutalibacteraceae bacterium
CCTTGGCTCACAGAACGACATGGCTACGATCCGACTTCCTGCAGGACATGTCTTGTCAACAACATGCGCTTCATACTCGTGTCTGAAGAACTTAAGTGTTGCAAGAACGGGGTTGGGAGCAGTCTGACCAAGACCGCAGAGTGAGTTCTGCTTAATATAAAGAGCAAGCTCTTCAAGCTTGTCCAGATCTTCGAGAGTTGCCTTACCCTCTGTAATCTTTTCAAGCATTTCCATCATACGCTTTGTACCGATACGGCAGGGTGAGCACTTACCGCAGGACTCATCAACAGTGAAGTCAAGGAAGAACTTTGCAATATCAACCATACAGTTGTCTTCGTCCATAACGATAAGACCACCGGAGCCCATCATACAGCCGATAGCTGTGAGGTTGTCAAAGTCGATTGCTGTGTCCATAAGGTGAGCAGGGATACAGCCGCCGGAAGGACCGCCTGTCTGAGCAGCCTTGAACTTCTTGCCGTTGGGGATACCGCCGCCGATGTCTTCGATAACCTCGCGGAGAGTTGTACCCATGGGAACCTCAACAAGACCTGTGTTCTTGATCTTACCGCCAAGAGCAAATACCTTTGTACCTGTTGATTTTTCTGTACCCATTGAAGCAAACCACTCAGCGCCGTTGAGGATAATCTGAGGAATATTTGCGTAGGTTTCAACGTTGTTGTTGTTTGTGGGCTTGCCGAAAAGACCCTTGACAGCCGGGAAGGGAGGACGGGGACGAGGCTCGCCTCTGTTACCTTCGATAGATGTCATAAGAGCTGTTTCTTCACCGCAGACGAAAGCACCTGCGCCAAGACGGATGTGAAGATCAAAATCAAAGCCCGATTCAAAAATATTCTTGCCGAGAAGGCCGTATTCCTTAGCCTGGTCAATAGCAATCTGAAGTCTCTTAACAGCAATAGGATACTCTGCACGAACATAAACATAGCCCTCGGATGCGCCGATTGCATAGCCGCAGATAGCCATAGCTTCAATAATGCAGTGCGGGTCGCCTTCGAGGATTGAACGGTCCATGAATGCACCGGGGTCACCTTCGTCAGCATTACATACTACATACTTCTGGTCTGCAGCATTCTTTGCTGCAAAGCTCCACTTGAGGCCTGTGGGGAACCCGCCGCCGCCTCTGCCGCGAAGACCAGAATCCTTGACAATGTTGATAACCTCGTCAGGAGTGAGCTGGTTAAGACACTTTTCAAGAGCCTGATAACCGTCATGTGCAATATATTCATCGATGTTTTCGGGGTCGATGACACCGCAGTTACGAAGAGCAATTCTCTTCTGCTTTGCGTAGAACTTTGTCTGCTCAAGTGACTTTACTGTGTCCTCCTGAACGGTTTCTTCGTAAAGAAGACGAGTAACCATACGACCCTTGAGAAGATGCTCTTCTACGATTTCGGGGACATCTTCTACCTTAACTTCGCTGTAGAAGCAGCCCTCGGGATAAACTATCATAATGGGACCGAGTGCACAAAGACCAAAACAGCCTGTTTTGATAACCTTGATTTCATCCTGAAGTCCCTTTGCTGCGATTTCGCTTTCGAGCTTTTCGATTATCTCATTGCTGTGAGATGAAGTACAGCCCGTACCGCCGCAGACAAGAACGTGGGAACGATACATTTTGTTTCCTCCTTGTTATTTGGCAATAGCGCCGACTGTGTATTCTGTAACAATATTACCGTTTACGATGTGGTCGGCAACAACCTTTGCTACCTTTTCGGGTGTCATCTGTACATATGTGACCTTTTCCTGACCGGGTACGAAAACCTCAACGATAGGCTCGTACTGGCACATACCGATGCAGCCTGTCTGTGAAACGGTAACACCCTTGAGTGAACGGCGTGCAATTTCCTCAGTGAATGCATTCATAACGGGACGTGCGCCTGCTGCGATACCGCATGTAGCCATGCCTACAACAACTCTTGTTGCATCTTCACTGTCGTTTCTTGCTGTCATATTCTTGAGTGTACGCTCTTTAATTGCCTGAAGCTCTGCAAGTGATTTCATTGTGTTACACCTCCGAGTAGAATATTGGTTTGTTCGTTGATATAGTCCTTCATCCACTCCACTACCTCCGGCTCGTTAAGAGGAACTCCGCCGAGTATCTCTTTCATTTCTGCCGTGGAGAGCGAAAAGCTTTCGCCATCCCTGCTGCGTGTGTAGATGAAATCTCTGTCTGTGTTCATTGAGATAAGAATTACAACCGTTGAAGTCACATCGCCGAGCGGTGTGAAATCTATGCTGTCAGTTTTAAACAGCGCCGAGGTCGTTGTACCCTTACCCTTTTCGCTTTCAATTCCGAGCCTGCCGCCCGTCTGCTCTGCAGCGAGTCTGAACAGCGGTATGCCCATGCCGACCTTGCGTGTTGTGCGGGTTGTGTAAAACGGGTCAAGCACATTGCTGACCTGCTCAGGTGTCATACCGCAGCCATTATCCGAAATGCTGACAAGCAGTTCTTTTTTGGCGGTATTTTCCGCAACATCAATACGGATAAGGCTTGCGCCTGCCGCAATTGAGTTTTGTGCAATGTCGAGAATGTTGAGTGAAAGCTCTCTCATAATTTATCAGCCCTTGTACTTTGCAAGAATGCCTGCAACCTGGTCGGGTGTGAGCTTGCCGTAAACATCATCGTTAATGTTCATAACGGGAGCAAGACCGCAAGCGCCGATACAACGGCTTGCTTCAAGTGAGAAGATACCGTCATCAGTGCACTCACCTGCTCCGATTCCGAGCTGCTTTGAAATCTCATCAAGAACAGCCTGTGCACCTTTTACATAACAAGCTGTACCAAGACAAACAGAAATGTTGTACTTGCCCTTGGGAGAAAGAGCAAACTGAGCATAGAATGTGGAAACACCGTAAACCTTTTCAAGCGGAATGTCCATGCCCTCTGCAATCATAACCTGCACTTCGAAGGGAAGGTAACCGTAAATTGACTGTGCCTGCTGCATTACATGCATGAGCATACTGTCATCGCCCTTATTTGCATCAATGACTGCTTTGAGCTGTGCCTCCTGCTCGGGTGTACCCTTAAAGGGGATTTTGCTGATTTTTTTAAGCATTCGACTTTTCCTCCTTTGTCGTAGAGTGTTAAAACCGTGCAGCCTTTTGCTGCGGCAGCACCGTGACTTACGGCACGATATGCATAGGTTTTAATCTATACTTGCATACATCTCGGATTATAACATAGTAAAAATAAAAAGTCCATATAATATAAATAAAAAAATCAATACATTTTATCGAAAATTCTGTATTCAGTGACAATATTATCAAGCAAAAAAGCTTGCGGAATACGATCCCGCAAGCTTTTCCAAATATAGAAATATTTTACTTAACATCAACAATTTTTGAGGGAAGGATGCTTTCGTTGCCAAGGTCGTCAATCGTCGCTCCAGCGATATATTCAAGCTGAATTGCAACCTGAGAAATTGCGTCCTGGACGGATTTGCCGCCCGTGGCACTCGGATCGACGAATACGCTTACGGGCAGAATCTGTGTATCTTTTGCAGGCATGCCGTATTCGCCGTACTGTGAAACGCTGCATATCCACACACCGTTTTTGCCGTTATCTGCGGCAATAATCTTGTTTACCGTAAGTTCTTCATCTGTCTTGTTGACAATTTCTATGTTGAGTGTGTAGCACTCCCAGCCGCCATCTTCGGAAATTGCTTTTGCAGCAGTTTCACTATCCATACCGTAAAGCTTTGATTCGTTGCTGAAAGCAATCGGATTCGATTTGAATGCTTCAAGGAAGGCAGAAGAATCTTCTATGTTTGTACGCTTTGCGCTTATCTGCTCTTCAGGCTTTGCCGTATCAGCCTCAGGCGCAACTATGTTGTTTGTAACTTTAAGTTCCTTGTGCTTGCTTTCAGGAATTTCTTCTTCATCATCTTCGGGTGTTTCATAATAAACAACATCAAGGTCAAGAGCAGCAACCGCGGAGTACATTTGAGTTACCGTGACTTTATTCGTATCAATAACAACCGTAGCAGGATAAATGCTTTCCGTTACCGAAGGCGGCAGCGCAAGCTCTCCGTTCACAGGGCAAGTACTCAGCCAAATACCGTCAGGGGTTTCGCTGCCGTTGAAGCCGATAAAGGTATAGCTTTTGTCTGTATTGTTGCTGATTTCAACATTAAGGCTGTAAAAGCTCCAATTGCTGCTGTCTGAAAGAAACGCCTGAGCCTGAGCCTCTGTCAGACCGATTTCATTCTGTGCGGCTTTCATAAACAAATCGGGATTTTTGGTATAGAAATCCTTAAGACCGCCATCCTCGAAAATGTCATTAAGACCTGCATAAAGTATTCCGGGATTATTTGGAGTAGGTTTATTTTCTTTGCAAGCAGCAAAGGAAAATACCATTATGCCAACAAGTAATAATGCCAAAATTCTTTTAATCTTCATTGTACTTCCTCACTTTTCTTTTTATGGTTTGTCTTGAACGTGCAATTGCCATTGTACCGTCAGGTACATCCTCGGTGACAACCGAGCCTGCCGCAGTGTAGGCGCGCTCACCTACTTTTACCGGCGCCACCAGGCAGGTGTGGCAACCGATAAATGCCTTATTTCCTACAGTTGTGCGGAATTTTTGCGTGCCGTCATAGTTGGCGGTTGCACAACCGCAGCCTATATTAACACCGCTGCCGACATCGCTGTCGCCGACATAGGTGAGATGGCTGATTTTCGTGTCGGTACCCACCGACGAATTTTTGATTTCTACAAAATTGCCTGCGTGCGCACCGTCAGCAATTTCGCAACCCGGTCTTAAATGAGCAAACGGTCCCAGCCTGACATTTCTTCCGATTTTGCTGTGTTCGCACTGACTTGCATTTACAACACTGTTATCACCGATTCCGCAGTCTTCAATTTTGCTTTGCGGACCGACAACACAGCCTTTGCCGATTTTTGTTTTGCCTAAAATCATTGTTGACGGCAATATCAATGTATCTGTGCCGATTTCAACATCAGGACCTATAATAACACCGTCAATAAAGGGAATATCCACACCGTTTGAAATGTGATGCTCAATAATTTCTCTTCGTGAAATTTCGTTGAGCCCACTCAACTGCTTGCGGATGCTTTCGCCCATCAAATCACTATCCTAACATATAATGCCGCCGCCTACCACGGTTTCGCCGCTGTAAAGCACAAGCGACTGTCCTGCGGTTATTGCTCTTTGCGGCTCGTCAAACTCCGCCATCAGAGTGCCTTCTCCCGTCTGAAAAACGGTAGCACTTGCCTCTTTCTGGCTATATCTTGTTTTTGCGGTAACACGCATTGAAGAATCAATTTTATCTACTGCAATCAAATTTATATCCCGTGCCTCAACGCGCCTTGAAAAAAGCTCTTCGTTTGAGCCGAGATACACCCTGTTTTCCTCCGCACTTTTCCTGATTACAAACAGCGGTGCGGGAGCACTTATTCCAAGCCCCTTCCTCTGCCCTACCGTATAGCCGATAAGTCCTTTGTGTCTGCCCCAGAGCCTTCCGTCAGTGCCGACAAAATCACCCTCGGCAAATTTTCTGCCGGTAAATTCTTCTATGAATTCACGGTAGTGTCCGTTAGGCACAAAGCATATATCCTGACTGTCCGGTCTGTCCGAAGAAATGAAACCGTTTTCAGCCGCGATGTCGCGCACCTGCGGCTTGGTATATTCTCCGAGCGGGAACATTGCAGCTGCAAGCTGAGCTTGTGAAAGCTGCCAGAGCACATAGCTCTGATCCTTTTCTTTATAAACAGCGCGTTCAAGCAAAATTCTTCCCGAAGGATCATTTTTGTTGATTCTTGCATAATGCCCTGTAGCTATGGTATCACAGCCAAGCTCTTTTATTCGCTCAAAAAGCGCGCCGAATTTGATTGTCTTGTTACAGTATACGCAAGGGTTGGGAGTTTCGCCTGCAATATAGCTGTCCGCAAAATATTTCATTACACTGTTACGGAATTCATTGCAAAGGTCAACCGTTACATGGTCAAAGCCGAGCCTTGCCGCAACGGCAGCGGCATCAATCTCATCGCGCACCGGTGCACCTTCAAACGCGCGCATTGTCACGCCCAGCGCTTCATATCCACTCTGCAGTACAAGCAGAGCCGCAACGGAGCTGTCTACTCCGCCGCTCATAGCTATAGCTGTTTTTGTCATTTCGTCTTTATTTCAAACATCGGCTCAATCATCTTATCCGTTGACCCGTCAATTGCATTGAACATACGGCGTGTAAAGAAATATTTGTCAACAAGACCGATTTTTTCCGTTCTCAGATCCTCTGTTCTGACAAGGCACACAACGGCATATGCTATCGCAGCAACCGAATCTGATTTTTCGCTTGTTATCGCGTCAAAGCGGCGCTCAAAGCCTGCAGCAGTTGCCTGCTGAGAGCCCATAACCAATATATCCGCGTCTGATTCAGCTATGCTGTCGTGCGGCATCGGCTTAATTTCAAACTCTTTTTTGTTCTGCTCAATATCATCAAGAGTTGCATCAAGACCTGCACCTTCCTTGAGTGTAATAAAACCGTTTTCATCAAGAAGCATAAGTGCACGCGCAAGGCCCTGTGCATCATCAGGTACGGCTATCGTTGCACAATCTGTAACATCCGCCTTTGTTTCAAACTTCATGAGATAGATTGAGTAGGGATAGAAATATACCGGACCGAGATTTGTTATTCCCTCCGCTCCGTATTCTGCAAGCTCAGTTTTGTTTGAAATCATTGTGAAATCAACCTCAC
Organism: Acutalibacteraceae bacterium; assembly: GCA_045539895.1. Taxonomy (GTDB): domain Bacteria; phylum Bacillota; class Clostridia; order Oscillospirales; family Acutalibacteraceae; genus UBA8612. The sequence goes on from JAZQGE010000005.1 coordinate 6,735, forward strand.
CTTTTACAAGCGCATCTATTGCAGCCTCGGAAGAGTCAAACTGCTTATATACAAGCTTGTGAGAATGTTCGGGAAAGTGAAGTTCTAAGCCGTAAAGAACCTCTGTATGAAGAGTATCTGCAGAAGAAACACCTGCCGTTACCGGTACAAGAGAAGCTTCGTCAATTTTGCCGTCATCGCCGCAGGCGCAGAGTGTGAGCGCAAGCATAACGGCAACAATAGCAAGTGAAATTATTTTTTTCATATTTTGTATCATCCTATCTGTTTTATTACAGTTATTTTTACTATAGCATAATCCAAAGCAATTTTCAAGTAGAAGACAGGATTACTGTTATTCATAAAAATATTACATTCTTTTTGATTAATTTGTCTTGAAAAAATCATACATTTTGATATAATTTGTTTAAATTGCTTTACACAAGAAAGGGGAATTTTCAGAAATGAAAGCATCAGAGAGCATTCCGAATTATGCTCCCAAGCTGCGTGAATACGCAAACTACACCGCAAGACAAATAAAAGATGTCTGCAAAACAATCGGTCCCCGTCCCTCAGGCGAGGAAAACGAAAAAAAGGCTCAGGAAAGATTTGCGGCAGAACTTGAAAAATATGCCGACAATGTAAAAATCGAGCCGTTCGATCTTCATCCCAAAGCATTCCTTGGCTGGGTAAGACTTTGCGCAATCATTATGATTATCGCTAATGTATTTTTCTTTGCAAGCTCATTTATTGAGGGCGCTCCGTCATGGCTTCCCGTAATTCCGCTTGCCCTCAGCCTTATCTGTCTTTTCTTCATCATAACAGAGTTCCTGTTCTACGGTGAAACTCTCGACCCGTTTTTCCCAAAACGCACTTCGCACAATGTTGTTGCGAAATACAACGCAAAGGGTACGGCAAAAAAACGCATTATCGTTTCAGGCCATGTTGACTCATCATACGAATGGCGCTACACATATCTCGGCGGTCCGCCTCTCATCACAACTGTTATCGGCGGTGCTGTTGTCGGTATTGTAATTGCTCTTGTTGCTGAAATTTACGGCACAGTTACCGGCAGCTTTGACAGCACACTTGTCAGTATTCTCCGCTGGGTAATGCTCGCTTGGTGCATCCTTTTTGTTGCAGCTATCTTCTTCCTTAACTACAAGCTTCCCGTTGAGGGCGCAAACGATAACCTTACAGGCTCTGTTGCTTCAATAGCAGTGCTCAAATATCTCAAGGACAATAACCTTCGTTTTGAAGATGTTGAGGTGTGGGCACTTCTCACCGGCGCAGAAGAGGCAGGTCTCAGAGGCGCAAAGGCCTTTGCAAAAGCACACAAAAAAGAGCTTGAAGATATGGAAACCGTGTTTATAGGTGTCGACACTCTCCGTGATTATGATTTCTATGCTATTTACAGCAGAGATATGACCTTCACAGTCAAATCCGACCCGCAGGTATGCGCTCTCCTCAAGCAAGCCGCTCTCAATGCAGGTCTTGACCTTCCGTATAAATCAATCTTCCTCGGCGCATCTGACGCAGCAGCGGTGTGCAAGGCAGGCTTCAAGGGTGCAACTCTTGCCGCTATGGACCCCGCACCGGCAAGATATTATCACACAAGACTTGACACGGGCGACAACCTCGACCTCAAGTCAATCGAAACAGGTATTAACATTATGCTTGAATCCGTATTCCTTTACGACGAGCAGGGTCTTAAGGACAGCTATAACGCATAAAAAACAGTATGGCGCATGAATTTGCGCCATATTTTGTGCACATAATACAGTAAAAAAAGCTTTACAAATCAGCTCCACTGTGTTATAATTCACTTTGCATGTTCCTTCTCTCGGTACAGGGAGTAAACCTCAACGAGGTTGTCACCTGCCCTGTTCTGGGGTTGCGAATAAATAAAATTTTAATGAGGTGAAAACAAATGACAAACGCAGAAAAGAGTGCAATCATCGCTGAGTACGCTATCCACGAGGGTGACACAGGTTCACCTGAGGTACAGATTGCTGTTCTCACAAAGAGAATCAATGACCTTACAGAGCACCTTAAGGAGCACCATAAGGATCATCACTCACGCCGCGGCCTTCTCAAGATGGTTGGTCACAGACGTAACCTTCTTGCATACCTTCAGAAGGTTGACATTGAGCGTTACCGTTCAATCGTTGCAAGACTTGGTCTTCGTAAATAATTTCGGCACTAATAGGGCGGCTTCCCATGCGGTTGCCGCCCTGCAATTTTGAAAAGCACCGGAAAGCCGCGGACAGGCTTTAGCGGTAAATAAAGCATTTAAGAAAATTTTTGAATGTTTTATTTATTGCTAAAAGTCACAGCCGCTTTCCGGAATTAAAATAAAAAAGAAAGAGGTAAGCAAAATGACTTTGAGAACTTTTGACACATTCAAAACTTTCAAAACAGAAATTGCAGGCCGTCCCTTTGTCGTAGAAATCGGCAAAATGGCAGAGCTTGCAGGCGGTGCATGCCTTGTCCGCTACGGCGAGACAAATGTACTTTGCACAGCTACAATGGCTGCAAAGCCCCGCGAGGGCGTAGACTTCTTCCCCCTCTCCGTTGATTTCGAGGAAAAGCTTTACTCAGTAGGAAGAATCCCCGGTTCATTCCAGCGCCGTGAGGGCAGAGCAAGCGAAAAGGCTACTCTCGCTTCCCGCGTTATCGACAGACCCATCCGTCCTCTCTTCCCCAAGGATATGAGAAACGATGTAGGTGTTGTTGCAACGGTTATGTCCGTTGACCCCGACTGCTCACCCGAAATCACAGCAATGCTCGGTGTTTCCATTGCAATCTCCATTTCCGAGATTCCGTGGGACGGTCCCGTTTCCGGCGTTGTTGTCGGCATGATTGACGGCGAGTACATCATCAATCCCACAGCAGAGCAGAAGGAAAAGAGCGACATGTATGTTACAGTTGCTTCCACATCAGACCTTGTTGCTATGATTGAAGCTGCTGCAAACGAAGTTACCAACGACGAAATGTACGACGGTATCATGTTTGCTCACGCAGAAAACCAGAAAATTGTTGAGTTCATCAACACAATCAAGGCAGAGTGCGGCAAAGAAAAGATTGAATTCCCCTCAAACGATCCCGCACCCGAAATGTTCGAAGCTATCAAGGATTTCGCAATCGAAGACATCCGTGCAGCTCTCGACACAGATGACAAGCGCATCCGTGACGAAAGACTCAAGCCCATTTATGATGCTGTTCACGAGAAGTTCGACGAGATTTATCCCGAAGAAATTGCAAAGATTGATGACTGCCTTTACAAGACACAGAAGTATGTTGTCCGTCGCTGGCTTCTTGATGACGGCAAGCGCGTTGACGGCAGAGGCATCAACGAAATCCGTCCCCTCGCAGCAGAGGTTGACCTTCTTGACAGAGCACACGGTACAGGTATGTTCACACGCGGTCAGACACAGGTTCTCACCGTAACAACACTCGGTCCCACGGCCGATGTTCAGCTTCTTGACGGTATCGACAACGAGACAACAAAGAGATATATGCACCACTATAATTTCCCTGCATACTCAGTCGGCGAAACAAAGCCCTCCAGAGGTCCCGGCAGACGCGAAATCGGTCACGGTGCACTTGCAGAAAAGGCTCTTGTTCCCGTAATTCCCAGTGTTGAAGAATTCCCCTACTGCATCCGTCTTGTTTCCGAGGTTCTTTCCTCAAACGGTTCAACATCACAGGCATCAGTCTGCGGCTCAACACTTTCACTTATGGCAGCAGGTGTTCCGATCAAGGCTCCCGTTGCAGGTATTTCCTGCGGTCTTGTCACAGAGGGCGACCGCTTCATGACAATGGTTGACATTCAGGGTCTTGAGGACTTCTTCGGCGATATGGACTTTAAGGTTGCAGGTTCAAAGAAGGGTATCACAGCAATCCAGATGGACCTTAAGGTACACGGTCTTACACCCGCAATCATTCGTGAGGCTCTTGACAAGACTTACACAGCAAGATGCGAAATTCTTGACGATGTAATGCTCAAGTGCATTCCCGAACCCCGCAAGGAGCTTTCAAAGTATGCACCCAAGATGCTCACAACAAAGATTCCCGTTGAGAAAATCAGCGAGGTTATCGGTAAGCAGGGTAAGGTTATTCAGAAGATCTGTGCAGAGTGCAACTGTAAGGTTGATGTTGAGGAAGACGGTTCAATCTTTATCTGTGCACTTGATATGGATGATGCAGAGCGTGCGCTTCTTATGGTCAACACAATTGCTAACGACCCCGAACCCGGCTCATTCTACAACGGTGTTGTTACACGCATTATGGATTTCGGCGCATTTGTTGAAATCGCTCCCGGTAAAGAAGGTCTTGTACACATCAGCCGCCTTGATGTAAAGCGCACAGAAAAGGTTGAGGATGTTGTTGCAGTAGGCGATGAGGTTATTGTCAAGGTTCTCGAAATCGACGACCAGGGCAGACTCAACCTCTCCAGAAGAGATGCACTTATCGAGATTGAGGGTATGGTTCCCGAAAACACAATCTCCGATGCACCCCGCCGTCCCGCACCCCGCAAGGATTTCCGCCGCGGAGACAGAAAACCCAGAAACTGATAATTAAATAATAGCAAACGGCTTGAACAGGAACTTTTCCTGCTCAAGCCGTTTTTATTTTATAGTGAACAGTTGTTTATGCGGATGAATCCGCAGTTACTTTTGTCACGCGTTACAAAAGTAACCAAAAGAACTTTTAAAGTTATAAGCACTCCGCGACGGCTGACGAAATAAAATCCGCTCGGGTAACAGAATACAAAAGTGTGTTCTGTCACCGTAACGGCGGCAAAATTTCATCAGACTTTTTCGTTTAATTTATCCGCCTATGTTTCCCTCGCTCGTATTAATGAGCAAAGTTCCATATCGTCAGCCTGTTCCGTTCAGGGTCACAGCATTTATCATTTTTTGTGAGCTTCGTAGGGAACAGTCTTTGACCGTTCCCTACGCTTTAAATATAAACTCGCTATAAATTTCTATTGTCATTCTTCAGTCGGGTCCGAAGAATCTTAAAAATAAATAAAGAGTTTTGAAATTATTCCTATAACTATATTATTGAAACAATTCTGCTCTATGATCCGATATATACTTACCCTCAACCGCAGGCACATAGTATGTGCCGTAGCTTTTCATTCCGGGAAATTTGTCAGCTATATCGCCGTCGTGCTCAAATTCAATATAAAACCTGTAATAAGGCACAAAGGTTTTGGCAAGTGACGAAATGTGATAAACCAACTCAACCTTTTTAACTGCCTGCACACCGGAAAAATCGACATAAACGCTTGTATAATATTCACCCTGCTCAAGCAGTTCAAGAGCTTCGTCTGCGGTTATTATCGGGTATATGCCTACCGTTTCGTCCTCACTGCAGCTTCGAGATATATTCAAAGTGCCAAAGGTGTAGTCGAACCAAAAACTCACCTCGTCAAAATTATAGCTCTTTATCTGCTCGGAAATATCACCTGCACCGTCATAAAAGCCGAGCGAAAAGCTGCGCCTGCCGTAAACATCGTAAGCTCCAAGAGCAATATTGGCAACGGGATCCTCCATATCAAGAAATGCTGCATATTTATCTTTCAGATATTCAGCCGTTTTGCTTATCTCATCATAAGAAGCATAATAATCAAGCGTATATCCTTCAGGCAAAACATTTTCGCCGCTGATTTCAACATTCAGTCTGAAGTAAATATTTACTTCAATTTTAATATTGTCTTTTTCGATGTAAAGGCTGTAAAGTCTGTCCGGCTCATAATATTGCTCTTTTATATCGGAGCTGACCGAAGCAACGCCGAGCTTATCTGCCGCATCAAGCAAAGCCTTTTTCATAGCTTTCACATCTGCAGCAGATACCTTTTCATCATACGCATTATAAACGGCATTTTGATAGACAGGCAGCTCCTTCGGTGTATTATCTTTACTCCACGGATTGCTGTTTACAAGCTCATCCGCACTGTATGCAAAGTGAGCCTCCATACTCATTCCGCCGTCAAAAATATTGTCAAGCTCAAGTATCGGTAAAGCCTGCGGCTTTTCGTGAAGCATACCTGCACCCACAGCAATAATCAGCGCAACACAGGCGGCAGCTGCACAGATTTTAACCCAAAGCACCGTTGATTTCTTTTTTTCTTTCGGCGCAGCAGCTTCAATAAACTCGTCTTTAATATCCTCCATTGCAAAAAGCAGTCTTTTGCTTTTCATATAATAATCCCCTCCTTTTCAAGTGCATCTTTCAGCTCGCTCCTCATTCGCATAAGCCGCATTTTAACCTTGCTTTCACCCATACCGTATTCGCCTGCAATTTCTTTTAATCCGTTCATGTACCAGTATCTTCTCACAAAGATGTTTCTGTTTTGTTCAGACAAGCCTGCAAGAAAAGCATTCACGGTTTCGGTTATCACAAAATCCTGCGTTATATCTCCTCCCTTACTGTCGGGAATACATTCACTCAGCTCATCAAGCACAAGCTGTACAGTACCCTTGCCTCGCTTTTTAGCAGAAGATTTTTCGTACATATTCAGTGCCAGTCTGCGTGTAATTTTGCCTGCAAAGGCGCGCAGATTCTGAGGTCTGTGCGGCGGAATGGAATTCCACAGTCGCATATATGTATCGTTCACACATTCCTGCGAATCCTGCAGACTGTATAAAATATTGCGTGCAATGCTCATACAGTAAGCACCGTATTTGCTCTCGGTTTCTTTTACTGCATTTTCATTGCGCTCAAGATACAGGCTTACAATTTCTTTGTCCTGCATTTTTATTCCCCTTTCCTGAAGAATATGAAAAAGCCTTTTCACCCTTAAAGACAGAAACTGCCTGTATACGGTCACAAACTATACACAAATAATATTATTAATATATTTTAAAAAGCAGATACGGTCAAATCTCAACCGCATCTGCTTTCTCTGTTTATATTATTCGTTTTCGCCCTTGATTGCCTTAAGGCGCTTCATAACATCGTTGCCGCCCTGACCGAAATAGTCGTGCAGAATCTTATACTCTGCATAGAGCTTGTCATAAATCTCGGAGTTTTCCTTGATAGGCTCATAGACAACATCCTTGACCTTACCCATAATGCTTGCAGCATAGAAAGCATCGTCATAGCCACCCTTTTCACTGCCTGCAGCAACAGCGCCGAAGATTGCAGAGCCGAGAGCGCCGCCCTGGTCTGATCCTGCAATTTTAATTGGCATTTTGATAATGTCGGCATAAATCTGCATTGTCATCGGGTCTTTCTGTGAAATACCGCCTGCTGCATAGAAGGAGTTGACCTCAACACCCTGCTCACGGTAGTTTTCAATAATCATTCTTGTGCCGTATGCAGTTGCCTCAATAAGTGCGCGGTAAATCTCCTCAGGCTTTGTGCGCAGTGTCATACCCACAATCATACCCGTAAGGTCAACATCAACAAGAATTGAACGGTTGCCATTCCACCAGTCAAGCGCAACAAGACCGCTTGCACCGGGCTTCTGAGCCTCACACTTGGAGCGAAGAAGCTTATGAATGTTGATGCCTTTTTCCTTTGCTTCCTCATAGTAGCTTGCAGGCAGGCAGTTGTCGATGAACCAGCCGAAATGGTCACCCACGCAGCTCTGACCTGCTTCATAACCGTAAAGTCCGGGCATAATACCGTCAGCAACAACACCACAAATACCCTTTACCTTCTTTTCAACATCAGACATCATCATGTGGCAGGTTGATGTGCCGATGATTGCAACCATCTCACCGGGCTTTGACACACCGACAGCAGGAACAAAAATGTGAGCATCAATGATACCTGCAGCAACAGCTGTGCCGGGCTTAAGACCCGTGAGCTTTGCAGCTTCTTCGGTGATGTAGCCTGCACACTTACCGCTTGCAAGAACCTCTCTGCCGAATTTTTCGTCAATCACATTTTCCATTCTGGGGTCAAGTGCCTTAAAAAACTCATTTGAGGGATAGCCTGTTGTCTTGTTCCACATTGCCTTATAGCCTGCACAGCAGGAATTTCGTGTTTCAACACCTGTAAGCTGCCATACAACCCAGTCAGTCGCCTCAATAAAGCGCTCTGCCTTTTCGTAGATTTCGGGTGCTTCGTCAAGAATCTGCCAGAGCTTCGGAATTGCCCACTCTGAAGAAATTTTACCGCCGTAGTTTTCAAGCCATTCTTCACCCATCTCAATTGCAATATCATTGAGGCGCGTTGCGTGTGCCTGTGCGGCATGGTGCTTCCACAGCTTTACATAAGCATGAGGCTCTTCTTTATATTCATCAAGGAAGCAAAGCGGTGTGCCTTCCTTTGTTGTTGGGAGCACGGTACAAGCTGTGAAGTCAATACCCACACCGATAATATCCTGTGCATCAACGCCACTCTTTTTAATAACATCGGGAATTGTGATGCTCAGTACATCTATGTAGTCCTGCGGATGCTGGAGTGCCCAGTCCTGACCGAGCTTTTTGCCACAGGGAAGCTTTTCGTCCATAACAGCATGAGGATACTCGTAAACACTGCTTGCAAGCTCCTCACCGGTTTCTACATTAACAATAAGTGCACGGCCTGAAAGTGTGCCGTAGTCCAGACCTATGGTATACTTTGCCATTTTTCATCAGCCTTTCATTTATTAAAATTTTATTTTATACAGTCAATGAAGCTATGATACCTGAATAAAGCTTAATCGGGTCCTCATAGAAATTGTTCTTTACAGTTTCAACCTGCATTTCGTCAGCCACATAAATTGTAAGCTTCATCATTTCTTCCATAGAGAAGGTTACATGGTAGCCGCCGTCCTCCAGCTTTTCAACCTCTACCTTATTTTCGCGCTTGCGCTTTGCAAGGGTGAGCATTTTTATTGCGGCATTGATTGCCTTTTCACGAACAGAGCGCGGAAGCTGACTCTCAAGCATTTTTGAAGATGAACGACCCTTTTCAGTAACGCTGAGATACTCCTCGCACTCTACAAAATCCGAAACCACAGCACCGTTTTCTATAAGCTCACTAACCGCTTGATTCATCTCAAAATAGTTTGCAAGTCCTTTATCAAGCGCAATTTCGCAAAGCTGACTGCGAGTTATTTTTTCATCAACACCCGAAAGCAGATAGCATACGAGCAGCTTTATTTCATTTCGTGAGCGCAGACCGCCCGGCTCAATACCGTCATCAAATGTAAAATTGTCCATTGCGTTTACTCCTTTCTCATATCACTCAAGCAAGAAATATTTCATCGCGGAATACCGTCTTGCCTTTTTGTCATTTCGCGCCATACGGTAAACCTGCTCCTCATTTCCGACAACAACCATCAGCTTTTTTGCTCTTGTAACAGCTGTGTAAAGAAGATTGCGATAGCTTAGCATCTCAGGTATGTTGAGCACGGGAATTATCACCGCGTCAAATTCATTGCCCTGACTTTTGTGCACGGTGATTGCATAGGCAAGCTCAAGCTCACGCATAGTATCGGGAAAGTATGTGCACTCTCTTCCGTCATCAAAGACTATCTTCGTCATTCCGTCAGGTCTTATAGATAAAACCGTTCCTATATCGCCGTTAAAAACTCCGCTTCCCTCTTCACCGTCAGGCTTTTTCCAGAGAATGTCATAGTTGTTTTTTATATGCATTACCTTGTCCCCCTCCCTGAATCGGAAGAGTCCAACTGTAATTTCCTTCTTTGTTTTATCCGGAGGATTAATAACATCCTGCAAGCGGCGGTTAAGATTGAAAGTGCCAACCTCGCCCTTGCGTGAAGGACACAGCACCTGAATATCCGCAACGGGTGAATAACCGTAAGCATTCGGCAGCCGCTGTGCGCAAAGCTCACACACAGTACGGACAACCTGCTGAGCACTCTGGCGCGGCATAAAGAAAAAATCGCCGTCCTTACGCGTCAGGTCGGGATTCTGACCCGAAACAATTTTATGTGCATTGGTGACAATCACACTGCGCTGAGCCTGACGGAAAACCTCTTTCAGCTCAACCACGGGAAGCATGCCGCTGATAATCATATCCTGAAGCACATTACCTGCACCTACAGGCGGAAGCTGATCAGAATCACCCACCATAATAAGGCGACAGCCCAGCGGGAGCGCATCAAGCAGACTTGAAAAAAGCTGAACATCAATCATTGAAAGCTCATCGACAATGAGAACATCTGCATCCAGCGGATTGCGCTCGTTACGGGTGAAGCGCTGATTATCTTCATCGTCCCACTCAACCTCAAGCAAGCGGTGAATTGTCTTTGCCTCCATACCTGTAATCTCGCTCATTCGTTTTGCCGCCCTACCCGTAGGCGCGGCAAGCGCGATACGAAGCTTATCTTTTTTAAAAAGCGAAATCATACCGTTGATTGTGGTGGTTTTGCCCGTACCGGGACCGCCGGTAAGAATAAGAACACCCTTTTCAACAGCGGTTATAATTGCATTTTTCTGTTTTTGCTCATATCTTATGCAGAGTGTGTTTTCAATATCCTCAATTTCCTGCATAAGCGTGGGCTTACCTGCAGGAGGAAATGAGCACAGCACCTTTATTCGCCTTGCGGCATTTTTCTCACAGCGGTGAATGTGCGGCAGGAATAAAAATTCTTTACCGTCAAGCATTTCGCTGACAAGCTGTCTGTCCTTGATAAGTGAATCAACCGCCGAATTAAGCACATCGCTTTCTACACCGAGCAGCTCCGTTGCAGGCAGAGCAACCTTATCCCTCGGACAGCAGCTGTGTCCGTTGCCGAGATTGTGCCTGAGCACATGCAGAATCCCTGCACGGATGCGGTAAATCTGCTCAGGTCTTTCGGGCAGAGCGGAAGCAATTGCATCTGCCCTCTCAAAGTTTATGCCAATCCCTTCGGCACAAAGCACATATGGGTTAGCTTTGATTGTATCAACCGCACTAAAGCCGAATATTTTATATGCATTAAGGCTCTCTCTTGCGCTCATACCGAATTTTTCAAGCGCTATAAGAGTCTGTCTGACTGCAAACTGCTTGGCAAAATCCTCACAGATAGAGTTAGCCTTTTGTCTTGAAATACCTTTTATTCTGCAAAGCTTTTCAGGATGGTTCTCAAGAACATCAAATGCATCCTCACCGAACTCATCAACAATTTTCTGTGCAGTAGCAGGGCCTATTCCCTTCACCGTGCCTGCAGAAAGATACTTATAAAGATCCTGTGCGCTTGAAGGGAGCGAGCGGACAAAAGACCTTGCCCTGAGCTGTCTGCCATAAAGCGGATGTGTATCGTAATTGCCTCTGACTGTCAGCTTTTCGCCAACTGCAATTTCAGGCAACACACCGACAACCGTAATAAATTCGTCATCACAGCTAAGCTCCATAACGGTAAAGCCTGTTTCCTCAATATGAACCGAAACATCTTCAACAGTACCGGTTATTTCAATTTCCATTTCGTTCAAGCTTAATCGTCCTTTGCTTATCAGGTGTTTTTTCAAGAATTATAAATATAAGTGTTGTTATAAGCTCATACGGAATCGGACAGAATTCGCCGGGATTTACAAGTGACATCATCATAATGCCGAGGAATGAGCAAGCCATAATTGCCGTGAAGAAATTAACACGGCTGAAAATGATTTTGAGTCGTATTGCAAGCCTTATAAGATAGCAGACCGCACCGACTATACCGAAGCTGCCTATAACCTGAAATGGCGATGAATGGTACCAGCAAAGTGCAAATCTTGCAGACGGATGTATGTCACGGTTTTCCCAGTTTGCAAGGCCGCTACCCGTAATAGGATTCGCCTTAAAGTCTTCAATCGCACGCTCAAAAAGGCCAAGACGAACTTTGTTTTCGTCATAGTCAAAAATGCGCTGTATGGTATAGTAGCAAAATTCAAAAAGCTGCTTTGAAAAGCACAGCACAACGGCAAGCATTGCGCCGACAAGCGCAAGGTTTAACTTACGGTGTGCTTTATCCATAAACAGCACTACAGCAACGCACACAATAAGCTCAACCGTGCCGAAAAGCATGCCGCCGCGTGAGCCTGCAAGCAGCAAAGCGCCGTAGCCGAGCAGTGCTATAAATATGCTGCCCCATTTTTCCCGCGAGAGATAAAACGGGAACGGCAGAGCAAACATCAGGAAGGTTGAAATATTGTTGCGCCACTGAAACGGAATTATTCCGGGATTTTCGATAAGCTGCGGAATATGCTCTAGATAGTGCTCAAAAACCATAAAAGAAGCAAAGGCAGCAACAAGAGTCATTGCAAAAGCAAAGCGCCTTCCAAGAGTATTTTTTTCATCATTGTCAAGCCAGCTGTTCATCACAAGATAAATAGCAGCCATTCCAAAGCCTAGGCCTACAGTGTAGTAAACCGAAGTAAGACTGAAATAGGCGCGTGCGCTGATTATTCCTACACCGCCGAGAGTTACGGCAACGGAGAAAGCAATGATTCCCCAAAAGCTTTTCCCGATTTTAAGCCGACGCTTATGTTTTACAAAATAATATACGAATGAAACAAGCGGCACAATGGCAAGCGGCGCAATAACAATAAATGTATCAAATGAATCATAGCATTTTATAACCGTCATGCTCGCAAGCATAAACGGCAGGAAGGTGTGAAAAAGGTCGTCACAAACAAAGAATATGAGCGAAATAAACAGACCGAAAACAATTACCCCTGCAACCTCAAGGTCAAAGGTTGTTATAAAACAGGCGGCAATAAACTGAGCCGCAATACTGACTTTTGACTCAAGAAAATTTTTTACAGCCGCTTTCATCTTTCCACCCTCTCTTTTTAAATTATATCTTTACTGCAGGAAGAATTATAGGCTTTCTTTCGCCGACATCCGTCATCTGCTTTATCAGCTTTTCTTTAAGCTGCTTTCTTATTTGCTTATATTCGGGGTCACGAACAAGATTGTGCTTTTCAATCGGATCTTTTTCAAGGTCATAGAGGAAATCCTCAAAATAAACAGTCGACTTATGTCGGAGATAACCCAGATTGATTGCCGCTCTGACAGAATATTTATATTTCCTTGTTCGTATGCTTCTGCCAACCTGTGACTCACTTATCTGAACAAAAACATGGTCGCGCTCAATATTATCCTGCAGCGCATTCCCTGAATAGCTTTCGGGCACAGGTATACCAGCTGCTCTGAGCAGTGTAGGAGGCAGGTCAATCAGGCTGACGAGTCTGTCCTCTGTTTTTCCGCCATCAAAGCCTGCACCGCAAATAATAAGCGGAGTATGCGTACACGAATCATGACAGCTTCGCTTATATTCAAGATTACGGGTTTTAAAATGTGAACCATGGTCGCTCGTATAAACAATCATCGTATTTTCAAATTCACCGATTTCCTTGAGCTTTGCGACAAGCCTGCCTACATTTTCATCAAGTCTGTTTATCGCCGCAACATAGTCCGGGTAGTTTTTTTCATAGTCACCCTTCATAAATGTAAGGTCATCCGGCAAGGGATAATCACGGTAATTCTCAACCGTATCCTTCGGACCTTCATAACAGCCGCGGTCATTCTGATGGTGCGGCTCAAGCTGTGAAACAAACATAAAGAAGGGTTTACTCTTATCACGGTTGTCGAGGTATTCAAGTGCATAATCATTTATACAGTCTGCTCTGTAGCCCTTGAAATCGAGCTTATTGCCCTCACCGTCAAAAACATAACCGTCATAACCGTGAGAAGTAAATTCAAGAACATCTGCTGCACGCCAGTATTTGTAGCCGCCCTGCTTTTTCTTTGGCACTGCTGTTTTTTCACAGTGCAAACCTATACCGGGCAGACGGTCTGAAGCAAGGTGCCACTTTCCTATATATGCCGTATCGTAACCTGCTTCGTTAAAATACTCAGCAAGCGGTTTAACATCGTCAGGCAGCGGAATACCGTTCCAGTAGCAACCGTTCTGTGTTGCATAAGTACCTGTCTGAAGACAAGCCCTTGCAGGACCGCAGACAGGCTGACAGGTGTAGGAGTTTGTGAACTTCACACCTTCTGCCGCCAATTTTTCAAGATTCGGGGTCAGCGTGGGGTTAACAGTATCCCACCGCTGCTGGTCGCTGAAATAAAAAATTATGTTCGGTCTTTTCATCAGTTCTTACCAAGCCTTATAACATTCCAGCTGTGCTTACCGAGGACTGTCGAGAAATTTCCGCCCTCAACCTTTGATGCTGTACTGAAAGAAGGTGCAACATTATTTGGATTGCTTTCTGTGTTTTCCGCCTTCATGTCGTCGTGTGTGAGAACAATATGCTCCTTGACCTTAAAACCCTTATACTGACGAAGGTCACAGGAAAGCTCAATATCTTCCTTCAGGTCTTTGTTGACTGCAAAAACCGTAATATTTTCATCGTCATTCTCAATAACAATGCTGTCGATAAGATTTACTTCACCGTACTTGCGACTTTCATAAATCGGGGACTTAATAAGTGTATTGAGTGCTGTGCCTCTGCCGTAAACACTTGCCTGCATATAGGGGAAGAAAATTGTCTGACGCCATGCACCGGTATCGGAAGTCATAATGGGCGCAATAACATTTACAAGCTGTGCGAGGCAGGCAATCTTAACTCTGTCTGCGTGGCGGAGAAGAGTGATAAGCATACTTCCCACAAGAAGTGCATCTTCAAAATTGTAGACATCCTCAAGCTTTCTGGGTGCTTCCTCCCAGGGCTTGCAGAGTCTGTCAAGCTCGTGTGAGTGATACCACACATTCCATTCATCAAAAGAAAGCATAATCTTTTTCTTTGAGCGTTTCTTCGCCTGAACATAGTCACAAATTGAAACAACGGAAGCGATAAAGCTGTCCATATCCGCGCTGTGGCAGAGAAATTCTTCAGTATTGTTTTCCGAATTGTTGTAATATGTATGAAGTGAAAGATAATCAACATCGTGATAGCAATGGTCAAGCACATCTGCCTCCCACTGCGCAAAGGTGCTCATGCCGCTGTTGGACGAGCCGCAGGCAACAAGCTCAATATCAGGGCTTACCCAACGCATAACCTTTGCTGCCTCATGTGCAGCTCTGCCATATTCATGCGATGTTTTGTGACCTATCTGCCAGTCACCGTCCATCTCGTTGCCAAGACACCAGAGCTTTACATTGTGCGGCTCTTTATGACCGTTTTTGATTCGCATGTCACTCCAGTAAGTGCCGCCCTGGAGGTTGCAGTATTCAACAATATTTCTTGCATCGTCTGCACCTCTTGTGCCGAGATTTATTGCCATCATCGGCTCTGTACCTGCAGCCTTACACCAGTCAATGAATTCGTCAAGGCCAAACTGATTTGTTTCGGTTGAATGCCATGCAAGCTCTGCTCTTCTGGGGCGAAGCTCCTTTGGTCCTATTCCGTCTTCCCAATTGTAGCCCGAAACAAAGTTGCCGCCGGGGTAACGGACAACCGGCACTGCTGTTTCACGCACGAGCGCAAGAACATCCTTGCGGAAGCCGTTTTCATCGCTGAGCGGATTTTCAGGCTGATAAATGCCTTTATAAATCGCTCTTCCGAGATGCTCAAGGAATGAGCCGTAAATTCTTTTATCAATTTCACCCACAACAAAATTTCTGTCAATAATAAGCTGTGCTTTTTTCATAATTCCTTTTCTCCCCTGAAATCAGTTTTCTGTATAGCCTGTAATTTCTTCGCGTGTTTTGAAAATATATCCCTGCTCTGCAAGCATATCGAGGTCACCCAGAGCAAGACCTATACCCTTTGCAACACAGTTTACCGGGTCGGTTGCAAGGCGGGTTTTGATTCCTGTTTTTTTCTGTATCGCCTGTGCCATTTCGCGAAGCATTGCTCCGCCGCCTGTAAGCACAATTCCGCTTGAGCCTATATCTCCGACAAGCTCCGGCGGTGTAATTTCAAGCACACTTCTCACCGCTTCGCCTATGGTTTCAATATATTCTCTCATTGCAAGATAGCAATCAGTCGATGTAACCTCAACCGTTGCAGGCATTCCGCTGATATATCTCTTGCCTTTCACCGTCATGGCAAGCTCTGCTTCGGGAAGCACTGCGCAGCCGATTTGCTTTTTGATTTCTTCTGCAGTGCGTTCACCTATTACAACATCCTTTTCTCTTCTCACAAGACGCACTATTGCTTCATCAAAAAGATTTCCTGCAATTTTGACTGATTTGGAAAGAGCTATACTGCCCATTGTGATTACGGCAATATCTGTCGTGCCGCCGCCTATATCAACAACCATGCTTCCCTCAGCACGCGTAAGGTCACCGCCCGCACCAATTGCCGCAGCAAGCGGTTCTTCCATAAGGCAAGCTTTTCCTGCACCTGCGGCGGTAATCATATCGAGCACCGTGCGTCGCTCAAGGTTTGTAACACTGGACGGCATACACACAATAATGTTAGGTTTGAAAACAGCATTTCGGCAAACCTTCGACAAAAACCTGCTGATCATCTGTCTGGTTGCAGTAAAATCGGAGACAACACCGTCCTTCATCGGACGGACAACACGGATTGAATCGGGATTGCGGCCGAGCATATCGTAAGCGCGTCTGCCTACGGCACACATCCTGCCAGTCTTTGTGTTATAAGCTACAACTGACGGCTCAGTAAGCACTATTCCCCTGCCCTGAGCATAGATAATAACACTTGATGTACCAAGGTCAACACCGATATTTCTTCCAAGCATGCCGATTCACCTCCAATTTTATTTTAAGACTTTGTTTTAGAAGCTTGCAACACCGTTTTCGGGGTTAAATGTGAAATTAATTTCACTCTTAGTTTCGCCCTTTGAATTTTTTTCAATTATATTGACCATAACATGCTTTCTGTCAACAGCTTCTACAGTTGTTTCGGTATATGCACCGAAATTACCGAGGCTGAAAAATGAATCGCTCACTTCAATAAAAGTTTTAATGTCAGCAGATGTTTTTGAATAGGAGCTGACACCTGCCGATTTAAGATCAATTACATTTATTTTTGAAGTATTAACAATAATACCATAGGTGTACATTTCTTTACCTTCGGTTGTATCAAGAAGCACCATTTTACTGCACGGTGTATCAACAATCACCTTCTGTGTGTTTGAAGGCATATATATCGCACAGAGCGAAGCATACTGTGCACCGCTGTCCTGCTTTGTAAAAAATATATATTTTCCGCTTCTCTTTGTTGCTTCAAGGTCATATTCTATTTTTGTATCAAGCGGATACTCAAAAAGCAGAAGCATATTGCCGCTCTTTTCAACCCTTGCAAGCACCTGCTTTTCCTTGTACTCAAAAGCTTTGTATTCCTTGCCATCATAGGTTGCAACAGTTGTCATTTCAAACTTTCCCGCAACCTCTTTTGCGATATATGTACCTATCGGGTCAGCAGTCAGAGCTTCGCCTTTTTTGAAAAGCTCTGTATTTTCACCGCAGGCGACAAGCGAAAGCACAATTGCCGCAAGAGCAAGAAGCGATACAACCTTTTTAAAGCCCTTCATCCTCATTTCTCCTTTTTACCAAATATAATAAACTTGCTGAAAACATAATTCACAACAACAACTATGACTGCAAGACCTATTTTTACAAGCATTTTTCCGCCCAGCGCAAATCCGGGGAAAATTTCAAGCACAAAGCTGTCAAAGCCAAGCCATGTAATAAATATGAGCAGTCCCAGCTCCTCTATGCCCAGAGAAATCAACCGCGCTCCGAGAAAAGAAGGGATCTCTTTTTTCAGAACCTCACCCTTCCATTCCTTGCTCTCAAATACAAACAGCTTGTTGGTAACATAGGCAAAAACAACTGCAGCCACCCACGCGATAACATTTGTTACAAGGGTTAAATCAAAATCGGTAATTGAAGTGAAAAGCATATCAAACAATTTGAACACACCGAAATTGACAACGGTAGTAAGCACACCAAAAACAAGATAAGTCACAGTTTCTTTGTTGACCAGCTTTTTAAAAATTGTTTTTATCTTTTCCATTTTACTTAATTTCCCTTAAAAATTATTCTATGGGGTAATCACCTGTAAAGCATGCGTCACAATAGGTTTTGCCGCAAGCACCTATAAGCTCACCGAGCGTGTCCTTATCAAGGAAGCCGAGTGTGTCTGCACCAATAACCTGACAGAGTTCCTCAACCGTGTGGCGGTTTGAAGTAAGCTCCTCGCGTGTCGGTATATCTGTGCCGTAAAGACAGGGATAGTGCAGTGTCGGAGAGGAAATGCGCACATGAACTTCCTTCGCACCTGCATTTTTAAGAAGTCTTACAATATCCGCACAGGTTGTGCCGCGGACAATAGAATCGTCAACCATTACAACCTTTTTACCCTTTACCGTTTCACTGAGAACATTCAGCTTTATTCCGACAGAAGAAGCTCGCTGTTCCTGAGTGGGCTTGATAAATGTTCTTCCAACATAATTATTGCGCACAAAGCCCATGCCGTATTCAATACCGCTCTCGCGTGCATAACCGATTGCCGCATCAAGTCCTGAATCGGGTACACCGATGACAATATCCGCATCAACCGGATGCTGGCGGGCAAGCAGTCTGCCTGCCTGAACGCGTGAGCCGTGAATTGAAACTCCATCCATAACACTGTCAGGTCTTGCAAAATAAATATATTCAAAAATACATATTCTTCTCTTGCAATTTTCCTCTTGATAGTATGTGCGCATACCATCTCCGTCAATCACAACAACCTCGCCGGGATTAACATCGCGCACAAAATCTGCACCGAGCGCATTGAGGGCACAGGTTTCGGAAACAACAACATAGCAGCCCTCTTTCGTAATGCCGATTGTAAGCGGGCGAAAACCGAATGGGTCGCGAACCGCAACAATTTTCCGCGGACTCATAACAACAAATGAAAACGCACCCTTAAACTGTTTTACAGCATTTACAACCGCATCCTCTACACTGTGGCAGAAAAGGCGCTCTCTTGCAATAAGCTGTGCCATAAGCTCCGCATCAGAGTTTGAGCGGAACATTGCTCCCTTCTTTGAAAGATCACTGCGAAGCTCGTCTGCATTTACAAGACTGCCGTTGTGAGCAAGTGCAAGTCTGCCTTTTCCGTAGCGCATAACAAAGGGCTGTGCACTTTGGATATTAGAAGACTTAGAAGCCGAATAAAGTGCATGTGCAATTACATTTTCACCTTTTAGCTTTGCAAGCTTTTCCTCATCAAAAACATCAGCCGCAAGACCCATACCCTTGACGCTCTCAATAACACCGCTGTTGCTCACCGCAATGCCGCAGCTCTGCTGACCGCGGTGCTGCATTGCATACAGTGCAAGATACGCGTATTCCGCAGGGTCCTCAACAAATCCGTTGCCATAGAGAGCAAATACTCCGCATTCCTCGTGCATTTTATATACTTCCTTTCAGGATTAAAATCAAAAGCTATAAAGTGATTTATTATAATACCACTATAATATATTATAATATAATATATTTGTGTTTTTTTCAATAAAAAATTAAATAATCCTTAAAATAATATAAGCTATACCTAATTCTATTACATTACAAACAAAATCAGAGATAAATCAAACTGAGAATCTGAAATTGCCTATTTAAAAACATAGTTTTAATTGACTTTTATGAAAGTTAAATTTATACTAAATATATTGTAAATTTCATACGGGATTTCTAAATAATTATTAAGGAGATATTATAATGAGCATTACAAAGAGTGTTTTCGGTACAATGCCCGACGGCAGTGAAGTAATAAAATATAAAATAAAAAATGCAGAGGGTTGCTTTGCAGAGTTTATCACCTACGGCGCAACATGGCTGAGCGCTTTTATGTACGACAAAGAAGACATTCTTCAGGATGTGCTTCTCGGCTTTGACGATATGGAAGGTCACATCAACCGCTCAGACTATCAGGGTCAGTGCGTTGGCAGATACGCAAACCGTATTGCGGGCGGCAAATTCACCGTAAATGGAACAGAGTATCAAGTTGATTGCAACGAAGACGGTGTGAAGAGTCTTCACTCAAGCGGTGAATTCGCACATGCAAACTGGTTGGCAAAAGAAGTTGACGAAAACACAGTTGAGTTTTCATTTGTTTCACCCGACGGAACATACGGCTTTCCCGGCACACTCACCGCAAAGTGCCGCTACACCCTAACAGATGACAATCAAGTGATTATTGAATACAGCGCAGTTTCCGACAAGGCAACAATAATCAATTTCACAAATCACGCATACTTCAACCTTGCAGGCTGTAACAGCGGCGATGTACTCGGACACATTCTGCAGATTGATGCCGATGCATTCACCCCCACAACCCCAGACAGCATACCAACCGGCGAAATCCGTGCAGTTGAGGACACACCGTACGATTTCAGAGAAGCAAAAGCAATCGGCAAAAACATTCACGACGATTATGACCAGCTCACAGCGGCAAAGGGTTATGACCATAATTTCTGCCTTAATGAGGGTAATCACGATAAGATTACCGTATACGAGCCCAAGAGCGGAAGAACCATGTCCGTATGGACCGACCAGCCGGGTGTTCAGCTTTACACAGGCAACTTCCTTGACGGCACAAGAGCAGGCAAAGGCGGCTGTCCGATGATTCAGCACGCAGGATTCTGCCTTGAAACTCAGGTTTATCCCGACGCACCAAACCACGAAAACTTCCCGCAGTGCACATACCAGGCAGGCGAAGAATACACAGCAAAAACAATATATAAATTCGGCATAAAGGAATGATGTTGAATTGAGAAGAAAAGAAATTGCAGAGTTTGCAGTTGAACAGTTGAAAAAAGATTATCCCGATGCAATATGCTCGCTTGATGCCGAAAACCCTGTTCAACTTATAATCGCAACAAGACTTTCAGCACAGTGCACCGACGCAAGGGTAAACCTTGTTACACCCAGGCTTTTTGCAAAATATCCGACACTTGAGGACTATGCTTCTGCAAAGCTTGAGGATGTTGAAGAAATAGTTCGCCCCTGCGGATTTTATCATATGAAGGCAAAGGACATCATCGGCATGGCACAGATGCTGATTGATGAATACGGCGGTGTTGTGCCGGACAATATTGATGATCTTGTCCGTCTGCCCGGTGTAGGCAGAAAGACGGCAAACCTTATTGTGGGCGATGTTTATAAAAAGCCTGCAGTTGTTGCCGACACTCACCTTATTCGCATTTCAAACCGCCTCGGTTTAGTCAAAACCAAAGACCCGTACAAGGTTGAGATGGAATTAAAGAAGCTGTTGCCACCTGAAGAAAGCAACGATTTCTGTCACAGATGCGTACTGCACGGCAGAGCTGTCTGCGATGCACGCAAGCCCAAATGCGAAATCTGCAACCTGAAAAGAGTATGCAAAACAGGTAACGAAAACAATAAATAAAAAATAATGTCATTCTTAGCGGCGAGCGAAGAATCTTTGTCATTCAAAAGATTGTTCACTGCTGTTCAGGATGACTTTTTTGGCATATAACTACAGCGGCAGAGAGCCAAGCACTCTCTGCCGCTTTTTATGTTCAGTTTTCTTCGATTGCTTTATTCACTGCCTCACGCTTTGAGATCATCGCTTCAATACCTCTTTCGTAGTTTGTGAAGCTCAGCGACTCGCCTGTGCGGTTTTCAATTAACTTCACAGTTTCCTCATAGCCGATTTTGCTCTCAAGCAGTTTGAGTGCACGAAGGTCCTGAAACGCATCGTAAAACACCTTATATCTTAAAGATACAAGCGGCTGACCATTTTCACCCGGATAAACAACAAATGAGTCACCTGAAGGGAATGCTTCGCCTGCATCGGTTTCCTCAAAGGGATTTATGCGGCGCTTTGAATATTGCGAATACCAGAAATTAAATCCCCACTGCAAAAATCCGACACAGCCGAATTTATAAAGCTGCAGACCGAGAACACGGTTGCGGTAAGAGGGCATTGCCATAAAACGGTTTGATGTGCCCTTATACTGACCGCAACAGTAATATGTCCAGAAGCCGTCAACCTTACCGTAGAACTTTTCTGCATGGTCAAGTGACGGAACGGGAGTTTTGACAAGACCTTTTTTATAGTATTTGAAATTGCTCAGCGCATCAAGGGTTTTATAATCGGGGAACAGTCTTGCAACAAGACGGCTCGCTTTACCGTAAGAACGCACCTGAACATCGTTAGGCTCATCCGAAACATGAAGCCAACATTTTTCCTTGACATTCTGCGAAACAAGGAACTCATCAAGTGCCTTTGAAAACTGTTCAAGGAAGCTGACATATTTCTTACCGCCAGCAGGTGTTTTCCATCCGAAAAGCTGCTTTCCGTTTGTGTCAACAATCTTCGGTGCATGCTTTGCACCCCACTGTGTGAAAAGGTGAGAAAGCTCAAACCATTTCATACCGCTGCTTATTGCAATTTCTATCCAGCGGGCAAGCTTATCAAAGACGAAGCTGTATTCATCCTTACCCGTTACTGTAACATCGACAAGCTGCATAGTAGGTCTTTCGCCGCCTACTTCTGTGTCAAGCGGAGGGGTGAAAAGCGGAGTAAGCACCATATTAAGACCGTGAGCATTACCCACACGCATAAAGTTCTCAATTATCTGCCAATGTTCTTCGCTGAAAGCATCCACATCGTACCATGTTGCAAGGCAATCGCAATGAAACCAGTTTGTGTGAATAAGCTCCTGTTCGGGTAAAACAGCATTGATTACTTTAAGGCTGATTTCAGCCTTACCCACTTCATCATTATCTTCATTGAACAGAGTTATCACAATGTTATCAGTACCCGCATTTTTTCCCTCAGCTTCAAACCATACAGAGCACCAACCGCCGTTGACAAATTCAATTTCGCCGTTTTCCGTAGGATAGAGCACATCCGGATAGTATCCGTCAGGCGAAACTTCAATATCATCGTCATGATCCTTGTAAAAAGGAAGCTTTGAAGGAACAAAGCCGATATTATACGAGTTTATTTTCACATTATCTGCACCGTCAACGATGAAACGCAAAGGCGCATCGGTATTTATTGCAAGCTGAAAATTTGCGCGCTCGCCTATAAGCATTGAAAGGCTGTTTATTTCATAAAAGCTACCTTCACTCTGCGGAAATACTTTTTCAAGTGATGAAACCAATTTTATTTTTGTCATTTTTATTCCTCCACATAGCTCACACTAAAGCAGTGCGAGCGGATTTTATACTGCATTGCCGTGCTGCGGAAATAGGCACCTGTCATTGCCTTTCCGCCAACAGTCATCCGTTCAACATAACCGACAGACGAGCTGACCGTTGAATCATGATTTTCAATTTTAATCCAGTCTGCAGGGTCGCCGCTGAGAGCTACACCTGTAGTTTTCGCGATAAGTTCTTTGAATTCTTCAGCAGAGATTGTATACGCAGTTTTATAGTTAGTGCACTTTTTATCATGCGGACTTTCGACCGGCTTTTCAAGATAGGGATATTTACTGCCACCCCATACTGTAGATGCCTTGACCGTCTTTCCCGCTGACATTGCATAGAAGGTAGCCTCAATCGGCTGACCGTTATATTCAAGATATTCACCCAGCACTGATTTAACAGCTGTTTCAACCGCTGTACCCTCATACTTATAATTCATATTGAAAGCATGAAGAGAAGAGGCGATATTGAAGCCGTGCCGCTTTGCATAGGTATACAATGCAACCGTCTGCGCCTTGAAGGCTTCGGCGGTTGAGCTGTTGCAACCCGAACTGATTTCGCCGACAACGCTGCGACAAAGATACTCAACAAGTGAATATTCTTTACCGCCAAAAATAACATTTTCAGGCATATCAGGATCAGTTTTTATAAGGCTTGTCCCCGGATAATAGTGCAAGAGTATATTCTGATAAGAGCTGCCTGCTCTTGAATAGCCAAGCGCACCCTCCTGACTCAGACCGACGCCGTGACCGTAGCCGTAAACCGTAAACACAAACTTGCCCCTTGCCTTCTGTGAAGAATTCTGCACAGCGGTGGTGGTTGGCTTTGCGGTGGTGGTTGGTTTTGCCGTGGTAACAGGCTTTTTTGTTGTGGCGGGTTTGGTTTCGGGAACTTTTGTTGTTGTGGGTTTTGCTGTTGTATCTATTTTAACGGTTGTTGCCGCAATTGTCGAAGTTATTGCCGAAAGTGATTCGGTGGTTGAGGTTTCAATAGTTTCTTTTTCTGTGGTTAACTCTTCAGGTATTGTTGTAAATTCTTCGTCCGTTGTTTCTTCGCTGTAATCTTTTATTTCTTCAAGAAAAACAAGGAGGGAGCCGTTTGAAACGGCATCCCCCTGTGAATATGATGCAAAACTGCTCAGCGCTGCCTCTCTATTTTCCTGCGCATTTTCATAGCCGCTGAATGCAAGATAGCCGACAAGGGCAAGTATCAGAGCAATGATAACATACAGAACAGTTCTGACAGCACTGCCCTTTTTCTTTTCTTTTTCTTCTTTTCCGAGTTCTTCGAGCTCTTCTTTAATTTCTTCAATAGGCTCAGCTTCAAACGGTTTTGTTTCCGCCGCAACAGCACCGAGCTTATTGCATTTATCACAAATCATATCCATAAGAAGCTCAATGGATGCCGAAATAAGCTCTTCGGGAGTTTCTCCGGGCTGTGAAACAAAGCGGAGCACGCGTGAAGCAGTCTTATCAGCAAGCGCAACATAAATATTGTACTTGCGCTCGCCCGTAGCCTGAGAAGTGCCTGTATAGACATTTGAAACAGCTGCACCGAAAGCATCCTCACTGTCGGGTATTGCATAACGCGCAAGGTCGGCTATGTAGCTTCGGGGCGCATCTTCACCGCGCTGAGCTTTATAGTCCGTAAAGACAAACACATCTTTTACAGCTTCTTCGCCGCACATATCCTTGACCATTTCGCAGGAAGGGGTATCTGCAAAATAGACCTTCTTGCCCTTTTCCTTGAGAAGCTCAACTGCTTTTGCAGAACATTCTGACTGAACCGCAGTGTCTGCCTTTGTATCCGATTCAGGGTCTACGGTTGAAAAGCCCTGCGCAGAAAGATAAGCCATAAGACCGTTGTCAAGCTGTGACTCCAGCCTAAGCTTATCAAGTGTCATCATTGCAAAATACTGCTTACCGGATTTGATTGAGAAGCCTGAAAATGTACCGTCTTCGGTAAGAAAAACATCAGCATTTTCGGGCATTGCACAGTGAAGGGAAAGCTCGCGCGAATCCATACCGCTCTGCTCACCTATTCGCTCTCTGACAGAAGCATTCAGCTGAGTCCTGATATGCATTGCGCGCAGAATTGCAAGCTTTGCCTTCAGATAAACCGAAGGCTCAGCCGAAACAACTATAACATCGCTGTTTGCAAACGCATCAGACAGCGCAGTAGAAACCTGAGCCATTGAGCCGCAGAGTCTGAAATCGCACCTGCCGAGGGTCATCAGCGAGCTGCGTATTTTATCTGCCGCAGACTGAACGGTTTCTGCGCCGCTGTTATTCAGCGCAATAAAACTTAAATTCATTAGCTGTGAACAATCCTTTCAATTTAATTGTCAAATTATTTATGACGGATACCACTTATAAGCTGCAGCATACGGATTGGAAAGACCGTTTTCCTCGTAATATGCTGCGGGGTATCTGGGGTTTGAGTTATAGCGGATTTTTGATACATCAACCTGCTCACTTTCACCCGGTCGAACCATTCTTGCCATGATGACAAGGCGTGCTTCCTCAAACTCATAGGTGCAGGTGGAAAGTGTCAGAATCTTGTCCGACACAGCAATATCAACAGCGGGATAATAAATTGAGCGCTGTTTGATTTCGCCCATAAAGCTTTCGACTGCCTCCTGAGTTGAAAGGTCGGTGAAAATATAATTGAACAGGTAACCGTTGTCACCCTCCTGTGTTCCGTTGGTAATGAACACAGCAAAAACCTTCCATTTATAATCGGCAAAAAGTGTGTTGAACTCAATTACGGGAGCTTTTTTATAGCCTGCAGCACTCTTGTACTGAACAAGATTACCGAACATTTTCGAATCAAACATATAATGACCGAAAAGTGTTGTGTTGTAATTCAGCCTGTCCACACTGTTTGAACAGTTCATAAAAATCGAACCGTACTTATTGCTTTTGCCGTCAAAATTGGTTTTAAGATACTCTTCATTGTTATCACCCTGAACAATCGGCAGAGAAATATCAAAGCCATCAATTGTAATCCAACCTACAAAATCCTGATTTCTGGCATAAAGTGCAGCATATTTTTCAAGCATACCTTCAGGAAATTCTACGCCGGGATACTGCTGTTCGAGTGTAAGCTTATCGGCAACCTTGTCGCTGTCTGAAATAAGGCTCTCAAGCTCACCTATCTGCTTTACATTTTTATAAGGCTCTATCACATAGTCATTAAACAGATAAAGAGCTGAACCGAGAAAAGCAAGAACGCAAAGAATCATAATTATCTTGCGGATTTTTTCAGCAGTGCTGTCATCTTTTTTCGGAATAAGGTTGCGTGAAAAAAAGCCTTCTTTTTTTGAGCCCTTGCCCTCAGATGCTTTATACGACTTTGAGAAGCCCGTAACGGAGGTCATTTCATTTCTGCCGCTCTCTTTTTTCTCTTTTACCGGTTTTTTCTTTGCCTTTGCACTCTTCTTTTCCTCTTTGGGTTTCTCTTCTGCAGGTTCTTCAGGTTTATTTAATTCTGCATAATCTTCATTGTTTATAATCATACCCGTTTCAGGATCGAAATCAAAATCCGTAAAATCTGACGGAGAAATATATCCGCCTGCCATTGCATTTCTGTCTGCATCGTCCTGAACAGGCATACCGGGCATATCAAAGCTTTCTGGTTCTTCGAATTTTCTTATGGTTTCAGCATCAGGCGTAATACCTTCCGGTTCAGGTTCTTCTGCAATCTCAGACGCTTGTGTATATTCAGGCTCTTCCTGAATTTCGGGTTCAACCTGATCAGCAACCGCACCCGCATTGTAAAACAGTGAATTGTCAAATGCATCATCAAGCCACGAATCGTCAAAGCTGTCTATATCAATAATTTTCCTGCTTTGTGAAGAACCTGTGCCGAACATATCCAGGTCATAGGAAAAATCAGGTTCGGGTTCTTCCGTCTTACTCTCAGATCCCGCCATGCTGAATCCACAGCATTCAGCCGCCTGAGCCTCATTATTATCCGTTTCTTCTGCTTTAGCTTCAACACGCGGTGTTTCTTCAGTTTCAGCTGCAGTTTCTTCTGTTAAAGCTTCCTCAGCTTCCTGTTTGCCGCTTACCTCTTGAAGTTCTTCCTTATTTTGCTTTTCAGGCTCAGAAAGATGTTCTTTCTCCGCTGTAACTGCCGGCTTAGGCGATGACACCACTCCGTTTTCATCAATGGTCTGATATTTTTTTAGCAGCTCATCGAACTTAGGGCTTCTTGAGCCGAATTCGCCGAACACGCTGTTTTCATCTGTCATGTTTCATCATCCCTTCCCGTTAAATACTGAATAACCATATGAAGCGCATTTGATGCCGTTACATATCGGTTATATTCTCTGGAATCCTCTTTCTTGCCCGTGCGGATTTCGCGCACAAGCGTTCCGTCTTTATGAGAAATTCCCACATATGCCAAGCCTACGGGTTTATCTTCCGTGCCACCGCCCGGACCTGCAATTCCCGTAACACTGATTCCTATATCAGCACCCGAAAGGTCCCTTACTCCCTGCGCCATTTCAGCGGCAGTCTGTGAACTGACTTCGGTATATTTTTTAAGTGTTTCGGTTTTCACACCAAGAAGCTTTTGCTTCACCTCGTTTGAATAAGATACTATGCCGTATTCAAACACCTCTGATGAACCCGAAACATCGGTTATTCGTTTTGCAATGTAGCCGCCCGTGCAGCTTTCTGCAAGGGCGATTTTTTTATTATTGGCTTTGAGCAGGGCTACTGCTGTCTGTTCAAGATTCATCGAATCCGTTGAATAAATAAACCTGCCGATTTTCGCCTTTATTTTTTCAATCGTTTTATCGCACATTAAAAGAGCCTCTTCTTCCGTCTGTGCCTTTGCAGTAACACGCAACAGAGCTTCGCCGTCTTTTGCATAAGGTGCCACCGTAGGATTGCTCCCCTCAAGCAGCTCTGACACTCGCTGAGCCATATCAGATTCACCTATACCGAAGGTGCGAACCTGCTTTGACAGAATCACACCGCCCGTTTTAGCTTCAAGAAACGGCTTTACCTCATTTTCAAACATGGGCTTGAGCTCACGCGGCGGACCGGGGAGCATAATGACGGTTTTACCGTTTTTCTCAATTGCACAGCCGGGCGCAGTGCCGTTGCGGTTTTTAAAAACAACACCACCCTCAGGCACATAAGCCTGCTTTGTATTGCTTTCGGGCATTGTTATGCCCTTTGATGAAAAATATCCTCTTATGCCTTCAAGAATTTCCTCATCAAGCACAAGCTCAGTGTCCATTACCTCGCAGCTTATTTCCTTTGTAAGGTCATCTGCCGTCGGGCCTAAGCCGCCTGTAAGAATTACAAGGTCACTTCGTGAAACAGCCGCAGAAATACAAGCCTTCATTCGCTCCGGGTTATCGCCCACCACTTCCTGATAGTGAATAACAATACCCATTGCGGCAAGCTCACGCGCAAGATACTGCGCATCTGTATTCACAATGTCGCCGAGAAGAAGCTCGGTACCTACTCCTATAATCTCACAGTTCATAAAACAGTTTCTCTTTTCAGTTAATTACAATTTTGCGCACACCTGCAACAGCGCGCTCAACAAGAGCTTCTACATCAAGTGCCGACTCTGCCTCAATAACCTCAGTTAGCTTCGGACGAGTGCGCGGATGACGAGGTGTGAAAACCGTACAGCAGTCTTCAAAGGGCAGGATTGAAATTTCAAAGGTATCGATTCTGCGCGAAATCGAAATAATCTCGTCCTTATCCATACCGATAAGCGGACGGAAAACAGGCATTGTTGCCGCTGCGTCGGTGCAGGCAATTGCGCCCATTGTCTGGCTTGCAACCTGACCGAGGCTTTCGCCCGTGATAAGTGCACCGCAGCCGGTGTGCGAGGCAATTCGCTGTGCACACAGCACCATCATGCGGCGCATGATAATCGTAAAGAGCTCTTCAGGACACTTGTCGCGTATCGCCTCCTGAAACTCTGTAAAAGGCACAACACTCAGTTCAATTCTTCCCGCATAACGCGCAACCTTACCAAGCAGATCATGCACCTTCTGCTCCGCTCTTTCGCTTGTATAAGGCGGTGAAGCGAAGTGAATAGCAGTAAGCTCAATACCGCGTTTAGCCATCATCCAGCCGGCAACAGGGCTGTCAATGCCGCCCGAAACCATAAGTGCCGCTCTGCCTGCAGTGCCTACAGGCATACCGCCTGCGCCCTTTATCTGGTTGGCATGAACAAATATATCGTGATCTCTTACTTCAACCGTAACCGTAAGCTCAGGGTTGCGCACATCAACACTCAGATGAGGAAATTCATCAAGCAGTCTTTCGCCCAGAAGCAAGCAAATTTTCGGTGAATCGTAAGGGAATTTTTTGTCTGAGCGCTTTGCGCAGACTTTAAATGTGTTTGCGGCAAGAAGCTGGTCCTCAAGGTATTTACCAGAATACTCAAGCACCTGTTCAAAATCTTTTTCAAGCTTGAGAGCGCGTGAAAATCCTGCAATACCGAAAACCCGTGAAAGTCTGTCAACCGCTTCTTCAAGGTCAGCACTGTCCTCCCCCTCTATTTTTATAGTTGACTGAGCGGGAGTGAAGGTAAATTCGCCCAGAGGAGAAAGTCTGCGGCGCATATTCTTAATCATTACATCTTCAAATGTGCGGCGGTTAAGCCCTTTGAGAGCAAGCTCACCGTTTTTAATCAAAATTACTTCTTTCATTATATGTCCTTTTCTCTTTTTTATTTCTTTTTGCGCAGTGTATTCACACCGCTTTCAAGTGCGCAAAGCAGCATATCAATTTCATCGCGCGTGGTGAAGCGCGAAAAGCTTATGCGAAGTGCGCTGTCAATCCGTTCAGGCTCAAGCCCCATTGCCGTGAGCACCTTGCTGCGGTGGCCCTTCGAGCAGGCAGAGCCGCCCGAAACATATACACCTGAATCGGAGAGGTAGTTGAGCATTGTCTGTGACGGATGACCGATACAGGAAATATTAACTATATAAGGAAGTGCATCCTCGCCCGAATTGATTACTATACCTTCTATTTTCCGAGCCTCCTGCACGAAATAGTCGCGCAAAGCTTTTGTTGTTTCAAGCTGTAAATTAAAGTCAGGCAGCTCTTCAACCGCACCGTGCAAGCCCATGATTGCAGGCATAGGCTGTGTGCCCGAATAAACCTTGCCCTCCTGACCTCCGCCAAAAACATAGGGCGCAATACGCACACCCTTGCGCACATACAAAAATCCGACTCCCTTAGGGCCGTTGATTTTATGAGCGCTGGCACTGAGCAGGTCAACACCGAGCCTTGCAGGCTTTATGGGCAGTTTACCATAGGCCTGTACGGCATCGCAATGAATAAGCGCCGGTGCACCCGCTTTCTTTACTGCAAGCCTTGCTGTTTCAACAGGCATAATACTGCCGACCTCGTTGTTGACATACATAAGACTGACAAGCACCGTTTTTGAATTGACAGCATTCATAAGATCGGATTTATTTATTCTGCCGAATCTGTCGACCTTGAGATAAACAATTTCAAAGCCCTCTTTTTCAAGCTGAGTCATACACTCCGACACACTCGGATGCTCCACACAGGTGGTGACAATTCTGTTGCCCCTGCGTCTGAGAGCGTGAGCCGCGCCGAAAACCGCAGCATTGTTGGCAAGCGAGCCGCTGTTCGTAAATACAATCTCCTCCGCCTCACACGAAAGTGTTCTGGCTACAGCTGCCCTTGCAGCTTCAAGACACCGCTGTGCGGCTGTGCCTACACTGTGAAGCGAAGAGGGATTTCCGTAAAATTTATTTATTGCTTCGACCGTTTTTTCCTTTGCCGAGGGACAAAGGAAGGTCGTAGCGCTGTTATCAAGATAAGCTTCCATTTCAAATGATTCCCCCTGCAGAAAAATTAAATGGGAAATATTCTCCCACTTACAGTATACTGCAAAGTTTTATTTTTGTTGCCAAAGCGCAATAATTTTACCGACCACTGCATCATCTTCAACCCATACATCACTGTTGAGAGAATCGGAATCAAAATACATAACTCTTCCATCAAAACCGAGCATTGCATTTGCCGCCTTATAGGATTCATCAAAATATACTATACCGTCACCGTGCTCAACCGATGAAGAATCCGTCTTTTTTATAACCCATACATCCAGCTTTTCGTCATCGCCCTTCTGTGCAACAACCGCATAATCAAAAATGAAAATGCCCTGCGGATTATTTTTTGAAAGGAAAAAAACTGCGGTAAAGCTGCTGACAACAATAATGACAGCGGCAAGCAGCACGGAAAGCACAAACTTTATAAGCTTGACCAAAATTTTCATTTAAGTATCAACTCCGTCAATTCATAAACACTGCGGCAAATTTCATCCGCGCCGTGAGAAATCATTTCTTCTTTACTGCCAAAGCCGTAAAGCACACCTATACTCCTCACACCTGCCTGTTTTGCGCCGTCAATGTCAAACATTCTGTCGCCAACCATAACGGCTGTACTCTTATCCGCGCCAAGTGCATCAACAGCCGCTGCAATAAGCTCTGCCTTTGAAGGATCCCTCTCACCTATCACAGGACCGCTTACAAAAGAAAAGTATTTGTCTATCTCAAAATGAGATATGATGCGTTTTATAAACTCGGCAGGCTTTGATGAGGCAACAGCCATTGTGATGCCTTTATCGTAAAACGCTTCAAGCATCTGCAAAACACCGTCGTACAGATCGCACTCAAAAATTCCGCCTGCGCGGTAATGTCTGCGGTATTCGGCAACCATTGCGTGCGCCATATCTTCATTGTGTGAATATTTCATAAAGCTGTCAAACAGCGGCGGACCGATAAAAGCACGAAGCCTCTCACCGTCGGATTCGTCATAACCGTAAGCATGAAGTGCTTCATGCACACAGCGGTAGATACCCCTGCATGTGTCGGCAAGTGTACCGTCAAAATCAAAAATCACCGTTTCAACTGCTTGTTTCATCAGCTCACCACCTGACTGTTTTCGCCCGAAAAACACTTTTGGGTATATTTACAGACATATATTTGCATTATAACACAAAATAATAATTATTCATATAGGCTTTTAAAAATTTTTATGATAAAATATTTGTAAAAGCTGCAACAAATTTACATTTTTTCCACACTTATATATTGAGCGGCTCAAATTCACACCGAAAAGGGTGAACAAAATGAAAAAAAGAAAAATTATTATTGCGCTTATAATTTCTCTTGCACTTGTTCTGACAGCATGGGGCGGTATGTTTATAACAGATTTTTACCGTTCGGGACATCTGATGCCACCTGTGTTTGCCAAATGCATCAACGATGGCGGAAACCCCACATACAAGGGACTCGGCTACACCGTTGTGACGGAAACTCAGGGCGGCAGCGACTGTTGCGGCACAAATATTATTTCCGTTACAATGTATGTAGGAGAAAAAGCAGTAAGTGCAAGCATAATTTAACGCAGAAGGCGGTGAAACGATGAAAGACAAAACAGCTCTGCTGACAAAGAAAGCGATAAAAGGTGATGCAGATGCATTCGGTGAACTGTACTCACTTTTTGCAGGCGATATGTACCGATATGCACTGTACAGCCTCAGCTCACGCGAAGCAGCTCAGGATGCAGTACAGGAAACAGCGCTCGAAGCATTTAAAAGCATCATAAAGCTGAGAAACGAAAGCGCCGCAAAGGCCTGGTTTTTCGGCATTCTTTACAATGTCTGCAAACGGTTTCAGCGCGAAAAATACAGTGCCGATTCCACACCGCTTGAGCTGTGCGGAGAGCTTTCATCCGCCGACACAAGCGAAGAAATACTTACTGCACTTGACCTTATCAGACTTATTGACACGCTCGGCGAACAGGAGCGCGAAATTGTTCTGCTCAGCACAGTTTGCGGATATTCGGGCAAGGAAATTGCAGAAGTTACGGGCATTTCTCACGGCACGGTGCGCTCAAAACTTTCGCGTGCCCTTGCAAAGCTGAGAGAAGAAACGGAGGGACAAAAATGAAAAGAAAAAATTCAGATAATACAGAATATATCCGAAGCATATTACAGCCGCTCAATGACAAAACGGCTCTGCCCGAAGAGCTTTCACAGGAAAGCATAACCGCACTTGTAAGCGGCAAAGAACAAAAAAAGAGCAAAAGAGGCAAAATAATTGCACTAAAAACAATCAGCTCTGTTGCTGCAGCAATTCTGCTTGCAATCGGCATAGGCTCGGCAGTGAACTACTTCAACCGCCCGAACATTACAAAAATGCCCGATGAAATTAAGCAGGCACAGACACCCCTTTCCGCCAACACGGAAAAGACGATTGTTGACTACTTCACCGTGCTGCGTGCAGAGTTTGAAGAAAGAAACAAATATGATTTCTTTTACGGAATGGCAGACGGATTGATTGCTGAAGATGAAGCCGCTGATATGGCCGCTCCAGAAGCAGGCATAGGTACAAATGTCAATACCAGCGCAACGGGAGTTGCTGCTCACGGCACAACAAATGTGCAGGTGAAGGGAATTGATGAAGATGACATAATCAAAAATGACGGCAAATATATTTATGTGCTGACAGATTCATCGGTAAAGATAATTGATGCTCAGAACATGAAGCTGATGAGCAAAACGGATATTGATTCACGCGGCTCAAACGGTATGTATCTTTACAAAAATCTGCTTGCAGTTGTAGGCTACGATTACTCTGAAAAGGACTGCACCGTTCTTGAGATTTATGACATAACCGATAAATCAAATCCGAAGCTTCTTGATGATTTTTCGCAGGACGGCGGTTACTTCACAAGCAGACTTATCGGCAGCAAGGTTATTCTACTCTCTCAGTATTGGGTACACCCTGAGGATGTTGAGCTTGAAAAGGGTCTTGCAGTGTATAACGACATTGTACCTGAAACCACTGTAAACGGTGTTGCGCAGCCCCTAAAGCCCGATATGATAACCATTCTGCCGCAGGACAAAAACTATTCCTGCACCTACACGGTTATGACAACAGTTGACCTTGATTCTCACGAGTTCAGGCCCATCACATCATCAGTGCTCGGCTCAGGCGACAATGTATACTGCACCAACGAAAACCTCTACATCTGTGATACGGTTTACCACTATGAAGAAACCACCCACTCGAACGGTATGATTTCCGTCACAAACCACGAGCAGACAACAAAAATCCACCGTTTTTCAATCAAAGACGGCACCTTGAAATCCGAAGCAAGCGGTGAAGTAAAAGGCAGCGCTCTCAACCAGTTTTCGATTGACGAAAAAGACGGATATGTCCGCATTGCAACAACTGACAGCGAAGCAAACTATGTTTATGTGCTTGATATGAAGCTCAAAGAGGTTGCCAAAATTGACGGCATTGCAGAAGGTGAAACCATTCAGTCCGTAAGATATATCGGCGACTACGGCTATGTTGTAACCTTCAGGCAGACAGACCCGTTATTCGTCATTGATTTCAAGGATATGAAAGCACCGAAAATCGTCGGCGAGCTTAAAATCCCCGGCTTTTCAAGCTATCTTCATCCGTTTAACGGTTACCTTGTCGGCATAGGTACGGACGGCGATGAAAACGGCACTGTTGACGCACTTAAAATTTCACTTTTTGACATTTCAGACCCGACAGAACCGCAGGAAATTGACCGTTTCATCCTCAAGGGTGCACGCGCAGACAGCTTTCACAAATCAGTTATGGATTGCGCCGCAAAAAACATTCTCGGCTTCATTTACCGCGACAGCAGCACAGGCGAAAAGAAATTCTGCACACTCAGAATAAAGGAAGGTAAAATAAATTTAATCGGCAGCTATTCGAACCGTAACGAACGCGAAAGCCGCTCAGGAATTCATTACGGCGCGAACGGCGAGGAAACAATAGTTTATTTCGATACAGCATCCTATTCAAGCGCCTCTATCGAAAGGGCAACATTTATAAACGATACGCTCTACACGGTATCGGCACACAGAATGTGCTCGTTCCCCCTTGAAGGCGGAGGAATTAAAGCATCGCTTGATTTCTGATAATATACAATCCGAACCAGCAACTTTAAAATGCTTCGCTTATCGCTCAAAATTACAGCTGATTTTATAGCCCGCAGAAAGAGAGATATACATTCACGGTAGGGCGGATAATCTCCGTCCTACCGTTACAAATTTTTTGTCAGCCGTCGTGGAGTGCTTATAACCTCAAAAATTCTTTTGGTTACTTTTGTCACGCGTTACAAAAGTAACTGCGGATTTATCCGCATGAATAATTATCCAGGAAGTAAAAAAGATGAAGTATCAACCGATACTTCATCTTTTTTTGTTCTTTTCTGTCAGCTCAAAGCTCAGCGCAAGCATCCATTTCAGCTTTTCTTCGTCTGTGTTGCTGTCAAGCACGGCGGTTATCCAGTGAGCTTTGTTCATGTGGTATGCAGGGTAAAAGCCTTGTTCATTGCGAAGCGAGCCTATGACAATCGGGTCGCATTTCAGATTGACCGCATCTGCATTTTCATCGCTGTCAATCCCAAGCTTGCGCTTTGAAATGCGCATCACCACAGCAAACCACTTTTTGTTGTCTTTGTGGCGATATACCGCATAAGACGGCTGACTCTCCCACGGATATTCCGGCAGGGTGCTGTAAGTGTCTTTTATATATTTTTCAAATTCAGCTCTGTTCATTTTTTACACTTTTCTTATACATAAAATGTGCTGCGACTGCTGCACAGATGCCGCTTATCAGCTTGCCTGCAATAACGGCAAAAAGAAAGCGGTTATCAAATGACATTGTGAATGCCAGATGGTCGCCGAAAACGAATGAAGCGGAAACGGCAAAAGCCATATTCATCATTCTTCCCTTTGAATTCATTTTGCCTGCCATTTCAAATGTGGGAATGCTGTTTGCAAGTGAGGAGATAAGACCGAGCACGGAGGTTTCGTCAATGCCGATTTTTTTGCCGGCGGCGGCAAAGATTTTGCTGAATATTATTGAAATGACTTTAATCAGCGGAAATACACCTGCAAGTATAATTGCAACATCGGCAACAATTGCGAATGCATCCTTGATCGGGCTCATGTGTGGAATAAGAACCTTTCCTGTAAGATGGCTGAAAATGCCTGCCGCAAGACCTACGGTGATTATAATAACAACAATGTCGCCGATTATGCCGAAAATTTTGCGGCACAAATCAGGCTTGAAAACAAGGCCGATGCAGGTTATAACAGCCATAACAATCAGCGGAATCATGTTAAGTAAAAGCTGAGTGAATCCGATTTTCAGCATAAGACCCGAAACAATACAGCCTATCGGCATTGTTGCAATGCCGCAGAGAATACCGCTGAGCACCTCTTTGTGATGAGATTTGTCAATCATTTTTAGTGCGACGGGCACTGTGAAACAAACTGTCGCACCGAGCATTGAGGCAACAACAAGACCGTTGAAGCCGCCTAATGTATCGTTTGATGCAAGCGCGGATGAAATTGCCGCGCCGCCCATATCGTTTGCAATAAAGCTGCCGATGAAGGACATATCAATGCCCGTAAACTTTGAAACCGGCTCAAATACAGGTCCGAGCCATGCCGCAAGTGTTGGGGCGATGCAAATCATACCTACCATTGCAAGCGAAAGTGTGCCTGATGCAACAATTCCTTTTTCAAATTCTTCGCCAAGCTTAAGACGGTTTCCTATGATTCTGTCAAAAGCACCGATAACGGCGAAAATCGCAAATATCCACTGTAAAACTTCCATTATTAGCTCCTGAAAACTATTTTCACTTCTTCGGGACAGGTTATAACAGGCTTTTTATCCTTTGCCATTTCAACCGAGACATCACCGTAGGGTGTGGGCAGCTCAACTCTTGCAGCTTCAAGGCCGAGCAGAGAAGGAGAGAGAGAAATCTCTCTGAAAGCAGGCTGTGTGATTTCAAAGCCGAGCAGAGCCTTGGGCAGTGACCAGAGCGGTGTACCGCCCCACGCGTGGCTGTGGTCAAAGCTGTATGTAGGCTCAGGCGCAACAAAACCCTCTACAAGTCCCTTGGGGCATTCTTTTACGGGATTCTTCCAGCGCTCAAGTACCTTGAGTGTGTATTCTTCGCGCAGACCGTTTGAGTAAATTGCCTCTAATAAGTAGTGTGCAAAATATGGCTGATAGTCGCCCGGAATTTCGTCGTTCATTATTTTGTGAATTATTTCTTTTGCAGTTTCCTTTTCGCACACACCGAAGTAAGCGGCAAGAATGTTTGACTGCTTGAGATAATATCTCTTTTCAACGTTCTGTGGCATCCATTGACCGATTTCAACCTCGGAAGGTGTGTTGAGTCCTTCGAAGTACATACCCTTTTTGCTGTCAAAAAGCAGAGTATTTATTGCGCTTTGTAAACATTCTCTTCTTCTGGTACAGTCGTTTGCCATTGCGGTTTCGCCGAGGATATTATAAATCTCTGCCGCAAAGCCGAGCGCACCGAAATAATACATATTAAGGCAGGTCTGACCGAGTGCCTTGGGCGGATGGTGCATTGAAATGCCGTCAATATAAATCCAGTCCACGAACATAAAATCGGGCGGAGTTTCAATCAGAGAGTTTGCGCCGATATAAGTGCTGAAGCGGTCGAGCAGCATTATAAGTGCATCTTCACATTCTTCAAGCAGCTTTTTGTTGCCTGTGAATTTGTAAACATCAAGCAGCATTCGCACCCATATAAGGCTGTAGGTTGTGTGGAACATTCTGCCGTGATTGTTTCGCAGCAGCTCTGCCGTGCGCATAACATCAAACTCAGCAAGGCGCATATCGCCGAAAGAAAAAACAGTCATCAGTGTTTCTATATAATAGTCACCCGTGCAGGCGAGCGGCTCACAGTGTTTCGGGCTGTCGAGGTGAAGTGTCTGTCTGCAGTACTTAAGTGTGTGTCTGCAGGTATCAAGCACCTGATTAAGGTCAGTGTCGCTTGTGGTTGTAACTGCCTCTTTATCCACAGGGTAGCATGTTGTGATAAACCCTGTTTCAACTTCACAGGGCACATCGCCGGGGTTTTCAAGCTCTGTATGAAGTTCACCTGCGCTGTGCATAAAGAAGCCTCTGTATTCGCCTTTGTCTGCAAAACGGATTTGTTCTTCCTGACCTTTTTCGTCTTTTTCGCGGCAGACTATGTGTGCATTTACCGCACCGTTTGCCTTGATGTAAACATACCCGGCATAAATTCTGTCAAGCTCAACGGTTACGCTCTTTTTTTCATTTGCACCAAGCACAATTCTTTTGCTGAGAAGTTTTTCTGCCATAACGGGAATCGGTGCAGTGACAGTGTGCCAGATGTTGTCTTTTTCCTGCGCGTTTACATATTCGTCCGGCTCGGCGGAAGAATCAAAAACGCGGGACTGTGTATAACTCCTGTTGAGTCTGCAAAGCCAGCTTTTATCGGTATGAATAACTGCCTTTGTGTCGTCTTCAAAAGTCAGCACGGCGCAGAGCATAAATCCGCCATGTCCCTTTGAAAATTCAAAGCCTCTTTCGGGCTTCATCTTTACCCTTGCAAAAAATTCAACTTTATCGCTGTCAAGCTGAATTTCTGTTTCGAAAGAATAAAATTTATCCCACGGTCTGTCATCGTGCAGAAAATCGCCGCCCACAGAGGCGGGACCTGTGGCATGGATGCAGCCGTTTATGTAAAGCTGGAAGCTTGTGTCGCCGCTGAAACGAAGCTTTGCGCTTTTAACTTTTTTGTCAAAGATATATTCTTTTTTGAATTCAGAAACGGTATATATGCCGCATCTGTTTTTACCAAGGTCATTGTAACAGCAGGTTTGCCTGTCGGGATATTTGTCTTCAGGCAGCCAAATCCAGTTTTCACACATCATAATTTTTGCTCCTTACGGCTCACAGTCAATCCACTGTATAAAGCCTGTTTTATCGTTGCTGTTGTAGCCGGCATTACGGTAAAGATTGAGCGTTTTTTCATCTTTTGCACCGGTGAAAAGCATCATTTTGTAGCAGTTTGTTTCAACTGCAATTTCCTTTGCTCTTTCAAGGCATTTTGTGGCATAGCCTCTGCCGCGGTAATCCTTGTGAGTGACAACGTTTTCAATAAATGCGTGCGGTCTGATTCCCCTTGAAAGATTGGGAATTATAACACAAACGCAGGCGGATACAATTTTTCCTTCTTCTTCATAAACAATTATGTGGTGGTCTTTGTCGTTCTTTATTTTCTGCCACATTTCCCTGAGAGTTTGCGAATCTTCGGGCACTTCCTTTTCGTGCAGGTGGAGATACAGCTCAAGCAGCTGTGTCAGCTCATCATCTCGTATTTCGCGTACCATTTTGTCACATCCTTTAACATTACACATTTTACCATAGCTTGCACATTATTGCAACGAAAAAAAGATGGACTGCCTCGTTTGACCGAGACAGTCTGTTGAGGGATCATGCGTGTTTTATTTTGCTGTAAAATCAGTCGTTTCTGCTGCAAAAATCGTTGGCAATGTCTTCGCTCCAGCTGTCATCAATTCTTTTGCAGAAGCGTGCTGTTGATACCGCGTTTGAAACGGATTCGTAAACTATGCGCGTGCCTTCGCAGTCTGCATGATAATTGACGGCTCGGTTGCTGTCAATGCCGTAATTTGCGGCGGTTTCAACTGCGTCAATGTTTGCGCCGATAAATAAAAATTCCCAACCGTATTTTTCCTTCTGCCTTTCAATCATAGACTTTACTTTTTTGCTTGAATAAATGCGGCTTGCGTTTTCCATGCCGTCGGTTGTGATTACAAAAACCGTGTTTTCGGGTACATCCTCGCGGCGTGCATATTTGTGAATGTTTCCGATATGGTGGATTGCACCGCCTATTGCATCAACAAGTGCGGTACAGCCTCTGACATAGTAATCTTTATCTGTCATCGGCTTGATTTCGCTTAAGGGTACTCTGTCGTGAAGCACTTCGGATTCGCTGTCAAAAAGCACGGTTGAAACAAAGCATTCGCCGTCCTGCTTCTTCTGTTTTTCAATCATTGCGTTAAAGCCGCCGATTGTGTCGCTTTCAAGTCCTGCCATTGAACCGCTTCTGTCAAGAATGAATACAAGCTCTGTGATGTTGTTTGTTTGTTTTTTCATTTGTCATTCCTCCGAAAAAAATAATGTGATTGCAGGTTTTTCTCAACCTTACAACCACATTATAAAATATTCTTTTCGGTAAATGGTCGCTCTGAAAGCGACTTTTATTCGCTTTGTGATGCTTTCATTTTGTCGGAAAGCATACGATATTCAATGCTTTTTTCTTTATAAATAACTGAGAGCTTTTTGGCTGTTTTGGATGCGAGCGGAGAATACTTTGCAGGGTCCGTATGTGACTTGCTTATGTAAATGCCAAGTGCCTCCAGATAGAGCTTTTCCGCAGCATCGCGACTGCCTTTGCTGAGCCTTTTTACAAGTGCAAGGCTGTAGCAAATTGAAGCAATCATATCATCATATTTGTGATTGCTTTCTTCGTTGAGTACGCGATAATTCTCAAGAGCAAGGGTGTAATATTTATCAGCTTCGTCAAATTTTTTGCTTTGGTTGCATACAAAGCCGAGCGCAAAGCATTTGCTTGCAAGCTCAAAACGGTATTCATCAGGCTGAGCTTCAAACAGCTTTTGCAACTGTTCAAATTTAGCAACATGTTCATCAAACAGTTTTTTGTTCATGTTAAGAAATTTCCTTTCAGATATTGCCTGAAGCTATTTTATCATTTATAATCTGAATTGTCAAAGATGTTACTCAGGTTTAACTTTGTAACGATATAATAACAGCCAAAGGGGGCACGGACAATGAAAAAAATCATTTCTTTATTTCTTGCTTTATCAATTATTTTCTGTGCGGTTGCAATTCCTGCCGCGGCAGAAAAAAGTGTTACAATTGACAGCACAAAATTCAAAACGGATTATCCGTATGTTTTTGTTCACGGTATGGGCGGCTGGGCACCCGATAATAAGTTCTACAGTCTTTCACCCTATTGGGGCGGCGGACTGAGTCTTAATGATACAGATATGATAAAAATTCTTAACGAAAACGGTATTGAAGCTTATGCTCCTGCCGTAGGTCCGCTCAGCAGTGCGTGGGACAGAGCGTGTGAGCTTTATGCACAGCTTACAGGTACTGTTGTTGATTACGGTGAAGCTCATTCAAAGGCACACGGCCACGACAGATACGGCTTCAGTTACGAGGGCAAGGCTGTTATGGGCGAGCCATGGGATTTGAACAGTAAAATAAATCTTGTCGGTCACTCCTTTGGTGGTGCAACGGTGCGTCTGTTTGCATCTCTGCTTGCCTTTGGCAGTGAAGAGGAGCTTGCCGCAAGCGGTGAGAATACAAGCGAGCTTTTCAAGGGCGGTCACGATGCGGTTCATTCCTGTATCACTCTCTCTGCACCGCACAACGGCTCACAGGTTGCTAATCTGCTTGTGGACCCGCAGGTTACCATGCTCCTTATTTCTGCTGTGCTCAATATTGTCGGTATGGTTTTCGGAAACAACTTCCTTGTTTTTTCATTCCAGCTCGGTCATTTCGGCTTGACACCTGAGCAGGGTCAGTTCCGAGCCTGGTTCACTCCGTGCGGAATCTGGGATTTCTTTAAATCTAATGATAATTGTGGTTACGATATGACTCTAAGAGGTGCGGCAGAGCTTAATGAAACAATAAAGCTTGCACCCAATACCTATTACTATTCATATACAACTGCTGACAGCAGCATTAAAACTCTAAATCCCATTTTCTGGATCTCAGGCGGATTGCTCGCATTGACAAAGGGTTTTACGGTTGACGGAATAAAGATAGAAGGCGATTGGGCGGTTAATGACGGAATTGTACCGCTTGCCTCCGCGCTCTATCCGTCTGTTGATTCCGCAACGGCAAAGGACTATGAGCAAAGCCTTGAAAAAGGCGAGAAAATTGAAACGGGCAGATGGTATTATTTTGATACCATGTACGGTATGGACCATTTTGATTTCTGCGGCACGAAGCATTATCCCACATCATTTGAAGAATTTTATTTCGGCATTATTGAAACGGCAAATTCCAGATAAAAGCAGTCAGGCACAGGATTAATTTCTTGTGCTTGATTTATTTTTATGGCAATGTTATACTTGGTTGTATTAATTACTAATGGGAGGGAAGTCCCGTAATGCTTAAAAATCTGTTGAAGCGAATCGGCACGGATTTTATTTTAAGTGTCAGCGCTGTTGTGCTTTTTAACGGTATAATTCAGTTTGTGCTGTATCCGTTTCTTGAGGAGCAGATGGGCGCCGAAAAATTCGGTGTTGTAATTTATCTGCTTGCCATAATTTCCGTCGTGGGTGCATTCGGCAATGCGGCAAACTATTCGAGAATGGTTGTTTCTTCAAAGCGCGAGTGCACTAACGGCGATTATAACAGGTATTTTATTGTTGTTGCAGGCATTGTTGCCGTTGTTTCGGCTGTCGGTCTTGTGGCACTCAAAAGCTTTACGCCGCTTTATTTTGTCGGCTATGCCGCGCTTATGATGCTTACGATTCTCCGCTATTACGGCGATGTTGAGTACAGGCTCAGCGGCAATTTCAAGGGCTATTTTGTCTATTATGTACTCATTGCGGCGGGTTATATTGCAGGTGTGCTTCTTTACCGTTTCACAGGCTCGTGGCTTGTTGCAATGCTTATCGGCGAAGCACTGGCAATCGGCTTTGTTGCACTTAAGGGCAGCATTTTCAAGCCTCCGTTTTTCAAGCCTTCCGTAAACCGCAAAGAAAACACAAAGTCCGTCTGGGCACTTGTTGCTGCTAATCTTGTTCAGACTGTTATCCTCAATGCGGACCGCATCCTCGTCATTTTCTTTCTCGGCTCTTATGAGGTCACTGTTTTCTATGTTGCAACCCTTGTCGGCAAGATAGTTGCGCTCGTGACAGTGCCGCTTGAAGGCCTTGTAATAAGCTACCTCACAAGGTTTGAGGACAAGCTCAGCTACAAGCTGTTTCTGCTGTTTTCGGGCGGCACGGCGGCTGTCTGTGCGGTTATGGTCGGTGCAACAACACTTGCCTCACACATCCTTGTTCCGATTCTTTATCCCGATATTTATTCCGTTGCTTCACAGTATTTTGTTGTTGCAAATGCAGGTCAGGTGCTTTTCTTTGCATCAACCGTGCTGATAACCTTCGTGCTCAAAATTTCGGGCGAAAAAAGTCAGCTTGCAATGAATCTGATTTATTTTGCAATCTTTGCCCTGACAGTAATTCCCTGTATTGCAATATGGGGCATGTGGGGGCTTGCATGGGGCATTGCGGCGGCAAACCTTATCAGAGTTCTCTTCATCATAATTTACGGACTTGTTAAGTTGAAAGCAAAAGAATAACAATATGAATAAAAACTAACACACCGACAAGGCTTGAGCCTTAGTCGGTGTGTTGCTTTGTATACATTTATGATTAATCAGCTTTCCTTAAAACTTTCTGTATATCCCATAACATTTTCCTGGCGTCTTTGGGCAAGCTCTTCATACATAAGCTCGCGGCGCTGTCTTGAAATGGGCCAGAGGAATTTGGGCACAATTCTGAGTATACCCGTAAGTGTCGGAACAATCGTGCAAAGCGCAAACTCCCAGAACTTTGTTCTGTCGTTCTGTGTACCGATTTCAAGTCCCTGAACATAGCCGATTTTCTTCATTATAATGCTTGTAACCGAGCCTAAAAGCGCACTTTGAAGCTTGAGAATAAGACCTTTTGCAACACCTGTTGTTGCCTCCATGCGGTAGCCGCTCTTCCACTCACAGTAGTCCATTGCTTCGTTCCAGAGGTCGGCTGTAATAACCTTGGAAATGCCCCACGACCATTTTGCAAACCATTCTTTCATACCGAATGCAATACACATCGGCAATGTCTGATAGAACATTGTTTTCTTCTTCGTCATGCCGAAAAGGAACACACCGATTGAAAGCGCGCTGTTGTATATATCATTGAATATCCACAGAGATTTTGAAGAAAAGCGCTTTCTCAGCGGCTCAACAAGAGTGTAGCTGATTGTACCGTTAAGACCCGACGGAATGTTGAGAATTGTAATGAGCGAATAGTTACCGAGAACATCTATGAAGTAATTGGTTTCACTCTTGCTGATTGAGAAGTTGCCGAGAAATTCCGAAAGGCACATAAGCAGAACCGGATAGTTTGAAAAGATTGCCTTCATACCCTCTTTGACACTCGGCTTTTCAAGTGACTGCGGCACTCTTTCCTTTGACTGAATAAAGAACCAGAATGTACACAGAGAAGAAATGAGCGCTGTACCGCCGCCCATTACCATAAACACTGAGCTTAGCTTCCAGCTGACAACCTTATTGTTTACAAGGTCAATAAGAACACCCATTATGTAACGCGGCAAGTCTTCACCCATAAAACCCGTAAGAAGCTCGGCAAGGGTTATAAGCCGTATTCGCTCAGCAGGATTCGGAGTAATTGTGGACATATATCCGCTTTTTGCAACAGAGGTAAATGTACCAGCTGTTTCATTTATTATGAGGAAGAAATAATAGTAAATGAGCTTTGGCAGATAAGTACCGCTCGTACCGGGAAAGAAAAGCGGCAGCAGCCAGGTAAAAATGCCCAT
Organism: Acutalibacteraceae bacterium; assembly: GCA_045539895.1. Classification (GTDB taxonomy): domain Bacteria; phylum Bacillota; class Clostridia; order Oscillospirales; family Acutalibacteraceae; genus UBA8612. The sequence goes on from JAZQGE010000005.1 coordinate 51,257, forward strand.
TATTGTAAGCGGCAGCTGCATACCGATAAGATATGGCCTGAATTTGCCAATGCGTGTACGGGTGCTGTCAACGATAACGGAAATAAAAGTATCGTTGACAATATCCCACGCGGTTGTTGCAAGATTCATAACCGCATTTACGGTAAAGTCAATATTTACAACATCCCAGATATATCGCTCTGAAAAAGCATTGATATTGAATGCGTTTGACCAATCATTGAAAAGATAGGAAGCAGTTTCCTTTACTCCCACATAGTTTCTGCCTTTATAATAAGACATATTGCCGTTTTCGGTTTGTTTTGTTTTGTTTTCGTTTTCTGTCACACTGCCACCTCCTTAACCGTTCGGATTTTTATCATCGTTAACAATAACCGTACATTCATCGGTGAATCTTGCACCGAGATACTCAAGTGTTACCGTAACCGTAACAGGTACACATGAAGCTTCTATGCCCTTTACATAACCCATTTCGTCTACCGTGGCAACACTTTCATCAGACGAAGAAAAAGTAACCTTGTACTCGCTGTCATCCTCAATAACTGCATTTACGGAAAGTGCTGTTTCACTGCCCGGCTCAACTGTTACAGATGTCTGTGCAAAGCTTATTCCTGCATAAGAATACTCGTATTTTTTCTCCGCTTTGTATTCAAACTCTATTTCATCCGCACCGAAGATTTCAAGCTTATCCTTAAAAGTCACATCAGCCTTCACGGTGTAAGCCTTTTCAAAAATTATGTAATCAATTTCATCCGTTATTCTGTTAACCTTGGCTTTTACCGTAAAGGCCGAGGGTTCTGCAGATGTTTTTTTCACACTGCAGACAGAAGCAATCTCAGATACAAATTTATCTGATACACTCTTATCCTCATAAGAACAAAACAGCTCTGCAGCCTTCGGACTTTCGGGATTAACCGAAAACGAAATAAAATAGTAATCCGAATCAACAAGCTCACCTGTTGATGAATCATAAACAGGGTTGCCTTCTTCATCTGCCTGACCGACTGAAAATGTGTGCTCTGTTATATCGCTTATCGGCAGAAGAATTACGGGCAGTGTATTATCCACTTTGCCGAAAACACCTGTTTTATCTTCGCCGTAATAGCCGTCAACTGTACCGAGCATTTTGTTTTTCGCATAAACAAGCAGATTTTTTGCCTGTTGCGTACCTGCACTGATTTTCGCATCATCAACACTAATGTCTGTATAAACATCAGCCTTTATAAAGCTGTCACCAACAGCTGAAACTGTTATTTTTCCAAGATAACCGGAAAGAATTGACACATCATCGGTAAGCTCAGTTTTACTCTTTGTTTCATATTCGAATTCTGCTGTATCATTTTTTTCTACCGTGCGCACAGTAATCACAAGCACAGCCGTACAGACGGCAAGCGCAACAAGACTGCAAAGACCGAAAAGCAAAAACTGAATTTTCTTGCTTTTATTTTTCTCAGCCATTGTTCTCACCGCCTCTCGCTTTGTCTGCAAGGCTCTTACTTGCCGCTTCATTCTCAAGTCGCTTTTCGCGTTCTTCGTCCGATTCAAAAACAGGCAGCGGCAGTTCATCAAGTGTAATTTCGCCCGACTTGACCTTTTTCCGCATTTCAACACGCATAAGGTCAACCTGCTTCACATCGGGCAGAATGCCTTTCTTTATTACAAGACGGTTGAGAACAAAGATAACTGCAAAAATTGCAGCACAAAAAAATGCACCTGCACCTGTTTTTGCGGTAATCAATGAGCCTTCTGCAATTTTCGGCATAACACAACTCATTACCGCCGCCATAATACTCAACGCAAAACCGATTGCGGAAAAAACACACATTTTCCGTGCAACCTTCGGTATATTTATAAACGAGAGAATCAAACCGACAAACACAAACAGACCCATTAAGAAAATGAGCACAAACAGTCCGCACAGCACACCCGCAGCCGTTGTAACCTGCGGTAAATACACGCTCATATCAAGCAGAAGTGCTGTAAGCTCACCGCCTGAAAATGCCTGATAAATACCAAATGCACCAAGGCTGAACCTTGCACTGAAAAGCGGTAAATCTGCACTGAGAGTAACAAATGGAATAAAAATAATTCCTATTGCGGCAACCATTGCAACAATGCGTGCTATCTGAAGCGGACCGCCGATAAGCGCTGCATTAAACTTTGCGGCAAGAATACGGAAAGAAGCATACTCAAGCTCGCACTTTTTTGCATCCTGCGTAAGAAGCGTTTCCTGCTGGCTGTAAAAGATATTAACACCGCAGTGCTTACACTCGGCAGACAAATCAAACCTGCCTATTTCGCCGTTGCAGTTCGGGCATTTCATTCTTGTCACCTCTTAATTTTCCTATATTATTTAAATTATACAATATCGTTAGCCTTCTTGCAATAGCAACAAAATAATAATCGGGAGTCATTTACTCCCGATTATTTCTGACTCACTGTAACACGATATATCTTTTTGAAACAAAGCCTTCTCTGCCGCCGTAATTAACCCTGTACCAATCGCCGTCTTCTCCAAGCACCTGAACCTTTTCGCCTGCATAAGCCCGTGCAATTATAGGTGCAGTGAGCGACGGACTGCGCCTTATGTTAAGCGCACCGCTGCTGACATTTACCGTACCTATCTGCGCACCCATCGGCGAAACAAACGGCACACCGAAATATTCCGCAACCGACTCAGCAAGTGTTCTGCCTATGGTATCAATATTATCAACAATCCAGTCTGCATCGTCCTCGTTATCGTGATATGCAACCTCAACCAACACAGAAGGCATTGTCGGCTGGCGCACTTCTCCAAGCGCCGTTGTAGCACGAATGTCCACAAGCTCGGGATAAGGATAAATCTCTTTAAAATTGTCAGCAATAATCTGCGCAAAGCGTTTGCCGTTTCTGCTTGTAGGATAATAAAAAACATCCGTACCCATAAGCTGACCGTAAATTCTGTCCGGCGATGCGTTTGAATGAATTGCAAGGTACAAATCATAGCCGCCCGCATTGCCCTGACGGATAGAGCTTGCCGCCGTCATATCAGGCGTATTTCTTCCGAAATCTATATCACTCGCTTCCAGATAAGGCTCCATTGCATCGGCAACAAGGTTCATATAATACTCTTCTGTTCCGCCTATAACATAGAGATTACTCTGCTGTGTTGACGGACTCAAATATACACTCGGCACTGCATCTTCCTCCTTAAAAAATACACTAAATCAGTATATGCACAAACGCGATTTTAGTTTACTGTAAAGAATTTTAGCTTTACACACTTGTCATTATTGCCATAAATAATAAAATATGATATAATATGCCGCACAGGGAGGTGAGCACAGGTGAATATTTCTATACCCGAAAATGTTATGACAGCTCTCACAATCTTAGATGAAAACGGCTATTCTGCTTATGCTGTGGGCGGTTGCGTGCGCGACAGTCTGCTTGGAAAAGCACCGTACGACTGGGATATATGCACCTCTGCCACACCTGAACAGACGACAGAATGCTTTACCGGCTACCGCGTTATTCCAACCGGTGTAAAGCATGGAACCATTACAGTTATTATTGAACAGCCTCTTGAAATAACCACCTTCCGCATTGACGGTGATTATCTTGACAATCGCCGTCCGAGTGAGGTTTCATTCACACACAACCTTAAAGATGATCTATGCAGACGAGATTTTACAGTAAACGCAATGGCGCTTGACAAAAGCTGTAACCTTACCGACCTGTACGGCGGAAGAGAAGACCTTGAAAGAAGGCTCATCCGCTGTGTCGGAAATGCACACAACCGCTTTGACGAAGATGCTCTGCGGATTATGCGTGCACTCAGATTTGCCGCAACACTTGGCTTTGAAATTGAAGCGGAAACAGCTAAAGCAATACATGAAAAAAAATATCTTCTCAAAAAAATCGCTGCAGAAAGAATACAGAAGGAATTTTCAAAACTTCTCACGGGCAACTGCGCAGACATTCTCAAGGAATTTGCCGATGTAGTAAAAGTGTTTTTGCCGGAAGCGGACCTGTCAGAGCAAACAGCGGAGCTTATTGAATATGCTCCTGCTGACCCTGCGCTGCGTCTTGCACTGCTTTTGACAATCCTCAATCCTGACAAGGCGGAAGAAGCACTGCGCACCCTCAGATTTGACAACCGTACTGTCAGGGATGTTTCGCTTATGCTCGGTGCAAAAGACCTTGTTGTTTCCCACGAGCGACCTCAGGTTAAACGCTTGATTAACCGCTACGGTCTGACAGACCTGAAAACCGTGCTTGATTTTCTGCTTTACAGCAAGATAATAACATCCGATTTGCACAGCACTGTTTTGCACACCGCAATCGATATAATTAAAAATGGGGAGTGCTGCACCCTCTCCGCCTTGGCGATAAACGGCAGTGACATTTCTTCGCTCGGCATATTCAAACAAAACCAAATCGGTAAAATTCTTTTTACACTGCTTGAAAAAGTTATGGACGGAGAAACTGAAAACAAGAAAAAAGCATTATTAAAGCTAGCAAAAGAATTAAAATATTAATTTTTTTTGAATAAATTTAGTACTTTTTGTGTTGACTATATTAATTTTTATGGTATAATGATGAAAAATGCTGAAATATTTCAGTAAAAAAATAAAAAAGGAGACTATAAAAATGAAAGAGAAATTTCTCAAGGCAATTGTTTTACTTATGTCCGCAGTTATGATTTTCGGCACAACCTCTCTTGTTTTCGCTGCTGACAGCGACAGAGGCGAACTAACCCCCGATCCCCCTGCAGCAACTCAGGAGCAGAAGGAACCCGCAACAAAAGAAACCCCAACTAAGGAAAACCCGACAAAAGAAAACTCTACTAAAGAAAATCCCACCAAGGAAAATCCGACAAAGGAAAATCCAACAAAAGAGAACCCCTCTAAAGAAGACAGCACAAAAGAGGATGCAGGCAAGGAAGAATCCAGCAAGAACTCCGGCTACGACATCGTAACCTTCGAGGACCGTCCTACACAGAAGCCCACAACAACAAAGCCCACAACAACAAAGAAAAAGGTCACAACAACAAAGAAAAAGACAACAACAAAGAGATACCAGGGTGGCAATGTTGTTACAACAGCTGCTGAGCTTGAATCAACAGAAGAGCTTACATTAGAAGAAATCCCGACAGAGGCAACAACACCCTATGTCTGGACATTTGTTGAGGAAACAAGCGAAGAACAGCAGGATGACGGTGTTGATGTTAAGAAGGTTATCATCATCGCAGTTATCGTTGTTGCTGTTGCAGGCGCAGGCGTATGCCTCTTCATTCTCGGCAAAAAGCAATAATCATTATTAAACAGAATAAATAAAATTTTGGCGGAGCAACTTCTTTTATGAAGTTGCTCCGCTATTTTGCTGAAGTTTTTGGAAAATATGTAAAACATTTTGCATTGAATCGCCTTTAGTTAAAAGGTAAAATCTATAACGAAGAACAAACTAAAAGGTGAACAAAATGAAAATAAAGACAAAAGAAATGAGCTATGAAAAGGTGCTTTCTTTGCCGACACCTCAGCACCAAAAACCGCTCAGACCACTCCCCCTGCTGTCTGCCGCAATAAGAATTGCCTCCGTTCCCGATCTGATTGCAACAGGCTTCACATATACCACGGAAAGAATGGAAGAAACAAAGGGCAAGCCTTGTCTTATACTGATGAATCATTCAAGCCTTATTGACCTTAAAATTGCATCAAAAATATTCTTCCCGAAACCGTACGGAATAGTCTGCACAACGGACGGATTTGTGGGCAAAAAGACAGTCATGCAACTTGCAGGCAGCATACCGACACAAAAATTTGTAAGCGATTTTACACTGATTGAAGATATAAAATATATGCTCCACGAAAAAAATACAAGTGTGCTGATGTACCCTGAAGCCAGCTACTCATTTGACGGCACTGCAACGGCTTTGCCGCGCAAAATGGGTGTGCTTCTCAAAAAGCTCAATGTGCCCGTTGTGACTGTGATAACCCAAGGCGCTTTTGTGCGTCAGCCACTTTACAATATGCTTCAGAAGCGGAAGGTTAAAGTCAGCGCACATGTAAAATGCCTGTTCACTGCACAGGAAATTAAAGAAAAGAGCACAAAAGAGCTTGACGAAGCACTTGACAGAGAATTCAGCTTTGACAATTTTAGGTGGCAGGAAGAACAAAGAATTGAGATTAATGAACCTTTCCGCGCCGACGGACTGCACCGCATATTATATAAATGCCCACACTGTATGGAAGAAGGCAAAATGAACGGCAGCGGCACTGCACTTACCTGCCTTGAATGCGGCAGCAAATGGGAGCTTACACCCTACGGAAAGCTGAAAAGCCAAAACGGAGGAACTGTTTTAGAGCACATTCCTGATTGGTACGCATGGCAAAGACAATGTGTAAAGGATGAGCTTAAAAGCGGAAAATACTGTCTTGAAGCCGATGTTGATATAGGAATGATAGTTGATTATAAAGCCATTTACAAAGTCGGCAAGGGTAAATTGATTCACAATTGTAACGGTTTCATTCTGACAGGCTGTGACGGCAAACTGAATTATACACAAAGCCCGCTGGCTAGCTACGGACTTTACGCCGATTATTACTGGTATGAAATCGGCGATGTTATATGCATTGGCAATAAGGATGCACTTTATTACTGCTTCCCACAGGATAATACACCTGTTGCAAAAGCAAGGCTTGCGGCAGAAGAGCTGTACAAGCTGACCAGAGAAAACCGCAAAAAGCAAAAAAGAATAATCAAAGCTTGACTACCCATCAACAATTAATTATTATATAAAAAATCCATCGGTTGCCCGATGGATTTTTGCTTTATATTTCCTGTCTGCCTTCCAATGCGCGAAGAAGTGTTACTTCATCGGCATATTCAAGGTCTGCACCTACGGGTACACCGTAAGCAAGGCGTGTTGTGGCAATACCAAGCGGTTTGAGCAAGCGGGAAATATACATTGCCGTCGCCTCACCCTCAACCGTCGGGTTAGTTGCCATAATAACCTCTTTAACCTCACCGTCGCCCATTCTTGCAATAAGCTCTTTAATGCTCAGCTCTTCAGGTCCGATACCGTTAAGCGGAGAAATAACACCGTTGAGAACATGATATGTGCCGTTGAATTCGTGAGTGCGCTCAACAGCCATGACATCGCGCGGATCTTCCACAACGCAGACAACAGAACGGTCTCTGTCCGCGCGCGAGCAAATGGGACAAAGCTCGTCTTCCGAATAATTACAGCACACGGAGCAGCGGTGAATTTTTTCGTGTGCCTCAAGGATTGCACCTGCAAAATTCTTTGCCTGCTCGTCGCTCATATTGAGCACATGGAACGCAAGGCGCTGTGCCGTTTTGTGACCTATGCTCGGCAAACGTTCAAACTGTTCAATAAGCCGTGCAAGACTTGCAACCTCATATCCCATAATTAAAACAGACCGGGGATATTAAGTCCGCCCTTTGCCTTTTCCATGCCCTGCATCATTGCGTCCTCTGCCTTGCGGAGAGCCTCATTAACTGCGGCAATAACAAGATCCTGAAGCATTTCAATCTCTTCGGGGTCAACAGCATCGGGGCTGATTTTAATGTCTTTGACAACCTTTGCGCCTGTAACGGTTGCTTCAACAACACCGCCACCTACAGAAGCTGTGAAATCGGTTGCTTCAACCTCTTCCTGAGTTTTCTGCATCTGGTCCTGCATATCCTGAAGTCTTTGCAGCATTGCTGCCTGACCGCCCTGAGGGGCGCCGGGAATTCTTGCTTTCATACTTTATCTGTCCTTTCAAAAATGTTTCAGTTTGTAACTTTTACACCGTAGCCCTCTGCCTGAGCAAGGAACGATGCCAAAGGGTCTGCCTTGGCAGGCGCATCATCAACAAGCGGCGGAGGCGGTGCTTGTTCGGGAGTTTGCTCCATCGGTTTTACACCGATTTTATATCTGATACCCGTCACATTAAAAATTGCGTGACGAAGGTCAACAGCATTGTTTTTCACCTTCAACAGACCCATCAGTGATGTGTTGTCAGTATAAATAACAACATAATTGCCTTGAATATAAGCGGCTGAATTAAACAACACACTTGTAAGCGGACGGTTGAGATTTTTTAGTTCTTCAATAATATCGGGCCAACAGCCAAGCTCACCGTCGGGCAGCATTTCAGGCTCTGCAGTAACTGTGGCGGCTGACTGCTTTGCAGGCTGTGATTCCTGCTGCAATTCTCCATTCTGTGCAACAGCCTTTACAGAAACACCGTTTTTTACTGCGCTTTCAACAGCGGCAACTCTTTTGAGAAGAGCTTCAACACTACTGTCAAGATTAGGTGAACAAAGTCGAACAAACGCCATTTCTGTTTCAACCCTGCGGTTGAGTCCTTTGCGAAGGTTACCCGATGTAGCCTCAAGCACACCGAGAATATACATTATATTTTCAAGTGTATATGACAGCGCCTGCGTTTCCATTTGCTTGAGCTCATCTGCTGTGCAGACAATAAGACCTGCCGGCTCATTGACGGAACGGATTATCATAAGATTACGATAGTGCTCAATAAGCTGATTGCATAATCTTTCCATATCACAGGATGAATTATGAAGCTCATTTATTATTGCAAGTGCACAGGCACAGTCGCTGTTTTTAATGCATTCTGCAAGGCTGAAAAGATGGTCGCGCCCAGTAAAGCCTGCGACATTACTGACAAGCTGAGCTGTAATATTATCGCTCTGACCCGCACACTGATCAAGCAGTGAAAGCGCATCACGCATACCGCCGTCTGCAACACGCGCAATGAGCATTGCAGCATCCTTCTCAACGGTAAATCCTTCGCCGGCTGCAACCTCATCAATTCTGCCTGCAATATCATCCGGCTCAATACGCTTAAAATCAAAGCGCTGGCAACGCGAAAGAATTGTTGCAGGAAGCTTATGCACTTCTGTAGTTGCAAGAATAAACTTGACATGCTCAGGTGGCTCTTCAAGAGTTTTGAGCAGCGCATTGAACGCACCGACGGAGAGCATATGAACCTCGTCAATGATATAAACTCTGTACTTTGCACGAACAGGAGTATAATTTGCCTCCTCACGCAAATCGCGGATATTATCTACACCGTTGTTACTTGCAGCATCTATTTCAACGACATCGAGAATTGCACCTGAATCAATACCGCGGCAGACCTCACACTCGTTGCAAGGATTACCGTCAACAGGATGTTCACAGTTGACTGCTTTTGCAAGAATTTTTGCACAGCTTGTTTTGCCTGTTCCCCGTGAACCTGTAAAAAGATAGGCATGGGCAAGCTTACCTGCTTTAAGCTCATTCTGTAATGTTACCGTAATATGTTTCTGTCCGACAACATCGCTGAAGGTTTGCGGTCTCCATTTACGGTACAAAGCGCGGTACATCATATTCCCATTCCTCCTTTTATATTGATTAAAAAACAGCTTTATCTTGGTCATGCAGTGCGCAGGCGAACTGTGGCGCACAGTGCGGTCTGCTTAATGCTGCTCGGTTCCCCGCCTGACATGGTTCGCAGTGCACCATCGCACAGAACCCACACACCGCATGACCAAAACAAAGCTGTTGTGGACTTGAACAAAGATTATTATAATATATATTCTGCACATTTGCAAGCATTTCAGCCAAAAAAGTAAAAAAGTATAAAGAGAAAAAGCCGAAACCGGCTTGCGCTGATTTCGGCTTTTATTAGATTTTGTAAGCAGTTAATTATTCGTTGATGGAGATAACAACGCCTGAACCAACTGTACGGCCACCCTCACGGATAGCGAAGCGGAGACCCTCTTCAATAGCGATGGGAGTGATAAGCTCAACGTTCATAACAACGTTGTCGCCGGGCATGCACATTTCTGTGCCTTCGGGAAGGCTAATAACACCTGTAACGTCTGTTGTTCTGAAGTAGAACTGAGGACGGTAGTTGTTGAAGAAGGGTGTGTGACGGCCGCCTTCATCCTTGGAAAGGACGTAAACCTGACCGGAGAACTTTGTGTGGGGGTTGATTGAGCCGGGCTTTGCAAGAACCTGACCGCGCTCGATCTCTGATCTCTGAACACCACGAAGAAGAGCACCGATGTTATCACCAGCCTGAGCCTGATCAAGAAGCTTACGGAACATCTCGATACCTGTACATACAGTCTTTCTGGACTCTTCCTGGATACCAACGATTTCAACTTCCTCGTTGAGCTTAAGTGTACCACGCTCTACACGGCCTGTAGCTACTGTACCACGACCTGTGATTGTGAATACGTCCTCTACCGGCATAAGGAACGGCTTATCTGTCTCACGCTCCGGATCCGGAATGTAGTTGTCAACTGCGTCGAAGAGCTCAAGGATCTTGTCGCCCCACGGACCGTTCGGATCGTTAAGAGCCTGAAGAGCGGAACCTTTGATGATCGGAGTGTCATCACCCGGGAACTCGTACTCGTCAAGAAGCTCTCTGATTTCCATCTCTACCAGCTCAAGAAGTTCTTCGTCATCAACCATATCACACTTGTTCATGAATACAACGATGTACGGAACGCCTACCTGACGGGAAAGAAGGATGTGCTCTCTTGTCTGAGCCATAACACCATCTGTAGCAGCTACTACGAGGATAGCGCCATCCATCTGAGCAGCACCAGTGATCATGTTTTTAACATAGTCAGCATGGCCTGGGCAGTCAACGTGTGCGTAGTGACGAGCGTTGGACTCGTACTCAACGTGAGCTGTGGAGATAGTGATACCACGCTCTCTCTCTTCCGGAGCTTTATCGATATTTTCGAATGCAACAGCTTCACCTGTACCAAGTCTCTCGTGAAGAGTCTTTGTGATAGCAGCTGTTAATGTTGTTTTACCATGGTCAACGTGTCCAATGGTACCAATGTTACAATGCGGTTTGCTTCTTTCAAACTTAGCTTTTGCCATTTTAAAAAGTCCTCCTTAATTTGCGCCCATTGGGCTATTATATAATTTAGGCTAAAATATATTATATTCTATTCGAATCAATTTTTCAAGCCTATTCTTACATATATTTACTCTTTTATCCGGTCCGTGCATTGCTGCACAGACCGGTTATTTATGAAGTAAATTATTTGCCTTTTCTTTCAGCGATGATCTTCTCGGAAACGTTCTTCGGTACCTGCTCGTACTTCTCGAAGAACATGGAGTAGTTACCACGACCCTGTGTGCTGGAACGAAGGTCTGTGGAGTAACCGAACATCTCAGAAAGCGGAACGTATGCGCGAACCATCTTACCGCCGCCGATATCTTCGAAACCTTCGATACGGCCACGACGGGAGTTGATATCACCGATT
>JAZQGE010000006.1:0-14912 GCA_045539895.1 Acutalibacteraceae bacterium
ATGCTGACCTTGCAAAGGCAACAAAGACAATTGCTTTCAAAAAAGAATTTCCTGAAAGATTTTTTGATACAGGTATTGCAGAGTGCAATATGATGGGCGTTGCCGCAGGCCTTGCAACTACAGGATATACGGTTTTTGCAAGCTCCTTTGCAATGTTTGCCGCAGGCAGAGCTTTTGAGCAGATAAGAAACTCAATCGGTTATACACATCTCAATGTTAAAATCGGTGCAACTCACGCAGGTATTTCAGTTGGCGAAGATGGTGCAAGCCACCAGTGCTGCGAGGATATTGCTCTCATGCGTTCCATTCCGGGTATGGTTGTTATCAACCCTGCGGATGATATTGAGGCAAGACTGGCCGTCCTTGCAGCTGCAGAAACAGACGGTCCTGTTTACCTTCGCTTTGGCAGACTTGCAACTCCCAGACTTTTTGATGAAAATTACAAGTTTGAAATCGGCAAGGGTGTTGAACTTAAGGAAGGTACAGATGTTACAATTATTGCAACTGGTCTTATGGTAAACGAAGCTCTCGTTGCCGCAGATATCCTCGCTGCTGACGGTATCAGTGCAAGAGTTATCAATATGGCAACAATCAAGCCCATTGACAGAGAAATTATTGTCAAGGCAGCAAAGGAAACAGGTGTTATCGTTACCGCAGAGGAACACAGTGTGATAGGCGGTCTCGGTTCTGCTGTTTCAGAGGTTGTATGTGAGGAGTGTCCTGTGCCTGTGCTCAAGGTCGGCGTTGAGGATGAGTACGGTGCATCAGGTCCCGCAGTTGAAATGCTTAAGATTTACGGCCTTACATCAGAAGGTATTGTTGCAAAGGTCAAGCAGGCAGTTGCTCTCAAAAAATAAGTTTTACTCAAACAGGAGATTGTTCACATGGGCGAAGAAAGGCAATTCAAAAAATCAGCTCTCGGCGGTTTTAACCGCAAAGATGTAATTGAATATATTGAGCAGCTTCTCAAAGAGCTTGAGGATAATCGGGTTCAGCTTAAGCGGCGCGATGAGCGTATTGACGAGCTTGAACGCAGACTTGAGCAGTATGAGAAAGCTTGTTCAACCGTTGGGGTTATTGATTCTCAGAGTTCCGATGAAACGGTTGATGCAATCGCACGCTTAGATGCCATTCTTGCCAAATATCTGCGCAAGGAGGAGTAATCTTGTCGGAATATGTGCTGAATTCAACGCAGCTGCGTGACTATTCTCAGCGGCTCAGATGCGGCGACAGGGTGCTTCTCAGCGGTACTGTATACACGGCGCGCGATGCCGCACATAAGCGAATTGTATCGCTTATGCAAAACGGTGAAAAATTGCCCTTTGAGCTTAGTGATGCAACCGTATATTATGCTGGTCCTACTCCTGCTCCCGAAGGACTTCCTATAGGCAGCTGCGGTCCTACAACATCCTCAAGAATGGACCCGTATGCTCCGCTTTTGCTTGATAATGGTCTTGTCTGTATGATAGGCAAAGGTCCGAGAAGTCAGGAGGTTTCTGATGCGGTCGTGCGGAACAAAGCTGTTTATCTGTGTGCAGTCGGCGGTGCAGGTGCTCTTGCAGCACAGTGTATATCTTCGTGTGATGTAATTGCATTCGAGGACCTTGGCTGTGAAAGCATAAAGCGCCTTGAGTTCAATAATTTTCCGCTTATAGTTGCAATTGATTGCAGTGGCGGCAGCTTGTTTAAATAAATATTAAGCTTTAAGAACCTTTATCTTCGGATAAGGGTTCTTTTTTGTACTAAATCGGACAGGGGGTGAATACATTTAGAATGAGTCGATTCTGATTTATTCTGAAGGTGAGGTAAAACAAATGGATTTTAATGTGGATAAGCAGCAAATAAGTTGCTGTAAAATTGTTCGCGAGGCAAAAGCGGAGCAGGGGATTGACAGCGATATTACTCTGCCTGATTACTGTCCGGATGTCAAAAGTATTCTTCGCTGCAGTATTGATGCAGGTGTAAATTCCGTCAGCGTTACAGGTAACAGAATTACCGCAGAGGGCAATGCGCTTATCAGACTTGTCTATGTCAGTACAGATGATAAGCTTTCCTGTTTTGAACAAAATTATCCGCTTAGCAAATATGTTGAAATGAGCCCGATGCCGCCTGAAAGTGAAGCTTTGGCAAGCGCAAAAGTAAGTTATGTAAATTGCCGTGCAGTAAGTCCGAGAAGGGTGGATGTTCACGGATGTGTTGCGGTGATTTTTTCTTTGCTTTGCTGTGAAAGCACGGATGTTCTTTGCTCCGCTTCAGGTGACGGTGTTCAGCTAAGGCTTCAGCCGCTTGATACCTGTAATTCTGTGGGCTGTACATCAAAGCTTTTTAATATGAGCGAGGTTGTACAGCTGGATAATGAAGGCTCGAATATAAAAAGTGTGCTCCATTCACGCGCTTGTCCGATTATTACTCAAACCAAAGCTGTCAACAATAAACTACTGTTAAAGGGTGAACTTCAAATAGCAGCTTCGCTTTGCTGTGAGGACGGCAGTGTAATCCGTAAAGAGCATAATATGCCAATAAGCCAGATTGTTGAGCTGGCAGGTGTAAATGACGAATCTGTCTGCGATGTTAAGGCTGCCGTTTCATCGCTCGATATTCAGCTCAGACCTGATGAAAACGGAAATATGTGCAGCCTTGATATTGCGACATGTGTGCGGACGGACATATACGGCTACCAACAGCTTAACTGTGCCTATGTCGAAGATATGTACAGTATAAAAAATAATGTTACCCTGAAAAGTACTGCGTTAGAAACAAAAAAATTTATCAGCAGTATTGATGAAAACTTTCTCGTTACATTTCAGTCGGATTTTTCGGGCAATGAAATCGGTGAAATAACAGATTCGTGGTGTGATGGTGTGACCTGTGTTACTGCAAGCATTAATGACGGTATTGAAATGAGCGGTACGGTTACTGTATGCATAATATATACGGATTCTGAAGGCAAGCCTGTGCTTGCACAACGACAGAACGATTATCGTTTTACCAAAAACTTCAAATCTTCTGGCGGTAAAATGCTTTGTGACGGCTGTGTGGACTTCTGCGGTGCATCAGTCAGCGGAAAAGGAAATAGCGCAAATTTCCGCGTTCAGCTAAGGGCTTATGGAAGTGTTTTTGAAAGCGGAAAAGTTACCGCTGTTTGCTCAGCAGAACTTTCGGAAGGAACAAAAACAAACGATCCGGCGTGTGCAATTACCGTCTATTTCAGTGATGGCGGTGAACGGCTGTGGGATATTGCAAAAAAATACAATACTTCCGAAGATGCTGTACGGCGCCGTAATTCAATCAATGGCGATGTACTTGAGAGTGAAACAATGTTAATAATTCCGCAGGTAAATTAAGGAGGAGCACAGCCATGGAACATAAAAATATTTACAGTGACATTGCCGCAAGAACCAAGGGCGACATTTATATAGGTGTTGTAGGTCCTGTGCGTACAGGCAAATCTACATTTATCAAACGATTTATGGATGAGATTGTAATTCCTAATATTGACGATGCTGTAAGGCGTAACCGCGCAAACGATGAGCTGCCTCAATCAGCTTCCGGCAGAACAATAATGACTACCGAACCTAAATTTATCCCGGAAGAAGCTGTCGGTGTTACTCTGGGCGGCGGTATTGAGCTTAAAGTTAGGATGATAGACTGTGTAGGTTACATTGTTCCCGGTGCAGTCGGCTATATTGAAAATGAGCAGCCGAGAATGGTGAGAACACCGTGGTTTGATAAAGAGATACCTTTTAATATGGCGGCTGAGCTGGGCACGAAAAAGGTAATTGATGAGCACTCAACAATCGGCATTGTACTCACGACAGATGGCTCAATCGGAGAAATTGCAAGAGAAGATTATGTTGAAGCGGAAAAACGCGTAATTGATGAGCTGAAAGCACTTGGTAAACCTTTTGTTGTTTTGCTCAATTCAGTTTCGCCGGAATCTCCCGTAACAAAACAGCTTTCTTCCGATATGACATCCTCTTACGGTGTCCCTGTGCTTCCCGTAAACTGTAAAACACTCAGTGAGGAAGAAATTAAGGATATTCTCCGTCATGTTCTTTTTGAATTTCCTATAAAGCAAGTGGGAGTTGATCTTCCGCGTTGGATGATGAGCTTGAGCGACAATCACCCTTTGCGTACGGCGATTGATGAATGTGTTGCCTCTTCTGCTCAGAAGCTCAGGCGAGTGCGCGATGTTCCTGCCTTTGCAAAGGATATTTGTGAGTGTGAATATATCACTGCGGCAAAGGTCAAAACAATGGATTTGTCAACCGGAAGTGCCGTTGTTTCCGCTGTTACGGAGCCTTCGCTTTTCTTTGATATTCTTAGTGAAGTTACAGGCACGCAAATAAAAAATGAGCAGGCTCTCATGGATGAGCTGCTCGAACTTAATAAAATCAAAAAGGAATATGCAAGGCTTAAGGATGCCCTTGATGAGGTTGAGGCTACGGGCTATGGAATTGTTATGCCCACAACCGAGGAACTGACACTTGCCGAGCCTGAAATAATGAAGCAGGGCGGCAAATATGGTATAAGACTCAGCGCTTCAGCACCAAGTATTCATATGATGCGTGCAGATATAACTACTGAGGTTGCGCCGATTGTCGGCTCGGAATCTCAGAGTGAAGAGCTTGTAAGCTTCCTGCTAAAGGAGTTTGAAGAAGATCCGCTGAAAATCTGGCAGTCAAATATTTTTGGCAAGTCACTTAATGAGCTTGTAAACGAAGGTCTTCGCAATAAACTCGGAAGAATGCCGACAGATGCCCGTATGAAGCTGCAGGAAACCCTCGAAAAGGTTATCAATGAAGGATGCAGCGGACTGATTTGTATTATTCTTTAAGCTTTATGCTTCTGGACTTCGGCGACAGCGAGCGCATCACAGCGTTCGTTTTCGCTGTGTCCGTTGTGTCCTTTGATCCATACAAAACTGACTTCGTGCTTTGCAATTTCATTCAGAAGCTCTTCCCAAAGGTCGGCATTGAGTGCCGGCTTTTTGTCTTTTTTGACCCAACCGTTTTTTCTCCAGCCTTCTGCCCAACCCTTTGTAACAGAGTTATATACATACTGCGAGTCGGTTGTAACAGTAACCTTGCAGGGGAATTTAAGTGCTCTGAGCCCTTCAAGC
Source organism: Acutalibacteraceae bacterium (assembly GCA_045539895.1). Lineage (GTDB taxonomy): Bacteria > Bacillota > Clostridia > Oscillospirales > Acutalibacteraceae > UBA8612. The sequence continues at coordinate 5,123 of JAZQGE010000006.1, forward strand.
ACAGCGGTTATTTCCATTCTGTTGTTCGTGGTGTCTGCTTCACCGCCCGAAAGCTCCTTTTCTTTACCGTTACAACGCAGAATCGTTCCCCAACCTCCAGGACCGGGGTTGCCTGAGCAAGCGCCGTCTGCAAATATTTCAACCTGTTTCATTTCGTTAGACATTTTTTCTTACCGTCCTTTGAATATTAACTGAAAGTATATCATTTTTTTCTTTTGTTTACAACATTTGTGCGGATAATTATATTATTTTATGTCAATAATTAATCCATACATATTTTTATAGGAGTATTGCTATGAAGTCATTTTGTGTCCTGAATCAGGTTTTGAATGGAAATGCAGGAAAAGTGATAGGCTCTGCGGTCTGCACCGCCATGGGCGTAAAAATCGGCGTTTTACACAGCGAGGATGAGTGTGCCGAGGCTTCATCATCTTTTCTTGTATCGGGAATATCGCAGGCAGGTGGTACAGCCGTTCTTTTTGGCAGCGGTAACGAATCGCGCATACCGTTCCTTACTGTAAGATATGCTCTGGCTGCATGCTTTTTTGTTGAGGGTGAATCATATGTCAGCGTCTACGGCCCGGACGGCAAGCCGATAGGTGCGGATAAAGAAGCTCTTATTTCTCAGCTTGCTTCGTCTTCATTACCTTGTGAAGCGGAGGGCCATTGCGTTGAAGTGAATTCTGATTCGGCTTATTTTTCTTCGCTTGTTGAATGTTGCGGCAACCTTCAGGATGTTTCAGCTGATTTAAAATGCAGAAATCCGCATCTGTCAGCTGCTATGAAGCATGTTTTTGCTGTATCCGGCGGAAGTTTTTCAAAAAAACCGTGTTTTTATTTGAGCGAATCCGGTTTTTGTGTAAGTGCCTGTGATGAGCGCGGCAAAGTGCTTACTCACGAAATGCTTTTGAATATCTGCTGTGCTTTTAATATAATGAACGGTCGACCTGTTATTGCTTCAATCAATTCGCCGCGCTTTCTCGATGCTTTAGCTGCAGATAAATCAGTCTGTCTTACACGCAGCTTTACCGGCGGAAATGAGCTGTGGCAGAATGACGGTACTTTCCTTGTTTTCAGCCTGCTTCACTTAATGGCAGAAAAAGGGCAGGGGCTTTCAACTCTTGCTCAGATTCTGCCTGAAACAGTTTCGTTGAAAAAAAGCTTTGCTTGTACTCTTTCTCCCGATGCTGTAGCAGACCTTATTGATTGTACCGAGCTTGTTTCCGATATACAGCACGGCATTTATGCCCGTTTAAAAAACGGTGATGTGCTAATTACTCCATGCAGAAATAACAATGTTTACTGTATGGAAATTACCGCATCGGACAGCAACACGGCATGTGAGATTGCTCAGGAGCTCTGCTTGACAATCACCGGCAATTAATATATAATTTACTCGTATAATTATAAACTTTTTCCGTCTTGGGCATTAGGCGGATATTATAAATAATATCAGAATAAAGTAAAGAAAGGATTTTTTGTGACACATTTAAAGGCAATCTGATATAATAAGCTGCCGATAAAGTCGGGGGCTTTGTTTGCCGTTGTTACACTATATTTATTTATGGCAGAAAAAAATATCGGCGGTGAAAAAAACGCCAACGAAAAAAAGAAGCAGAACAAACCTTCAAAATTCAGCCGCTATTCGCGCATTCCTCCCAAGCGCAATACTCAGTCGCCGCGTACGCAAAAGCAGCAAAGGCCTCAGCGCCAGAAACAGCAGAAGCCTGTTGAAAAAAAGCCCGTGCGCATTGCGTTTCTTGGCGGCCTTAACGAAGTCGGTAAGAATATGACTCTCTACGAATACGGCGAAAGTATGTTTATTGTAGACTGCGGTCTTGCTTTTCCGGATGCTGACCTTCCCGGTGTAGACCTTGTTCTGCCCGATTTCTCTTATGTAGAAAAAAATATTGACAAAATTAAAGGTATTGTTGTTACTCACGGACATGAGGACCATATCGGAGGTCTTGCATATCTTCTTAAATCAGTCAATATCCCGATTTATTCCACAAAGCTCACTATTGGTCTTATTCAAGGCAAGCTGAAAGAACACAATCTTCTTTCGTCCGCAAAGCTCAATGTTGTGAAACCCGGTGACCGTATAGCTCTGGGAGAATTTGAGGTTGAGCTGATTCATGTCAACCATTCTATTCCCGATGCGGTTGCGCTTGCTGTGCGTTGTGACGGTGGTACAGTCGTTCAGATGGGTGATTTTAAAATAGACACGACACCTATTGATGGTGATCCCATTGACCTTGCGCGCTTTGCTCAGATTGGTGCAGAGGGTGTTCTTTGCTTGATGTCTGATTCCACTAATGCAGAGCGTCCGGGTTATACCGAGAGCGAGAGCAAGGTGGGCGATTCGTTTGACAGACTCTTCCATAGTGCCGGTAATCGCAGAATAATAGTTGCAACCTTCGCTTCGAATATTCACCGCGTTCAACAGATTATAAACAGCGCTGCTGCGTTAGGAAGAAAGGTTGCTCTTTCAGGCAGAAGCCTCGAAAATGTTGTCGCTGTTGCAAAAGAGCTCGGTTATATTGATGTACCCGAAGGCATTATCGTTAATATCGACACGCTCCGCAATTATCCGGATGAAAAAATTGTTATCATCACAACAGGCAGTCAGGGTGAGCCTATGTCTGCGCTCAGCCGTATGGCTTTTTCCGATCACCGTAAGGTTGAAATCGGTCCGATGGATTATATTATCATTTCAGCTACACCTATTCCGGGCAACGAAAAAACTGTCGGTAAAGTTGTAAATGAGCTTATGAAGCTAGGCGCCGAAGTTATTTATGAAAAAATGTACGATGTTCATGTTTCGGGTCATGCTTGTCAGGAAGAACTCAAAATGATAATGAGTCTTGTGAAACCGAAATATTTTATACCTGTTCACGGTGAGCAGAAGCATCTTCAGAAACACAGAATCCTCGCCGAATCAATGGGTATAGACAATAAAAACATTATCATTGCCGATAACGGACTTCTCGTTGAAATGAGTGATAACGGAATCCGTGTTGCAGGCAGTGTGCCTGCAGGTAAGGTTTATGTGGACGGTTCAGGTGTCGGCGATGTAGGCAGCATTGTACTTCGTGACCGTAAGCATCTCTCACAGGACGGTATTATTATCGTAACGGCAAGTGTTGAAGCGGATACCGGTTATATAGTTTCAGGACCTGAAATTATAACGAGGGGCTTTGTTTATGTCAAAGAATCCGAAGTGCTTATTGAGCAGGCGAAGCGTCTTGCTTACAATACGCTTGACGAAAGACTTGGCAGAAATCCGTCGGATATTCTTGCGGCAAAAACCAGAGTCCGCGATGATATTTCGCGTTTTGTTTTTGAAAAAACAAGAAGGAGCCCGATGGTAGTGCCGATAATTATGGAGGTGTAAGCGGTGTTGCGTTTTATTAAAGACAATGTTTTTGTTCTTTGTATTTTTGCAGTCAGTCTTATAAACTGTGCCCTTACATTTTTTTACAATACGACCGCTGCGCTGATTGAGCTTGCAATAGTAATTATCCTCATTGCTCTTAGCTTTGTGAGCAATTCCGTTTCTTTAAAGCGTTCTCACAGTCTTGTTAAAACTGTAAGCGATTCTTTGAGCTTTACCGAAACACATAAGCTTTCCGGCTTTCCGCTTCCTTTGCTTGTTTGTACTGCAAGCGGCAGAACACTGTGGTTCAATTCGTATTTTGAGTCGAGAGTACTTGATGGTATGCGTCTTGTCAACAGTGATGTTGAGCAGTTCCTCAGCGGTCAGACAGCGCAGGACATAGCAACACACGACAGGCTTTATACCGATATTGCTGACAGGTCCTATTCTGTTTACCCATTCCCCATAAACCATGATGGTGAAGAATGCTTTGTTTTGATTTTCTCAGATGAAACAGAAATGAGAAAAACTTATTATGAGTACGCAATGTCGCGGCCGAGTGTAATGCTTATTTCAATTGACAATATTGATGAAATTATGCAGAGCTTTTCGGACAGCGATGCCAATGCCATGCGAAGCAGAGCCGAAAAGATTATTGATGAATGGCTCAGCAGTTACGGCTGTGTTATACGCAAGCTTGCTGACGGAAGGTTTGTTGTTATTTGTGAAGAACGCGACCTTATCGGTATGATTGAGCGTAAATTCGATATTCTTGATTTGATACGTTCTTATAAATATAATGATAAGCTTGTTGGAATCACTCTTTCAATCGGTATCAGCAGGGGAGAAACTCTGCGTGAAGGAGAGAAGAATGCGCGTCAGGCTCTTGATATGGCAATCGGCAGGGGCGGCGACCAGACTGCAATACTTAAAAACGATTCTTACGAATTCTTCGGCGGTGTGTCAAAGGGCATAGAAAAACGCAGTAAGGCACGCACGCGTATTGTTGCTTCCGCCGTCCAGAACCTTATTGAAAGCAGCAGCGATGTTTTGATTATGGGTCACAGATTTTCTGACCTTGACAGTGTAGGCTCTGCGGCAGGTATGCTGTGTGCAGCAAGAAGCCTTGGTAAGCCGGCGAAAATTGCAATCAATCTTGAACAGTCTTTGGCGAAATCTCTTGCTGAGCTGATCGGTCAGACATACGGAGATGTTTTTATATCTCCTGAGCAGGCTGAACAGAATATTAAGAAAAACACCCTGCTTATTGTTGTAGATACTCACAGAGCAGAGGTTCTTGAAAGTGCAGAGCTTTACCGTAAGGCTCAGACTGTTATTATCGTTGACCATCACCGTAAAAATGTTGACTTTATTAATAACAGTATTGTGTTCTATCATGACCCGAATGCTTCTTCTGCCTGCGAAATGGTGGCTGAGCTTTTGCAGTATATGCCTGCCAAACCCGATATTACCGAGTGTGAGGCAAATGCTATGCTTTCGGGAATTATGCTTGATACGCGCAACTTTGCGCTCAAAGCAGGTGTGCGTACTTTTGAAGCGGCGGCATTTCTCAGAAGCAAGGGCGCGGATACGGTTAAGGTACGCAGACTTTTTATGAACAAAATGGAAAACTTCAAACTACGAAACGATGTTATAGACAGCGCAGAGGTTTACCGCGGCTGTGCAATAGCCTATGCCGATATTGCTTCACCCGATATACGAACAATTACTGCACAGGCGGCAGATGAAATGCTCAATATTGACGGAATAAAGGCATCTTTTGCTATGTTCGATTCGGACGGCACGATGAACATTTCGGCGCGTTCTCTCGGAGAAATAAATGTTCAGGTTATTATGGAGCTCCTCGGCGGCGGAGGTCATCAGACAATGGCGGCGGCGCAGCTTGCAGGCTGTGACCGTGAAACGGCAACAACGCGTCTTTTTGCCGCAGTTGATAAGTATTATGAAAAAATATAAATCTAAAGGTAGCTTTTCTGTTTTTCTTAATCTGTAACTATTTGTAACTGTTATATATTTGACTAAAATTAATAAAAATGATACAATACCAATGTTAAAGGTATTGTATCATTTTTTTAATAGGAGCATTATTTATGATTAACAGTGAACATCTTTGTATGGGCTGTATGAAAGAGATTGGTGAGGAAACTCAATGCCCTTACTGTGGCTTTCATGCTGATACAATGCAGATGGCACCGTATCTCGGTGTAAGGACTGTTGTTGCAAACCGTTATCTTGTCGGTAAGCTTACGGAGTATAACGGTGACGGTGCAACATACATCGCCTGGGATATTAATGAAAAGAAACCCGTTACAATACGCGAGTATCTGCCTGATACGCTTTGCACAAGGCGTATTGGCGAAAAAGAAATTACTGTTATGTCGGGTTGCGAAATGGCATACAGAGAGTGTATGTCAGATTTTGTTGAGCTCTGGCGCAAGCTTACACGCATGAGCGGTCTGTCCGCACTTGTCAATGTGTACGATGTTTTTGAAGAAAACGGCACGGCTTATGCGATTTGTGAATATGTCAAAAGTGTAACACTGCGCGATTATCTTCTTCGCCTTAAAACTGGTTATATTCCGTGGGAACGTGCAAGATCACTGTTTATGCCTGTTCTTTCAACTCTCGGAATGCTTCACAGTGCAGGTATTATTCACCGCGGAATTTCACCGCTTACCCTTCACATCGGTCAGGACGGTAAAATGCGTATTGGCGGTTTCAGCATCTGGCAGGCACGAACTGCAAAGAGCGATCTTTCCGCTCAGCTGTTTCCCGGCTATGCTGCAATTGAACAGTACGGCTTTGAAGGAAAGCAAGGTCCCTGCACGGACATTTATGCTTTTGCCGCAACGCTTTACCGAGCACTTATCGGCAGCGATCCGATAGAGGCTACCGAAAGACTCACTAATGACAGACTTATGGTTCCCGGTAAATTTGCTGAACAGCTTCCGGCCTATGTTATAAACGGTCTTATAAATGCGCTTCAGATTATGCCTGATGAGCGAACCCGTTCGGTAGAACAGCTTCGAGCAGACCTTTCTGCTTCGCCCGTTGCAACAGCTGCATCAGGCACTGTGTTCGAATCAACCTCAGTTACTCCGTCCGGAACGAAAACAAGCGAAGCAAAGACTTCTGCTTCAGCTCAGCAGGTGAATAAAAAGCCGGCTGCAAATAAAAAGAGCAATATAATTGCCGAAAACAAGCTTATTGTTATCCGCACTGCCCTTATCAGCGCAATTGTCGGTCTTGTAATTTTCCTTATCGTGGTAATTGCTGCAGGCGATAAGCTCGGATTTACTACGGGTGAACCTTCAACAGAACCGCAAACCCGCCAAGAAATGGTTTCCGTTCCCAATTTTGTAAATCGCAACTATGCTGAGGTCAGCTCAAACGCATACTGGACAAATAACTTCACCTTTGAGGCTACTGAGGAATATAACGATACTGTTCCGAAGGGATATATAATTGCCCAGAGTGTTGAAGCAGATTCACAGGTCAATGCAGGTACAAAAATTGTTCTTACCGTTTCAAAGGGTATTGAGCAGTTTGAGCTACCTCCGGTAATAGGTATGGATTATGAGCAGGCGTATGAAATGCTTAAATCACGCCACTTTAAGGTTACATCCGAAGAAAAAGAAAACGACGGCACTCATACCGGCGGTACGGTTCAGTCCGTTGTTAATCTCTCTGTCGGCAAGCTTTATCCTAAGGGAACAGAGGTTAAGCTTATTGTATGGGCGGAGACTGTTACGGAAGAATCTGATATGAATTATCCTGTTGACCCTGAACTGACAACGGATTCTTCGCAGCCCGATTCCGAGCAGACTACAGCCGAAAAACAGACAACTGAGCCGACGGAAGCACCCACAACCAAGGTGTCCGCAACTACGACAGAGCCTGCAACTGAAGAGCCTTCTGTCAGCGATAATTAAAATAAAACTTATAAAAATAAGTCCTTGCGAGGTTAAGCTACACTTCGCAAGGACTTTGCTTATTTGTTGGCTGTCAGCTTGAAAACATCGGTAGATTTGCCGATTACTACAAGGTGGTCTTCACTCTTGAATACATAATCGCCGCCCGGCAAAGGTCGGAGAACCTCGCCTTTTTTTATGGCAATAATATTTATGTTGTAGTTCCTTCTGACATTTATCTGTACAACGGATTTGCCAATCCACTCTTCAACAACGGGTATTTCAAAAATTGAGTATTCGTCAGTTAACTCAATATAGTCGTAAACATTGTCTGCGTTAAATCGAATTGCAAGCTTTTCCGCAATTGCTCTTTCCGGATAAACAACCTCATCTGCACCTACACTTTTAAGAAAGCGCGCCTGAATGTCACGGTTAGCTTTTGATACAATATACTTTGCGTGCATATCCTTTAGAAGAGCAGTTATTTCAAGCGATGACTGGAAATTCTCCCCTATACATACAAAGCATATATCAAAGTTGTTTACACCGAGTGCGCGTATAACACCTTCGTTAGTGCAGTCACCTATAAAGGAATCGGTAAATTTTGGCGCAAGCTCTTCGATGATTTCTTCATCCTTGTCCACAATCATAACTTCGTTTCCGAGCTCAAGCATTTTTGCGGCAAGATGTCTGCCGCTGCGGCCCATTCCTATTACAAGAACATTTTTCATAAAGCTCACCTTTATCCTATAAGAATTTTTTCTGTCGGTCTTGTCAGCTTGGCGTGTTCTTTTCTTTCTGCAAATGCTATAACAAGCGAAAGTCCGCCTATTCTGCCTGCGAACATGAGAAGTATCAGAATTATGTGAGAGAACGGTGAAAGTGTTGATGTGATTCCGACTGTAAGTCCGACAGTACCTGCGGCAGAAGCCACTTCAAAAAGCACAGCCTGAAGCGGAAGGCTCTCTGCAGCGCATATTAAACTCACAGCTATTATAACTGCTGTTGTATAAACGCTGATAATTGCACCTGCTCGTTTAACGGTGTCATCTTCAAGCTTGCGCTTGAAAACAACTGTGTCCTTGTGACCTCTTGCAACAGCGGCAAGCTCAATAATCATTACTGCAATTGTAGTTGTTTTAATGCCGCCTGCAGTTGAACCGGGGCTGCCGCCTATGAGCATGAGCACACTCATCAGTACCGTTCCCGATGCTGAAAGCTTGTCGAGCGGTGCTGTATTAAAGCCTGCTGTTCTTGAGCTGACAGACTGAAAGAATGAAGCAAGAATCTTTTCTCCGGTGCTCATTTCCGCAAGGCTTGCATCTTTTTCAAATATGAAATAGAACAGCCAACCTCCGAGTAAGAGCGAAGCGGAGGTGACGAGTACAATTTTTGTGTGAACGGAATACTGTCTGAAATTAAGCTTGTGCTCAATAATATCCTGCCACACAATAAAACCGAGACCGCCTGATATTATAAGTGCAGCAGCAGTAAGGTTAACCGTAAGGTCGTTGTAAAACGGTGTCAGCGATGAAAATTCACCGTATGTGCCCATCAGGTCAAAGCCTGCGTTGCAGAATGCTGAAACCGCATGAAAGGCTGAATAGTACAGTCCTTTACCGAGTCCGAATTCTGGGCAGAATCTTGTTGCAAAAAGAAGCGCACCTGCACCTTCGCAGATAAATGTAATCTTCACAATCTGCTTGAGTAGCTTTATAACACCGCTTGTACGAATTGTTCCGGCAGATGCCATAAGCAATTTGCGCTCGTACAGATTGATTTTTCTTTTTGCAAACATGGCAAACATTGCAATTGTCGTCATAACACCAAGTCCGCCGATTTGAATCATTGTAATAATGACAAGCTGACCAAAAACAGACCAATGAGTGAAGGTATCAGCTACAACAAGTCCCGTAACACAGGTTGCGCTTGTGGCTGTGAATGCCGAATCAAGCAGGGGAGTCCACTCTCTGCTTTTTGAAGAAATCGGCAGACAAAGAAGAAATGTGCCAAGCACTATAACTGCTGCAAAAAAGAACACTATCAGCTGTGTTTGTGTCAGCTTTGTTTTGGAGAATTTCAAGTTAATTCCTCCAACTGTAATATTTACATCATTTCAGAAATAAGCTTTTTGATTGTTTCAACAACTTCGCTGATTTCTGTCTTCTGGCTGATTTTTTTATCTCTGCTTACGATTTCGCAGACATTATCCTTGAGGTTTCTGGGGCTTGCGATGATTCTCAGCGGCACACCGAGAAGGTCTGCGTCGGAGAACATGAAGCCTGCGCTTACTTTTCTGTCATCGTAAATGACCTCAATACCTGCGTTCTGAAGCTCTTCATAAAGCTTGTCGGCACATTCCTTTGTTGCCGCATCGTCTGAGCGTACACAGCAAAGGTGTACCTGCCAGGGTGCTATAGACATCGGCCAGATCGGACCGTAATTGTCGTGATAAGCTTCGCATACGCTTGCGGCAAGTCTG
>JAZQGE010000007.1:0-82659 GCA_045539895.1 Acutalibacteraceae bacterium
AAGGATGAAGTCCGCGTAGTCGGCAGAGCGCTCGGCCTTCCCGCAGAGATGGTTGACCGTCAGCCCTTCCCCGGTCCTGGTCTCGGTGTCCGTTGCCTTGGCGCAATCACACGCGACAGACTTCACGCACTCCGCGAAGCAGATGCAATTCTCCGCGAAGAGTTTGATAAGTCAGGTCTTTCAAGCCATGTTTGGCAGTATTTCATTGCTGTGCCCGATATGAAGAGTGTTGGTGTCAGAGACGGCAAGCGTTATGAAGGCTGGCCCGCAATCATCCGCGCTGTAAACACAACAGATGCTATGACTGCAACAATTGAGGAAATCCCCTACTCCGTCCTCAACACAATCACAGCAAGAATCACAGCAGAGGTTGAAGGCATCAACCGAGTCCTCTATGACCTCACTCCCAAGCCCACAGGCACAATTGAGTGGGAATAATCGCCGAGCGCTGCCTGCGGCAGATTGAGCGAAGGTGATTATTTGCCGAAAATACGAGCAATGCGACGCGCTCCAAGCGAGCAGTGCGACGATATTTTCGGTGGGCATATAACAACAACCCCCGAAACCCTTGATTTATCAAGGATTTCGGGGGTTTTTTTGCCCAAGCGTACTAAAATCGTACTAATTTTTATAAATTCATCACATCAGACAGCATTTTTGCCACATTCTCATCTTTGTTCGGATTTAAATAAGAATAGATATCTTGTCAATTGTTACCTCAACATCTTTGTGCAGATATCAAGTGAGTTCATACTTGACCTCCAATAATAAAATGATGGTCGCCCGAGAAACCGAGCGACCTTGCGGCTTATTCGAAGTATTCAGAAACATCAGCCTTATCGTTGTACTGTTTTCTTATGTGAACAACAATAGAGCCATCCTCCTGCTCGACAGTATCAATGATCTGATATCTGGTCTTAGCACGTTCGAGAGTCGCCTTGTAATGCTCGATTTCTTCTTGGTTGATCTTCAGCGCACGCTCTTTGCTGTAACCCATTTCAGGCTTCTGTGCGAAAACCAAAGTCTGAAGAATACACGCAGCTTTAACACGCTTCACAGTAACACCTCCTTTTGGTACAATACATTACGGCAGAAATATTAGACCTATAATGCAGAGAGATGTTCGAGCGAAACTTTGCATTGATACAACGGCTGCCGTCGAAATATCGGCTGAAAGCACTCTCTTGGTAGCTTTGCTACATAATAATTATAGCATAAAATTTCGAAAAAATCACGCAAAAAAGTTTGAATTTTTTAAATTTCTGTGCTATAATACATAAAAATAAATATGGCTTATGAACGACACACGTGGCACTTTCGAGTGCGTAAATCTGATTACGGTACACAGGTTTACAGGTGTGTCTTTTTTATGCCCAAAAGGAGATTATTATGCCGAGAAATCAATTTCAAAGAATGGTATTTGCGTTCATTACCGTTGTAATTACCGTTCACGCTTATGTCTTTTTTAGCCTGTATGTTATCCACGGAGGAATGTTTAAGGAACTTACCGGAGAAGCAGGGGTGCTTGCCGCCATCGGTAAAATGGGTGGTGTGCCTGTGTTTGGCACTCCCGTTCCGATTTGGGCGGTTGTACTTATTGAGTTTGTGTTAGCGTTTACACTTGAAAACCTTTTAGGTTCTCCGCTTTCCTTTAAGCTCGCCTGCAAAAACTTTGATCCTTGCACAACTCATCCCGTTCTTTTTGAAACAGCGATTATTTGTGCAACCGTTGGCATTATGTGTCCCGCTATGAGCTTTATTGCCGCTTTTCTTTATTATAACTATGGGGCTGGATTCAATATGTGGACTCTGCTTGCTGATTGGCTCAAGCTCGTATGCTTCAACTTCCCGTTTGCATTCTTTACTCAGCTTTTCTTTATTCAGCCTGCAGTAAGAACGATCTTCAAGTTCTTGTTTGCAAAAGATATAAAAAGCCGTGAAAAAGCGAAGAAAAGCAACCTGTAACAAAGGTCGGTGTCCGACAACTTTCCTCAAATCCATTATATAGTCCATATCAAACCTCATATTATCTTTCCGATTTCAACAAAGCATAATAACAGGCATCGCAAATGCCTTGATTATTCCAATCGGAGCTGCGAAGAGTGCCTTCGTATTTCATACCGCATTTCTGCATCACTTTTCCGGAGTTGGGATTTCTTGGGTCATGTCTTGCTTCAATTCGGTTAACTTCTACCACATCAAACAAAAAATCCATAACTGCTTTGAGTGCTTCAGATGTGATACCTTTATGCCACCAATTTCTGCCTATACAATAACTGATTTGCATTGATAAAACTTCTTCATTCATAAAACCTACAGCAATAGCACCAATGGGTTCATCAACGTTTTCTTTCAAAACTATACCCCAGTGATAATATTTTTCGTTAGAATATTGTTTTACCCATTCATCCATTATTCTTTGACTTTCTTCTTTATCTGAATGAGTTTTCCACATTAAAAACTTTGTAACTTCCGGATCGGATGCCCAGTTTTTAAACATTGCCGGAGCATCACCGCTGACATATCGTCTTAATATCAACCTGTCTGTTTCTAATCTTTGTGTTCCGCAATGTTTCATAACATACCTCTGATATCAAAAAATCTTTTTTATGTTCTTTTGAAGTTTTGTTACTTCATAACCCTGTGATTCATAAAACTTATGAGCGTTTTCACGCTCTGCGCCTGAACAAAGTCGGATTCCTGCTGCGCCGTTTTCTTTCGCCCAGATTTCTGCCTGTTTCAGCAAGGCTGCACCGATACCGTTACGCTTGTAATCATTATCAACTGCCAATCCCAAACAGTTCTTGAAATTATCTGCATAGATTACATCGTAATTTACAAGGTGAATATAGCCGACAACTTTGTTTTGGATTTCTGCAACAAAGATAACTTGTGTTTCATCGTTCAATACTGCTTCGATTTTGCATCTTTGCTTTTCAAGGTCATAATCGTAACCAAGACTTGTTTTGTTGATATAATAAATATCTTCCGCATCAGAGACCACTGCTTTTCTTACGATAAAACTTATATTCAATTCAGGCGCCTCCATAAATATCACCTATACTCTTGCTTTCACGATCAAAAAGTTTGGTTTGATATATTCCTTAGCCAGTGTCGGGAGTTTTTGAATTGCCCAGTCTTCGGGAACGGGTTCGCACACTTCTTCAATCACAAAGCCTGCTTTGGCAAGGGCAGTAATAATATCGCTGAAAGTGCGGTGATATTTCACGACGCCGTCAACATACCAATGGATTTTACGCTCCCCCGATTGATTGTAGTTTGAAAATGTATATGAAATTCTATTCCCGTTTTCATCCTTATTGAAATGTCCTGCACCGTCAACGGTTGCGGTGATAATCGGATGCTCCTGCGAAAACAAAAGTTGACCGCCTGCATTGAGAACGGAATACATATCCTTTGCAAAAGTGTCAAAATCCTTGACATAATGAAAAGCAAGTGAGCTGTACAGAAAATCAAATTTTTCACCAAGCTCCGCTATATCTGTCATACTCATATTGCGGTATTCTATTTTATCATCGGCGGATTCTTTTTCGGCAACAGCAAGCATCTTTTCGGATATATCAATGCCGACAACCCTCGTTGCACCTCTGTTTACGAAATCGATGCAGTTATGACCGTAACCGCAGCCCAGATCAAGAACGGATTTGCCGTTCAGATCGGGAAGAAGTTTACGCATTGCAGGCTGTTCAATCAGATCGTTGGCGTTACAATCGTTCTCACGCAGAGCCTTGTATCCGTTGAAAAATGTTTCGTTGTCAAATATGTTTTGTCTGCTCATAATATCTCCATAATCATTAAGTCTGTTTATATTATACACTACTTATTTTATAGGTGCAACATCACCCCAACCGAAGCGGTTGAGGTGATGTTTTTATCATAAATATTTCTGCATATAACCCACATTCTGATATGTACCATCTTTGAGTTTGAAGATTTTCGGTTCTACCGATACAACTTCAAAACCAAATTTCTCATAAAGAGCTTTGGCACGGTTATTGCCTTCAATAAATTCAAGGTCAACAATTTCTGTACCATCATGTTCTTCTGCCGCTTTTATCAGTTCTTTAAACATTGCCGAGCCAATACCGAGATTCCAATACTTTTTTTGAATAGCGATGCCTACCGTGGCTCTGTGAGAAGTCTTACTGGCGGTCTTAAAGGTGATATCACAGCTGCCAGCAATTACACCGTTTATATAGCAAGCAATAAGCAGTATGCTGTCGCTTTCGCGGGAATTAAAAATATATTTTTCTTCACTTTCTAAGGTAACACTTTCCCAATCTTCAGCTGTACGAGAAAGAAATTCCGTTTCGCCGCCTGATATTTTAATGTTGTTAAGTAACATTTCCGCATCTTCTGCAACAGGCGTTTTCAGAATCGCATTCTGACCGTTTTTAAGAATTATTTTCTTTTCGTCAAATATCATATTATTCACCAACTTTTTCTGTGTTTTCTGCATAATACTGTGCCTGTGCGTTCCAGAGCTCGCTGTATTTGCCGTTCGGATTTTCGAGGAGTTCTTCGTGGGTGCCTTCCTGAATAACCGAGCCGTTATCAAAAACAATAATTCTGCTGCAGAAACGGCAGGAGGAAAGCCTGTGAGAAATATAGACGGTTGTTTTATTGCCTGCAATATCGTTGAAGCGTGAATATATTTCGCTTTCGGCAATCGGGTCGAGTGCAGCGGTAGGTTCATCAAGAATAACAAATGGTGCATCCTTATAGAGTGCTCTCGCAATGGCGATTTTCTGTTCTTCACCGCCTGAAAGGTCAATACCGTCTTTTTCATAGAGCTTGTAAATTGACTGCTTGAGCTTTTTCGGAAATTCCTCAACTCTGTCTTTTACGCCTGCCATTTCAAGGCATTGCCATACTCTTTCTTCATCGTATTCATCGGAGCAGGCGACATTTTCGCCAACGGGAAATGCAAGCAGCTTGAAATCCTGAAAAACGATTGCAAAAAGCTTTAAGTATTCGGCATAGTCAAACTCACGGATATCAATGCCGTTGAGAGTGATGCTGCCTTCGGTCGGGTCATAAAGACGGCAAAGAAGCTTTATCATTGTTGACTTGCCGCTACCGTTCATACCGACGACCGCAAGACGCTCTCCCGACTCAATTTTCATGCTGAAATTCTTTAATATAAGCGGCTCGGTTTCGGGATAAGCAAATGAAACATTGTGAAACTCAAAAACAGCATTTTTCGGGTCAATATCTTCAACCGTTCTTGTTCCGTTTTCCATATCCGAAACAAGGTTCAGGTATTCTATTTCCTGCTTTAACTGAGCGTTGTTTGCCCTCAGATATCCCGCATTGCCTGCAATATCGGTACAGGCTGAAATCAGCTTTGTTATGGCACCGTAATATTCAACAACCTTGCCTGCACCAAAAGCACCTGCAAGTGCTTTAAGACCGACAAAGATATATACAAGACCGCCCAGCAGGTTTGTGGAAACCGTACTTATCTGACCTATGGTAGACCAGACCCTGAAAACCTCTTTCCTCATTTTTGAAATGGGGTTGTGGATTTTTTCTTCTATTTCCTCGTTGATCAGTCCTTTTACATTAAATATTCTGACGTCCTTGCCGCTTTCGTTTTCGTTGAGATATTTCTGATTATAATACTCAAGAATAGGATTGAATTTGACGGCGCGGTTAAAAATATTGAACTGTTTTTTCTCGCTGAGTCCGTGGTATCTGACAGAAACAGCAATAACAACAACAGAAAAAGCGATAAGGCTGACGGCAAACAAAGGCGAATCAACAAAAGCCATAAAACCGCTGAGCGGTGTTTGCGACCTGCTGAAAACCATGCCCGAAATCATAACAATTGCAACTATAATTGAGAAGACGCAGGCTATCATTTCAGCTACACATTCGGCAACCCATGTAAGACCGTTTCCGTTGTTGGCATTTTCTTCTATCTTGCCTCGCAGCTCCTGAACAGAGGAGCTTTCAGCCTTGGCATAGTCAAGCTCAAGCGCTTTTCGTGAGAGAAGAGCAGCGTGCTTTTCCCAACAGCTGTTGAGCATTATAAGAGCCTTTCGGTTGACGGTACGGATGATTACATCAATTATAAGCGTTGAAACGGTTGCAACCAGCACGTAAACCAGAATCTGCTCAAAGCTCTGCTTTTGAGTCAGTGCGGTGATAATAAGACCTGTGCAGTAAATTGTGATATACGGTGACACGGCACGGAGGATTTTAACAATAAGGTTGAGCGAAAAATAGTTTTTGCCGAGATATATTTTAACAAGCTTCAGACCTTGTCTGATTATCTCAAAATCTTCTTTCAGGTCACTGAAAAACTTTTTCATACTACCGCCTCCTCTCTGTAATATTTGCTCTGAGTTTCAAACATTTCGGCATACTTTCCGCCGAGTGCGAGCAGCTCCTCGTGTGTTCCCGTCTCGGCAATTTTTGCATCATCAAGAAGAATGATTCTGTCGCAGAATCGGGTTGAGGAAAGTCGGTGAGATATGTAAATTGCGGTTTTGTCCTTAGTAAGCTCGCTGTACTTGAGGTACATATCGTTTTCTGCTATGGGGTCAAGCGCGGCAGTCGGCTCATCAAGTATGATTATCGGAGCGTCCTTGTAAAGTGCCCTTGCAAGCAGAAGCCGCTGCAGCTCACCGCCAGAAAACGCAACCGCACCCTCGTGAACCTCACGCACAAGCAGAGTGTTTTCTTTCTGCGGCAGGCTCTCAACCTTATCAAGTATTCCTGCCAGACGCATACATTCACGAAGTCTGTCACGGTCAATTTTGTTTTCTTTGCAGAGTGCAATGTTCTTTGCAACGGTTGCAGGCAGCAGTGAACAATCCTGAAACAGAGTTGAGAAAAGCTCATAGTATTCGTCACGGTTGAAAAGTCGGCTGTCAACGCCGTTAATGAGCACCTGACCCTCCTGAGGAATGAAAAGTCCGCATATCAGCTTCACAAGGGTTGACTTACCTGCACCGTTAACACCGACAACGGCAATTTTTTCACCCTTATTGATTTTAAGCGAAAGGTTGTCAACGGAAGGCTTTTCGGCTTCATCATATGAAAAGCTAAGGTTTTTAAGCTCAATTTCACAGGGCAGCTCATTGCCGCAAGGCAGCTTTTCACCTTTGCCTTTGTTCATTTTATCTTCAATATCAAGAAAGCTTCTGAAGTCGCTTACATTGTGTGCGCCCGAAATGATTTCCGAAATTGAATCAACGAGCCTTGCAAGCCACTGACCGAAACCGGTTATCGCACCGAAGTAAAGCGAAAAGTCACCGAGAGTCATATCGGAATTGAGCTTGAGATGAATCAGATAAATATAAGCAGCAATGCTCACGCCGAACTTAAAAACATCTTCGAGCATACAGTTGAAATAATGACCGTTGTTGCGAAGAATGTTCCAGCCGTTTGCATCGTCAAGGTGTTTGTCGATTTTCTTCATAAGGAAGTCGGACATATTGTAAATACGCACGTCCTTAGCGTTTGAAAAATCCTTTGAACGGTATGTCACATAGTGCAGACGAAGGAAGATTTCCGCAACCTTGTCCTTCATTTTGTCCTTCCATTTCTGGAATATCATCCAACCCAGCATACTTATTCCGTAGCAAAGAATAAGGATGGGAATAAACCAAGGATTACAGTCAACGATAATTGCCGTAAAGGCCGAAAAGCCAAAAAACGATGATGCGGCGGTACAGTTAAGCTCAATAAACCTTGCAACGCTGCCATCCCAGCCGTGAATCGCATTCCACGCTTTTTCTCGCAGAACGCGGGTTTCGTTATAGGTATAGTTGTTATAATCCATGCTCATTACTTTGTTGCAGATAAGCCTGTGGAGCAATATATCACGGGTAAGCATTCTTCCTGTCCAGCTTTTGTTCTGCAAAACGCCCTGCAAATAACTGAAAACAATAAGTACGGCTGACATAACACCGACCTTTATAAGCAGATCGGAAATTTCGGATTTGCTCTCAACGCAGTCGAGAACTACTTTCGGCAGATATGCCGCAACAACCGATGTCAATGCGCCCAGCGGTGTCAGACCGATTTGCAAAAGCACATAGGATTTATCAAAGTCCCAATGCTCCCTGAGCATAAATTTAAGGTTGCCCGGATAATTGTATTTTTTTCGTTTTGAACTCATTTTCTTGCATCTCCTTAATTGTCTAATAAGTACTTTGCGGCGCTTATTACTGCCAGACCAACTATGATGCTGATAATTGAAAACACAGGATCACTTATAGCAATAAGTCCGCATACTGCCTTAAGGGCGCCTGTAATAATCAACCATACACCTGAATTACTGAATGCTTTATTTTTGATTTTTATGCAGCAGGCGAAAACTCCTGAAACAAAGAGAATGCCTGCGGATATGAAAAATATAACTACTAAACTTTTCATGAAAGTTTCCCTCCTTAATGTGCAAAAAAACAGCAGCGGAAGACAAGCCTCCGCTGCTTCAGTATTAATGATAAATGAAAAAACAAACGATTGAAATATGTTCTGCAATAGTGTCTTTTTAATGTTCAAAAGTGTTGCAGATGTTGATGCTTGTTGTAAAATTATTTCCCTCGCAGGAAACAAAAACATCGCCGTCATATTTCTGAGCAATTGTTTTCATGCTCTTGAGTCCGTAGCCGTGGTTGAGCTTGTCAGCCTTTGCGGTACCGATATGCTTTGTGTCAACATCGGCTTCAACGGGATTCTCAACGGATACAACTATTCTGCCGCCCATAGTTATAATGCGTGCAAAAACAGTTCTTTCTGTGCTGCCTTTAAGTGCCTGAGCTGCTTCGATTGCATTATCGAGAGCGTTGCCGATAAGTACACCGAGCTCAAGCAGATCAACATTGATTTTATCCGAAATCTTAACAGAAAACTCAAGTGTTATGCCTTTGCTTTCCGCAACGGCAAGCTTTGACTGTAAAACGGCATCAACAGCAGGATTGCCCGAATTTATAACCGAGCTGTTGGCTTCGTCGAGAAAATCCGCTTCACCCTTTA
The DNA here is from genome assembly GCA_045539895.1 of Acutalibacteraceae bacterium. Taxonomy (GTDB): domain Bacteria; phylum Bacillota; class Clostridia; order Oscillospirales; family Acutalibacteraceae; genus UBA8612. The sequence goes on from JAZQGE010000007.1 coordinate 9,013, forward strand.
TTGCTTCGACGGCGGCATCAACCTGACCGTCGGCAAGAAGGCCCGAAACGGAGAGCAGTTTGTTTTTTATATCATGTCTGAATGCGCGGATTTCGCTTTGGTAGCGATAAAGCTCCTCATAGTGAGCGAGCTGATTTTTGATTTGTTCATTGGCAAAGCCGAGCTTTGTCTTCGATTCAACATAGTCCTTTTGTCTGTAAATAAGAAAGAGGGTAATTAAGTTTGCGGCAATCATAAGAATTGCAACCGCAGAGAACAAAATCGCAGGAATGCTTTCAAGTTCATATGTGCATTTGCATATAACGAGCGTAACAAAAACTGTTGCTATCGGCTGAATTATGAGCATTGCTGAAAGACCGCCGGAAATTCCAAGGTCAATTTTGCCTATTTTCTTTGAAACAAAGAAGATGAGGAAAAACGCAAAGAATTTGCATATTAGTCCCATTCCGAGAAAGACTTCATCATTCTGAAGAAAATCAAGAGATTCTTTGCCCATAAGCATTCCGCTCAAAAGAGTTACTATTGTTTCTGCACCTGCTTGAATCATAACAAAAAGAACACTGCTGATAATGGCAAAATGCACTTTTACTCTGTAAACAAGAGCAAAAACAAATGCCGTAACAACTCCCAATCCAAGCAACATCGCACCCGTACCCGCAAAGAAATATGAAACAACGGTATTGACTGTTGTTGCAATAATCATAAATACAGCGAGTTGTATGCCCTTTAGTTTTCTTTTTGAAAGGTTGGAAAAAAGTATATCCATTGTATAAATTTCAAAGCAAGCAAACAGGAAATATGCAATTATTCTTAACATTTCACCAACCCCACTTTCTTATAAAAATATCGTAAGCCTTTAAGGCCTCCTGTTTTTTTCTGACACTGACTGCAACCTTTGAGCCGTCGGTCAGTTCAACCTCATTTGTGTTGAAGTTTTTTATGTAGTTCATATTGACAATAAATCCCTGATGCACGCGGACAAAGCCGTGAGGTCTGAGCGCATCATAAATCTCGGAAATTTTGCCTACGGCTTCATAAACGCCGTTAGCCGTATGAACACTCAGATGTCTGCGATAACCTTCAACATAGCTGATATTGCTGATTCTGATTTTGTTCCTTGTGCTTTCCCACTTTAGGACAACGCTTGCGTTTACAGCTGTGTATTTCTTCATAGCTCTTGTGAAAACTTCGGCAAATTCATCTTTCTTAACAGGCTTGACCAGAAAATGAAGAGCTTCAATTCTGAATGCATCAAAAACATAGTTCGGATGACTCGAAACAAAAATAATAATTGTTTCGGGCGCAATGCATTTTATGTTTTCGGCTGCTTCAATTCCGTTCATGCCTTTCATCTCTATATCAAGAAAAACAATATCAAAGCCGTTGCCGCTGTTGTAGTATTCAATCAGGTCCTCACCGCAAGAGAAATCAGAAACATCGAAGCCATCTTCAGACTCTGCAAAGTTTTCAAGCAGGCTTCTGATTTCTCTTTTGGTAAATGAGTCGTCATCACATATACAGATTTTCATATCTAACCTCAAATTCTTTCTTCAATATCTGTACCCGGATAAAAAAAGACACCTCCGTTTTAATGCGGAAGTGTCATAAACGCAATGAATTAATGTTTGTCAGCTAATATCAGCGGACAAAACGACACTCCGAGCCAAAATCTTAATAATAAGATGATCAATCATGTATGCTGTTGAGTTTGTCATTTTGTCCACCTGCCTTTCAATAATTTTTTTCATTGTAGCAATATAGAAATAATTTGTCAACCGTTTTTGCCGATTGTGCAAAAGTGTCGTTTTTAAATGCAAAAGTGTTTTGTTGTTTGACATTGCTTTAGTGAAAAATAAGAAAATAAAAAGGAAAGAATATTAAAATCTAAATTATTAATAACAAGCAAAGGCAAAACCTGTAGAGTAAAAATTTTTAAAAAAGCAAAAATCAACAGAATTAAAAATTGAATGAGCAAAAAAACGAAGCAAAGTCATACTTATGATTTTGCTTCGTTTAATATGTTTTTAAATTAAGTTAAAATTTTTATCAGTGCTATTATGCCTGCAATCAGACCGATAGGTATCAGCAGAAGGAATCCGCCCATGGCAAGCAGACATACTATAAACACCGGTGCAGCAAGTGCAAGAAGAATTACTGCGACGATTTTTGCAGCGCCCCATGTAAGTTTAAGCACAAGACCTATTGCCTTGGCAAAAAGCACAATTGCAATTATAGTGAAGATAATTTCAATCATATATGTTCCTCCTTAATAAAATCAGACAACTGCACTGAAGTCTTTGAGCAGGTCTGCAAACGGGCTGAAAGCGCCCTTGCTGCCCGATTCATTCATAATGTATGGGCTGAGAGTGAAATTTTCGTCTGACATCATCTTGCAGAAAAGCTTTGCCGTGTTGCGCGCATCAACAAGTGCCTCGTGCGCACCCTCGTCATAAGGAATGCCCGCAATAGCCAGAGCTTCGGAAAGCTTATACACCTTTTCGGTATCCATTTTTTCGGAAAACATCATCTGGCTGTCAACCGATGTGTCAAGAATCGCGTCAAGCGCTTTTAGCTCAATGCCTTTGAGCTGTGTTTCCGTTCGCAGCTGATAGGCATCATTCGTACTCCATGCAACCATAACCGCATCGCTGCCAAGCCACTCAAGAAACATTTCAAGTGCATCTGCTATTACGGGTGCTGAAGCGGTATCGTCGTTGCTTATTCCTGTAAGGCTTTCAATGTAAGAATCAATGAAGCCGTACTGCGGCGCAACGAAGGTTTTGAATTCATCCGTTATATGAAACGAATCGTCAAGCATAACAGCGCCGATTTCAATAATTTCCTGGTTAAATGCGTAGCCGCACCGTTTGTTTTTCGGAACACCGCACATTTCCAGGTCAATTACGGCATACTTGCTCATTGGTTGCTTTCTCCTTTAAAATACTGTGATTTTCGCTTTTTTCGGTTGGTTGTCGAAGGACGGTTGATATTTCAACCCCCAGATTTTGTGCATAAGCAGAATTTTCGCGAAGCTTATGGCTAAGCCTTACTGCAAGCATTCTTCTGTACGGATCCATATCAATCGTCCTCCGTTCCTTCCTTTAATAACATAATACTGTAACGCGAAAGGAAACGGAACGGCACTTTCTGCAAAAAAAGCTGACCAAAAATTACACTTTGTGCAGCTTTTAAAGCTTACTCTTTATTTCGTTGTATTTTTCTATGTTTATTTTTTTGTCGGCAATCATCTGCTCGGACCACAGCTGAAGGGTTTCAACGGTAATTGAAATGTGCTCAAGCTCCTTTTGTATTGAAACAAAGTCTTTTATTTCATCATCTTCAATCATTCCGTCAGCAGTTATTTCAATGAGTCTTTCCTGCCTTTTTTTCAGAGAGTTGAGAGAAGAAAGCATTTCAAGAACAATCTGCGTGAGATCCTTAACCCTGATTTCGGGCACATATTTTTCACCTATGGGGCACTCGTTTGCGCAGTAATGGTTGCACAGTGTCGGCTCGCCGAATATCTCAGAAAGGAGCATAACCTCATCGGGGGTTATGGGATATTTTCCGTTTTCAACTCTTTCGAGTCTTTCGGGTTGAAGCGGATAGTTTAGCTCAGAAGCCTTATCGCAAACCTCATCCCTTGTCATATCATGATTTTTTCTTGTGTCCTTATAAATTGAATCTGCCATATCCATCGTTCCTTTACCGTAAATTATTTTTCAATTTTTGTGCCGCATTGCATGCAGAAAACTGAATCTTTATCAACCTTCGCACCGCACCGGCTGCATTTTTGCTTGATGATTTTCATTTTTATAACTAAGTAAAATGGGACAACCGCCAAGCCGAAAAACAGTGTCGCAAACGACCATAGAGCCGCTTTCATTTTACGGCGGTGAGCATCAATAAAAATAATCACTGCAGCAACAATGTTTACTATTAAGGCACTGCAAGCCAACGCAAATCCGCCGGTTGCCATACCGATAAGCATTGCTCCCATTTTTTTGCCTCCCTGCAATCGGAATTTCAAACACCAAGCATAACCTGATCAAAGCGGTACAACATTTCGTTGACATCAAAAATGTTTTTGTAGTTGCCCGTTGAAATAAAATACATAATAATCACATCGAATATATCCGATTTTGATAGGCTGTAGCCTGCAGTGTTGAGAAGATGATTTGTCTGTTCAAGGTTAAGCTTCAGCCCTACCGCAAATGCAACTGCAGTTTTCTTGCTCGGTCTGTAATTTCTGTTGCACTTGATTTTTGAAAAAGTTTTCTTGTCTATGTTAGAGCGCTTATAACACTCAACATCTGTAACACCGCACAAATCTATGTAGTAAAAAAGTGTTTCCGAAAAGCCCTTGTCCATATTCCTAAGCATTTCTTCAAGACTGAGCTCAGCCTTTTCTGATTCGCAGGTGTCGAAGGAAAGCTCATACTCCGACGAATCGAAGGACAGGCTATCTTCGCAAAAGCCGTACTCAGCTTCATCGGACAGCCTTAAGCTTGCGCACTTGTCAAACTCTTCGGTTTCACTGTCACGGCGTTGTGCAGGGTGGTTTGGAAAAGGTACGGAACAGCTTGTGTTATATCTTATCTCAGTCTGTGAATGGGTATCAACATAGTTGTCGTCAATATAAGACTTAACTTCACTGAATATTTTTTTGCTTATTCCGAATGATTTTTTATCATAAACAACGAGATAAACAAGCATCTCATTTTCAAAAAGAAACTCACTTATAACATCAGTGGCAATTTTTAAAACCTTTTCTTTCGGGCAACCGTATGCACCCGATGCAATCAGCGGAAACGCAACCGACTCGCAGCCGTATTCCTTTGCAAGCTTAAGACATTCCTTGTAGCAGGAAATCAGCACTTTGTCAGGGTTGATAAATCTGTGCCAATCGGGACCTGCCGTGTGAATGACATATTTGCAGGGCAGATTATACCCTTGTGTAATTTTTGCTTTGCCGACCTCACAGCCTCCCAGAGCCTTGCAGGCGGTTAACAGCTCGGAGCCGGCCGCCTTATGCACGGCAAGGTCTGTTCCTCCGCCGGGTTGCAAGTGTCTGTTTGAAGGATTGACTATTGCATCACATTCAATTTTTGTTATATCCTGACGAATTATTGTAAGAGGCATAAAAATTTACTCCGTAAAAATATTAAATATATTATACAATATTATTTTCATTTGTACAAGTTATGTAATGTCATCAATTGTCTTGCTGTTGAAAAAAAGGAAAGCTTTTTATATTTGATTGACAAATATACTGTTTATTAGTTATAATAAAATTTAGTGTAATTTTATGAAAGAAGAAAATGAGGATGAAAAAGAAGCAAAAGGCCCCTGCTTACATAGCTCAGGCGGCACTTATTGCGGCGCTCTATGCCGCGCTCACTTATGCGGCAAGCTTTCTGAATCTTGCCTATGGCAGTATTCAGTTCCGCTTTTCAGAAGCTCTCACTGTGCTTGCCTGTTTTACTCCTGCTGCGATTCCGGGCCTGACAATCGGTTGTTTTATAGGCAACCTCAACAGCCCTTTCGGTATTCTTGATATTGTGCTCGGTACTCTTGCAACTTTTCTTGCCGCTTATTTTACTTATGCGACGAGAAATGTAAAAAGCAAGGCAGGTTATATGCTTGCTCCGCTGTTCTCAACTGTTTTCAACGCGGTCATAATCGGAATTGAAATTGCCGTTTTTCTGCCGGAGGGCATTACATGGGTGGGTTTCGTAATGTCTGCGCTTCAGGTTGGCGCAGGTGAAATGGCAGTGTGCTGCCTGCTCGGCATTCCGCTTCGGATACTGCTTGTCAGAAGCGGCATTGCAAAGCATATTTTTAAAATCTGACATATCTTTTTCAAGGAGATAAACAAAATGAAGAAAATTGCAAGTTTTACAATTGACCACACAATTCTTCCATGCGGTATGTATACCTCGCGTGTTGACGGCGACATTGTAACTTATGACATCCGCTGTCGCAGACCTAATATAGAGGAGGTCATGGACAATGCTTCAATTCACACTGTTGAACATCTTTTTGCAACATTTGTGCGTAATTCACCCTTGAGCGACGGTGTGATTTACTTTGGCCCAATGGGCTGCCGCACTGGCTTTTACTTTCTTGTAAGAGGTACGGATGTTAGTCCGGAGCAGGCTGTTGACCTTACGAAGCAGGCTTTTGAGTTTATTGCCGCTTATGACGGTGAAATTCCCGGTGTAAGCGAAAAAGAATGCGGAAACTACCGTGACCATGACCTTGCGGGTGCAAAAGCAGAGGCTTCAAGAATGTGTGAGATTATGAAAAATGTAAGTGTTGAAACACTCACATATCCTGAATAATCGAATTATAATTCTTTTTTGTAATAATAAACTGCTGTAACGGTGTTATAATGGTTACAAAGTTGTAACCATTTAACTTAAATTGTTACAACTTTGTAATTTTTGTAAAGGAGGTTGCACGATTGACGGAAGAAATCAAGAATGATTCCTTACAGGATGAAGAGTATATTTCTGTTTCAGATATAGAAAATTCTTCTCAGACTGCTGACAGCAGTTTAAGTGAATACGGAATATTCGGCTTTCTTGCTGATATGCCTATTTTCGGAATAGAAAAGCCGAAGCCCGTCAAGGCAAAGGCAAAATCCGGGCCTTCAATCAAAGCTGAGCCGGTGAATGAAGCAACCCCCGAAAGACATGCTCCGGTTGAAATAACCCAGCGCGACACAAGCGAGCTTTACGACTGGATTTATATGTTCGGCCTTCAGATAATTCGGCGTGTGCGACATATAGGCTACACATTAAAATCGTTTATGCGCCGTCCGATGCATGCCGTTTCCATTTTCTTCGGAATATTTGTTGTGCTGTGCGATAAGGTGCTTCTCCGATCGTTCAAAAACACAGCCGAAGAGATGCGCAAGCTCAGAACGGAGTCGAAAAAGGCTGCGCAGAATATAAAAAAATCCTTCAAAGGCTCTCCGAAGGAAAAATTCAAAAAGTTTTTGGAATACAGTAAAACAGCTGTCAGACATCACCCCGATATATTTAAAAGCATTGCAAATGTAGCAATGCCTGTTGCGGCACTGGCAATATTGGTTGTTACTGTTACATCATGGACAAGCTCAACTTATGCGCTTGAGGTTATTGTTGAAAATAACGGAGAGATGTGCTCGCTCGGCTATATCAGCAATGAGTCTGTATTTATCAAGGCGCGTACAATTGTAAAAGACCGAATTGATTCCGGTCTTGACAGTAATGAAGAAGCTCTAATTGCAAACCCGACCTACAAAATTACTCGCGTAAAGCGCAATGAACTTAGCGATGCGGATGCAATAAGTGACAAGATTATTGAAAACTCCGATTCGAAGCTTACAAGCGCCTGCGGTGTTTATATTGATGACGATTTTATATGTGCCGTAAAAAATGAAACGGATGCACGAAGTGTTTTCAATAACATACTTAAGGCGGCAGAGGAAAAATATAAAATAGATGCGGCAGACGAAAACTCATTCGCCGACTTTGTTGAAGATGTAAAATTTGTACAGGGCTTGTATCCTGATGATGCCGATACAATGTGGGAAGCATCAACCTTGCTTGATACACTCGAAAACGAGAAAAAGAGCGAGGCCATCTATTATAATATTCAAAACGGCGATACTCCTTCGGGTGTTGCAAAGAAATTCGGAATTTCAACATCAGAGCTCAGGTCGCTCAACCCCGGTGTAAACTTTAAGGTGTTCAAAACAGGCACGCAGCTTACCATTTCATCTGAAGTGAATTTTGTGCGTGTAAAAATAATCAAGGTTGTTGAAAGAAACGAATCCACACCCTACGAAACTGAAAAGGTTGAATCCTCAAAGTTGTTCCGAGGTGACAAACGCGTCATCCGAAAAGGTGTCAAGGGTACTGACAAGGTTACATATCTTGCAACATACATCGACGGTGTGCAGACCGAGGCGAGAGAGATTGACCGTGTTACACTCATAAACCCCATCACCGAAAAAATTCAGGTCGGCACAAAGAAGCCTTCCGTTTATACAGGCGGATATGAGGTTGTTTCAAAGGGCAAGTTTGTGTGGCCGGTTTCAGGACTTTATACTATAACATCATACTACGGTAACCGCAGAAGCGGTTGGCATACAGGTCTTGACATTTCAGGCGGCAATGCATCGGGCAAGCTCGTGCTTGCAGCTGACAGCGGCACGGTTGAGCTTGTTAAGTTCAGCAACAGAAGCTACGGTAACCAGGTTGTTATCAACCACGGTAACGGTGTGAAAACGCGTTATGCACACATGCTTGACGGTTCTATTTCAGTATCTGTCGGCCAGCGCGTTTCACGCGGACAGGCGATAGGCCGTGTAGGTAACACCGGTAACAGCTCAGGCGCTCACCTGCATTTTGAGGTTATCGTGAACGGTAACTGTGTTAACCCGTTACCTTATATCAAATAAATAAAAGCGTTCACTGCAATTAACTGCAATGAACGCTTTTTTAATGTCTGCCCAGTAAAAATAAAAAAACTTGTCACGCGTGGTGTGCACATGACAAGTTTCGTTAATAAGCTTGTTGAGATTATTCTGCGCGGCCTTCCTTGAAACGCGCGAGAGCTTCAAGAAGGGCATCGTTTGAACAGCCGGACTCAACAAAATATACAAGTGCGTCAACTGCGTTAACTTCGTCCTGACCGTTAGCGATGATACGGATATGAGCATCCTTCATAATGCCGAGAGTGAGAACACCGACAAGGCTTTTTGCGCTGATGCTGGTAACACCGTTTTCTACCCAGATTGATGAATCAAAGCTTCTTGCAAGGCGTGTGAAATCTGATGCGGGAAGTGCGTGAAGACCAACCTTGTTCTGAACTGTTACTTCTTTAATATACATAGTGAAACAATCTCCCTCTGATGTTGATTTTGAAGGCGGAAAGCCTGCGGTTTTGTTTGGTTTACAATACATATTATACCACAAAAAACAGCCTCGTCAATGAATTAAACGGCTGTTTGACAAAAATCGGCGGCAACGCCAAACAGCTTAAATTCAATAAACTTCTGTTTGTGCAGTTTGCACACTTTTTTTTAATGGTGTTAATGCATATTGCCGAGCAAAAAAGCACGAATATTCTATTTGATTTATTTTTTTGTAAAATAGCTTGTATCGCATTGTATTTTTAATTATAATCAAATCAAATGAATGAACGGGGGATATTCCGATGATAACAGGTAAAACAGAAGATCTTAAATACTACTACAGTGTATGTCCGGAGCTTGAACAGGTTTACAAATTTTTAAAGGAGTATTCCGAGGCTGAAAAGCCGGACGGAAGCTATGAAATCATACCCGGTAAGCTCAGTGCGAATATTTCCACCTACACAACATTTCCTGCAGAGGAAAGACAGCTTGAAGCGCACCGCAGATATGCTGATGTGCAGGTTGTGCTCAAGGGTGCAGAGCGTATTGACTGGGCACATATTTCAGCTTGTAAGGTTGAATTGAGTGAAGAATTTTCAAAGGGCGGCGACATAGGCTTTTATGCGGACCCCGAATATGTCAGCAGTGTGCTTCTTGATAAAGGCACATTCATATTTGTTCTGCCTGAGGATGCTCACAAGCCTTGTGTGAATGTCGGTGCAGAGAGTGCAGAGGTTACAAAGGTTGTTTTCAAAATAAAGCTTTGATTTAATAAAGGAGAAACGGTTATGCTTGAAAAATTCTTGGTTGAAACTCTGAAACTTGCCCCAAGACAGATGTGGGGTGTGAACCAATTCGGAAAATATTTCAAACAGCTTTTCACCTTCTCACCAAAAAAGATAATTGCGGCAGTTGTTGCGATTGCCGAGCTTTTCGGTCTTGTGCTTTTTGATTTGCCCACAACTCCTCGCGGCGAAGCGCTTGACCTTACAGGCTATGAGCTTGTTTTTGAGGACGAATTCAACGGTAATACCCTTGATACAGATGTATGGCAGTACAGAGGAAGCGGTCCGCGCAGAGGCGGCTTTAATGCAGAAAGTCAGGTTAAGGTTGAAAACGGTAACCTTATAATGACAGGTGATTATCAGACCGACGGTACTTACGGCGAGGGCTGGTACACAGGCATGATCAAGCTCAAGGAGAGATACTGCAAGGGCTATTTTGAAATTCGCTGCAAGTGCAATGCAGGCGGCGGCTTCTGGTCAGCCTTCTGGATTCAGGCAGATTCACCTTATACCGCATCCGTTTCAAAGGGCGGTGTCGGCGGTGCTGAGATTGATATTTTTGAATCAATGAACTGGGGCAAGGGACTTGCTGCTGACGGTGTTGCGCAGACAATTCACTGTGCAGGTGTTGACGGCGTGCAGGAGGGATTCCAGTCGATGCGACTCGGCGATTTTTACGGCAACAACATCTATGAGGAGTATAACACCTACGGTCTTGAATGGACTGATGATGAATATATCTTTTATGTGAACGGTGTTGAAACAGTACGCTCAACCTTCGGAAACGGTGTTTCTCAGGTTATGGAGGATGTTATAGTTTCACTTGAAATTCCCATTGAAGAGGAACTTGCAAAGCTTGATAAAGATACTTATCGTACAGAATTTATTGTTGATTATGTTAGAATTTATCAAACAAAGCTCACAGCTGTAAACTGATATATAAAAATGCGGTTGCACAAATCAGATTGTGTGACCGCATTGCTTTTTGGTTTGACAAAAATGACATTTTATGGTAATTTTGTCTTATTTGATTAACGGAGTGATTATTATGAAATCAACGGGAATATTAAGACAGCTTGACAGTGCCGGCAGAATTGTAATACCAAAAGAGCTACGCACAATGCTCGGACTCAAAGAAAACAGCGATTATCTTGAAATTTTTACACAGGGCGAATATATAATGCTTAAAAAGTATTCGCCGTGCTGTATTTTCTGCGAGGGCACAGAGGATGTTATAGATTATTCGGGCAAAAAGGTCTGCAGACCCTGCGCGGCAAAGCTCTTTGACCGCTCACGCAATCTGTGAGGTGAACTATGACGGAAGAAAATCAGCTTCTTATAAAGCGTTTTGAGGAACTCAGAGCGCGAAGCTTTAACAAAGGGATATGGGTTTATTCCGATTTTCTGACAACTGCACAGCAGGCTCTTTTGCTCAGCCTTAAGCTTGGTGAGGTGAGCTTTTGCGGCGGCTATGACGGTGCTGAGCGGCGAGTTGCCTGCTTTGGCAGTGAGGAGCTTTGTGGCTACGAAGCATTTCCGCCCTGCGTGTGGGTTGAAATAAAGCCTGTACAGCAGAAGTTTGCTGATGAGCTGACTCACCGTGATTTTTTTGGCTCTGTAATGGCGCTGGGTCTTAAGAGGGAAGTGCTCGGCGATATAATTGTTTATGAGAACTGCGCTTATCTTTTCTGTATGGAGAGTGTGAGCGGGTATATACGCGAAAATCTTACTCAAGTTAAACACACGACCGTTAAATGCAATGAAGTCAGCTCTCCGCCTGTTGAGAGTGTAGCACTGCCCGAAGAGGAAGAGTTTGTCATTGCCTCCGAGCGGCTTGACGGAGTTATAGCATCTGTCTACAATCTGTCGCGCAGTGTGTGCAAAGAGCTTGTAGAAAAGGGAATGGTCAGTATCAACAGCATACTGACAGATAATCCCTCGAAACAGCTTGATGTACACGACACGGTTTCCGTAAGAGGAAAGGGCAGATTTATTTATGAAGGAATTGTGCGCGAAACAAAAAAAGGAAAGCTGCGCGCAAATGTAAGAGTGTACAGATAAAAATAAAACTACGCATAAGAAAAAGGGGCTGTAAAAAGCGAAAGTTTTTACAGTCCCTTATGATATTTATTTAGCCTGGTCGTAATCAGAAATAACAATTTCGCAGTCAAAGCCTGCAACACTCTGTGCGCCGTACCAATAAACACCGAAGGAACGGCTGCCGTCAAACCTGTTATAAAACATTGCAACGGTTGCAGGTGCGTTTTCGGGAATGTGTGCACCGCCGTTATTGTCGGCAAAGCCTGCCTTTTCAAGTCTTTCGATATAGTTGAGATAGCTTGTATAATCAAAGCTGTCAATTCTTATTACAGTGCGTCTGCCTTTGTCGGAAATGTAGTTAACTGTTGAAACACTGCCTGTTTTGATTTTGGGCAGGCCCTGTGTAAGGTCATTATCCTTCCAGCCACTTTCCTGGCTGAGTCGGCTTGCGTGCTCGTCATATCGTTCCGTATAATAAACGGTCTGCGGTTTTGTTGTGGTTTCGTTCAGAATCTGTGTTTGCGCCTCGACAAGCGGAACAATCGTGCCCGTTTCTTTTGCTGTGGCTGTTTCTTCCTTGCTCTGTGTGTCTTCGGTAATTGTGGTTTCAGGCAGAATCTTATCCGAATATCTGACTCCGAGCACTGCCAGTACAACGAGAACAACTGCAAGAGCCGCAATTATAATATATTTTGTTTTATTCATTGCCGCTCATCTTTTCAAGTGACTGCTGCTTGAGGTATGCGTTGATGAAGCCGTCAAGGTCACCGTCCATAACCGCGTTGATGTTACCCATTTCAAAGCCTGTGCGGTGGTCCTTTGCGAGTGTGTAGGGCATAAAAACATAGGAGCGTATCTGGCTGCCCCATGCAATGTCCTTCTGAACTCCCTTGATGTCTTCAATTTTGTCAAGGTGCTCGCGCTCTTTGATTTCAAGAAGCTTTGATTTGAGCATACGCAGAGCTACTTCTCTGTTCTGCACCTGGCTGCGTTCAACCTGGCAGGAAGTTACAATGCCTGTGGGGATGTGAGTAAGACGGACGGCAGAGGAGGTTTTGTTAACCTTCTGTCCGCCTGCACCGCTTGCGCGGTAAACATCCATCTTGACATCGTCCATATTGAGGTCAATTTCAATTGTATCGTCAATTTCGGGCATAACTTCAAGAGAAGCAAAGGAAGTGTGTCTTCTGCCTGAAGCATCGAAGGGCGAGCAGCGGACAAGTCTGTGAACACCGTTTTCGCTCTTCATGTAGCCGTATGCGTTTTCACCCTCAATGTGAAGAACAGCGGACTTGTAGCCTGCTTCGTCACCGTCAAGGAAGTCGGGCATTGTGACCTTGTAGCCGTGCTGTGTTGCCCACTGTGTGTACATACGCACAAGCATGGAAGCCCAGTCCTGAGCCTCTGTGCCGCCTGCGCCTGCGTGGAAGGTGAGAATTGCGTTTTTGCTGTCGTACTCACCGCTGAGGAGTGTGCTGAGTGTCTGCTTGTCAAGCTCACGCTTTACATTGTCAACACTCTCACGGCAGTCGGGGAACATTGATTCATCCTCTTCCTCGTCGGAAAGCTCAATCATAATGAGCGCATCCTCATAATCTGTGTTAAGCTTTTCGTATGCTGAAACCTTGTTTTTAAGGCTTGCGGTTTTCTGCAGAATTTTCTGCGAGTTTTTCATATCGTCCCAGAAATCGGGTGCAGCTGCCTGTTCTTCAAGTATGGCAATTTCTTTGCGCATTTCGTCAAGACCGAGTGCCTCTGCAAGCTCATCAAGCGGCTTGCGGCATTCAAGAAGTTCAAGGCGGAGCTCTTCAAACTGAAGCATAAGTAATCCTTTCCAGGGTTACGGCTGTAAATTTTTTGCCGACCCACTTAAATACATAAAATATCATTATATATTTTAATACATTTTTACATTTATGTAAAGTGACTTGAAAAAATTTATAAAAGTTTAAAAATAATTATATATTTGCATTGAATTTGCGTGTTAAATTGTGTAAAATAGTAAATGTATATTTATGTTTATCCATATGTATACGGAAGGATGACAGAAGCAATGAGATATACGGGTGAAAACTGCCCTTACTGCGGCGTTGAATTTACTGAGGGTGACGATGTCGTTGTCTGCCCCGATTGTGCGACACCGCACCACCGTGTCTGTTGGTTTGCTCACGGTGAATGTGCAAATACACAAAAGCACGGTGAAGACTTTGTCTGGAAAAAATCTGATAATCCGGAGAAGGAGATTCCTCCTCAGCCGGAGCAGCAGACACAGCACACACATACACAGCAAAACCTCGACATAGTCTGTCCCGATTGCGGACACACCTGCCCGAATGGTACGCTCCGCTGTCCGGAATGCGGAGCGGTGCTTATCCCTTTTGCAAACCCGATGGGTGAACCGCCCATAGCACAGTTCAGACCCGGCTTTGACCATTCGGAAGAAATCGGCAGTCTGAAAGCAGGCGATATTGCGCTCTATTGCCGCACAGCAGGTGCAAGCTATATCAAAAAGTTTCGCAAATTATCGCACGGCAGCAAGTTTGCTTTTAACTGGGCGGCATTTTTCTTTACCCCCTATTGGTTTTTCTATCGCAAGCTTCATAAGGCAGGAGCAATTTTTGCGGCGCTGTTCGTTGCAATAGGAATCTGCCTTATTCCTGCGACACAGAACTTTTATGATCTTTACGAATCGGCATCGGTTGAGTTTTCGCGAGTTTTGGAATCCGGTGACGAACAGGCTGCAATGCAGATTCTGGAGGAGCGTTCTCCACAGCTTGCTGAAGCGGCGAAGCCTGTAATGTTACCTACACTGCTTCAGTGGCTGCTGAAACTTGTTGCGGCATTTGTTGCCGACAGGATTTATTATAAGAAAGCCTGTGCGGATATTACTGAGGTCCGATCGCATGCAACGGATGAACGGTCTGTTCAGCTTGAGCTTTTCCGCAGAGGCGGCACAAACATTCTTATAGGCGCGGGTGCGTACCTTGCCTATGACATTCTGATTTATGCGGCGTCATATCTTTTGACACTGATATAATATTAATAAAATAAATACTGCTTAATACAAGAAAGGAAAGAATTTACTATGAAAATCAAAAAGGCGATTATCCCTGCAGCAGGTCTTGGCACAAGAGTTCTCCCCGCATCAAAGGCTGTTCCGAAGGAAATGCTCAACATTGTTGACAAGCCCGCTATTCAGTACATTGTTGAAGAGGCTGCAGCTGCAGGTATTGAGGATATTCTTATTATCACAAACCGAGGCAAGGGTGTTATAGAAGATCATTTTGTCCACAGCTATGAGCTTGAAGACAAGCTTAAGGATAACCCCTCCAAGAAGGATCTTTACGAGGATGTTCTTGCTTGCTCAAACATTGCTAATGTATACTTCCTCCGCCAGAAGGAAACAAAGGGTCTCGGCCATGCCATCATGTGCGCAAAGAGCTTCATCGGCAACGAGCCGTTTGCAATCCTCTACGGTGACGATGTTATCATCAACGACGAATACCCCGTAACAAAGCAGCTTGTTGATGCTTACGAGAAAACAGGCAAGGGTATTGTCGGTGTTAAGGAAGTTCCGAGAAAGGATGTTTCCAAGTACTGCTCACTTGATGTTACTCCTCACGCAGACAATGCTGCACTTATGGATGTACATAACATCATTGAAAAGCCGACAGAGGACCAGATTATGTCCTGCTTCTCAATCCTCGGCAGAGTTGTTGCTCCTCCCCAGGTATTTGATTACCTTGCAGAGGACCTTGCAAACACTCCCGAAGGCGAAGAGCTTTACTTTACAGATACTCTTGCACGCCTTGGCAAGGAAGGCAACCTTCTTGCTCTTGATTTCGATGGCATCCGTTACGATATGGGTAACAAGCTCGGTATCATGAAAGCTAACTGTGAGGTGGCTCTCAATCACCACGAAATCGGCGAAGACTTCAAGGCTTACCTCAAAGAGCTTGTTGACAAATTCTGATTTGAGTGATTTTTAAATGAAAAAGTTTACAGCTTTAATTCTTGCTGCGGCAATTACGGTTGCAATAGCAGGCTGTGTTCACAAAAATCCTACAACGGATAAAACCTCAGCCTCGGCAACAAATGAGCATGGTGAAGAAATAACAACAGCTGCCGAAGAAAATGGCTCTGTGAACATTGCAACCGAGCCGACAAGGCTTGCTGTCACTGATGCTGAAGGCAACAGGGTGACACAGTCCGGTACACAGCGCTATACAAGAATAACGCTGTATACCACGCGTGCCCCTGCACCCGACAGGCTGACTCAGCGCCCGACCACAACCGAGCGCGTTACTATTCCGCCTGCCAAGCCGCCCGCAACGAAGAATCCGCCTAAGACAACAAGGCCGACAACTACAACTACCCGTCCGGCTGATGTGCTCAAGCCTGCGGATAAAACCACATCAAAGCCTTCAACAACAGCAAAGCCGACAACGACTTCTGTGCCGTTCAAAGCGCCTGAGGTTGTTTACAGTGGCACCTACGGCACGGATAAGGATAAAATTCGTATAAAGTCGCATGAGGCAATGCTTGCTCAGAGCGGAAGCATTCTTATAACACTGCAGTTTGAGATTGTTGAGGCATCGGGTACGGTGCAGTATGTGAACCTGACCTATGACTGCTATGATGCGGCAGGCAATAAAATAAACAAAAAACCGGTAAATACAATTGCACCGGTAAAAGCGGGAGAAACCGCCTCCACATCAATTGCAACCGCACCGCTCAACACGGCAAAAATTGTTTTTATCAATAATTAAATCTTAACAGAGATGCTTTCCGGTTTACGGACAGTATCTCTGTTTTTTTTTGCGGAATTTATTAGGATTTGTATTGACAAAGCACAGATGAACTGTATATACTGTATATACACAGTTGGCAGGTGAAGAGAATGAAAATACTTATAAATTACAAAAGCGGTGTACCGATTTACGAGCAGATTTATTCACAGCTTAAGAATCAGATAATCAGCGAAGCGGTGGAATCGGATGAGGCTCTTCCGTCAATACGCAGTCTTGCAAAGGATTTGGGAATAAGCGTAATTACAACAAAGCGGGCTTATGATGAGCTCGAAAGAGAGGGCTTCATTTATACTTTTGCCGGTAAGGGCAGTTTTGTTGCGCAGAAGAACACCGAACTGATAAGAGAAGAAAACCTGCGCAAAATGGAAGCGCTTATGCAGCAGATAAATGAGCTCGCGCACAGCTGTAATTTAAGCAATGAGGAAGTAATAGAAATGTTTACACTGATAAGTGAGGAGGAATAAATATGTATGCCATTGAGGTTAACGGACTTTGTAAGAAGTACAAAGCTCAAAAGGACATTGAAGGCTTTGAGCTTAAAGATGTCAGCTTTTCATTGCCCACAGGCTGTATCATGGGTCTGGTAGGCGAAAACGGTGCCGGAAAAAGCACGACGATAAAGCTGATTCTTGATGTGCTTGAAAGTGACAGCGGCACTGTAAGCCTGCTCGGCAAAAATACGGCAGAAGAAAGAATACTCGCAAAAGATGACATAGGTGTTGTTATGGAAACACCTGCCTTTTCGAATGTTATGACCGCAGTACAGTTAAACTCGGTTATGAAGCATACATATTCGCATTGGGATGAGAACAAGTTTTTCAGCCTGCTTGACCGTTTTGGTGTTGATAAGAAGAAAGCGTTCAAAAAGCTTTCAACAGGTATGAAAATGAAGCTCGGCATTGCTTCTGCACTTTCTCACGATGCAAAGCTGCTCATACTCGACGAGCCTACAAGCGGCCTTGACCCCGTAATACGCAAAGAGATTGTGGAAATGTTCAACGAATTTACACGTGACAGAACGCATTCTGTGCTTATTTCCTCTCATATTGTAAGCGACCTTGAAAGGCTTTGCGATTATGTTGCTTTTATGAAGCACGGCAGACTTGTGCTCTGCGAAGAAAAGGACAGACTACTCGAAAAATACGGCATTATTCAGTGCACCGCACAGGAGCTTGAGTCGATACCAGAGGCGGCTGTAAAAAGCAAGCGCGAAAGCCCTTACGGTGTTGAGGCGATAGTTGAAAGAGGCTTTATACCTGAGGGTATGCAGATTAACCCGATTGGTATTGAAGAGCTATTTGTTATGTATATGAGCGGAAGATAATTGCTTGCAAATTGAAGGGGTGATAAGAATGAAAGCTACACTTTTAAAAGAGTTTTACTTGTGGAAGGCAACGCGGCTTCCGTTTTTACTTATAGTTATACTGTTTACCGCATTTTCGGTTTTTTCGGCATCAACTACAATGACAATACTTCCTTTGTTTATGATGATAGCATCGGCGGCAGCTTGTTTTTCTGAAGATAAAAGAACAGCTTGGGCAGATTATTCAAGATGTCTTCCGAATACTGCAGCACAAAGAGTAACCGCAAAATATATCTTTGCCTTGTCTGAGGTTATGATTGGTGTGTTATTCTCGCTGCTGACTACTTTGCAGTCGATATATCATACAAAAGAGGTGTTTGAGGAGTCAGCGAATGAGGCATTACCTTATATCATTGATGTTTCTTACGGCAAAACGCTTGCAAATCATCTGATTTATACTGTGCTTTTTGCTGTCGGTTTTTCCGTTCTTGTACCGCTCAGCTATAAAATGAAGCCGAAAAAGGGCGAAAAGGTCAATTATGGTTTATTTGCTGTTTATTTTCTTGGTGTAGCCATAGCCGGCGGTTTTGTAGCATTGTCCTTTGCATCTTCTTTTCTGAAATTCGGCTTCAGCATAGCAGATGTTCTCTGCGAAAATATACTGCTTGATGTTATGCTTGCGGTTGTTATTGTTGCATCGGTTACGGCATCGTGGTTTGTGTGTGTGTGGCTTGAAAGCATTAACAACAATTCTGCACGCAAAAAATTGCAGATAAAGGCGGCGGTGTTTGCTTGTGTTGCGGCTGTTGCTCTTTGTGCCGCAGTCGGCGTGGTAATTTGGGATGTGAACGATATGGGCGGACTGATAAATGAAGGCAATTTATTTGGCGGTAATGAGGAAAATGAATATTCCGGAGCGGAAAGAATAGAAGTTTACAATTCGGATGAAGACGAAAGCAGAGCAAAAATGTTTGAATATATCGATACTTTCTGTGCCGACGGATATAATAATGAGATGTCTTTGTCGGATTTTGAAAACCGTCTGAAAGCCTTCGGCGCAGTTAAACGGGAAGACTCCATAGGCATTTTTTATACGCCCGACCAAACGCTGTCAGTAAACGCAAGGGATGAGCTCGGAACTGATAAAATTGTAAAAATAACCGTAACGGCAAACCCGGAGCCGACCGAGATAAAGAAGGCGACGGACGCTTCTTTTAAGGCGTATACGGAGCAGTTTTATGAGGGGATGACGGAGAGTGAACTGATTGCACAGTTCAGAGAGCTCGGCTTGTGTCCCATAAGCTTAACGGAAGAGCCTCAGTCAATGAAAAGAAAATATAATATAGAGTTTCATATTAAGAAATTCAATTACGATAAATCTGCTGATGCGGGAATTACCGTTTATACACAGAACTCCGTTGTAAGCATGGTTGAGTATTACGTAATTTAACAAATCGGTCCTTGGCATTGCCGTTTGCCGAGGACTGATTTTTTATTAATTATTAAGTTGCAATTTGGATTTTATTGTGATATGATATGTATTTGTAAAATTATATATACTATATATAAAAGATAAAAGAAGGAGGCTTATGAAAATGACCTCAAAGGAAATGCTTGAAAGCATTGTAAAGGTGCTTGATGAAAAGAAGGCAGAGGATATTGTTGCGATAGAAACCGCAGGCATTACAATTGTTTCGGACTATTTTGTTATCGCTTCCGCCACATCAAACCCTCATGTCAAGGCACTTGCCGATGATGTTGAGGACGAAATGGCAAAGCTCGGCGTGTTCGCTTCTCATGTCGAGGGCAAGGCAACAGGCTGGATTCTGCTTGACTTCAACGATGTTATCGTTCATCTTTTCTTAAACGAAATGAGAGATTATTACAATCTTGAGCGACTCTGGGCGGATGCCGCACAGGTTGACATTTCACACCTTATCACAGAATGAGATAATTATCAGCAATTGCAAAGGATTGATAAAATTATGGCTAATTACGATTTTAAATCAGCAGAGAAAAAATGGCAGGACAAATGGGAAGAGGCAGGTGTCTTCAACGCAGAAGACGGCTCTGACAAGAAAAAGTTCTATGCTCTTGTAGAGTTCCCCTATCCCAGCGGCGCAGGCATGCATGTCGGCCACATCAAGGCTTACTCAGGTCTTGAGGTTGTTTCGCGTAAGCGCAGAATGGAAGGCTACAATGTGCTTTTCCCCATCGGCTTTGATGCTTACGGTCTGCCCACAGAAAACTATGCAATCAAAACAGGTATCCACCCCAGACAGGTTACCGACAACAATATTGCAAAGTTCACTTCACAGCTCAAGCGCGTCGGCTTCTCTTTCGACTGGAACAGAGTTATCGACACAACTGAAGAGGGCTACTATAAGTGGACACAGTGGATTTTCCTCAAGATGTTTGAAAACGGTCTTGCATTCCGTGACAAGACTCTTGTTAACTACTGCCCTTCATGTAAGGTTGTTCTTTCAAACGAGGACTCACAGGGCGGCAAATGCGACATCTGCCACAGCGACATTGTTCAGAAGTCTAAGGATGTATGGTACCTTCGTATTACAGAGTATGCCGACAAGCTTCTTGAAGGTCTTAACGATGTTGACTACCTTCCCAATGTAAAGCTCCAGCAGGAAAACTGGATCGGCAAATCAACAGGTGCATTTGTTAACTTCAAGGTTAAGAATACAGACGAAAAACTCCGCATCTATACAACCCGTCCCGACACTCTCTTCGGCGTAACCTTCATGGTTATGGCACCTGAGCATCCTATGCTTGACAAGTATAAGGATATGATTGAGAACTTTGACGAGGTTGAGAATTACAGAGCAGAGTGCGCAAAGAAAACAGAGTTTGAGCGCACACAGCTTGTCAAGGACAAGACAGGTGTCTGCCTCAAGGGCTTTGCGGGTATCAACCCCGTAAACGGCAAGGAAATTCCGATTTTTATTTCCGATTATGTTATGATGGGCTACGGTACAGGCGCTATTATGGCTGTGCCTGCACACGACCAGCGCGACTACGATTTTGCAAAGAAGTTCGGCATAGATATTATTGAGGTTATCAAGGGCGGCGACATTTCAGTCGAGGCTTACACAGGCGACGGCGAAATGGTCAACTCCGATTACCTCAACGGCTACACAGACAAAAAATCTTCAATCGCTCGCGTGCTCGAAGAGCTTGAAAAGCAGGGCATTGGCGAAAAAGGTGTTCAGTACAAGATGAAGGACTGGGCATTCAATCGCCAGAGATACTGGGGCGAACCCATTCCGATTGTTCACTGTGACAAGTGTGGTATGGTTGCTGTTCCCTATGAAGAGCTTCCGCTTAAGCTTCCAAAGGTTGAAAACTTTGAGCCCGGTCAGGACGGCGAAAGCCCCCTTGCAAAGATTGAGTCTTATGTAAACTGCACCTGCCCCAAGTGCGGCGGCGCAGCAAAGAGAGAGACAGACACAATGCCCCAGTGGGCAGGCTCGTCCTGGTACTTCCTCAGATATATCGACCCCAAGAATACAGAGCGCTTTGCCGATATGGAAAAGCTTAAGTACTGGGGACAGGTTGACTGGTACAACGGCGGTATGGAGCATGTAACCCGTCACCTTATCTACTCCCGTTTCTGGCACAAGTTCCTCTATGACCTTGGCGAAGTCCCCACAGCAGAGCCCTATGCAAAGAGAACTGCTCAGGGTCTTATCCTCGGTCCGGACGGTGTAAAGATGTCCAAGTCAAGAGGTAATGTTATTGACCCCAACGATGTTGTAGAGGCATTTGGTGCAGACGTTCTTCGTACTTATGTTCTCTTTATGGGCGACTATGAAAAGGCTGCACCCTGGTCAGAGGACAGTGTCAAGGGCTGTAAGAGATTTATTGACAGAGTATGGAACCTTCAGACAATTCTCAGCGATTCAGACGAGTACTCAAAGAAGCTCGAATCCGCATTCCACAGAACAATCAAGAAGGTATCTTCAGATATTGAAAATCTGAAATACAACACAGCAATTGCCGCACTTATGACTCTTCTCAACGAGATTTACGATGCAGGTACTGTTACACGCAAGGAGCTTAAGACATTTATCACACTTCTTAATCCCTTTGCTCCCCATGTAACAGAGGAAATCAACGAGGCTCTCGGTTGCGGTATGCTCGCTTGCGGTGAGTGGCCGACATATGAAGAGGCAAAGTGTGTTGACAACGAAATAGAAATCGTTGTTCAGATTAACGGCAAAATCCGCACAAAGATGATGGTTGCAACAGATATTGAGGCTGCAGACGCAATTGCACTTGCAAAGGCTGACGAAAAAATTGCCGAAGAAATTGCAGGCAAGACAATTGTCAAGGAGCTTTATGTCAAGGGCAAGCTTGTAAATATTGTTGCGAGATAATAAAATTATCTTCGGATAATTTTGCTTCGATATAAATCCTTTCGGATTTTCGATATGTTGCTTTCAGCAATCCGATATACCTTCGGTTCGATATGTGCTGCGGCACAAGACAAGAAAGGATTTATATCATATCGAAGGCGAGCAATGCAAGCCTATATCGAAATTTCAGGAATTGAAATTATATCGGATTTGCCGCAAGGCAAATAAATCGCTTTTATACGGAGGGTGCCTATGCTTAAAAAACTTACAGCATTTATGCTCGGTATTATTTTGCTTTCTTCCTGTCTTGTAACTCCTGCCTATGCTTCAGAAACGGAATATCCGAAAAAGAGGGAAGAAATAGGTATACGCGACCCTTGTATTCTTGTCAGTGACGGCAAGTACTATATGTACGGCACGGGTGCGGCTTGGCCCGGCTATGGCTGCTATGTAAGTGAGGACCTCGAAAACTGGGCCGGTCCGTTTTCAGTTTTCAGTTTTCCTGAAGGTCACACCGCAGATAACGATTACTGGGCGCCAGAGTGTGTAGAGTATAAAGGGAATTTTTATCTGTTTGCCACATATCACGACAGAATTCTCAATCACCGCGGCACTGCGGTTTTCAGGGCTGACAGTCCGCTCGGTCCGTTTGAACAGATTTCAGACGGCTTTGCAACTCCTGATGATTGGGATTCGATTGACGGCACACTCTATGTCGATAAAGACGGTCAGCCGTGGATGGTTTTTGTTCACGAGTGGACAAGCACCGACGACGGAATCGGCAGAATGTGCGTTGCGAAAATGAGCGATGATTTGTCAAAGCTTATTTCCGAGCCTAAAGAAATCTTTCGCGCAGATGACGGCAAATGCGGAATGGACAGACATGTTACGGACGGTCCTTATATCCACACCTGCAAAGACGGCAAGCTTATAATGCTCTGGTCTAATTTTTCAGATAACGGCTATGCTGTCGGTATGGCAGAGTGTTATGCTATTGACGGTGATTGGAAACAGCAACCCCGTCTGCTTTTTCACAGAGGAATAAGCGGTAAGGATTATGACGGCGGCCACGGTATGCTTTTCACAAGCCTTGACGGAAGGCTTCTTCTTTCGGTGCACTCTCCCAACTCATCGGGCGAAGGCTATCACGAAACAGCGGTTTTTCACGAGGTTGTCGAGGTTGACGGCACACTAAAGCTCAAAACAGAGCATGAAAAGCTGGAACTTACACGAAATACATTAAAAACAGTTTTTTCCAACCTTGCAAAAATCATAACCGAGCTTTGGAGCAAAATGATTGATGTATTTGCGGTAATAATAAAAAATATAATTTAACTATATAAAAGTAAAAGAGGTAATTTTATAATGGCATGCAACGGTAACTGCTCAACCTGCTCATCAAACTGTGACAGCAAAGAGCAGAAGCAGGATATGTATCTTGCACAGAATGAATTCAGCAACGTAAAAAAAGTAATCGGTGTTGTCAGCGGTAAGGGCGGCGTAGGTAAATCGCTTGTTACTTCCCTGCTTGCTTCCGCTTTCCAGACAATGGGCAAGCAGACAGCTGTTCTTGATGCCGATGTCACAGGTCCCTCAATCCCCAAGGCTTTCGGTGTAAAGCAGGGCATTGAGCAGAGCGCAATGGGTCTTATCCCTGCAGAGAGCAAGACAGGCATACGCATTATGTCCGTCAATCTCCTTCTTGAAAAAGAGGATGCACCCGTTGTCTGGAGAGGTCCTGTAATTTCAGGTATCATTCAGCAGTTCTGGAACGAGGTTGCATGGGGCGATGTTGACTATATGTTTGTCGATATGCCTCCCGGCACAGGTGATGTTCCGCTCACAGTTTTCCAGAATCTTCCGGTTGACGGTATCGTTGTCGTCACAACTCCGCAGGACCTTGTCACAATGATTGTCAAGAAGGCATATAACATGGCAAACCTTATGAATGTGCCGATTATCGGTCTTGTTGAAAATATGAGCTATTTTGAGTGCCCCGATTGCGGCAAAAAGCATGCGATCTTCGGCGAGAGCAAGATTGAAGAGGTTGCAGCAGAGCTTGGTCTTCCCGTGCTTGCACGCCTGCCCATCAATCCCAAAACAGCTGCTCTTGTTGACAAGGGCGCAGTTGAGCTTGCAGGTGAGGATTATATCAAATCCGCTGTTGAAGCAATTGAAAAATTTGCGGACCAATAATAATGAAAGCACCGATTATCTTTTCGGATAAACGGTGCTTTTGGTTGTAAATATTAAATACATTTTATTGAGGTATCAAAATGATAAAGCAGGCTGAAAGACTTAATCATTTTAAAACGGGTATTTTTGCTGCTCTCAACGCGGAGAAGGACAAGCTTATAAGCGAGGGCAGAAAGGTTTATAATCTGTTTATCGGCACACCTGATTTTGTGCCGTCACAGCATGTTGTGGATGCACTTGTATCTGCTGCACGCGACCCCGAAAACTGGAAATATGCACTTAAAGAAACAGATGAGCTTCTCAGCGCAGTCTGTGATTATTATAAAGACCGTTTCGGTGTTGAAATTCAGCCCGAAATGATAACTGCGGTTAACGGCTCACAGGAGGGTATGTCGCACCTTGGCATGGCAATCTGCAACAAGGGCGATGTTGTTCTTCTGCCCGACCCCGGCTATCCCGTTTTTGAGGTTGGTGCATACTTCGGCGAGGCAGATATTGAGTTTTATCCGCTTCTGCGCGAAAATTCGTTTATGCCGCGCCTTGACCTGATTGATGAGGAAATACTAAAGCGCACAAAATATATGGTGCTTTCCTATCCGTCAAACCCCGTAGGCGCTGCCGCAAGCAAGGAAACATATCTTGAAATTATTGAATATGCGAAGAAGTACGGCTTTATTATCATAAATGACAATGCCTATTCGGATATAATTTTTGACGAGCTTGAAGGCTTCTCTTTCCTTTCTCTCCCCGGTGCATATGAAGTCGGTGCAGAGTTTTTCTCGCTCTCAAAATCCTTCAATGTAACAGGTGCAAGAATCTCTTTCCTGATTGGCAATACACAGATTATTGATGCGCTTAAGCTCCTGCGCTCACAGTACGATTTCGGTATGTTCCTGCCCGTTCAGAAGGCTGCTGTTGCCGCCCTCAGAGGTCCGCGTGATGCTGTCAAGGAGCAGTGTGCAGAGTATCAGCGTCGCAGAGATGCGCTTTGCAACGGTCTGAGAAGTGTGGGTTGGGATGTACCCGACAGCGACGGCACAATGTTTGTCTGGGCACCTCTGCCCGACGGCTTTACGGATTCTGCAAAGTTCTGCAAGGACCTTGTCAGCGCAACAGGTGTGCTTTGTACACCCGGTTCAGCCTTCGGTCCGCACGGTGAAGGCTATGTCCGCTTTGCGCTCGTGCTTCCCCCTGATGAACTTGAGCAGGTTGCAAAGCTTGCAGGCGAATACATAAACGGTAAATAAATTTTCATATTGAAAAACCGCTCTGTCCGATGAGGAAAGAGCGGTTTTATGTTTTACGCAGTGTTTATTATTTGCTTTTCATTTTAAACATTTTTCCTTCAAGCACTTCTCCGGCGGCTTTTATTTCTTTGCGGATTTCTATGCTTTGCGGACAGTGGGTTTCGCATTTGCCGCAGCCGATGCAGGCATTTGCAGGTGTGCTTGTTTTTTCTTTGAGAGTGGCTTTGATGTATTCGCGCTTTGCCTTGTGCTTTTTGCCTGCGCTGAAGGTGTTATACATCCCAAAAACAGAGCGGATGTCAATGCCCTTGGGGCACGGCATGCAGTAGCCGCAGCCTGTGCAGCCGACCTTCATGCTTGCGTTGATTGCCTTGCCGACATTGCGAAGCATTTCCTCGTCCTGTGCTGTCAGGTCACCGATGTTTGCGCTGCAGGCGGTGCTTATGTTGTCCAGCACCATCTCTTCGGAGTTCATTCCGGAGAGCACAACCGTTATTTCAGGCTGATTCCACAGCCAGCGGAATGCCCACTGTGCAGGTGTGTATTTTTTCGGATAAGCATTAAATATCTTTTTTGCTTCATCGGGTAAGTCTTTGACAAGCTTACCGCCCCTGAGAGGCTCCATTATCATTACGGTAATACCCTTGCTGTGTGCATATTCAAGACCGCGTCTGCCTGCCTGAGTGTGCTCATCCATGTAGTTGTACTGAATCATGCTGAAATCCCAACTGTAGGCATCAATCATTCTGCAGTAGCCGTCTGTGTCGCCGTGGTATGAAAAGCCGACCTGACCTATTGCGCCGCTTGCCTTCTTTTCTTCAATCCATTTTTCAATTCCCATGCCTTTGAGTCTTTCCCACGCATCCATACTTGCGAGCATGTGAAAAAAGTAGTAGTCAATATGGTCTGTGCGCAGACGCTTGAGCTGCTCGGCAAAAAGCTTATCGAGCGCAGTGAGGTTAATCATCATCTGCGGCGGCAGCTTTGTTGCAATGTAAACATTGTCGCGCAGGTTGTTCTTTTGCAGAATTTCGCCCAGTGCGGCTTCACTGCCGGGATAAATAAAGGCGGTATCAAAATAATTCACACCGTTTTCAATTGCGGTAAGAATTTGCTTTTCTGCTTTTTCAAATTCTATTTTGCCAAGCTTTTTCTGAAAACGCATACAGCCGAAGCCAAGCGCGGACAGCTTGTTGCCGTATTTGTCGGTGCGGTAATTCATATTGTGACTCCTCTGCTTTTTTCTCAATAAGCATATTATATCACAACACGGTGCGTGATTACAATCTTTATTACGATTTACTTTTTTGTTATTGAAGTTTTATGCTGTACATGATAAAATAATACCAAATTAATTTAAAAACAGGAGGACAAAACCAATGGCAATTTTAAATCTTATTCTTGCCGGCCTTCTTGCTCTGGGTCAGATTCTTGCACCCGTTGGCGGTTGGATTGCGGCAGGCGGCGAAAAGGGCTTCAGATACGAGTGGAGCGAAACAGACGAATTCACAAAGGATTCTTACATCGAGCTTAAAAAGACTCCCGGTGAGGATTTTGTAGTGCTCAACCTTGCTGATATTCAGCTTGATGATGACGAGCTTTTTGAGGATGTAGGTATTGATTCACTTGCGCTGGTCAGAAAGGTTATTGAAGACAAGAAGCCCGACTTTATCACTCTTTCCGGTGACAACGCATGGGGCACAATGACTTACCTTGAAACAATCAAGGTTGTTGACTCCTACGGCATTCCGTGGGGCGCTGTTATGGGCAACCATGACGGTCAGGGCTGCATGAGTGAGTTCTGGGCAGCTTACCACCTTGCAGAGGCTGAAAACTCTATTTTTGAGTTCGGTCCCGAAGGTATGGGCTACGGTAACTACATAGTAAATATCACGGAAAACGGCAAGATTATCCACTCGATTTATATGATGGATACGCACAACAACCGTGAGTATGAGATAAACGGCAAAATAGAAGGCGGCTATGACCACCTCTGGGACAACCAGATTAAATGGTACGAGTGGGGTGTAAAGGGTACAAATGCTCTTGCGGGCAAAACTGTACAGAGCACAGTTATTATGCACATCCCCGTTTATGAGTATTACGACGCATGGCATGCAGTGGCAATGAACATTGACGAGGATAACGGAAAGCTCGGCGAAATTAATCCTATCTACTCTCTCTTCGCTTCCGGCAGAAGAGGTGAATACGGCGGACATCCTCCTGTATCAAACGGTTTCTTTGACAAGGCAAAAGAGCTTGGAAGCACAAAGGATATGATTGTCGGTCACGACCATGATAACGATTACTCAATCGTTTATAATGGCATCCGCCTTACTTATGCTGTAAAAACAGGCTTCGGCGCCTACTATACAGAAGGCATGCTCGGTGCAACAACAATGAATATCAACTCACTCGGTATGACAAAAATCAACCAGAATTACTATGAGTTTGTTAACGGCCAGTGGGTTGCAGAATAAACAGTTATTAAATGAGAAAACGGACTTGTCAGCTGACAGGTCCGTTTTTTATAATGCGCTAATTAAAAATAAAATATTGTGCGGTATTTTTTGTGCAGATGTTGCGAATACTAAAAATAAAAAAGGAGGATTTAAGCTATGTTCAAACACGAAAAATTGCTGTTTCATCCCGTTTCCGTTGAAAAGCCTAATCCGCAGTATGCGGCACTTTTACAGGAACAGTTGGGCGGTGCAAACGGCGAACTTAAGGCTGCAATGCAGTATATGTCGCAAAGCTTCCGCATAAAAGACCCCGAAATAAAGGATTTGTTTCTTGATATTGCCGCCGAAGAACTCGGTCATATGGAAATGGTGGCGCAGACTATCAATCTGCTCAACGGCCACGATGTGTGCGCCGAATCCGTTCCTTCAGGTGAAATTCAGACGCATGTTCTCATGGGACTTAATCCCGGATTAATTAACGCTTCGGGCTATTCCTGGACCGGCGACTATGTTTCAGTAACGGGTGACCTGTGTGCCGACCTTCTTTCAAATATTGCATCCGAACAGCGCGCAAAGGTTGTTTATGAATATCTCTATCGACAGATTGATGATAAAAAGGTAAGAGAAACCATTGATTTTCTTCTCAACAGAGAAGAGGCGCATAACGCAATGTTCCGGGAGGCATTCAATAAGGTGCAGAACAGCGGCTCAAATAAGGATTTCGGAACAACAAAAGCTGCTAAAATGTATTTCAGCCTTTCTGAACCTTCACCCGAAAACAATCCGTTTTCTCAAACAAAGGTTACTCCTCCGTCATTCAATTAAATATATTGTCAAAAAAGCTCTCCTGAATTAAAACAGGGGAGCTTTGGCTTATTGTTATCGTATGCAAACGGAAAATAATAAAAGCAGACTCATCCTTGCGGATAAATCTGCTTTTATTGGCGGAGAAGGAGGGATTTGAACCCTCGCGCCAGTCGCCCAACCTACTCCCTTAGCAGGGGAGCCCCTTCACCACTTGGGTACTTCTCCAAGGTAAAGTAACTTAAAATATATAAACCCCCGAAAGGGTTATTTGAAAAAATGGCGGAGAGAGTGGGATTCGAACCCACGGTACGTTGCCGTACGACGGTTTTCAAGACCGTTCCGTTATGACCACTTCGGTATCTCTCCGTGTGTGCACGGATTATATTATCACATAAAACGAAGCTTGTCAAGCTTTTTTTATTATACTTTTATAAAAGTATATCCGCTATGTTGCAAGAATATACAGCAGCATCATCACGGTGAGCATATCACCGCCGTCAATGAGAAGAATAAGTATAAGCCCAAGAAGCAAGGTGCTGTCTGAGCTGCTTTGTGCAGGCCGATTCGGTTGCGGTAATTTTGTGCGGCTCAGGTGTACATGGGAAAAGCAGTCTGCTTGCTTCTGCATACGGCAAAGCTCGCTATCCAAGTAAATCACTTCCAATCATCGGCAGTATTTCAAGCAGTCTTATCAGCTGCAGTGCTTCGTCAGCTTTTTGTCTGCGCCCTTTGCTGAGCAGGGGCTTGAGCGCGCATATCAGTCGAGTGCGGTCATTTTCCGCGCCCGATTGCAGCAAAGGCATAATCTGCATTATTTTTGCAAGCATTGCAGGGTCAAGTGAACCGAAAATATTGCTTTCCTGCTCATCTCCATTAAGCTCCGGCGCAGAGCCTAAAAGCTGCTGCGCCATATCGCCAAGAGATGAAATATCCTCACTGCTCAGACTGCTGAGCAGAGTGTTAAGGTCAGGTGTGCTCATTTTCTGCCGCCGAATTTCTTCATCAGCTCCTGCGCCTGAGGACTGCTGAGAAGCTTTTCAAGTGCGTTTTTATCACGCAGAATGTTTTCGACCCGTTGCCTCTGCTCGTCACTGAGCTTGTTTTTCATAAGATCCTGTGCAATGTTGCTGTCCGGTGTGCTGCCCTTTGAATTCATTAGAAGCTGCATAAGCTGCTCCGAAGAGAAGTTTTTACCGCTCATTGAAATCACCGCCTGATTATGATATACTCGTTTCATTCTATGATAAGCGGAGGAAAAATATGAAAAGAGTGCTTGTTGTTTCTGATTCTCACGGTGCGGTTGATATGCTCGATGAAATTCTTGCGTCACAGCCTCAGGCACGCATTGTATTTCACCTTGGTGACGGTGCCCGTGACCTCGATAGCATAATGCACAAATATCCGAACAAATATTTTCACCGCGTGGCAGGCAACTGTGATTTTTCAAGCCATCTGCCTAATGAGGTTGTTGATGAGGTGGAGGGCAAACGAATTTTTGCCTGCCACGGTCACACATTGCATGTAAAATACGGTGTGACCTCGCTTGTGAATGCCGCACAGAGTGAAAGAGCCGACATTTCATTATACGGTCACACGCATGTACAGGGTTACAGCTTTGAAAAAGGTATGCTGATTTTTAATCCCGGAAGTGTGCGCGAAGGCAAATTCGGCGCAATTGATATAGCAGAAAACGGAATTTTGCCGGTTTTACTCAATTTGAAGTAACTTTTTTGCGTAAAATACTTGAAAAAAATATATATGTGTATTAAAATAAATTGACTATAAATGTTCAAAAATCATTTTAATCTAAATTAAACGGAGGAAACACAAATGGTTTCAGCAGGCGATTTCAGAAACGGTATTACCTTTGAAATGGAAGGTAATGTATACCAGATTATCGAATTCCAGCACGTTAAGCCCGGTAAAGGTGCTGCATTCGTACGCACAAAGATCCGCAATGTTATTGCAGGTTCTGTTACAGAGCGTACATTCAACCCCACAGAAAAGTTCCCCACCGCTTACATCGAGCGCAAGGAGATGGAATACTCCTACAACGACAGCGGTCTTTACTATTTCATGGACCCCGAAACATTCGATATGATTCCGATTGGCGAAGACACTCTCCCCGACAACTTCAAGTTTGTCAAGGAGAACGAAACATGCCGTATCCTTTCCTACAAGGGCAATGTTTTTGGTGTTGAGCCCCCCACAACAGTTACCCTTCAGGTAACTCAGACTGATCCTGGCTTTGCAGGCAACACAGCTACAAACGCAACAAAGCCCGCAACACTTGAAACAGGCGCAGAGGTTAAGGTTCCTCTCTTCATTGAAGAGGGCGAAATGATTGTTGTTGATACACGCACAGGCGAGTATCTCAGCCGCGCATAAATAACAAACTTCAAAAATTTACTGTGCGTTTCTGCGGTCTCTTTTCCCGACGCTTTTGCCCGAAAATGCTCGGCAATACACAAAGTATTACCTGCGCTTTTCAGCCGATCCGTCAGAAAAATAGTCTCGCACAATCCTCACATTAAATTTTATCAGCTTGTTAATAAAAGATAATTTACTGTGCGTTTCTGCGGTCTCTTTTCCGTACGAATGTGCACGATAAATAACAAAAAATTTCTCAATAATATAAAGGGAGGCAATTACCATGGCAATGACACTGACAGAAAAGGCTGCATACATCAAGGGTCTTGCAGAAGGCCTCGGTCTTGATGAAAGCAAGCCCGAAACAAAAATCATTAATGCTCTTATCGACATTATTGATGACCTTTCACTCGCAGTTTCCGACCTTGAGGACGAGCTTGTTCTCGTTGGCGAACAGGTTGATGCTGTTGACGAGGATCTCGATGCACTTGAGTCCTATGTCTATGACGATGATGATTGCGACTGCGACTGCGATTGCTGCTGTGACGATGAGGACGACGAGTTCTTTGAGGTTGAGTGCCCTGCTTGCGGCGAAGTAATCAATGTTGACGAAGGCATTCTTGAGAGCGGAAGCATTGAGTGCCCCAACTGCGGCGAAAACCTTGAGTTCGACATCGAATATGAAGATGACGACGAGGAAGATGACGACTGATTAGTCGCATACAACTAAAAATGAAGAGCCATCGGTGACGATGGCTCTTTTTATGTTTTGGTAAGTGTTATTTTATTTGCAAGTCTTTGTGATGCCGTGCGGACTCTTTCGTCTGCATGGTCTTTTGTTTTTTCGGCACAGTCTGCATAAAGTGACGGATTTTTGCTGTTTGCCATAACATTCAGCACAAGCGCTGTAAGCTTAGCGGGTCGCAGATAGTTGCCGCCGAGAATATCGCGGTAAGGTTCGCACCCTTTTTTGCCCGATAAAAAGGCAGTAAAGAGGTTATTTATTTCAAATAGCTCTTTTTCTTCTTCGGTCATCGGTCTTGTCGGCTGAGATTTGTTAAACGGACAGCAGCGCTGGCAGATGTCACAGCCCCAGAGCTGTGTGCCTGCCGCCTGTGCGGAATTTTCATCGGGGAACGATGCGTTTTCCTGATGCTGTCTTGTGCATTTTTCTCTTGCAAAGCTTTCGCCTTCAAAGCAGTGCTGAGGGCAGAGCCTTTGACAAATGCCGCAATTGGCGCAAATTTTGGTCAGAACAGGTTTTTGATTTATCAGGTCAAGTTCTTTGACTTCGGCAAAAGTACCCTTCACACAAACAATTTCAAGCGCCATACGCGTGCCGAAGCGCTCATTTGCCACAAGTGTGCTCCTGAGCGGTATTCCAAGCCCTGAAGCAACAGCAAGACTTTTATAAGAAAGAGCGCAGTCTGCAACCTCAAAGCCTTTTTCTTTCAGC
Source organism: Acutalibacteraceae bacterium (assembly GCA_045539895.1). Lineage (GTDB taxonomy): Bacteria > Bacillota > Clostridia > Oscillospirales > Acutalibacteraceae > UBA8612. The sequence goes on from JAZQGE010000007.1 coordinate 41,768, forward strand.
TTTTCATTAATCTTTTTTCGAAGAAAATATGCTTTATTTGATGCGATATAGTAGCTGTCAATAAAGGCATGGCTTTCGTCGGGAAGTTCAAGCTGAACATAGGGCAGAGCAAACACGGTGTAGGTAAAACCGTCCACACTGATGCTTCTGTACTCCGCTTCGTATTCTTTCAGCAGAGGCTCAACAATGTAAAAAAAATTATTCTTCATTTTCTTTGGGTTCAATTACTTCGCGAGCAATATAAATAGGTCTGTTTTTGCCCTGCTCATAGGTCTTTGCAAGATATTTGCCGATTATGCCAAGGCACACAAGGTTAAGTCCGCCTATAAACATTACAAGGAAGACAAGAAATGCACCGAGTGTGAAGGTTACAAAAGGATTTATAAGGCAGAAAAGACTGTTTACAACGAGATAGATAAGCGAGATTGCCGTAAAGAATATGCCGAGCGCAAGAGGAATGCTTAAGGGTGCGGTTGAAAAAGCCATTATGCCGTCTATAGCATATTTAAACAGCTTTTTGAAGGACCACTTGCTTTCGCCTGCGGCGCGCTCCTGTACATCATACGGAATATATTCTGTATTGAAGCCTACCCACGAGAGAATACCCTTTGAAAAGCGATGGTATTCACCCATTGAAAGCACGGACTCGGCCACACTTCTGCGGAATGTGCGAAAATCGCTTGCGCCCTGCACAAATGTTGTGTCCGAAACCGAATTGATAAGCTTATAAAAGCTGTCCTTGAAGAAGGTCAGCTTGCTGTCCTCCCTGCGCTGTGCCTGAAAGGCGGCAACACAGTCAAGCTCAGGCTTTTCATCGAGCAATCTTACCATGTGCGCAACAACCTCAGGGCGTTGCTGAAGGTCAGCATCAATAAGGCAGATAAGCTCGCCCTTTGCGTGCTCAATGCCTGCGTACATTGCAGCTTCCTTGCCGAAATTTCGTGAGAAGCTGATAATTCTGATGTTGTGAGTGCTTTCGCTGTGAAGCTTTTTAAGTTCGGCAAGAGTGTTGTCCTTTGAGCCGTCGTTTACAAAAACAAGCTCGTAGCTGTAGCCTTCGCTGTCAAAAACATTTGTTGCCGCCTCGTGAAAGAGTGCAACATTCTTTTCTTCGTTGTAGCATGGAATTACAAGAGAAAGTTTCATTTCATTCACTGTCCTTTAAATTTAATACCTGTCTGTTTTCTTATCTGCTCCATTACCGCACAGACTGCAAGAGCCATGCGGGAAGCTTCATTATATCTCTCAGCAGTTTCCTCAGGCTTTGTTATAAAGTCATAAAAAGCCTGAGCCTCATGTGACATGATGATGTGTTTTTCCGTCTGCCCTACAACCTGCATCGGCTCACTGCCCTTGCGGCAGAAGGAGATGTTGTTGAGCTGTGAAATTGAGCCGATTGTAACCGTGCCCTCGTCGCCTAAAATCTGGCTGCCGCAGAAATCCTGAGCAACCTTGGACCAGGTCATTGTCAGAATCATTTTATCGTACTCAAAAACAGTTGTTCCGCAGCTGTCTGCGCCGCTTTCAAGAAAACGGGCGGTGCTGATTATATTTTTTGGTGCACCGAAAAGGTCAAGCGCAGGATAAATGCAGTAAATACCCAGGTCCATCAGACATCCCGTTGCAAATTCGGGGTTGAAAATGTTGGGATTCTCGCCCCTTTTGTAGGCAGGGTATTTTGATGAAAGCTGTGAAAAGTCAAAATGTGCGCTTGTAATGCTGCCCAGCGCCTGAAGTGAAGCCTTGAGCTTGGGTCTGACAGGGCTGTGCATATACATTATGGCTTCCATATAGATTTTGTTGTTTTCTGCGGCAAGTGACTGCAGCTCGTTAAGCTCCGCAAGACTTGCCGTAATGGGCTTTTCGCAAATTATATGCTTACCTGCGCTGAGCAGGACTTTACATTGCTCATAGTGCAGTGAATTGGGGCTTGCTACATAAACAGCCTCAACATCGCTGCAGCGCGCAAGGTCGTGCAGGTCAATAAAAACTCTCGGTGCACCGAACTTTTCGGAAAATGCTTTGCCTTTTGAATAGCTTCGCGAGCAGACACCGAAAAGCTCAAACCCTTCGACTTTTTGAGCACCCATTATAAATTCTTCTGTAATCCAGCTTGTGCCGATAACGGCATATTTCATTTTTGTCAGTCCTTTAATCTAAACAGTCCGAATAAAATTCATTGATATAATTTTTTATATCTTCTCTTGTGCCCTCAAACGGGCCGGGAGTTTCCATCTTGAGTGAAACGGTTGCAGTTGCAAGAAGCAGTGCTTCATCAATTTCAAATTCCTGTCTTTCGCAGATATATGCGGAAAATGTTGTGTCGCCTCTGCCAGTTCTGCCGCTTAAATTGCGTGAGCGGATGGGGCAGGTGTAAAAATTGTCTCCGTCATATACAAGCACTTCGCTGTTGTGGGTTATAATTATTTCGTCAGCACCCATATCGTAAAGAATCTGAGCGGCTTCCCGTCTGTCTGATGTGCCCGTGAGAATTTCTGCTTCTGCAGCATCTGCCTTGAGATAGGTGATATAGGGGATAATATCCTCTTTTTCTTCCCAATCATGAAGCTCCATTGTGCCGTCATCTTTGACATGGCGCACAAAGCCCTGAACATCAACGGCAACTGCTGCCATGTCGGAGGCGGCAATAATCATATCGCTGTCATAATCGCCGTAAACAAGTCCTGCAAAGTGAATTGCATCTGTTTCGACATCGGGCAGGTCAGCCTCAGTGAAGGGTGTGCCTGCGCTTTCGCAAACACTGTTTCTGCGCTCTTTGTCAGGTGTGAGATAGGTGTTTACCATGTTGCAGGCGCTGTCGCCTGCAGTGCAGAAAATATCTTCCGGTTCAACACTCAGTTCAAGTACTCTCATTCTTTCTTCAACGGGGAGTTTTGTAACCGCGGCAACCTTGTGACCGAGTGCGGTTGCAACGGCGGCTGAATAAAGTATTGCACCGCCTGCCTGTTCGACTGTGTTTCCTTCACAGTCGGTATTTATATCGTTAGTGATATGTCCGATTATAACTGATTTATAGCTCATTTACTGTTCAGCTCTCTTTCGAAATTTTCTCTGTCCTCTTCTTTTACTGTGCCCTTTAAAAGGTTGAGCTTTATAATCTCACGGCATTTTGAATAATCCGCCGTCATAAAATCGCCCGAAATTACGTTTGCGCTGTTAAGGTAAAATCTGTTTGCGGCAATTCTTTCAATTATCTGATTGTAATAAGGACGAAGACCTTCTTCAAGCTTTCTCGGATTTTTCATCCCCATATCCGTGCCGGGGCCGGGGGTGAGCTGTGTCTGGAACCAATAAATGCCTTTTGTCTGCGCCTCATTGAAATGCATAAGCACCTCTGCGGCAAAGACCTCAGGCTTTTTGCCGTGACGGGTGGGATTCCATGGATTGATGCTCTCGCACTCCCTACACCATGGCTGATATGCATTGCGGTAGTTGACAATGATATATTTTTTACCTGAACGGCGGATGTCACCAAAGGTGATTTCACTGACATGCTCATAATCAGTATAAGCATATTTTTCGGGTTCAAGATATTTTTCAATAAGCGCAAGAACTTCACCGTCATCTGCAGGATATGTCAGGCTGACAGGGCCGAACTTCTGCGGATAGTATTCGCGCATATCCAGAATAAAGAATTCGCTGTCATTTTCTTCAAGCATAAGGCGTATACTCTCTAAGCCTTCTGCGAGTGGTCTGCCCTTTGCAAGACCGTGGCTGAGCACAATACCGCGCTTTTTGTCGCCGCAATAGCGTATGCAGAAATGGCGCACACCGTAGCAGAACTGAGTGTAAAAAGTATCGTCCTGACAGCAGGCAAACGGAATCATGCCGTAGCTGCCTGCGTTGTGTGTGCCGGGCATAATAACTTCGGTTATTTTTACATCATCTTTGATATATTTCATCCATTCTTTATATATCACAGTTTACCCTCCAACAGCTTGTAAAATTTGTCGATTTCTTCTTCGTTGCCTGTTTTTTCTTTTTTCAGGTTATCGCTAAGTGTTTTACACAGGGCTTCGTCATTGAAAAGCTCTTCGATTTTTTGAGCAATTGACTCCGGATTTATTTGGGCAAGCAGAGCAGTTTCACCGTTTGTCAGCTGGTCATAAACAGTGGGAAAGCTTGTACAGACAATAGGCTTTGAAAATGCTTTTGCTTCGTCGATTGCAATTGATTTGCCTTCAAAATATGAAGACTGAACATAAATATCGCAGCCTTTTATATACGGATAAGGGTTTGATTTTTCACCAAGCAGAATGAATTTGCCCTCAAGTGAGCGGTTTGAAATTTCTTCTTTTATCTGCGACATAAGCTCACCCTTGCCAACGGCAAACCACTTGAAATCATAACCTTTTTTGTCAAGAATTTCTGCTGCTCTGACAGCCATATCGTAGCCTTTTTGTGCAGAAAATCTGCCGATTGTGAGCAGCTTTTTTGTGTCGGGTTCATATTCTTCAGGAACAGTTTTTGCAAGGCTCTTCAGAAGTGAGGGAGAAATAATATTTTCAAGCATACGCACCTTGTGTGCCGACTCGGGAAATGTTTTGCAAAGCACGTTTGCACATTCATCTGAAACGGTTACAAGATTATTGAGCTTTTCAAAATAAGGCTTGTCAAAGTTTTTGTCAAGACCAAGACCGTTGTAGTCGTTATGGACATAGCCAATTTTTCTGTCGGCATCAATACAGTCAATACAGTAGTATATTGAGTTGCCCTCAAGATAAGCAACAGCAATATCATAGTGCTTCTGCGGTTTGTCAAGCGCTTTTTTCAGACATCGCCATGTTTTTGCTCTGTCAGAGTTGTTTACTGCTTCTGAATAGACAATACGGTTTAGCGCGCTTTTAAAATCAAAGCGAATAAGCCTTGATTTGATGTAGGCTGCAGCACTTGCATCAAAAGCGGCATAGTTTTCTCCGCCGTCAATAATATTAACTTTTTCGGGTATATCTGCAAGAAAAATACCCTCGCGGCGAAACAGCATCAGATCGACATCATATTTATCATAATCCAAAAGGCTTAGAAGAGTGGTCAATGCTTTTTCTGCACCGCCGCTACCGAGCTTCGGCATAATAAACAGCAGTTTTTTCTTCATTTTAAAACACCGTTTCAGAAGATTTCTTTAAGTGCTTCGCCCATTTTGAAGGCGAGAGCTTTTTTTTCAGGAATGATTTGAGTCAGCTTTTCGTGCATTTTTTCTGAATTTTTTTCAATAAGCTTAAAGCAGTTGAATAGAGAATCGGCAGAGGTTATATTTTCGATGCTTGTGACACAGAGCTCTTTTCCGAAAAGGTCAACCGAAATTCCTCTTGCCTTTATACTGTAGCCAAGCGCAAAAACGGGCACGCAGTTTGAGTAAGCGCCAATGGTTGCGTGAGTTCGTGCGGCAATGAGCATTTCGCATTTAGAGATGTAGCCTTTATACTGTGAGGCTGAAAGATTGTCCGGAAGAATTACCGTTCGCTTCAGATTTGCTTTTTTCATGATTTCAGACATAAATTTATGGTCATTGTTGTCGTTTGCGTCAATCATAACATGCGGTATCAGCAAGGGTGTGTAATCAGTTTCTTTTTCAATTCTTTCAAGAAATTCTGCAGTGTAGTCTGAAAGTCCTTCGCAGAAGTCGGAAACAAGCGGACTTATATTAATTCCGAGCAGTCTGCCTTCCGGAATTCCTTCAGGCAGGGTTGTCGGCAGGGTGAAGGCGGGATCGGTAAAAACTCGTGTGCCTTTAACACCGGCATTGTCCAACACCTGCTTTGTGAGCGGCTCGCGTGCAAAAATTGAGTCAAGACTTTTAAGTGTTTTGATTTTTTCTTCGCTCAGGTCTTCTTCTCCTACAGAGCAGCCCCAGAGAACGGTTTTAAGTCCGAGCGCTTGAAACTGTGAGATAAGTGTGCGCGCCATTTCGTTATCACCGTAGCAGAAGGTATCTCCGCCGATAATAAGGCAGATGTCATAATCTCTTGCAAATTTAACTGAATCTGAATAAGCGGTACGCAGATAGTAATCAGAGCGGTGAAGAATCTTATAGTAAAATGCGTTAATTAACTTTTGAATAAACGAAAGCGGCTTTGCGTGCACTGCACTGACTGATAAACGCGGGATGTCAGATAGCACGAGGTCGCTTTTCGCATCATAAGAAAGCAGACCGTATTCACTTTCGGGGAAGGCTTGCTCAAGAATATTTACGGTTGAGCGCACTATAGCTTCACAGCCGCGGTTAAGACAGCCCGAATGGTCAAAAAGCAGAAATTTCATCAGCTTAATTACTCCTTGAGTTGATGATTTTTTGTATAAATAGTACGGCAAGTGTCATTGCAACACTTCTTTTTTTGAAAGCTGTTGCAAACAAGGTGTAAACTGTGCCGTTGTTTTCCTTTATGTAATCTGTTGCAAGGTCAATTTTTGACATCAGAGTATCATTTGAAAGGTAAAGCTTTGCTGAAGAAACGGCTTTGGAAAAGCCCTTTGAAAAATCTCTTTCGAGCAAACTTGCGGTACTGTAAAACAAATATGCCGATTTTTCGGTAAGCACAGTTTGCTTTTCAAGCCCTATTGATGTGAAAATACGGACTTCGTCATCAAATGTGTTAAGCAATTCGGTGATTATATTATTGCCGTGTGTTGCGCTTGATTCAACATCCAGATAAAAATATCCGCACTCACCTGTGCAAACGGCAGATGAGCAGTAAAGCAAAAAATCAAGAACAAACCGTTTGTCTTCGCCGATTTTTATTCCAAGCGGAAATTGTATTGAATACTGTTCAATAAGTGAACGGCGGAAAATTTTAAAACAGGCACTGTTTTGCAAGCTGTCTGTCAGCATTTTTCTTGCAAATGAATTTACAATTTCATCGTGACTGAGCACTGTTCCTGCAGGATACCAGTTTTCAACAGGGCGGGTAAAATCGGAAAAAATATATGTCATAGAGCCGAATGCCATATCGCAGTTGTTTTCCTTTGCGGCATTTAAAAGCTTTTCATAATAATCGGGCGCAACAGTATCGTCGGCATCGACAAAGCCGATGTATTCTCCGCTTGCTTCCTTAAGACCGGCATTGCGTGCAGCGCTTACACCGCCGTTTTTGCGGTGGATAACCACAACATCGGGATGCGTTGATGCAAATTCGTCACAGATCGCAGGACTTGCATCGACAGAGCCGTCATCAACAAGAATAATCTGCATTGAATCGGCAACGGTCTGTGCGGCAAGACTGTCGAGAGTTTTTCTCAGATATTTTTCAGCATTATATACGGGTACAATTACGGATAAGCTGTACATTGTGCGGCTTTCCTCAGCTTTCTAAAAAATTGTATAGTACGGCAACACTTTCTTTGTTGGTATAATCTGCGGCAAGACAGTTTCTGCTGAGAGCAGAGCATATTTCTTCATTGTCAAGCAAGTCAATGAGCGCATCGGCAACGGCGGCGGTATCCATCGGGCAGATAATTCCGTCAATGCCGTTTTTAACCTGGCTTGCAGCAGTTTCATAGTTTGTTATAAGCACGGGCTTGCCGAGAATCTGAGCTTCTCTGACAGTGACTGCTTTGCCTTCGTAACGAGATGGCTGAGCATAAATGTCACAAGCCGCCATATAAGGGTATGGGTTTGTCTTTTTACCGAGAATAATCATCGTGTCTTCCACACGGTTTTCTTCTATTTTGGAGCGGATTAACTCTTCGTCAGGACCGTAGCCTATCAGATACCACTTGAAATCGCAGCCCCTGTCCTTCATAATCCGACAGCTTTCTGCGGCGAGATCAAAGGCTTTCTGATGGGTGAATCTGCCAACGGACAGTATAGATTTTGTGCTTGTGTCAATATCATCGGGTGCTTCTTTTTCGGACTGTGTTTTTATAAAATCGGAAGAAAGAATATTTTCAACCGTGATGAGCTTGTCGGCAAGTGACGGATAAACTTTTTTAAATGCTTCGCCGCATTCATCGGATACAGCGGCAATTTTATCAAAGCAGCTCCATGTTTTTTCATCTTTTTTGAAATCCATTTTTGCAACGGTATAATCGGTATGAATCCAGGCAATTTTTTTGTCTGCCTGGACTTTTTTTGCGGCATAATCGTGCGGCCACATAAAGCTGATTACAGCATCGTATTTTTTCTTCTGTGCAGGCATGCTGCTTACACAGCTTCTCCAATATGATGAAAGGAGTGCAAATGAAGCACCGTCATCCGTGCCGTATTTTTTTTGAACGGCAATTCGGCAAATTGCACGTTTAATTCCGATTGAAGGGCATTTGCGTATTGCGGAAAGAACCGGTCTGGTCATGAATGCACATTGCTTTATTTCGGGCAGAAGATTGCAGCGGCTGTCAATAAGCGGTAACAGCTCACCGCTTATACTGAAAAGAAGCAGGTCGACATCATAGCGCTCATAATCAAGTTCACCCAGAAGACCGAGCAGACTGCGCTCAATGCCGCCTATTTCCATGCCTCCGCTTATAATCAATAGCTTCTTTTTCATTTGTTTTTGCCCTTCCTGAAAAAGTCTACACCTAAAACACGGTGAAGCACTCTTGTGATTCGGTTTCGAATAATATCTTTTTTGCTCATCCAGCTTTTTGCATACCAATGTATTGCACAGGTGTTTTCTGTTTTGTTCATTACACCCGTCAGGTCATCAAACGGACAAAAGTAATCTTTCGGAAACACAGAAAAACTGCCGACTGTCTGAACGGTACCGTCATCATTTTTCAAACCGTGTTTCTGCAGGAGAGCAGTAAAATATTTGCAGATTGTGACAGTGTTGTATGTTCCGTCGGGGTTTATAAATTCAAGCTTTGAATATGTTTCAAGTATTTCGCCGAGCATTTCGTTGCAAGGCTCTTTTGCCCATAAAACAAGACCGGGGTTTACAAAGGTATCTGTTTCAAATCCCGTAAAGGAATCAAGCTCAAGCAGTTCATAAAACGGCTTGACAACTTCAACATCGGTGTCAAAATAAAGACCGCCCTTTTCGTGCAGAATCTTAAAACGGGCAAAATCTGAAACGAAGGCATATTTTTTTGCATCATATGCCTGTGAAATATATTTGTTCTGTCTTACATCAAAGTTTGATTCGTTCCACTCTTTTATCTCAAAATCGGGGAAAAATTCTTTCCATGAGGCAATACATTTTTCAATTGTTTTGCCTTTTTCGGCACCGCCGAACCAGAAGTAATGAATGGTTTTGTTCATTTGTTTTCTCCTGCTGTTAATTAAGATATAAGAATTTGAACCACATGTTGTTGTTAGGTGTGAAGAAGTCACTTGCATACCAGTTCATACGCTGTGAACGGGCGTCAATGATAAAGAAGAGAATGTAGGCAATAAACAGTATAAATGCAAAAAAACGGTATTTACCGCTTCGAAGTACCGATACGAAAATCATCGCCATTAGCAGAACGACAAACGCGCAGGTATAAAAAGCAAAACGCGCAAAAATCCAGTTGTAAAGAGCGAGGGTATAAATTGCTGAGTGGACAAGAGAGATATTAATCAGAATATCGGCAACCGGGCCAAACTGACGAATCTGTTTTGAGAAAACAGCTGCAAGAACTGTAGGAATACAGTTGAAAACAACACGCATCAGACCGGTGCCTGTTTCCTGGCCGCTTGTAAACCAACCGTCTGCATAGCCGGAATATGATGTATCCTCAAGAAAAGAAAGGAAGGAGGGCAGGAACATGCTTACGAAAAGCAGACCTGCAACACCAATAAATACCGAAATCAAAGCCGGTGCGGACCAGGCTTTTCTGCGACAAAGAAAATACACGGGAATCATTATTATTGCTGAGCTATGGAAAAGTGAAGCCACAATAATTAATATCAGCAGTTTCCAGAAATCTGCTTTCTTTGGTGAGAACAGATACTTTGCGCCCAACAAAATAATGCCCACAGCAACATACTGACGGATACCGTTCATTGTTGAAACATAAATACCCATTGTAAAGAAAAGAAAAACTGAAAGTGCATAGTTTACAGAGAAGTTATAAAACAGCATCATAAATGAGAAGATGGTTATAATTGAAGTAGCCATAATAAAGACGGAATAGTCTATACCTGATTTTACAAGTTGATACTGTATCAATTCAAAGAGATAAGCATTTTGTCCTAATGTGGGTTTTACGGCTCCGTTTTCTTCTAAAAGGTGGTAAGTATGAACATAATATATCGTGTCGCCTATATTGTTTCTCAGACCTGCATACAGTATCATAACCAATGTCGGAATAATAAAGGCAATAATGTTAGGTTTAAGCTTGCCCAGAGCGTTTTTGCGTCGGCCGGGAACGGCCTGTCCGAAAAATGCACCCAGCATACTTATACAGAAAACAACAACTAAATCGGTCGGCATTTGAGCTTAATCCTTTCTTTGGTCTTTTATACTGTGGTAAAGTCTTACAATTGAGTTTGGTGTAAAAGCTATAATAAGCTGTCTGCATGCAAGCAGTCTGTATTTAAAAGATAAACCGGCTTTTTTGCAGGCTTTGTATCTGTATTTTGCGCAGCTTATGTTGAATTTTGCCTTGCGGCGTTTGTATGTGTCAGGGTCTTCGCGGACAAAGTAAAGCGGCTCCAATATGTTTGCCGCCTTATGTCCTGCAAGATAGAATCGCCAGAACATATCAACATCTTCTATTCTTTCTGTTTCAGGGCGCACATCATAGCCGTTGATTTCGCGAAGCACTTCGGTGCGCATCATCATCGTTGCATGGCAGCAGGGATTGCTCTGTGCAAGATACTGTATTTCGGGAAATTCAATTACCTTGCGTATTTTTACGGTGTCAGTGCCGTCAACTATTTGCATGTATGTGCCTACACAGTCGAATTGGGGATGGTCATTAAGGAAAGCCACCTGCTTTTCAAGCCTGTCCGGTGCGCAGTAATCGTCACCGTCAAGTCTTGCACAGTATTCCCCCGTTGCAACGGAAAGACAACGGTTGAGTGTCCGTCCGAGCTTTATATTTTCTTTGTTGCGGATAAGTACAATTCTGTTGTCACGCTCGGCATAGCTTTTTGCTACTTCATATGTGTCGTCGCGTGAGCAGTCATCACATAAAATAAGCTCAAAATTCGTATAAGTCTGATTGAGTACGGATTCAATGCACTGAGCGAGAGTGTCCGCGCAGTTGAAAATACCCACAAGCAGACTGACTTTTTTGCTTTCGTTCATAAGGGTTGCTCACTTTCAGTTGTGAAAATTAGGAACAAGATTAATTAAACGGTCGCGGACATTAGTGCTGTCGGCTGCTTTGAGCTTTTCAAGACCGTCTTCAAGTCTTTTGCTGTCAAATTCGACCGGAGGAAGAACAAAAATCTTGTCGTTGCAGGTAAGCTGCATTTCGGTTTCTTCTTCCGCAAGGGTAAGCTCTTCGTATAGCTTTTCGCCCGGACGAAGTCCGGTGAACTCAATTTTAATTTCTTCATAAGGTTTGAAGCCTGAAAGAGTTATTAGCTTTTCTGCAAGAGAAGTAATGCTGACAGGGTCACCCATGTCGAGCACGAAAATTTCACCGCCGTTTGCAATGCCGCCTGCCTGAACGACAAGCTGTGCTGCTTCGGGAATAGTCATAAAATAGCGCGTTATGTCTTTATGAGTTACGGTAACGGGACCGCCTGCTGCAATCTGTTCCTTAAACAGCGGAATTACACTTCCGTTTGAGCCGAGAACATTGCCAAAACGGACTGCGGCAAAGTGTGTGCCTGTGTTTTTTTTCTCAAAATACTGAATTATAAGCTCCGTTACGCGTTTGGTTGCACCCATAACATTTGTGGGATTAACGGCTTTGTCAGTTGAGAGAATCACAAACTTGCTGACCTTGTGGTCAATGGCAGCTTTCGCCGTGTTGAACGTGCCGAAGATGTTGTTTTTAACCGCTTCACAAGGGCTGTCCTCCATAAGAGGGACATGCTTGTGAGCTGCGGCATGAAAGACAACAGATGGCTTGAATTCACTAAGAACCTCATCAAGCCTTGCAGGGTCCTGAACGGAGCCGATACGGATAAAAAACTGTACCTTTCCCTGATATTTACGGTCGAGCTTGTTTTTAAGCACGAAAGCATTGTTTTCATAATTGTCAAAAATAATAACTTTCGCAGGTGAGTAACGGGCAACCTGAGTGCAGATTTCAGAGCCGATTGAGCCGCCTCCGCCTGTAACAAGTACAGTCTGGTTTTTAAGATACGAGCATATATCTGTGTTTAACGTTACTTCGGGACGGGCAAGAAGGTCAGTAATATCCACATTTCTTATGGTGGGTTCAGAAACGCTTTTTTCTGTAATTTCCTGAAGAGAGAGTGAAGTTTTCAGCGAACAGCCTGTCTGCATTGCAAGCTTAAGAATTTCACTGCGTCGCTGAGGGGAGGCGGAGGGAATTGCATAAATAATTTCATCTACCCTGTATTTTTCTGCAAACTCAGGTATTTTTTCACAGCTTCCCTTGATCGGAATTCCGTCAACGCGCTTACCTGCTTTAGCAGGGTTATCGTCAATAAAGACAACAGGCTTACCTATTGCGAAAGCTGTGGCTTCAAGCTCTTTGAGGATGGTGAGACCCATATCACCGGCGCCGATTATCATTACACGCTTTCCTGTGCCTCTGCTTGCACCGGCTGAACGCGCTTTTGTGGTTCGGCGGATTATCCGATAACAAATGCGCACACCGCCCGTAAAAGCAATGATAACAAGCATGGACATAAAGTAAATGCTTAAGCTCAACACTTGTACATTAAAAAGGGCAAGTCTTGAACAGATTGTGTCAGCTGAAAGGGCAAAGAGTGTAGCAACTCCGCCTGCTGCGGCGCAACGCATAAGCTCGTGCAGACCGGCATACTCCCAAAGGCTGTTATAAAGCCCGAATAAAAAATAAATTAAAACAAAAATAACAGTTGTGTATGTTGACCTGCCAAGCAGCGAAGCCAATAATTCAGCATCAGGCATATGGGGGTAGGTTGTTATGACTGTGGTAATTATGTATGCGGCATTAACTATAACAGCATCAAGCAGTGCTACCCCGGCTTTGCGTATAGCCACAACGAAGAAATCGTTTATTTCGCTTCGGGTCTTTTTCGGGTAAACTGAATTACTCAAAATATTTACCGCCTTTCGAAAATATATTAATATATAATAAGCTTATTATATTATATAAAGAAAAAGTTCGCTTGTCAATATAAAGTATTTTCTATTATAGAATATACAGATTGACAAAATTATTTGTAAATGCTATTATTCATTTAATAAGCTTCAAATGGAGGAGATAAAAGATGATTGGTCTCGGTAAATGGACATGTACGGTTGACTCAATGCTTTTCCGCGGCGATGTTACAATGAACATAATCGAAAAGGACGGCAATTATGATTTTGAGCTTGACCTTGACGGAATAGATATTCCGTCATATACACTCAAATCTGTTGAAGAAACCGGTAACAGCATCAAGGCGGTTGTAACTGTTGACACACTTGGAAAGGATGCAGAGCTTGAAGTGAATTTTGACGATGAAATTGAAACTTTTACAGGAATTCTTAAGGTACCGTTCATCGGCAAAATCAAACTGAAAAACGGTCACAGAGCTTAACCTTTGTTCAAAGCTTGCACGCAACGCTGTGCAAGCTTTTGTTTTTTGTTTCATTTGACATATACGGGCATAAATGATATGCTGAAAGAAGAAAAATGAAGGTGAGTTGCAGCATGAGATGAAGAAAAATATACTATTTGTAATGGAGTCTATGAAAAGCGGCGGTGGAGAAAAAAGTCTGCTTACGCTTTTACAGCTTTTTGATTATGAAAAATATGATGTGGACCTTATGCTGTTCAATCCGTCCGGTTTGTTTTTTGACATGTTGCCGCCGCAGGTAAATATAGTGCCTATAGGTGGCGCATATAAAAGCTTTACAAACCCTTTTTTTGCCAGTGTGAAGGAATTATTATCAAAAGGGAAAATAGCCTTGGCAATTAAAAGAATGATATATTCGCATACTGTTAATTCAAGCAAAGGCTCATCGCTTGAGCGTGATCAGCTGTCGTGGAAATATATCAGAGAAGCAATGCCTCGGTCAAAGAAAAAATATGATGTTGCAATAGGCTACCTTGAAGGCAAACCGAATTTCTTTGTTGCCGACTGTGTTGATGCCAAAATAAAAATTGCTTATATACACAATGATTACCGTAAGCTTCAGATGGACACGGAATTTGATAAAAAAATATTTGAAAAGTTTAACTATATCGTAACAGTTTCAGATGAATGTAAAACTGTGCTTGAGAATGTTTTTGAAGAATACAAAGAAAGAATCAAAGTAATTCACAATATAACTTCAGCAAAAACAATTGAAAAAATGGGCGAAAAAATCCCTGAAGAATTCAAGGAGAATTTAAACAAAAAAACATTGCTTACAGTAGGAAGAATTTCACAGCAAAAAGGCTATGACACAGCAATTGACGCGGCTGAAATTCTTGATAAAAAAGGTTATGATTTCAAATGGTTTTCAATAGGTAAGGGTGAGCTTCAGGAAGAGCTTGAGCAGCGGATCAAAGAAAAAAATCTGCAGGATAAATTTGTTTTTCTTGGCGAAAGAGCAAATCCGTACCCGTATATCAACGGCTGTGATATTTATGTGCAATCCTCGTATTATGAAGGAAAATCGATTGCAATTGATGAGGCTAAGTGTCTGGCAAAGCCGATTGTTGCAACAAAGTTTACAACTGTACACGATCAGCTTTGCGACGGTGAAACTGCATTGCTTGCGGAAATGAATCCGGAGAGCGTTGCAGAGAAAATCGAACAGCTTTTTCGTAGCGATAACCTTGCGGAAAAGCTGAAAGAAAATCTGAAAAAGGAAAAGCACGGGAATGAAGAAGAAATTGAAAAATTCTATGCGCTTTTAGGTGAAAATAATGGTTGAAATTTTACTCGTTTCAGTCAGCATTCTTCTGATGATTTGTCTTGCAGTTTTTGCAGCTGATTTTATTCCGATTTTTACTGCGTGGATTAATCGCATTCATATCGGAAGATGGACTGACAAAAAGCAGTGGTATGAAAACGCAGAAAAAAAAGCACTTGCCCTGATAGAAAAAATGCCGCCCGTACCCGTTACGGACAGGGTGGCTTATACACTTAAACCAAAGCTTAAAGGGGAATATTATAACTTCTATTTTTCGTCGTGGCAGGTTGCAGCTTTGCTTAAGGCAACCGGAGATAATGAAAAAGCGCGTTTGGCGGCATACCGCTTTTTTGAGAAAGAAGATTGGTCTGACAGAAGTTATAAAACAGGCGCGGCAATGCTGTTTTATGAAATGCTCTGCAACGGATTTGAAAACGATTTAAAATTCAAGGCTGCTGCTGACGATTATATTTGTAAAGCTTTTGCTGCGGCAGGCGATTCGACCCTGCCTTATGTGCTCGAATACAAGGAGCATTATGTCGATACACTCGGAATGGTTTGTCCTTTTCTTATCAAATATCATCAGGCTTATGGCTGTCCCGAAGCGCTTGCTCTCGCGAAGAGACAGTTTGATGAATATTATACATATGGTATAAATGAAAGGTCCGGTTTGCCGGTCCATTGCTTCAATCCCGATACTAAGCTGCCGCTCGGACTTAACGGTTGGGGCAGAGGCTGCGGTTGGCTTGCATTGGCTCTGAAGGAGTGCATTCAGCTCCTTGACGGAAGGGATGAATATGCTCAGGTTCTCAGAGCACGAGCTGAAAAGTTTGCAGAGTCAATTCTTCCGTACCAGAATAAAAACGGGAGTTTTAACTGCGTGATCGGTGTGCCGTTTTCTCGCGAGGACTCTTCGGCAACAGCCATGATAGGTGGCTTGCTTGTTCTGTTAGGATATAAGGCTGAAGCCGAAAAATGTCTTGATTATATTATGAGTGTTACCCGCAGAAACGGCGAAGTGGATTTTGCACAGGGCGACACTATGGGAATCGGAAATTATTCCCGCAGATTTGAGCCAATGCCTGCGGTACAAGCATTTTCTCTTTGCCTTGCACGGGAAATTTCAGAAAACGAAAGAAATCTTTGAAAAATCTTAATAAATTTGTACTGCTTTTTGTAATCAGGTTGATTTAGCATAATGTATGTGGAAGGCAACCGAGTTAAAAAAGGGGGTAGTATCGGTGAGCAATATTCTTGTTTGCGATGACGATGTTGCTATTGTGAATTCAATTGAAATATATCTTAAGCTGGAAGGCTTTGATGTTATAAAAGCTTTCAACGGCAGACAGGCAGTTGAGGCGGCGGAGAATAATGAGCTTGACTGTGTTGTTCTTGATATAATGATGCCTGAAATGGACGGACTGCGTGCCACTCTTAAGCTAAGAGAAAAGAGCAATGTTCCAATAATACTTCTTTCTGCAAAAAGTGAAGATACCGATAAAATAACAGGCCTCGGCTTTGGTGCAGATGATTACATAACGAAGCCGTTCAATCCGCTTGAGCTTGTGGCGCGGGTAAAATCTCAGGTAAGACGATACAAAAGCCTCGGAGGCAGTGTTGCTCCGGCGGAAACCTGCATTGTTACGGGCGGACTCGTGATTGACACTGCAGCACACACGGTTGAAATTGACGGTGAGCCGATAAAACTTACTGCGACGGAATATGGAATTATTGAATACCTGATGCTTAACCTTGGCAGAGTGCTTTCCACTGCGCAGATTTATGAGGCGGTGTGGAACGAGCCGGCTTATTCAACGGATAAGACCGTCACTGTCCACATACGCAGGATAAGGGAAAAAATTGAAATTGATCCCAAAAATCCTAAATATCTGAAGGTGGTGTGGGGCATTGGCTATAAAATCGAAAAGCTATAAAAGATTAATTGTAAAGGGACTTTGTGTTTTTATTAGTCTGTTATGTGTCGGCACAGCAGTGATTTCTGCACTGAATGTTGCTGATTTTGCTTTGCGCGCAGGCTATTTTTACGGTGTTGAAAGTTTTCGCCAGGCTACTAAAGGCGCACTTTATGATCCGAGAATATCGTCCGATTTTCTGCGGGAAATCGGATTTTCTTATTATGCGATAAAAAGAAATCTTATCACTTACCGAAATGGTGCTGTGTTTGAAAATTCTGCATCGGAAAAATATCTTGAGTCGATGTGCGAAAAAAGAATTCATGAGCTTTACGAGGGCTATATTGACGAATCGCAGAAAATGGCTGAGGCATATAATGCTGCTGAGCGATTGAGACGCAAGGCTTATGAATCTACAACCTTCAGGCAGACGGAACAGATTACCGATGTAAACTCAGAAGCCATAACATCACCTGCTGTGAGTGTATATGAATTAAACGATTATGAAGCAAGCTATTATGACGAAAACTACGGTTATCTCACAATAGATAATTTTACAGATAATCCCGGATATATAGTTGATGAAGAAGGCTTTGTCAGTGTTAATAAAGAGTATTATCGCAGCCGGGCAGAACAGAATGTTGCCGGTAACAGCGATTATGATCTTGAGCGGTATGAAAACGAGTATAAATATCTGAAATCATATCTTACTCAGCTTAAATCATTGGAGTATTTTGTTGTAAATAACGCTACGGGTGAAGTTTTTACAAACAGCGGTTATAAATCATCTGCAGATTTTATAAAGGCCTATGAAAAGGACACATGGTTTGTTTCATCTGATGATAATTTTGACACAGCTACTGCCGGATATGTTTTTGAAAATCTGAGCAGAGGCACTGCGCAGAGTAACGGCTCCGGCTACAGCTATCTTGCAGATGCATCTGATATTATTCAGACAAAAGAGGGTATTATTATTCCCCCTTCCGCATATACATACCAGTTCTTTACACTTGTTCGGTACGGATATTTTCATTATCAGCATACTCCGTCATATAAATATCTAATCGGTCCGACTGAGCTTTTTCAGCCGGATCAGTTTACCGTTTATTTGAGCTTTGACTATGCACGCGCGGATTCTTCGGACCCGTTTTCCGGAGTGTATTCAAGGTATATTGAATCTGTTGGCAAGCTTGAAAAAAGCTTTACGGCATTTCTTATTTCAGGTGCATTGCTGCTGATTCTTCTTTGCACCTTTTTGCTTTTGAGCGGCAAGGGACACAAAGGTGATCCTGTTGCGCTCCGCAGACAGGACAAAATACCGGGCGAAATTCATCTGATTGTATCTGCGGCGGCGGTTGTCGGAACGTTCTTTCTTGCTTTCTGGCTTGCCGTTAATATAGCGACCTATTATGAGTGGAGGATTTTGATAACTCTCGGCTGTGTTGCGCTTTGTGTTTCGGGATATTCTGTGCTGCTTAACATGGTTGCCTCCTTCAACAGGCGAAGGCTAAACAAGACTCTTTTAAAGAATCTTATTGTTCTACTGCCGTTCAGACTTGTGGCAAAGGTTTACCGACGCCTTGCACAGAACAGCACGCATCTCAAAGACGGTGTGCGAAGACATTACAAGTTTTTTGTGCCTTTTTATGTTGTAATAACTGTAGTCTGCGTGCTTCTTCTTGTAAGCGATTCGCTGTTTGTTGTTTTGGGTCTTATAGGTATTGTGCTTGTGAATGCTGCAATGCTTGTGATTATCTATTCCTATGCCAAATCGCTCGATAAAATCAGGGATACCGTTTCGCAGGCGCAGCAGGGAAACTTCGATGTTGAATTTGACTGTGCAAGCATGCCGGCACCTATGACTAAGCTTGCGCATGAGATTGAAGATATGCGTTGCGGAATGAAGCAGGCAATTGATACAGCTGTTCATGATCAACGAACGAAAACAGAGCTGATAACTAATGTATCACACGATTTGAAAACACCGTTGACTTCGATAATTACTTATACCGACCTTATCAGACGAAGCGGAATAGAGGATGAAACGGTAAGAGGATATGCCGATGTGCTTGCAGAAAAATCGCTGAGATTAAAACGGCTTATTGAAGATCTTACCGAAGCTGTCAAGGCCTCAACGGGTTCAGTTGATTTGCAGCTGGCGGATGTTGATTTGTATGAGCTGGCAATGCAGGCTGTCGGAGAAAATGAAGATGCGCTTGAGAATAAGCATATTGACGTGCGGTTTACCCCTGTGACCGGCAGGCCCGTTGTGCGTGCGGACGGTCAGAAAACCTACCGTGTGTTTGAAAATATAATCTCAAACATTACAAAATATGCGCTTGAGGATACAGTAGCTTATGTTATGGTTGGAATTCAGGATGGCTGCGGTACTGCAATGTTCAAGAATATTGCGTCCGAGCAGCTGAATATTGAGCCTGACAGACTGATGGAGCGTTTTGTGCGCGGAGATGATTCCAGAAGCGGCGAGGGAAGCGGACTCGGCCTTTCTATTGCTCGCGATTTGTGTGCATTGCAGGGCGGCACCTTTGATATTTATATTGACGGTGATATGTTTACCGCTAAGGTGACTCTGCCTCTCACTCCCGATATTGAAAAGTACCGTGATACCGATGTGGCGCAAGAGATAAACGGCGAAGAATAAAAAAGGACAAAGATTTGCAGCTGCAAATCTTTGTCCTTTTTGCTGTTTTGCATTTAAATAAATGAAGCGTTTTTGAGAAATCCTGAGTAAAACCAGTGCTTCAAACTTATCTCGGTGACTTTCACTTCTCGCCGGGCATCAATTTTATTGAGGTATTTAAAACAGTTTTACCGGTCGAATTCGTCGCGGTTTATGTAATAACCTACAATAAAGCTTTTAGGGTCTGAAACAGCAGAAATCTGGTGATATTCATACCGCCTTTTGGCGTTGGGAATACGGTTGTAGACATAAATCTTACCCTGATAGCTTTCAATTGCAAATGCGTGGATTGAGGAAAAAAACTTTTTGCCTGTCCAGCGGAAAACAATGCCGCAGTAGCCTTCGTTAAACTTACTGCAAAAGCTTTTGTAATTCCGGTCAAGGCTTATCGGCAGATAGTGTGATGAAAAATAGCGAAAAATATTGAGAGGATGCACACCGAAGATTCCAAACGGCGTTTTTGCCTTTACATAAATTTCACGCGCAGTTTCGGGCAGTAAAACGGCCCTGTTGAGCAAAATCATCAGGTTGTATACGGCGATAATGCCGCTGCCGACCGATGCAAAGGAGCGCAGACCGAAACGCATGTGTGCGCATTTGTGGCGGATGTGGCCGTTTATGATTGAATAAGGCTCACCTATCTGCTTGTTGAGTTGATAATTGGTTTTTTCAAGCATCAGACGAGTTCTTCCTTAAAATTAATAATAAGCTCGTCGTGGTCAAGCTTGAGCTTTGTGAGCTTGACTCCTGCGGCGGTAAGCATGCGCTTGGAAGCGCGAGTTCCCCATGTGTCAGCATATTTGTCAGAAAGATATATAACCTCGTTTATTCCGCACTGAATAATTGCTTTGGCGCATTCGTTGCAGGGGAAGAGGGCGACATAAATCTTACAGCCCTTAAGGCTGCCGCCTGCGTTGTTGAGGATTGCGTTAAGCTCTGCGTGGCAGACATAAGGATATTTTGTGTCATAGCTGTCGCCTGAGCGCTCCCAAGGGAATTCTTCGTCACTGCAGCCGAGAGGGAAGCCGTTATAGCCAACGGACATGATTTTGTTGTTTGCGCTTACAATGCAGGCGCCGACCTGCGTGTTAGGGTCCTTGCTGCGCTTTGCAGAGAGCATTGCAATACCCATAAAATATTCGTCCCAAGAGATATAATCCTGGCGTTTAGGCATGGAAAAAACCTCCGTTAAAATTAAATCATACAGTTAATTATACATTATCGGGTGCGTGTTGTAAACAGCATCCGTTATTTTTTTGCTAAATTTTATTCTAAAACAGAATAAAATTGTTAATTTTTTGTAAATTATTTCAAATTTTAAGTTTTTTTGCGTGCGGATAAGACGAAAAACAGGATGTAAAATGTGCAAAAAAAAACATTTAAAAACGGACGCAAAAAGTACCTTTTTTTCCTCGGAAAAACGACATAAAAAGCGCGAAAAAAACGGTTGAAAATCTGATAGAAAAGAGTGAAAAAAAGCGCAAAAAAGAGGCGGAAACAGAAATGAAAAAAAGGGCATAGGAAGGGGGAAAATAAAGGGATTTATGAACCAAGGAGCAGGCTGAATTTGTGCATTGGTTACAGTTGGCTGAGCGAAGTTTTCGGCAGGGTGCACAAAATGGAATTTTTCGGGTAAAAAAAGTGCCAAAAATGTTGACACAGAGCCAAAAACTTGGTATAGTAAAACCGTATCATTATATATAATACTATGTTTTGTGTCTTGATAATGCTTGATACACAAAATGTTGATTTTTGATTTTCGTAGTTTGAGTCGGCGAAAAATCAGAAACATTTTGACAGCTTTTTCGGGAGTAAAAACAGCAGCATTTTTCACAATGGTCAGGGTGGAAAAAGCGGCGGTAAACACAAAGCAAGGTAAGGCTTCGCTGCACGCGGCTTCTGTGTGCTGACGGTCAGGTCGGCGGCGGTGCTGCGGCTGAGTTTTCCGGTGGCGGCAGCGGCGAGGTTCTCGTAGGGGATGGGTCTCCCGTCCCGAGCGGACGATAATTTTCAATCGGAGCGGGGGACGTGTCCCCTACTCGCGGCCGTTATGGCTGCAAAAGAGCAAAACACATTATGCGGCGATTTTGCCGCATTTACCGTCCCTGCGAAATTCAACCGGAAATACGCAATTTCCCTAAAAGTGAGAGTCAGCTCACTTTCGCAACCCCAAAAATTCTCTCAGGAGGAATTTTCGATTATGAGAATAACGAAGAAAATCATCTCATTGCTTCTCGTAGTTTCGATGCTCGCATCGTTCTTTGCTATGACAGGCTTTGAGGCGAGTGCAGCCCTGACAGGTCAGCAAAAGACCGATTTCGGCCTGCACTTTGATGACACAACCCGTAAGTTCAAAGTCCTTCAGCTCTCTGATATTCAGACTGACCATGGTGACTCGAACATTGCGCTGACAACGAAAGAAACCATCAGAATGGCTATTGAGCAGTATGACCCTGACCTTATCCTTCTTTCAGGTGACCAGGTTCAGGGCGGCAGCGGCCTGTTGGCTACACTGGCTCAGTGGAAATCGTCTATCAATGCGGTTTTCAACACCTTCACACCTTACATGAAGTCCACCTGTAAGGTTATTGCCGTTCCCGGTAACCATGAGTACGATTACGGCAACCTTAAGGACCAGTGGGAGTACTACAATGCTCAGAGCTGGTATCTCGACTGGGATAACAACTTCAGCACTGTTGACCTTAACGGTGAGCCCGGTGCAGGTAACGTTACCATCGGCGCAAGCTCAGGTGACACTGCTGTTGCGCTCAATATCGCACTCTTCAACTCAAAGGGTGACGATGAGGACGGTTACCTTCGTCCCGGCGGAGATGATGATGCAGCTTACCAGCAGATCGTTGACTGGTATACCAACATGAACAACACCCTTGCAAGCAGCGCATACAGCTACAGGGCAAAGGTAACAGGCCAGTCTTCTGCCTATGTTCCCGCTTTCGGTATGCAGCACGTTATCCTTCAGGAGATCTATAACTCCATGGTCAGCTGCGGCCCGACTGACGGCGGTGTTGCTGCTGCAACAGACGGCAACTACAGCTCGCTTCTCAACGCAAGCTACATGAAGTTTAGAGACGGTCTTACATACACAGGCGTTCTCGGTGAAGCTCCCTGTCCGTCAACTCTCGGCGCAGGTGCAACAACGGCGCTTTACAATGCGCTCCTCGCTCCGGGCAACTTCCTTGGTATGTGCTTCGGTCATGACCACCTTAACACATTCGATATTACCGATGCTAACGGCTTCCGTTTCCTTATGGGCGGTGCCCTTACAACAGAGAACTACAACAACGGTAACCCCAACGTCCGTTATATGGAGTTCACACTTGACGATGCAACAGGTAATGTTGACCTCAGAAGTGAAATAAAGAGCTTCAACGATTACACAAGCTCTGCTGTTACAGACGTTACTTCCGACCGTATTGAGGCTATCGACGGTAACGGTGTTCAGCTTATAAACACAATCTCTGCTCCGAAGACTATCTACATCGGTTCAACAGAGAACAATAATGACCCCCGTGCAATTCAGAAGAAGGGTAATTATGTACAGCCCAGACTTCTTGACTATGTTTCAAAGAACTACTATGAGCAGGATCTCAATGTCAGCTTCTGTGTTCCCGCCAATGCCCAGATTTCGAGCTACGGCGCATGGGCAGGCAACGGCAACGGTACACAGCTTACACTCGAGACTGTAGGCAACGAAACAACATCAGAGGGCGTAAGGTACGATTTCAAGATTGCAACATCAAACACCCTTACAGACGGTGATACGATCCTCTACAAGGTGATATACACCGTTGACGGTAAGCCTTACGAAATCTACAGCTCATCCACTGTTGAAAATATCAAGATGCCTGCCGGTTATACTGACTGGTTCCGCAGCTGGCGAAGAAGTAATGACTCAAGCAACTACTGTGACCTTCACTATGTCAGTACTCTTTCCGGTTCCAACGCATACAGCTTCGGCCGTGATACTGACACAAATTCCGGCGGTCTTACCTCCAACATCCACTATAACTATTCTTCCCCCGGTACTGACGTTGACCTGATGTGGGTCAACCACCACGGTGACAGCTTCTACAGCATGTACTTCTGGTCACCCTCACGTGTGGAGGAAACATCGCTTATATCAAGGCGTAATATTTACTATTCACCCCAGACCGATATCTACCTTGATACCTCAGCACTCCAGCCGGTTGCTGCAGGCGATTCAAGGCTTGACACAGGCGTTCGTATCGATTTCTGGATGCCGATGAACCAGGGCAGAGGCTTTACGCACTATGCCGCAGGTATCGGCTTCTATGCCGGTGACCAGGACTTTGTATGGAACGGTACGACTATCGACCCGAACGATGCCTACGCAACCTATGATGATGCCGTAAATGCTGAGGAAAATTCAATGTCCTCCGGTACAGCGGACGATGCTACGGTATTCGTTTACGATTCATATGCAGGTCAGCAGAAATATGCAGGCCTTGGTACAACTCACGTAAACCACAATAATGACGATGATAATAAGATCGGTAATCTCTCCGGCCAATCTAACGGCTGGCCTCTCGTAGTCGATTCCGAAGCGGCTGCGCTGGCACTTAACAACGTTGGTATGACAATGTTTACCGGTGTCCGTGTCAGGGGTGCGGATAGTGACGGTGCCCGTCAGCTCAACTATGCTATCGCTCCGTTCTATCTTATGTTCCACGCTTACGACAAGGGCGAGCTCCGTGAGCTTACCATGGGTGAGCTTATGAACCCCCGTTCCCGTACGGATTACCCCAACGCAACTGACCTTCAGTGGGAAGCTTATATCAGCGCATATAAAAATGCTGTTGCCTGCTACGTACAGACAAAGACAACCCAGACAAACGTAGACAATTATCATCAGACTCTTAACGATGCTATCGTTGCCCTGCTTAACTCCAACAAGGGTAAGCCCGACGAGAGCAACCTCCTTAAGGGCACAAGCCAGTTTGGTTCAATCGCTGTTCCGCCCATCATCTATGTCAGCGGCACAACAATCCAGACTGCTGCTCCCTATACCGACCGTGCAATTACTTACACTGTTCCCGCAGGTGCAACAAATGTAAGCTGTGTAGTTGTTAACCAAGGTAATGACAATGTTAACTCCGCTGTCACAACCTCCACAACAAACAGCGGTACATCCTACACCACAACCATCACAGGCGGTACAGCTTCTGCCGGCGGTGCAATATATTATAAACTTTCATATACCCTGCCTGAGGACAAAAACGGCGACGGTAAGAACGATACATATACTCAGTACGCCGCATCATATGTAAAGGGCGTACCGAAGACAGAGGGTATGTGGATCCATCAGACATACCGTCAGAGAGCTGTTATTAACTACGATACCAGTATCTATATTAAGAACACTCTGACAATGGAGAATAACATCCTCAGTTCGCGTGGTGTTTCCGGTATTATGTCACTTTACGGCGGTGTTCAGGGTACATCCTTCCACACAACCGTTGTAAACGGCACAACTAATGAGTACACCCGTTACGGCTCAGAAGGTGTTTACTGGGCAGTCGGTACTGAGCATCAGTGGCCCAGCGAATCCGGCTACGGTGCTGCAAACCGAGTTCTGTTCTTCAACGACAGAACACGTGCTAAGTTCAACAGCGGTGATGCATACTGGAACGGTCTGAAGAACTACTCAACAGACTCTACAATTAACACCGGCGGTAACAACTCCGATGAATACGTTGTTGCTAACATCTACTTTGACCCGCAGGCTACAGGCGCTCAGACCGTTAAGCCGCGTTTCAAGCTGGTAACTACCACCACCAGCAGCTCTTGTAACACACCTACTGTATACAAGTATTGGGATGCAAGCAATTACACAGCTGTTAACTACTCCGGTGACTATGTCAGCAAATCACCCGATGTTGCAACCTCAGGTATGTTTACACTTACATCAACCGGTGCAAACAACAACTGGGCAAACGGCAACTCCATGACACTTGAGGACGGCGCAGTCTGGGAGACATACATTGATGCAAACAATACACTCTCCAACTTCACAGCTACTGCTACATACTCCCGTCTTATTATCCACGCTGAGAAGAAGAACACCGTTTGGAATAACTCTATTATGGGCTTTGCCTTTGTCTTCAACAGAGTTGACAGATCAAATGCTCACCAGGCAATAAAATGGGCTACAGGTCAGGAGATTGTTAGCCCCTCAGCGCTCTTCAATGAGGACGATATGGACCCAGCATGGTGGAGCCAGTGGCGTAATGAGATTATGGAGGCTTACATTGCCTGTGGTAATCTCTGGGGCAGTGATTTTGATACTTCTCTTGTTATCAGTCTTTGGCAGAACCCGATCTATAAAGAGGCTGATTACAGCGCGCTCAACGATCTTATTAACGATATCACATCCGCAGGTCTTGTAACAGGCACAAACGAGCATATCTCCAGCTACACAACAATCAAGTACAAGGTTAATGACGGTGACGATTCACGTTACGTCGGCCAATCTTACGACAGATTGATGTTCGCTAACAATGCAGCCGACCTTATCACAACCATCAAGAACAGAACCTCTATTTACGGTGACGTTGATAAGAACGGTCAAACAGCAAGTGATGCAAACGGCAACCTTCACAATGCTCACCTTGATATCCGTTACCAGGGCTATATCGATGATTATGTAGTTGCGCTCCAGCAGGCATGGGATAAGCTCAGACTGCAGAACGCTGACTACACAGCCTTTGATAAGTTTACTAATTATTATAATTCAACAAACGATACTATTCTGTTCATGCGCGACGATTACGCCGGCTACAACAACGACAAGGATGCACGTGACTACGCAAACGAGAAAAATCTCCAGAGCGCAATGTTCACTGCAGACACACGCAAGGCGTTTATCGATTCACTGAGCATTGACAGAACGCTCAAAAAGCCCAGTGAAACAATGGTTGTCGGTTCTCTTCCGAGAATCTACCCCGCAGCTTATACTTATAAGAACGTAACCTCTCCCGATACCACTGCCTGTCTTTATAATACAGCACGTGATGCTTACGAGGGTCTTCAGTTCCGCCGTGCAGGTGAGTATTACTCAGCCGACGGTACTTACACAGAGGGCGGCGTAACCTACTATGCTAACTACAACAAGCAGGACAGAGGTAACGGCTACTACTATACTCCCGTATTCACCGCAAGCTATAACAGCCTTACAGCCAACATCACAAACGGCGGTTACGCTGTTACAGATGCAAAGGTAGGTCCCACCTATACAGCAGGCAACGCAGCAACCGTACCTGTAACAGACGGTGCAGGTAACGAAGTTAGCTATCTCTCCAAATGGACTGCTGCTTCATGGGGCGGTGACGGCGAAAACTACGGTTTTGCCGATGCTTACACGACAAATATCTCAAATTCAGACAGCACATACCAGACAACAAATTCAAGCTCAACCTGGGTTCTCGCTCTCTATGTTGAAAGCCAGATCTGCCCCGAGCTTGCAAACGTTGACTACTACTACGACAAGCTCAAGGCAAACACAGTCGATCTGACCCAGCTCAATATTCAGAAAAACTCCTACGCAGAGTATGAAAAGGGCGGCTCGGGCTACAATGCTCTTGCGGGCTTCGAGATCCTTGATGAAAACGGCAACGTACTCACAGACGGTGCTCAGTGGTACACAGCCGATACCTGGGATGAATACATCGCGGTTAAGCAGGCTGACGGAACAAGCGTTCCCGACGGCTCAAATCTCGATGAGGCTCAGGGTATCATCAACATGATCACTCAGGAAATCTATAAGAAGCGTAATGCTCTTCAACTCCGTCCGATGGAGGATTACAGAGTAGCCGACAGCGTATTGGATGCTGTTACATCTGAGGAAGATATCCTCGATATGTCACAGTACGATGCTACACAGCCGGAAAAAGAGCTTCCTGTTCTTGTTCCTTCAGGAACTTCTTATCCCGCAGCTAATGACTTTACATCAATCAACAACATCATTACCTACTACAATGCAGTTATAGGTAACAAGTATGTCGGTGTATTCGGTTCACGTTACACTGTTCCTCAGGACAGAACTGTTGTTGAGGGTAATGCTCTTCTCTTTAAGAAGCACTACTACTATAAGGATCAGTTCAGATCAAATATTGCAGCTAGGTATTCTGCAATTGACGGCTATGCAGGCAAGCCCATGGCTACCAATATCCAGAACTACGTTACTGCAGTAAATGATTTCAAGGATCTGTTCGCTCAGAAGGATCAGAACCTTAACGCTGCCGATTACTCAACAGTTACCATGCTCCTCAACAAGGCATGGATCCCCACATACGATACCTACGGTACAGGTAACTACAACGACGGCTCTTATATCCTTGGCTCACAGTACACCGGTGCTGACTGGTACACTCCCGAAACATGGACAGAGTACTTTAACGCCAGAGAAACAGCCGCTAAGCTTTATGAGAGCAACAATGGCTACGACGGTTACCTCGGCTATACACAGGCTTACGGTAACGGTGAGGCTGTCGGTGATCTTCTTGTTGACAGCCAGGGCTCCAACGCAACAAACGTTGAAGGCTCAATCAACAAGGCCGCTTATGACCTTCTCGTTGCTTACTACAAGCTTCAGCACAAGAAAGTAAGCGATTTCGACGGTACAATCGCAGGCATTACAGGCGGTTATGTTTCAATCAACGAGCAGCTCGATGCTATGCTCCTTGCAAAAGAGCAGGAGGAAGTTGACGTTGTTATTGTTAACGCCGCAGGTGAGCTTGAGACTGTCAAGAAATCCGTTTACGATCCTGTTCAGATTGAACTTGCTCGTTCATTCAAGGAAAGAATTGTTGCGCTTGAAAACGAAAATCTTGGTCCCAACTACAGCGAGTATCTTGCAGCAGTAAATAACTACAAGACAACTATTGAAAATCTTCCGCAGGCTCCCGTTTACCTTGACGGTTGGAACGGCATTATCAATCACCTTAACGAAAACGCAGGTGATATCCATACAATCTACAGCTCCGATGATCTTACTCTTTACTTCAACGCTGTTTACGGAGAAGAGTTCAAGCCTGCTATTAAATACGCCGGTGAAGATTCCGTCTCTATCAAAGACATTTTCTCCAACAAGAATATGTATGACGGCTTCGGTCTTACAGCTAAGCAGGGTCAGGCACAGTATAACTCTCTTATTACAGCGTTCTACAACGAGCTTCACGCAGCTTCCTTCGTACCCAAGCAGGTAACAAGCGCTGCTGCAGCTGCAAGAGAAAAGATTTCTCAGGGCACAAAGGCCGCTTATGATCCGCTCCAGCTCAACGGCAGACTTCCCGTTACTGTTGTAACAAAGTACGATCCCGATTCAGTTGCAGCTGTTGAAGCAAAGATTGCCGAAACAGAAGCTCAGAAGAAGAATCTTTGGGATACAGACCCGACAGTTACAGGTTATAATGACGGCGCAGTAACTGTTCTTGACGGTTCACTCGCTGACGAAATCTGGGCTGCTGCAGGTCTTCAGTCCGATGAGTTCGTACTGGATAACACAAAGGGCCACGATTACGGTACAAACCCCGATGAGAGATATCTTCTTGTCGAAGGCGGTCAGTTCCTTGCAGCTCTCAACGATGCTCTCGCTTATGCTAAGGGTGAGCTCTATGAGGAAGACGGCGTAACTGTTAAGCAGTTTAACGTTGTCAAGGGCGACGGCACTGTTATCGCAGCTCCCATCTTCACAGATGAGTCTGTTGATGAGCTTCTCCAGGCTATTGCAGACGGCGAATCTGTTGACAGCACAACATCTCAGGATCTCATCGACGATTATGTCTTTGCAATCCTTGAACACACAGATATCAACAACACAATCAACCTTCTCACCGCTGAAAAGGGCTACTACGGTCAGCTTATGGATAAGGCAGAGGATGAGGGTCTTAAGTATAAGCCCGCTGACTATACTTACTTCCTTGAGGAGCTCGGTCTTACATTTGAGGCTCAGTCCGATGCAGCTCAGGCTCTTGTTGACCAGGTTTGGGTTGATACAGACGGCAACGGCGAATTCGAGCTTGTAAATAACCTCGGTTCAACCTATTTCACAGCTGCAACTTGGGATGCTTACTATGGCGCATATAATGATGCTGTCAAAACTGTAAGAAATCTCACAGCTAAGGATCAGGAAGAATTCATCAATGTTCATACCACAGCCGTTTATGAGACAAGAAATGCTCTTGAATGGAACACAATCGGTATGACCTCTGAATGGACCCAGATTCTCCAGCTTGGCGACAGAATTGAGGCTCTCAGAGGTGAGGTTGCAACAATCTACACCTTCACTAACAGCACACTTGTCCCCGCTGAAGAAAGCTCCGACGGCATGGCTTACTTCACAGCTCCCACTTGGGGCACAAAGGATGTCAACAAGTACGGCGAGGCTGAAACAGCAGAGATTATCGCTATGTGGGAGACATTCCAGTCTGAATTTGATGAAAATGATCCCTATACAAAGTATGAAGATCTCGTTGCAATCTACGGCGACCTTAATACAATGTACACAGACCTTGTTCTCAACGGTCAGAAAGAGCTTTCAATAGACGGCGAATTTGCTCAGGGTTATATTGACCTTGTAAATAACTTTATCGCCGGTTCATTTGACGGCGAAACTCGCCAGTATACATCTGATTACCTCAAGGTTGAAGACGGTACTCAGATTATGACCGGTGTAAGCTCACTCACAGGCGAAATGCGCGATGAAAATGCTGTCCGTAACGCACAGGAGAAGTTTATCGAGGATAAGCTTTGCCAGATTTACGATCTTCTTAAGGGCGGCAGCATCAACAGCTATCACAGTGTGTACGGCACAAGCCTTGAAGCAATCAATGCTTACACAATGGAGCTCTATGAATACATCACAGGCACTCCCGCTCAGTATGCAGGCTTTGCTCTTGACCTCAGACAGGATATGATTGACTATCTCAGCACAACCATTACTGCGAGTGTCAGACTGAGAGATACTGCTGCACCTACTCTTTATACTGAAACAGTTCATGTATTCGATCAGGGCTTCAAGGAAAGCAAGATTGAAGAAATTACTGTAGGATACTTCGATGAAATTACCAACTGGCCCACAATCAACCTTCTTAATGCAAATGTTGGTCTTCTTGATGCGCTCAGCAACGAAGAAGCAGACTATAATACATTTGTATATATGGTTTACGATGAAGAAACGGGCGAAGTAACAGGCGAAGTAATGCTTAACAGCCTTATGGAGAATATCGGCGCATATTCTCCCGCATACAACGAAGCTATAGGCAGTGTATCTCCTCATGCTGTACAGCACCTTAACTGGATTACCACACAGGCAGTTATTGACGGCGAAGAAACAGGCGATAAGACCTATGTTCTCGGCGGTCCCGTAAATGCTGATTCTAAGGCATATAACGTATCCGAAGAGGGTCCGACATTTGCTTATGCAATGGATGTAAACAATACTCTGGACGGTAACTGGTATACAAAGGGCTACGGCGAAAACATTTACGGCGACATCGACGGTGACGGTGTTGACGAAATGTATTACATTGCTGCAGGCGATACAGTCACAGGCAGCGATGCAGGCGGCTGGTTCACAGATACTTCTTACGAAAAGCTCCGTACAGCGCTTAACAATGCAAAGGTTGAGGCTGCAGACGGTACAACTGCCCCCATTTACTATGAAATGTTCGGTTCAGGTGATGCGGCTCAGGCTAAGTATCAGGAAATCGAAAACTATCAGGCAGAGAATGGACTTACAGGTCTTTGCTGGGATTCAGCAACAAGAGCAGAATATATTGCAGCTCTTCAGACTGACCAGAAGAAGATTGACAATGCAACAGCAAGCATTTACGAGGCTCTTATGGGTCTTGAGCTTCTCAACGCGGTTGATGCGTATAGAGAGGTTGCAGGTCTTATCTATGCTGCTCTTGGTCAGGTGCCTGAATACAGCGACGCAAACACAACGGATGTTATCATTACAGATGAGCTTGTCGGTACTCTTTCAAGCTTTGAATACGGCGGACGTCTGTTCAACATTAGCCTTGTTGATGAACTTGGCGAGGCCGGTGTGGATTATGTTATAACCGATGAGGATGGCAACATAGTCAGTTCTGAAGATTTTGATGATGAAAAAACATATTTCTACTACTCAACAAAGCTTCCCACAAGCTATAGCGGCGGTAAGGCAGCAGTTGATGCTATTCTTACAATGCTTCAGTCAGAGATGTCGCCGATGCTTACAATTGATAAGGCAAAGGAAGTTAACGGCGACGAAGAAACAAGTGTCAAGTACAAGATTGAGTATGAACTGAAAAATCTTCAGCTCAGTAAGGCAGACACGAACAAGATTAAATCTCTTACAGCTGCTTTCCTTTACAATAACCCCGCAAACTCAAAGGCTCTTGGTTCATACGATTATAACGGCGATGGCGCAAACTTCTTTAAGTCTGAACACGCAGCACTTGCTTCAGACGGCACAAATGCCGGCGATTACAGAAACAGCGAAGAAATGATGAAATCATCTCTTTACAACGAAAGCGGTTTCTATGATTTCACAATGTATGAATATACATCGCTGATGGCAGTAATCACCTATCTGAAGGATAACAATATCATCACGGATGAAACTCAGGCAACGGTCAGAAACTTTGACCAGGATAAGGCAATAGGCTTCAACCTGGTATTTGACTACACAAAACACGGCGGCGATGTATTCAACTGGGCAAGCACAAGACAGGATGATGTCAACGAAATCTATGCAGGCCTTGTAGATGTAATTAACGCACTTAAGCTTAAGGACGCAGTTACAGATGAGCTTGACATTCAGGCTGCTGCTGCTGATGAAGTAGTGCTTCAGGAAAACATCTACGATCACTCTGCTGTTAACCCCGTTTCAGGCAGAACCTTCTGGGAAGAATTTGAGGCAGCAAAGGCAGAAGCAGAAAAATATGAAAATGCAAATATCGTTAACCAGGAACAGGTAGATGCAGCTGCAGAAAACCTTGAGCTTGCAATCAGAAAGCTTGTTCTCAACGAGGATAATTATGCTCCTGTCGTTTCAGTTCATACCACTAAGGATGAGCTTGATGCATTCTATAACAGCCACGATGAGCTTAAGAAGGCTCTTGGCGAAAACAGCCTTACTCCCGTTACCTATGTGGAAAAGAATGTTGGCAATTATGCACTCTATGTATACACCAACCAGCTTAATCCGCAGATCGTAATTTCAGCTCAGGATATTAAGCAGTTTACTGAAAATAATGCAGTCAGAACAGTAAGCACATCCAAGCCTGAAAAGATTAATATTGTTTCCGGAGCAACATTGTCAACTATTTCTGCAGATGTAATCGTTCCTCACCTTAAGGATGACGGTACGATCGACGGTATTCAGGAGCTTACTCCCAATACTTCAGCAGGTGTTGATACCCAGACTGCAAAGAACAGCGATGGAACTTATGTTGAAGATTCTTATGCATATGTTGTTCTTAATCCCAAGTTCGATGCAACAAAGCCGGCTACACAGCAGGCAGTTCAGTATGTAATTGATGCTAAAGACTCTGCTCAGACAAAGGATACAAGCGGTAATCTGCTTCCTGACAACAACAGTGCTGATTCAGTTGCTTACATCAACGGCTTAGCAGAAGATGCAGTACTTGCAGACGGCAAGATCAAGATCTTTGTTTACTACATGAACGCAATGCCTGAGGACGGTAACGACAGCGGTGTTGTTACAGGTGACGATAATAACACAGCTATCAATGCTGCGGCAGTTCTTACAGACCATGAGTACAAGTCACTTGCATCAGATAAGTGGATTAACCATGCAATGCTTTACAGAACATTCCCCAAGGCACTCAAGAGCTGGGAATACAGCGAAAACGCTGAACAGATTGCAGAAAAAGATGCTCTCTACACAGATCCCACATTCGGTGAGAACAATCTCGGCAGCTTTGTTTATGTTCTTGACAAGAACGCAGACGAAAACTCACTTGATTACAAGGTAGCTCAGGAGTACTACAGCACAAATAATGCAGAAACTGCAAAGGCATTGTTCATCAATTACCTTACAAATGGTATAATTAATCCTGCAACCAATAACGCATACATTGCAGAGTTTGAGTCAAAGATTGAAAGCTACAGCGGCTTTATGACCTACGGCGCATATACAGATGACGGTCAGTATGAGAACTGGCAGAAGCCGATGGGTTCAATCGACAACGGTACGCTTGTATTTGTTCACGTTGCAGACCGCTTCGGTAACGTATGTAACAGACTTATAGAGTGGAACTACTACGACTATAAGGCACCTGCATTCGATGCAGTTGCAGACGGCGCAGTCAGCATCACAGAAGACGGCGGCTCAGGTATTGCAAATATCGACCTGTTTACTTATGCAGGTACAACAGGCGGTTCGCTTTACACAGAGTATCACCTTAGCAAGGGTCTCAAGCTTCAGGAAATTGCAGGTCAGATTACTTATGTATCAGAAAACAACGAATATGTTGTTGAAAACCTTAAAGCAGGCGCTCTTTACACAGTTGCTGTTAAGGACGGCGCAGGCAATGTCGGCTCAGCACATGTAAAAGCAGATGCAGACGGCAAGATCACAATTTCCGCAAATGTTGACTATACAAATGCAGTTCAGTACGGCAAGTCTGCAGCTGAATTTGCAACTCAGTCGGGCGAGGACCTCGGTGTAATTGATTTCGTATTCAACAGCAACGAAATTATTATGCTCAACTTTGAGATTCCTTCGTCAATCGTTAAGGCAGGTCCTGACGGTAATGTATTTGCAAACGATGCAACAGAACCTCTCAATATTATTGTTAAGTCTGAGGTTGAGGCTATTAAGCTTTACAACGCAGACACAGGCGAGGAAGAAATCTGGACATCTGAAAATGCAAAGATTAAGGATCTTGGCGACGGTACAAGCAAGTGGACAGTTAAGTACAGCTTTGCTGAAGGTGACCACAATTACACAGCAACAGCAATGGTTAACGGTGAGTGGGAGAGCGCTTCGGTAGACTTCAGCTTCACCGCAACAACTAAGTCAGTTAAGATAAGCTTCCTTAACACAGGTCTTGGCAGAACAGAATATTCTTACAACGACGGTATTGT
This sequence comes from Acutalibacteraceae bacterium, assembly GCA_045539895.1. Taxonomy (GTDB): domain Bacteria; phylum Bacillota; class Clostridia; order Oscillospirales; family Acutalibacteraceae; genus UBA8612. Next base: position 76,417 of record JAZQGE010000007.1, read on the forward strand.
TAAGAAGCTTTCCTCAACAGATGTTCTTATTGCTCCCTACGGCGCAGTTGTAAATGTAAAGGCAACTTCCACAAGAACAGGTTCTGAGTTCCTCTACTGGAAGAACGATTCCACAGACAGAATTATCAGCACTGCAGATACAATGGAATTTGTTGCTGTTACAAATGTAAGCCTTACCTCTCAGTTTACAACCACCGGTGTTTATACTGAAAATAAGAAGCTTGTTGTTTATGTAAACAATGCTGAAAATGTTGTTGATTCGTTTGAAATTGCTCAGGGCGGCAACTATACCGTCCCCGATGCACCTGCTCTTGCAGACCATGTATTCGAAGAATGGTCAATGACAAAGGATGAGGTTCTTGCAAGCGAAGACAAGTTCATTGTTGTTAAACCGGTTTATTCACTTGTTGTTACAAATACAGTTACCCTCACCGAGGGTAACTGGACCGTAACCGGTGCAGGCGAATATCAGACAGTAGGTAACGCAAGAGCAGTTGCTACAATCAGCGCTTCTGATGTGAATGAAGACGGCGCGGGCTTCCTCTACTGGCTCGATGCTGAAACGGGCGAAGTTGCATCCTACAACAGATCCTACACATTTAATGTTATTAAGGATACTGAGCTTACACCCGTTTACGGCGATGCTTCTGCAGTTGTTCCTGTACCTGTTGCAAGAATTACCACTATTAAGCTTGACAGTAAGGCAAACTCAGTCAGCTTCTATGCAGAGCGTTCAATTCCTGCAGGCTATGATATAATCAAAACAGGTATCATTGTTACAAAGTCAGCAGAAAAGGGTGAGGATGAATCAGCATTTATTATTGATGCTTCCGGTGTAGCAAACGGCTCCTCAACAAAGCTCACTGCAAACGGTTTGTATTCATTCTCTGTTAAGGCAGACGATGGCACAACTGTTTATGCAAGAGCATACAGCATCTGCATGAATGCAGACGGTGATATTATCACAACCTACAGCCCCATCAGCTCATGCACAGTATAATCAGTGCTTAAAAACTTAAAAAAACAGCTCACCCTTTTGGGGTGAGCTGTTTTTGAGAAAAAGGTGAATAAATTTGTACGAATTATCATTTTGGGTAAATCTCTATGTAAATGTCTGCCGATGGTTTATTGCTTTTATTCTTGGCATTTCAGTTGCTAATCCCATGTCGCTTTATAATTTTGAGGAGCCCGCGGGAGATACACTTGATGTAACAGTAATGAGCTACAATGTTTATATTGCTGGCATAGGTAAAAAATCTCCCGAAAACCGCACACCTCTTGTAGTGAAGACTATAAGCGGACAGACACCCGATTCCTTTGGCTTGCAGGAGGCTGATATTGACTGGATTAACCGTATCAGCTCAGCTCTTCCTGAATATGCATGGGTAGGTGTCGGAAGGGATGACGGCATACAGGGCGGAGAGTTTTCTCCCGTATTCTATCTTAAAGATAAATATAACCTTATTGACAGCGGAACCTTCTGGCTTTCCGAAACTCCTGATACACCTTCAAAGGGCTGGGATGCTATGTACAACCGTATTTGTACATGGGCTGTGCTTGAAGAAAAAGCAACAGGCAAACGATATGTACATATGAATGCACATATGGATCATATCGGTGTAAAATCACGCGAAAACGGTGCAAAGCTTATTGCTGAAAAAGCATCTGCGTTTGGTATGCCTGTTGTTGTGACGGGTGACTTTAACACCGATGAGGGCACTGATGCATACAGCACAATTGTATCGGCTGGCTTTATGGATACAAAGTATGTTGCAAAAGATACAATGTCCGTAGGTACTTATCACAATTTTGGCATGAAAAATGTCCAGAAGAAGGGTGCTTCACCGATAGATTTTATTTTTGTTTCTTATGCAAAAGCAAGTGTTGAAAGCTATAAGGTGCTTACAGGTAAGGTCGACGGTGCTTATTCCTCCGATCACTATCCTGTAGTTTCAAAAATGAAGCTCTGTTATGAAAATATCGGCGAAAAAGGCGTAAGAGTAATGTCATATAATCTTCGCTTCAAAGAGCCTCTTAAGCGCTATCAGGAGCTTACGGATGTTATTGCAACCGTACAGCCCGATGTTATAGGCACACAGGAGGGAACACCTGACTGGATGCAGCTTCTTACAGATGCATACAGCGGAACTTATGCACATGTTGGTGTTGGCAGAGATGACGGAAAAAATGCAGGTGAGCATTCGGCTATTTTCTACCGCATTGATAAGTTTAACCTTGTTGATAGCGGAACCTTCTGGCTTTCACTTACACCCGATGTGCCTTCAAGCGATTGGAATTCTGCCTGCAACCGTATCTGTACATGGGCTGTGCTTGAAAGCAAGGCAGACGGCAAGCAGTTTGCAGTGCTCAACACACATCTTGACCATGTAAGTGTGGAAGCAATGACAAATCAGGCTAAGCTTGTTGTTGATAAGGCAGACACCTTTGATATTCCCGTTGTTATTACTGGCGACTTTAATGCAACAGCTGACAGTGAAGCAATCAAGCTTGTTACAGACCGTGGTTATGCAGACAGCTGTGTTGTCGCACCTGTAACCGATAATTCGGGTACATACAACGGCTATGAAAAAGGCAGAGACGATTACGAGAGAATTGACTACTGCTTTTTTAACGGTGGCTTTGAAGCTACTAAATACGATGTAATGGACGGTATTTATGCTTCCGACCACTTTGCAATTTATGCTGACCTTCTTTTTAAAGGTGATGCAAAGTGAATAGTTTGATTCTTGCTTCAGCTTCGCCGCGTCGAAAAGAGATTTTGTCATTGGCAGACTTTGAGTTTGATGTTATTACGGCGGATATAGAAGAAGCGCTTGACCCGAATCTTGCGCCGCACGAGCTTGTAATGAGTCTTGCTTCACAGAAAGCTGGTGCTGTTGCGGCGGATTATCCCGACAAAACCGTAATCGGTGCAGATACGGTCGTTGTGCTTAACGGAAAGGTGCTCGGAAAACCGCATACCACAGATGAAGCGGTGCAGATGCTTAAAGCTCTTTCCGGTAACATTCACGAGGTTCTTACCGGCGTATGCCTTAAAAAGGGTAACAAAGAGCATTGCTTTTATGAACGCACTGCAGTCACTTTTTATCCCCTTGAGGAAGAAATGATTATCCGTTATGTTGAGAGCGGCGAATGTATGGATAAGGCAGGCGCTTACGGAATCCAGGGCAAGGGCAGTGTGCTTGTTAAGGGAATTGAAGGCGACTACTTTAATGTTGTTGGCTTTCCTCTTGCGCGTTTCTGCCGCGAAATTAAAGCTTTTGCTTGACAAATTTTTTCAAAATGCTATAATTAGCTGTAATTTGAAATTGAGTTTCAGTTTCAAATTACGGCTTTTTTATTATAAATACTGGAGATTATGATAATGCCTGAGTACAACACAAAACAGCGCGAGGTGCTGTTAAGATTTTTTACCGATAATTCAGATCGCCATTTTACTGCAGGTGAAATAGAAACCGAGCTTGCTGCGCGTGGCGAAAAGCTCGGCAAGGCAACAGTTTACCGCAGGCTTGAAAGGCTTGTTGACGAAGGACTCGTGCGCCGCTTTGTTTCGGACGATTCAAGGGTGAGCTGTTACCAGTTTGCAGGAGGCGAAGAATGCAAAAACCATTACCACCTCAAATGTCTGAAGTGCGGCGATTTGCTTCATGTTGAATGCGCATATCTTGATGAAATGAGCGAGCACGTGTTGGAACATCACGGCTTTAAAGTTGATGCTCAGAAAATTACCCTTTGCGGAGTGTGTGAAAAATGTGCAAGAGCTTAAAAGTAATATCGCTGTTTCTTTGTGCCGCAATGGTTGCAAGCTTTGCCGCCTGCACAAATGGAAAAAACAGCGTTGAAACAAAAAGTGAAAAGCTGAGTGTTGTCTGCACTTTGTTCCCGCAATATGATTTTGTTCGTGAAATAGCAGGGGATAAGGCGGATGTAACGCTACTTCTTACCCCCGGCACAGACAGCCACAGCTATGACCCAAGCCCGGTTGATATGGTTAAAATTAATGAGTGTGATTTGTTTATTTATACGGGTGAACTAATGGAAAGCTGGGCGGCGAATATCATCAGTTCGCTTGGTGAAAAAGTAAGTGTTTTGAGTCTGTCCGAACCGGTAAAGCTTGAGACACACAGCCTCACATACTCAAGTCACCTCGAAGAAAACCACGATCATTCAGCGGACCCTCATATATGGACTTCGCCTGTAAACTCAATGGATATTGTTGAGAAAATTACGGACAGACTTTGCGAAATTGACAGCAAAAATGCATCTTTATATAAAACCAATGAAGAGAGATACCTGAAAGAGCTGAAAGCTCTTGACGGCGAAATAAGGGCGATTACGGACGCGGCAGAGAATAAAACCGTTGTTATGTGCGACAGGTTTGCAATGCTTTATTTCTGTGAGGAATACGGGCTTGATTATATTGCTGCGTTTGATTCGTGCACATCGAACACGGAGCCGAGCCCTGCCGTAATTGTAAAAATAACAAATGAGGTTGAGCAGAAAAATATTCCGGCAGTGTTCTGTGCGGAGCTCTCAAACCGCAAGGTTGCAGATGCTGTTGCACAGCGCACGGGTGTACAGGTGCTTGAGCTTCATTCGTGTCATAATCTCTCTGCAGACGATTTTAATGCAGGTGAAAACTACATTTCGCTTATGAAAAGAAATGCTGAAAACCTGAAAACCGCATTAGGTGTAAAATGATGGAAAAAATAGTTGAAGTTAAAAATTTAACAATGAGCTATGAGCGCGAAGAGGTGCTTAAAAATGTGAGCTTTTCGCTGGAGCAAGGTGAATGGCTTAGTATTGTGGGCGAAAACGGATCGGGTAAAACAACACTTCTCAAAGGGATTGCAGGCTTGCTTTCACCTAAGGAGGGCAGCGTTGATTTCGGTTGCGGACTCACCCGGAGAAAGATAGGCTATCTCCCGCAGCAGACGGCTGTGCAGCGGGATTTCCCTGCGTGCGTACACGAGGTTGTTCAGTCAGGCTGTACAGGCGGCTCAAGGGTTCTTGGTATGCGTTCACGGGCGGATAAGCAGCGCGCACACAATGCAATTCACGAGCTTGGAATCGAGCACATCCACCACCGTCCCTACTGTGACCTTTCGGGCGGACAGCAGCAGAGGGTGCTTCTTGCTCGTGCACTTTGTGCAACGGAAAAGCTGCTTTTGCTTGATGAACCTGTAACGGGACTTGATCCGATTGTTTCAGCAGAGCTTTATGAGTCAATAGCTTCGCTTAACAAAAAACGCGGAGTTGCAGTTATTATGGTTTCACACGATATTGCAGGTGCTGTCAGATATTCCGATAAAATTCTGCATATAGGCAGCGGAGTGGAGTTTTTCGGTACAACTGAAGAATATCTCGCGTCAGACCTTGGAAAAAGGTTTTCGGGCAGGGAGAGTTGAATATGAAAAAATCAAACAGTTCCAGAATAATGCTGGCAGTTTCGATGGTTATTTTTGGTACACTTGCACCGTTTGTGCGTAATGTTGCGGTTTCGTCGGGTGAGCTTGCGCTTTACCGTGCAGTTATGGCGGCGATTATAATCGGGTTGTTTTTGTTTGTGACAAAGCAGAAAATACCGTTTGCAAACATAAAAAAAGAAATACCGCTTCTGCTGTTTTCGGGTGTGGCAATGGGCTTTAACTGGATTCTTCTTTTTCAGGCATACAGGTATACAACGGTATCTGTCGCAACACTCAGTTACTATTTTGCGCCCGTGCTTGTAACTTTGGTTTGTCCTGTGTTATTCAAAGAAAAAATGAATTTCAGACAATGGATATGTTTTATAATGTCAACTGTCGGCATTATACTTATAACAGGCATCGGTGACACAAACGGCGCAAGTAACCATTTTATCGGTATACTTTTCGGACTTGGCGCTGCGTGTCTTTACGCAGCGGTAATACTTCTCAACAAATTCATCAGAAACGTTGACGGCATACACAGAACATTCTTACAGTTCATTGCTGCAGTATGCGTACTCACTCCGTACGTGTTACTGACGGGCGGTATTACACTCACATCTCTTAACGGCGTCGGCTGGGTGTGTCTTTTAACTGTTGGTATCATACACACGGGCATTACTTACTGTATGTATTTCACGTCTTTAAAAGAGATATCGGGACAACAGGTTGCAATACTCAGTTACATTGACCCACTTGTTGCGGTGTTGATTTCAGTCACGGCGTTGGGCGAAGCAATAACACCTATGCAGAT
>JAZQGE010000008.1:0-22047 GCA_045539895.1 Acutalibacteraceae bacterium
CAACTTAGCAACTAGTAAAAATATAATATCATTAATAAAAATTCAAAACAATAAAGGGATTATTTCAAAAGAAGTTTCTGCTGAAATAATTTTTATAAGAGGATTATGGCAAGATCAGTATTTTGAAATCTGTAATAAGTCTCTTCATAGCTTTGGTGACACAATAGAAATAAAGAATAAGGATATTGAAAACTATAATGCAAGCATCATTAATAAGCCATTAGCATTCGCTTGCACTTGTTTATTGTTAAGGAAAGAAGCTCTTATCAAATCAATGGAAACGTTGTCTCAATACCCTATGACTATTTTAATGAACAACATTATTATTAATGAATATTTTCCTATGCAGGCAAGTATATTTATTGATAATAAGCACCCCATTGATATGATTTATAAAAATCAAATAGAAAAGGTTTATAATGGCAATAAGTATAGATTTGTAAACAGCCTAACAATAAATCAGTATGTTACTGGATTATATCGCGATATCAAACAACATATCGAATTTTATTTTTCATTATTTATGGACACTGAAAAACTATATGAAAGAGTTCGTGAAGATAATTCTAAATATAGATTTATTGAGTATTCTGATAAACCCACCTTAGCACATTTAACTCAACTATTCCCAATAATAGAATCTAAAATACGAGAATTGGGGGAAATTTTTGGAATATCTCCTATTTGTGAAAAAATCGATAAATATTATAAATTAAAAGAGCCATCTACCGTGTTACGAAAAATCATTGATTTTTATACAATGAGACGGAAGATTTATTGTATGCGGGGGATTTCTTTTTTATTCATTTTACGTTATTTGCTGAAAATGGTCTTAATATCAGAAACGAGTGCATACACGGTAACGGATACAATACTTCAAACGAAAACATATTGTATGCTTTTAAAATAACTTTGTTTTGTTTGCACTTACTTGAATATCGTACAAAATTAATACAAAACAATGTACTGCAATGTTAAACAAAGCCACCACCCGACCTGAGTTTATGGCTCGAGTCGGGTGGTTTGTTATTAGGGGATATTAAAATTAAAAACTGAACAATGCTTGCAGCCAAGTGATGATAGTTGTAAAGAAGGTTGATATTGTGCTTATAACTCTTTCGAAGAAAGACTGTTCGAGGATGGTGAAGTTTACGCTTGCTGTGCCGGAGTAGTTACCGATACCCTGAATAGTTGCGGTTGCTGTACCGGTATTGACATTGTTCTTATAAGCAACCGTGTAGTCCGTGCCTTCCCTGAGAATGTTGCTGCCGTCTGTTACTGCAAGCGACGGTGCAACTGCTTCGCCGGTATAATTTTGGTCTGCAACAGGGGCAATAGTGACAGTAGCAATGTTCTTTGTGATAATGGTGAAGTTTGCAATGCTTGTGAATATTGAATAATCTCCAAGACCTGTTACTTTAACCTTTGCTTCACCGACATTAATGTTGTTGCTGTAGCTTACGATAAAATCTCTGTTTTCAGTAAGCGGATTGCCTGAAACAGAAACGCTGATGACAGGCTTAATATGAGAACCGGTATAGGTCTGATTGGGGATTTTTTCAATCATGAATGTACTTACGGCAATTCCCTTTTCCGTTGCATAAGAGTGTGCATAAGAGGAATCAAGGCAATAAATGGTAAGGTTATCACAGCCATCAAAGGCATCATCTGCAATTTCAGTAACACTGTTAGGGATGATTGCTGTTTCAAGGTTTGTGCAATTTTTGAATGCCGCAGTACCGATTTCATTAACAGAATCGGGAATTGTTATTGATTGAAGAGTGTAGCAATTTTCAAACGTACCACAGATTTCAGATTTGCCGCTGATAGCAGTAATGTTTTCGCCAAAATAAATGTTTGTAATTTTTGTTTCATAGAACGGTGATGCAGTAGACCAATCATCGGGAACATAGGCTTCATCGCCGCTTAGATTACTGACCCTACAGTTGATTGCGTTGAAATAAACAGTAGTAAGTTTCTTACAACGCGCAAATGCATAATATCCCAAAATTTTCAGATTAACGGGAATGTTGATCTCCTTAATATTGCACTCAAAAAATGCGCTATGCCAAATGTACTCAAGGCTGTCAGGTAAAACAACATTCGTAAGATCGAAACAACCATCAAAAGCACATTTTCCAATGGTTTGAAGTCCGTCATTAAAAGCTACACTCTTTAATCCGGAAAGGCGGAAACAGCAAGAGCCTATTGAAACAAGCTTTTTGGGAAGTTTAATGCTTTCAAGAGCAGTACATGATTGAAAAACTCCGGATTCAAGATGTTCAAGATTATCATTGAGAATAACCTCTTTTAAGCCCTTGCAATACTCCATTGCATATGCACCGATTTTTGTTACTTTAGATAAATCAAGGCGTTCAATGGATTCGCAGCAGTAGAAAGCGCCCTCACCAAGCTCGGTAAGACTTTCAGGCAATTCGTTAATTACAAGTTTTTCACAGTAACGAAACGCTTCTTTGCCAATCTTTTTTACGCCGTGCATATCAATTAACTCAAGTTTTTTGCAACCGCTGAATGTATTCTCACAGATTTCATCAATGCTTTCCGGCAGAGAAATACTTTTAAGATTTTTACAACAATAAAAAGCACGTGCCTCAATTTTGTTAACGGATTCAGGAATCTCAACAAATTCCAAAGATTCGCAACTGTTAAAACATTCGTAAGGAATGGTTGTTACCTTTGAGGGTATGTTGATTTCCACAAGCTTAAGGTTACCTGCAAAGGCATAATCACCGATAACCTTAATGGTTTCGGGCAGCGTTATTGATGTAATAAGATCATTTGAAATGAGATCATCAGAACCGTATTTATAAAAATAATCGCTGCTGAAAAAACTGGAAAATGCAAATTCTCCGATTTCTGTTACAGGATATCCGTCAAGCGTTTCGGGAACAACAACAATGCTTTCATTTCCAACGTAATAGGAGATTGTTGCTTCAGACTCCTCATTGAGAAAATATCTGAACCCATTGCTTTCATAGATGTTGGGGCAGGATAGCTCTTCGCAAGAAAAAACAATGCTGTCATCCGAATTATCGAAATAATAACCCATATTATTATTCAACAGCTGTAACACAGCATCATAAATAACACCGTCTTTACATACGATTCTGTCTACAGAACCTTGGTGCTGAATTCCGAATGAAGATCCGAGCTTAAGCATTCCGTTAGAAATAATTTCAATCGGCATACTTGTGGTCGGGGCAAGAGAGATATTTTCGATAGATATATAATCCGAATTGAAAACAATCTTCCTTACGTGAGAATATTCTGAATTTGCATAAGACTTTGTGGAAGTTTTAATATCTATGGATGTAACATTTGATCCGAAAACAAGTGCTTTAACAGGCGTACCTGCTACAGCGGTGAATTCAAATGTAACAAGGCTGTCGGGTAATTTAAGCTCGGTAAGTAACGGACAATCTGCAAAAGCAAATTCGTTTATAACTTCAAGACCCTCGCTGAAAACAACATCAGTAAGGGCATCCATAAAGGCGAATGCTTTTGCACATATTGTTTTAACACTTGAAGGTATAACCACTTGCTGAATTTTTTTATTACTCAAAGCGTTAGGGTGAGTAACAGGTTTTGGATTGCGCGTTTCTTTGCCGTTAAAACTGTATTGTCCGATTGATGTAACGGGCATACCGGCAATTACAGAGGGAATAGTAACCTTTGAATCTGAACCGTTATAGCTTACTATTTCAATCTCATTGATATTTATAACCCTGTATTCATAATCATCCCAAGTGTAAATACCCGTATTATCTGCAGCATTTGCCTTGAAAGATATAGTCATCGGCATTGCTGATACAATTAAAGTTAATATAAGCAAAACAGATAAAATTTTTCGTTTCATAAATACACCTCAGTTCCTAAATAAGCATTATATAATAATACTTAGCCCTATTTTTAGTTGTATAATTAACAGTAGGGCTTCTTTTTATTTGATCTTTCCCAACACAAGTGAATAAGGCTCGGGTTTGCCTATAGCTTTTGCACTCATTTTATCGAGTGATAGTGTAATTTTAAGGAATGTTTCAATCTGCTCACACATAAGGTCAAGACTGAATTTTTCCATTTGATGAGTTTCGTTTATTGCTGTCAGATAATCCGGAGCCGTTACAAGTGAAATATCGGGAATACCCACATTTCTCGGCGGCTGACCTTCACCGAAATGAAGAAAATTGTGTCCTTTTACGGTTACTGTTCTGACCATTGTTCTGTCCTTAACAGAATCATAATAAACCTTATCCATTGCCTTGTTTGCAGTATAGACAAGCTCAACATCAATAGGGTTTGTACACTGATATTTACCGTCCTTGTCTTTCCATTCCATACAGCCTAAATGCTCAACGCCAAGGCTTGCAACAGCCTTGATATGTCCCTTTTTGCCGTCCCACATATCACGGTGATTTTTAAGCCACTTTGACGAAGCCTGAATATCGTGCTGCTTGAAATTGGGCAGTCTGAAATGGCCCGTAACGAAAACAAATATAAGTGTACGCTCAAGCTCCATAGCTTTGAGGTGCCGCATCATTTCAAGCATAGCAATAGGGCCGTTTTCCTCAACGCAGTTTATACCATCGGTATGGGTGTTGATGATAATGGCTTCTTTTTTGTTTTTGCCTTCAATAACGGTATAAAAGGATTCTGCTTTTGCATTATTCTCTTTTTCAGCGGTAAGAACAAGATTAACCTTCTTCTTTTCCTTTGCAGCCTTTTTGAGCCTTTTTCCCGCTTCTTCTCCAACCCAAAGCGCAGGAATACCTTGATAATCCATAATAAAGGGAAGATATTGCCCCCTTACCATTTCATCACTCATACCTTCCCAGATGCAGATGACTGCCTTAACACCCATTGCTTTTGCAACAGAGATAAAGGGTATTTTAACAAAGGAGTCCGCAACAGGACCTTTATAGTTCTTTGGCAAAGATAAACCCTTCGGGAATGAATTACGCTGATTAAAAGCAAAGCCCGTGGGCACTTTTTCAAGGTCTTTAACTTTTACAAGAGCAATATCACCTCTTGCTGGAAGATAGTTGATATGCTTACCGAAAATCTCTACTATTTCCTCTGTGATGCCGTTTTCATCGGTTTCACCTGAATATGGCCACGCAGAGGTAACCTCAATTTCTTCATCACCGTCGTGATTTTTAATTTTAATCGAAGAATGCTTTTCCTCCCAACGGTCAAACGAATAAAGGTCGCTGTATGTGGTAAAGCCCATATTTTGAATTTCGTCTTTAAGATAATCCACAAATCTCTGCTGTCCCTTTGAACCGGTAAGACGCAGTCCAAAGCTATTCATTTTTTCTATTCCGTTCAAAATATTTTCTTTTGATATATTAAAACTCATTTTTCCTTCCTCTTTGTTACTCGGTCAAAGACTTACTTCTTGAATATAATAAATGAGCACGAACAATTTTTATAAACAATTGTTATCGTTACTTTTTCTTCAAATAAAGATTTTTCATAGTCCTTTTCAATGGTATATTCATCTGCAATGAGTTCAGTTTTATCTCCGTTGCTGTAAACGGCATAGACCTGCATAAAACTTAAATCGATATTGTTCAAGTCATCTGCGGTGAAATCGTAGCCTTCAGGGAATGTTGCGTATATTGAAGTGAGCAAGGGTGTACTTTCAGTATTGAGAATTCGCACCTTGAAGCTCTGCTCAAACTCGCCGTAGCTTACCGTTAAGGTTTCATAGCCTGCCGTTTTGCCAAATAACGGTGAAGCGGTAATTTTATAACTCTTTGCTTCAAGCTCTTTTCTACTGCCGTCATCATAAAGTAAATATACTTTTAATCCGTTTGTATTCAGCTGCTCACCGACATTGTATTCTGTTTTAAAGTCTTCTTCAAATTCAACGGTTATATCTTCTTCCTTTTTCTGTAAAACCGTTGTTTGTGCCGGTTTTGTTGTTGGTTCAGTCTGAGGCGGAAGTGTTGTTTCTTCATCGCTGTTTGAAATAAAGTCAGCAATTTTCTGCGCAACTTCTTCAATAATATTGTAATCCGTTGCGGCAGCAATTGCCGAATTGCCTGCAACAAGCATAATCGCCGCAGCTATAACCGCTGCAAAAGACTTGGAAACTCTGTTTGTTTTTATGCCAAGCTTTGCCAAAAATTCTTTGCGTGAAATCACCGGAAGAACGACATCAACAAAGCCTTCACGGATTGCGTTAATGGCACAAGCACATTCGTCTATGAAATCAAAATCCGCATCTTCCTTTTCAAGCTCCGCATCAACCAAAGAGTTGAGGTAATCGCAGAGTGTTTCGGAAATATCCTGCATAAAGTCAGGGTGAAGAAAAACTTCTCTGTTAACTGTTACGGTCATATATTTCGGTCTCCTTTCTCGAAATTTATTGTCCCTACCATATCGGTTATTTTTGTTTTCAGCCTTACCAGCCTCATTGAAGCCGCAGGCCGTGAAATATTTAAAGCCAAAGCAATTTCATCAACACGGTGCTTTTCTATGTACCGCAGGTTATACAGCGTTTTTTCGTCCTCGCTCAGTTCGTCAATCAGACGTTTTGCAAGAGCAGCAAAATCAATACTGTCGAGTGTTTCAGTATAAATCTCGTCACTTACCGACGCACCCTCTGCAGCTTCAAGCGGCACAGTGCGTTTGGTTTCATTGGTAATTTGTTCCTGCCTGCGCTTGACGAAGTTTTCCGCCGTACGGTAAAGAAAAGCCCGTGGGTTTTCAAACTCCTCGCCGTCAAGCAGCCGTTTATTAAACACAAGAAACGCTTCCTGAACACAGTCATCAGCCGCTTCACGCTCACCCGAAAGACGGGCAAGACAGTAATTAAACAGCTTCAGCCGATAATCGTCATAACACTGCTGCAGCAAGACTGAAGCCTGTTTTTTAACCGACATTGCGCCGCCTCCTTTCGTGTGATAAAATCTGCTTTCATTATGTAGTCAGCCGAAACTGAAAATGTAACGGAAAAATTTTATAATTTTTATATTTTCATTATATCATACCGCAACCTGAGAATCATTGATGTAAATTTACCAATAATAGGTAGCCGAATTTGGGGATAAAAACAACGAGCTGTCTTATGAATCTTGACAGCTCGTTAAGTTATTTTACACTATTAAATAATAGGTTTTCATAATTTTCAGGAAATCCAATGCAAGATAATTCTATATCTTGTTTATAATTATCAATTACAGATAACAAATCATTAACCAAAGCTTCTTTCATTGCTTTTTTCGGCAATCTCTTAATAAGAATAATGACATATGCAAATAAGGAGTTGTTTTTTATTTGAGGATGTTTACGTAAAAATTGCTTAGTAAATCTTGCCGGAGGGTTAAACTCTGTATTATATAAGCGCGCGGCATGGGCACATTTATTACGCAGAACTGATAAGCAATGAAGGTGATTCTCTAAAGTATCTGTACTAATGCCAGCTTTATTAGCTATCGCTTCTTGTTCAGATAAATACATAGAACTATATAGCTTGGATGTATTAGAAAACGACATAAGCTCCACAATTACCCACAAAGGCATTTTACTATTATATTTAAAGGCGTGATGTTTAACTATCAAACTATCTTTATAATAGTTTTTCTCTTTTTTGAAACTATCCATCACCTCATTATAACCTTTTTTGTTATAAAAATTATTTTCATCATAATGTTGGTCATGAGGTGAATTTATGCACTTTATTGTTGAAAAAGTATACGATATAAGTGTTCTGTAATAAACTTCAGCTCTTTCAATATATTTACGGAAAATATCTCGAAGCGCCTCGTCGAATTTATAAATTCTATGTATTGTTTCAAAAGAAACACCTTTAACGTAATCGCTTTTATCTGCTTGAACACGATATTGCAAAGCATAACCTGTAAATCTATAATAATTAATTTCAGACAATAGTGCTTTTGCATTTTCTTCGTCATTAATTATCATACCATGCTCTTTGAGTTTTTCAATTTGTTCATCAAAGGTCATTGGAGTTTTCAAATCCATATCTAAAACTCTCCTTAAAGTAAAAAAGCTGAGTACAAGACTCAGCTTGGTCCCCAATGTCTAAAGACTTCGGGCAACTCTGTTATTAATATTATATGAACTTTTTTGCATTTTTGCAACTATTTTTTCATAATTTTTAAATATTTTTCGCAGTATACAATATATAGAGTCTTGGCTATACTCTGTGCAATATATAGTTTGCGTTCTATTTTATTACAACTAAAATTAAAAAATATTAAGCCAAAATCATTTCCTTTTATTATGGCAAAATTTAAACACAGTGTTAAAAGGAATTCTATCAATCGTTTTTAATAAATCATTCAAGTGTTGCTTATCAAAAGCTATAAATTGTTTAAATAGGCGTAGCGCATTATACGTATTTTGTGCGCTTTTGACGGCCGTTTTAAAAAACATAGTCAAAAACTTTGTTCGCTATAGCACGTAGACTTAAGTTTATGCTGGAGTTACAATATAATAGGAAAGCTGAGGTAACAGCAAAATTCTATTCAAAAAGGGGGTAAGCCTTATGAAAGCTGTTATTTATGCCCGATATTCCTGCAGCGGTCAGCGAGAAGAATCTATCGAGGGACAGATTCGTGAATGTACAGAGTATGCAAAAAGAAATGATATACAAATAGTAGGTACATATGCAGACAAAGCAAAAACCGGAAAGAACGATAACAGGTTTAATTTCCAGCGTATGATATCGGACAGCTCAAAAAATCTGTTCGATATTATTATTGTGTGGAAGTTGGACCGCTTTGCGAGAAACAAGTATGATTCCGCACACTATAAACATCTGCTCAGTAAGAACAAAATCCGTGTTGTTTCAGCAACGGAGATGATTTCTGACTCTCCCGAAGGAGCGCTTATGGAAAGTCTGCTTGAAGGAATGGCAGAATACTACAGCCTTGAACTTGCGGTTAAGGTAGAAAGAGGTCAGATTGAAAATGCATTGAAAGGCTGCTTCAACGGAGGTACAGTACCGCTTGGGTATAGAATAAATCAGGAACGTCGTTTTGAAATTGATCATATGACGGCTCCGTTTGTTCTGAAGGCTTTTGAGCTTTACGATTCGGGGTCAACTATGAAGGAAATTGCCGAGTACTTGAAGTCCAAAGGCGTTAAAAACAATCGCGGTACTCCGATGACTCTGAACACGGTGTCAAATATGCTGACAAACCGCAGATATATTGGCGAGTATTCATACAAGCATGTTTTTCTTCCGGATGGTATACCTGCAATTATATCCAAGGAACTGTTTGAGCGTGTGCAAAGAAAAATTGCAATCAACAGAAAATCTCCTGCAAAACATAAAGCACAGGAAGACTATATCCTTTCAACCAAGCTTTACTGCGGAACATGCATGACTTATATGGTTGGCGAAAGCGGTACTTCGCAGAATCAGACAATTTACCGCTACTATAAATGTCTGTCTTCAAAACGCAAACGCGGTTGTGACAGAAAGGCCGTAAAAAAGGATTGGATCGAGGATATTGTTATCGAAATGATTATGAAGCTTATCTGGGATGATGCACTTATTGAGAGATTGACCGACTTGGTTATGAAAGAACAGGCAAACGAGTGCTCCGCTGTTCCTTTGCTCAAAAAACAGCTTAAGGAAGTTGAGAAAGCAATCGCAAATGTAATAAAGGCTATTGAGCAGGGAGTTATCACACCCTCAACAAAAAGCCGCCTTGAAGAACTCGAAAACGAAAAGGAAGAAATTGAAAAGCAAATTATAATCGAAAGCCTTGAACATCCGCTTCTTACCCGCGAACAGGTTATGTATTGGTTTTATAACCTCAGAACAATCAACGGAAAAGATCTGAGAAGCCGCAAAATGCTCGTTGACTGCTTTGTTAATTCTGTAATTCTTCACGATGACAGAATTGATTTTTATTTTAACTACAAAGAGGGTGCAAAAACGCTCTCTTTAAAAAAGCTCAAAAAAAGTTCGGATATGTTAACTGACTTTCCACCATTTCGAGTGTTCATAACGGATTTCGTGTGAACACTCTATTTTTCTTTGTTTTTTCATAGTATTTGATTATGTATCGAGCAGGACAAGACCTGCTTTTTGTTCCGTATTGAGATATTTTTTCGGCTTGAATCTTCGCTTAAGTCACACCGCTATTCAAGTGTTAATTATAAATTCAACTACCTTTAGGAGAAGTACTGACCATTGTTGTTGAGGCACTTTGCAGAATCAGACAATTTAGCGCTAACTGTCTTGATTAATCTGAGAATGAAAAGCGGGAATTTGAAAATAAAATTATGCTTAAAAGCGACAGTTGAATTATTAAACAGAATTTGATATAATTTAAGCATCACTAGGACAAGGGATGATTCATATTAAAACCATACTTTTTCAAGGCGACTCAGTAACAGCTGCCAACAGAATTGTAAATAACGAAGATGATTTAGGTAACGGATACGCCAAAATAATTGCCGATGAAATAAACAGCCGTAAGCCCGATGAATATGTTTTTGTAAACAGAGGTATAAACGGCGACACGAGTGCTTGTGTTTATGCTCGAATGGGTACGGATATACTGAACATAAAGCCGGACTATATGACCCTGCTTATAGGCTTTAACGACATATCACACCTTCTGACTAACGACGATGGCATAGAGTCAAACAGATACGAACAGCTGTTATGTATGCTTATTGAGGATGTAACACAAAAGCTTGAGTCCGTAAAAATAATTATACTTGAGCCATTTGCCCTTGAGGGCAAAAGCACCTCGGCTATTTGGAAAGACCTTGAAGCTGGCGTAAAGCACAATGCCGCAATTGCAAAAGCAGTTGCAGATAAATACGGCTTAAAATTTGTTCCGTTGCAGGAAAAGCTTACTAATCTTTGCAAAACAAGCCCTTCCGAGCATTGGCTGAGTGACGGAATACATCCCACCGCCGAGGGACACAGATTCCTTGCAAATGAAATTATGAATGCTCTGCAGCTTTAAAATATCTTTGAATATAATTATCCGCGAAATATAAATTGCATAACCAAGTTCAAACCCCCGTAACTGTATGACAGCTACGGGGGTGTTTTAACGAGTGGAATTATTTAACTTTTACCTTATAGCACTTGATTTCAAAAGGTTTGATTTCAAAGCTGAGGGTCTTTCCGCTTGCGATGTCAGCTGCAACATCCTCGCGCTCAAGGAGGTTACACTCTGCAACACTTGCGATTTCTGCAAAGAAGTCTGCCTTGACAGCTGTTCTTCTGCCTGCTTTTTCAACAAAGCGGATGATGTAAGCATCTTCATCCTCGCACTTCTTGACAGCTTCGAGAGTAACATTCTTGCCGTCAACTGCGATAAATGAGCCGCTCTCTGCGCCCTTCGCCTCATCTGCAAGGTCAACAGGAAGCATCGGGTTGTTGAACTCAAGACCGCGGACAAGTGTTTCTGCATCCTTCCAGCCGCCTGCGTGCGGATAGAGTGAGTATGTGAAGTAGTGGTCGCCTCTGTCTGAAGCGGGGTCGGGGTTCATGGGAGCCTTGAGAAGAGTGATGATCATTCTCTGCTCGTTTACCTCGTAGCCGTACTTGCAATCGTTAAGGATTGTAAGACCGTAGCCGTCCTCTGACATATCGATGAAGTTGTGAGCAGAAACCTCAAACTTAGCCTTGTCATAGGGATTGTGGCGGTAGTTGGAGCTTTCGATTGTTGCATAAGCAATATCTCTTGTAAACTTCTGAGCCTTGATGTCAACATCGAAGCCGACCTTAAGAAGCTTCTCCTGCTCGTGCCATGAAATGAATGTATCAAAGTCGATTCTGTCAAGCTCGTTGTAAATGATGATGTTCTGCTTGAGAGTTGACTTCATGATGTTCTTTGTAATTGTAACGCAGGTGAATACATCGCCTGTAACAACACTTTCAACCTTGCCTGCCTCAGTTTCAAACTCGCGATCGGTATAGGTTGCAACAATGTCCCATGCATCGTACTTGCCGGGAAGGTCCTCGTAAATGCGGAACACATTACCCTTGCCCTCAAGAACTTCTCTGTTATTCTTCTTATCGAAGATTGAAACAAGCTCAGCAGCTGCATCAAACTTAAGGCTGAAATAATCGTTTTCAATGTCTGCGCTTTCAACTGCCTTAGCTGCAGGAACAACAGCATCCTTTGTGTAGTAAACCTTATAGCCTACTGCGGGAACATCCTTTGCAACGAAGGTGAGAACCTTTGTGCCGTCAAGCTTTGTGTAAGCCTGAACGGGAACCTTGTTGCCGTCTGCATCGTAAATCTCAACATCCTTTAAGGGAAGCTCAACCTTTGAGGTTGCAGCTGTGCCGAGAGAGTTGAACAGAGCGAAAGGCTTGCCGTACTTTGCGCCTGCGCCGACATTACCTGCAATAATGTTGAGAGCTTCATCGCGTACACTTTCACCGATTGCAATAATATCCTTATAAATGTCGCAAAGGTCACCAAATACCTCTGTGATGTGTGAGCCGGGAAGCGAATCGTGGAACTGGTTTGTGAGAATCATCTGCCAGCCCTCGTTGAGCTTTGCAAGAGGATACTCATAGCCGTAGCTCATTGCAATGCTTGCAAAAATTTCTGCCTGACGGTAGAGATTTTCGCTGTATCTGTTGAGCTTATGAGCATAGCCTTTGTGGTGTGAACACCTCTGTGCTCTTCGAGATAAAGCTCATCTTTCCATGTGGGGATGTTTGTATCTGTTGCGTTCGCCTTCATTCTGGCAAGTGAATCCTCAATCTTGCTGACCTTAGTAGCAGGCAGACCGGGGAAGTTCTTATAACGCTTGACATATTCGAGCATTTCGGTGTCAACACCGCCGCCGCCGTCGCCCCAGCCGTAGCAGTACATGGATTCGCCGATTGTTGCCTTATCTGTGTACTTCTTCCAGTTCATCTTGAGTGAATCAGCCTCAACCGTGCCGATAAAGTGTGTGGGGGGAACAATGGAGAATACCTTAGAGCCGTCAGGGCCTTCCCACCAGAAGGTGTTATACTGCCAGGGGTTGGTATCGTTCCAGATGCCCATCTTATGTGTTACGAAATATTCAACGCCTGCCTTCTTGAGAATCTGAGGCATTGCGTAGCCGTTACCGAAAACATCGGGAACCCAGCAGGTTTTGGGTGTGATGCCGAAGGTCTTTTCAGCATATCTTACACCGTGAAGAAGCTGACGGACAAAGCTTTCGCCGGAAACAAGGTTACAGTCAGGCTCAACCCACATTGCGCCGATGTATTCCCATCTGCCCTCTTCGATGCGCTTCTTGACCTGCTCAAACATTGCAGGGTAGCGCTTTTCCATTTCTATGTAAGTGGGAGCTGTGCTCTGCGAGAAGATGAAGTCGGGGTACTGCTCCATAAGTCTGAGCATTGTTGCGTGAGTTCTGCCGAGCTTACGGACATACTCCTTATATGCCCACATGAAAACAATATCAAGGTGGGAGTTACCGACAAGAGCAAGTGTACCCTCTGTCTTGTAGTTGGGGTTGTTGTAAACTCTGTCCTTAAGAACCTTCTGTGCCTTGAGAAGGCCTGCCTTGAATTCATCACCGTCAACATCGAAATTAACGTGAGTGAATGCCTCTTTGAGTGCGGAGCGGATAAGCTCTGAAAGGCCTGTATCAAGAACTGGCATGAACAGTGCGTTGAACACTGCCTTGAAATCCCAGTAAACCTCTTCGATAACAGGGTCAACAACACCGATGAATGAGCAGGAAAGAGTCTTTACCGTTGACTCGTTTGAGTGCCATACATAGTATGACTCGATGTCAACATCATAGTGCTTGCCTGCCTCTGCGCAGTCGGAAAGAAGAACACTGTTGCGGAAGGGGTCAAGACCCTGATAAGGCTCACCGTTGAGTGAAAGAAGTGAGTCACCGCCGAAGTAGACATTGAGTGTTACCTTCTTGCCTGCAAAGCGTTCGGGAATATCGAATGAGTTTTTGAAGAAAGCACTCCAGCCGTTGTTGCCCCAGCGGTCGCCGACATTGAGGTCCTTCCATTCATCGTAAAGATATTCGTAATCGCCAATGCCCTTGTAGATGCATTCCTTCATCTTCCATGCGGGAATTGACTCAATATCCGTATAAATTCTTTTCTTGAGTGTTTTGAGCTTGACATTTACAACGTCGTCAAATGAGAAAATACCTCTCTGCTTGCCCTTTGTGGCATCGCGCCAGTCATCAACATGCGCATCCATTGCGTCGAGGCCGGCAAAAGCGTCAAGATTTTTGTTTTCTGCCAAAGTTCATCGTCCTTTCTTATGTAGAATGAAGCAGTTTATAAAGACCGCATTGTGTCTTTTACAGTATAACATTAACCATTAAGTTTTTCAATATAATTATTATTTAAATAAGACCATATTTTTTTTATTTATATTTTAGAATTTCTCCGGGCTTGAAAAATAAATGCACAACCTTTTTGCTGAACTTGTGTGGATTTCTTCCGACATAAACAGAAATACAAATATTTGCTACCCAGACTGCAAAAAGCAACCCGAAAACTAACATAATCTTTTTAAAATCCTTCTGATAATACTCAAAATAATCTTCAGGTGTTGTGTAAATCACTCCGTTTTCATCTTCGGCATATTCTACCCTGTATTTGTTTATTCCGTCTTCAACAAATGTTTCGTAACCGATTTTTATTTCTTCCTTATTGTCAAGCAACGCAAAAAAGTCTGCTGTTTCCGACAAGGTTTCTTTGTAGCCTTCCAAATAAGGCTCCGTATCAAAACCGGCAACATTCAAATTAAGATATTCTTCATCTATGCTGTAATTCTCAACCGTAACCGTTATAAAAGCCAAATCCTCCTTTGCCGTAGGCTTATTTAATATAAACAGAACGACAAGAAAAGAAGCAAAGAGTACGGTAAAAATAACATAGACGGTAATCAGGGCGGCGGGATGCTTGACATTTCCGTTAAAGACAGCATCACATTTTGATTTCTTGTCGGAAATCGGAATGCTTTTGCCGGAGTTCAGTGCTTTGTACCGCTTTTGTGCAAATGCTAAAAATTCGGTTTTACCTATAGCAATTTCATCAATATGTACCGTTTTGTTTCTGACTTTTAATTTTATATCAGATGCCATATCACCTCTGATATATTCAATATCAGCATACGAAAAACGGCGTTTTACACCTAAAAATGTTTTCGAGGTGAATCCATCTTCATCGTAATAAATGCGCTGGTTACAATATCCTAAAATCATTGTAGAACACAGCAATGCAAAAGCAGTAAAACCTATTCCCACTATAATTTCTTTTCCAAAAAACGAAATAATGGCAGGTATCAAAATAATACTCGTACAAACCACACCGATTATTAGCATAAGTGCAGGAAGGTGTACAGTTTTTCCGTCACCGTCCTGCTGTTTATGGAGCTGTTTATCCACCGCTTTTACAACGGTATTTGATATAAATTTTGATAAAAAATTCATTTTCTTCCCCCTCGTTTATTATAAAACAAATTTTAAAACGTTGCAAGGGGAGGGTTTAAATGCTCTCCTGTCAATGAAAACAAAGCGAAATTAACGGTCGCTTCACTCCGATTTTATAATTTAACTTTACTGCGTGTCATCCTGAACGAAAGTGAAGGATCTTTTGCTATGCTTTAAGATTCTTCGC
The DNA here is from genome assembly GCA_045539895.1 of Acutalibacteraceae bacterium. GTDB lineage: Bacteria > Bacillota > Clostridia > Oscillospirales > Acutalibacteraceae > UBA8612. The sequence continues at coordinate 15,629 of JAZQGE010000008.1, forward strand.
CTGCGGCTCAGAATGACAAAAACCACCGTTTGCGGTTAAACAAACGGTGGTTAACAATATTTTTATCAGCCGATGAATTTGATTGTGAGAATCTTCTTGCCTGTGATTTCAAACTCAGCAAAGCCGTCTGCATCGACGGTAATGGGAGCTTCGTCAAGCTCTTCGAGAGTGACAAGCTTAACTTCCTTCCACTTCTTGCCTGAGTAAGCGGGAAGCTCAAACTCTGCAACCTGGCGCTCTACGGGTGACTGTACCTGCTCGATGGGAGCAATGCCGCCGTTAAGACGGATAGCATTCTTGACAGCCTTGTCAGAGGGGTTGAACAGACGGACAACAAAGCCTTCGCCGTCTTCGCTCTTCTTGATTGCGCTGATATTGAGGTTTTCTTCCTTGAGCTCAATGAAGGAGTGCTCAATCGGGTTCTTGCCGTGTGCTGTGGGAGCAATCTGACCGATTGTAAGGTAGAGGTTAAAGCGCTCGCTCTCCTGCCATACATTAGCATCCTCCCAGTTGCCCTTGTGAGGCATGAATGCATAGCGGAATGTGTTTTTGCCGATGCACTGTGAGCCCTTGTCCCAATCGCTGTAGTTCTGCATGTCTTTTGTTACGCAGATACGAAGCGGATAAGCACGGATGAGAGAGAGGAAGAGTGTGCCTTCCTCATCGTCTGCAGCCTCATAAGCCTTAAGACCTGTGTTGAGAAGAGCTGCACCGTTTGTGCCGTCAGAAATACTGACGAAGGAATTCATCGGGTGCTCTGTCATGGGCGGCTCATCGTAAAGTGAGTAATCGGGCTTTGCAATCGGGCGGGATACAACATCGAACTGACCCTGTGAGTCTGCACACTCTGCCTTGATACCTGTGGGGAAGCCGACCTGAAGGTAGTGGTCCTCGCAGCGGTTGTTGATTGTAGTTTCAATCTCAACAAACTTTGCACCCTTGCGGAGTGTTACAAGGCTCTCTATGTCAACGGGAAGCTTGTGTTCGCTTCTGGATTTCTCGTCAAAAGCTCTCTTTTCGGGAAGCTCCCAACGCATTGTGATTTTGTAGGTTGTTTCGAACTCACCGTGGCGAAGAAGAGTTACCGTAGCCTGTTCACCGAGAGTTGTGAAGGTTTCGTCAACCTCAGGCGCAACATGCTGCCAGGGATTGCCGATTTCGCCGCTGTCCTTGAAATAGCCAAGGTTCTTGAACTCTTTACCTGTATCCTTCTCGATAACATTGAAAGTACCGTTGTGGTTGAAGGAAACCTTGAGGTATTCATTTTCCATAACCTGAGTTGTCTTTACAAGAGTTACGGGAGTTGTTGCACGGACATTGTAAAGCGGACGGATTTTGAGAGTCTTATAACCCATTGCAGGAACATCTGCAACCTCAGCGGCAATAAGATACTGCTCGGTATGAAGAACATTAGCTGTATCGTTGGGGTTCTGGATAATCTGTGCATTTGCTTTATTTGTTGAAAGAACCTGATACTTGATTTTCTCACCATTTGTGTCGAGAATTTCAAAGCTGTCTGCCTTCCACTCAGCAGGAATTTCAACACGCATGTCGACTGTTTCCGTTCTCTTGAAGGGAGCTGGGTTGAAGACAACAACGGCTACATCGTCGCGGCTGAAGGACTTGAGGTCAATATCGCCTGCAACATCCATGAATGCGCGCTCAAATACGCACATCGAAAGCTCGCGTGACTGTCTGTAACGGGACATAACATCTTCATAAACAACATCTCGGCCGCAAGCGCCGATACTGTCGTGACCGTGGTTCTGAAGAAGGTAGTTATATGAAAGGTCAATGAAATTCTGCGGATAGGGAGCACCTGAAAGTGATGCGAAAACAGCCATAGGCTCAGCATAGTTAATGAGTCTGCGCTCAGTGTCAAAGTTCTCCTGCTTGATGTATGTACGGGCGGAAAGAATCCAGCCGCAAAGCTCACTTACGCTGCCCTTTGTGTAGGGGTCGCGCATTTCGCCGCGGAGAACAGGTGAATCGGGCTTGAAGTTGTCGATAATGCCCTGCTCCATTTCACGAAGTGTGCTGTGGAAAACATTTGCCTCAGGAAGAGCCTCGTTAAGGTCCTTGATAAGCTGAACCTCACGCGCATCGGGGCAGGAGGAATCGTGACCTGCTGACCAGAAGCGATGCTGAGTTGTCCAGTCACCGTCCTGCTCTCTGACAGCCTGCTCTGCTCTCGCCTGAACATTTTCGCTGTGATACTCATAGAAGGGGTGTGTGTACTGGTAGTCAAGCTTCCAGTCGCGGTCAATCAGCTTGAACACACCGTTGTTGTCGTTCCAGAGCATATCGCGGTTGTTCTCATCTGTCTGGTTGAAGTAAACAGGGCGCTGTACAACATACCAGATGTTGTAACGGGGACGCTTTGCAAGACGGGAAGCAAAAATGCGTGTGCCGTCGGGGCTTTCCCAATAGAACTCGGAATTGGGAGCCTTGTATTCATTAATGCCGCGATAGAAGGAAGCAAAGTGAATGCCGAAGCCTGAATAAATCTGGGGAAGCTGTGAAATCTGACCCCAGCCGAAGGGTGAATAGCCTGTTTTGCTTATGCCGCCCATCTCTCTGCCGATTTTGTGGCCGAGGAGAAGGTTACGGATGAGTGCCTCACTGCCGACTGTGAATTCATCGGGCAGGCAAAACCAGGGACCGACAGCAATTCTGCCCTCTTTAATATACTTCTGAAGCTTTTCCTTCTTTTCGGGATAAACCTCAAGATAGTCCTGAATGGGCATTGTCTGTGAGTCAAGGTGGAAGTGTCTGTAGTCGGGATTCTTGTCAAGAATGTCAAGAAGCATGTCGAGCATGTAGCCGAGCATGTACTGCGTGCGGCGAGCGGAGAAGCGCCACTCTCTGTCCCAGTGTGTGTTTGATATAAAGTGACACTGGAGCTGTTCTTTATTTTCCATTGATAGACCTCCTTAGCCTTTTATAATTTTCATAATTTCTTCAAAGTTGTTGCAGAAGTGCGAGCAGACTGCCTTTGTGCCGCTCGATTCGATATTGCCGCCTGCGATACCGATTGTGGTATAGCCTGCAAGACGGACCGAGCAAGCACCTGCGCCGCTGTCCTCAATGCCGACAACTCTGCTTCTGTCTGCAAATGCTTCGCCCAGACCGACAATTGAAGTTTCGCTGTAAAGCCACGGATGCGGCTTGGGTGAAAGCTCGCCGAGAGTGCCTACACTGCCCTTGCGCAGCGGGAAGCCTGCGGAGATGATAGCATCGTAAAAATCCTTGGGGTCGCCCATGCCGAGAGTCTTGAATGCAGAAAGGATTTCGGGCCATGCCTTCTCGTAAAGACCGGAAGTGACAAGACCGATTTTGATGCCCATGCTCTTGAGCTCAAGAAGGAAATCCTTAACACCTTCTGTGGGAGTGAATGCACCGTCCTTGCCTCTGCCCGCCATAATTTCTTCCATTTCTCTGTGGGTGTGCTCAAAATAGAAGTTGCGAGCCTTTTCAAGGGATTCGCCTGGGCAGTACTTATCAATGCAGTACTGAAGGTGCTCGGAAACACTGTGGCCCGAAACAAAGGGAAGGTCAGCATCCTCAAGCTCAAACTTCGGGTTACCGAGCATGCTTGCTGTGCTCATCTGAATAATCCATACCCAGAAATCCTCACTGCGTACTGTTGTGCCGTCAAGGTCCATAAGTACAGCATTGAGCGGATACTCAGTCTTAACGGGGTATACTGGGTAATAAACGGGATAAGCAATAGCTGATTTGACACAAGCAAGTGAGTGTGAGCCGAAGGACACGAACTCAACCTTTTTGTCGCCTGTTGCAACAATGCAGTCTACGCCGTTTTTGCCTGATATAAATTTGCCGTCTTCTGTTGTTTCAAGAAGATGAAAGCCGCTCTCAGGTCCAACGACACCGAGGTCGGGTATGTTTACATTCTTATCAAGAAGCATAACACGGTTTCCTTTCAAAAATAAAATTACACAATATTTTAACATATAAATTATAATAAGTAAATCTGTAAAAAACAATTTTTGGAGATTAATTATAAAAACTGCCGTTTGCATCTGAACAAACGGCAGTTAAAGTTATTGTTATCTTATAAGCTCTTCCCATTTTGTGATTGATTCGGGCAATATATTTTTATATTCGTAATAAAAATTGTTAAGCTCTTCTTCTGTTATATAAACAAAATTTTCATATCCTTCATCAGGTTCTTTATTTCCGCAGTAAAGAAATACAGTATATCCTGATTCGGAAAACTTTTTGTAATCGCTTGCTTTTACCTTACCTTGTTTTGCCTTAACCTGAACAACTGCTTTCTTTATGCAGCTTTTATCTCTGCTGATAAATTCACATTCAATTTTTATTGTAGTTGATTTTTTCGCAATTGAGTTTGAAAGAACATAGTAATTATGCTTTAACTGAATATATGAAATAACAAGCTCTTCAAGGTCAAAATCCGGCAGATTATCAAGCAGGCTTCCGCTCAATTTCTCAACACAGTAGCAATCTTCGCCAGAGCATTGATTGTATGCATATTTTGAAAACTCCATTATTTCTTTTTCATATATTCTTTCGCTTGTGCCGCCTCGTGGACGGTTGAAGGAAGCTTTAATACGACCCGGCACCTCAAGTCCGTACCTGTACGCTTTGACAGGAATAACCGCACCTATCCCAAGCTCCTCGACAAATTTTGCCTGTGCTTTATCTGTTGCTCTGCAAATCCAGTACATACCGTCAAGGTCGCGTGTCCAGAACAAATCGTTTTCTTCAGCTTCTTTAAACAAATTCAGCACTGCATTTGTTCTTTCGCCCTTACTGGATTCGTAAAAATCATTATATGTTTCTTTTATTCCGTTTTTGTGTGCACCCTGCCAACCGATTGCAAGGCACTGTTTTTTTGAATTAAGGCAGTAATCTATCAATTTTTTTCTTGCATTGTCATTGTTTTTATCCGGAATTTTCAGATGTATTCTGGCTACATAATCATTCATGTTTTTCACCTCGGTTCAATTATAGCTTTATAAATCTCAAAAGTAAACATATAAAACGAAAGCTATTGCCTTCTGGCACAACGAAATGTTATAATTGTACCACAATTCATTCCGGAGACAATTTTATGTTTGAAGAGCTTTTAAAAACTGAATCAAGCTGGGAGCTTCTGAAAAACACCTCTCTGCCTGTTGCGGTTTACGGTACAGGCAATGGTGCTGACCGCGTGTTCAGTGAATTTGACAGACTCGGCATAAAAGCATCGGCGGTGGTTGCCAGCGACGGCTTTGTGAGAAGCCGCACCTTTCACGGTTTTGAAGTTAAATCCGTTTCGCAAGCAGAAGCTGAGCTTGGCGATTTTGTCACTGCCCTGTGCTTTGCAAGTCCCCTGCCGCAGGTGATTGAAACCATTAAAAAATTATCTGAAAGGCATAGAGTAATTATGCCTTCCGTGCCGGTTTTCGGCGACAATATTTTTAACAAAGACTTTTTGAAAACTAATCTTCACCATATTAAAAATGCTTATTCACTGCTGAGCGACAAGCAATCGCAAAAGGTTTTTGAGAGCATTGTCCGTTTTCAGATTACGGGAGATTTAAACTGCTGCTTTAACTGTGAAAGTAAAAAAGATGAGGCTTATGGAATTCTCGGTTTAGGTGAAAGCGAAAGCTTGCTTGACCTCGGCGCTTACCGCGGCGATACCGTTGAAGAATTTTTGAAGCACACAAAGTCTTACGAAAAAATTGTTGCGGTTGAGCCAGACAAAAGAACATTTAAGAAGCTTCAGGCAAACTGCGAAAGCCTGAAAAATTTCACAGCACTTAATAATGCAGTCTGGTCACATAACTGCACACTCCGCTTTGACGGCAACAAGGGCAGGGGTGCATCCGCAAAAGCGCTGGGCGAAGAAATATCTGCAATCTGCGTTGATTATATTTTTGAAAAATACGGCAATTTCACTTATCTTAATATTGATGTTGAAGGCGCGGAAAGTGAAATGCTCCGCGGCGCAGCAGGCGCACTTAAAAGCAGACCGAAACTCTGCATGGCGGCTTACCACAGAAGCGAAGATATTTTCGGGCTGATAAACAAAATCCACAGCATCAACCCTGACTATAAATTTTATCTCCGTCACCACCCGCACATTTCCTTCTGGGATACTAATATTTACTGTGTGTGATTCCGGTTGTTTTTCAGCCCCTTTTTTCTCTTTACTGAATATACAAAGAAAAACCAACCATCCTGACGGGTGATTGGTTTTTTTGGCAAGTTGCACCGATTTAGATGTCGACACAAAACAATTCGATAAATTGTAGTTTATAATACCGTGTAACTCGCATCGGATAATTTATTCATTGCTCTCTTATAGTGTTATTTCTCTTTATACGATTCCCATTGCCATTTCTACCAACAACGCAACGACAACGACCAACGCCGAGATGATAAAA
>JAZQGE010000009.1:0-63392 GCA_045539895.1 Acutalibacteraceae bacterium
CATATCGCTCATTTCCTTTGTCGTAACCTCATACCATACATATCCTTCAACATTATCTACCATGTTCTTTACAAAAATGTCATACAGAAGTGAGCCGGAAACCTTAATCACAGTATATTCAAGCTCTGGTAAAGCTTCATCTTCGTTAACATCAAGACGAACAGACTGATTGGCTTTATACCTGCAAGCCAAAAGAGATTTATCAATCTCAAGCCTATACGAATAAATTTCCGAATTTATGCTGTCAATCAGATCTTCAAGTCTGAGCGGTAAATCATCTTCATAAACAGTATATTCGCGCCCATCGTAAGAATAGGTCTGATTATATTCAGATTTATCCTTATCTAATTCAGAAACAACAACAACTGAAACAAGCAAAATGGCTGAACAAATTATTTCAGCTATTTTTATACCCTTCGGATTTTTTATAATTCCGGGTAAAGAAAATGAAGCAAGAAAATATATTGCAAAAACAATCAGAATCTTCACATTGTTAATCAGAGTCAGAAGCCTTAAACCAAAGGCTGCACTTACAAAAGCGATTGCTGCTATGCCTAATATGACTGTAAGCCCGCTTTTATCCGAGCTTAGCTTTTCAATTTTTCCTGATTTAATGCCTCTCCAAAGCCAACAGAAAAAAGACACATATTGAAGCATATTCAAAAGAAAATAGAAAGAAACCAATCCGTATACAGTGCCAAAAATCAGATTAATTCCTGAATTGAACAAGGCATCAGACGCATCAAAATACAGCCTTAATGCCAGTGCAACCGTAATCAGAATAACCGCCGCACCGGAAGCAATAACACGCGGCAAATAATATTTATGTGATGCACGACAGATTGTTTTTATGTCAAAAGTTTCTTCTTTTACCCATGTTTTAATTTCTTTCACATCAACCATAACTAAATAATCCCCATATCATCAGAATTTAAGAAGATATTCAAGGGCAGTAAAAATATTTTTAAAGAAATTCATAATATCCGCAATTACTTTTTGGAGAGCATTATCATATTCAGCATAAACCTTATCTTCCTGAACTGAAAACTCACCGTTTTCATACACATAATTTTCGGTTTTGATGCTGCCTGTTTCTTCAAAAAGAGTAACTGTACGCACGCCGTAGGGACCAGCCTTTGAAAACTGACAGCCATAGGTCATGCCGAGTGTTATACCGTCCCACACACCTGTATAGCCGCTTGTGTGCCAATGTCCGAAGAATGCACCGACAACATTTTTGTTTTTCCATGCAGTAAATTCATCAGTTGTTGTGCCGGGCTTTACAATGCCCTCTGCGTGACCTGAAGCTATATCACCTTTAAGTCGGTATGCCTTTGCACCGTCAAGCAATGCACCCTCGTCCCATACATTGCACTCTTCATAAAGGTTGCCTATGTCATCAAGCGGAATATGTTCAAAAACAACCGACTGAACATTGCCGTTATCATATGATTTGAACCATTCAAGCTGTTCCTCGGTAAAGCCTCTGCCGTTGTCAAGCATCCACAGACCAAAAGCAGACTCATCTGAATCTGATGCAAGAACAGGAATATAGCAGTCTATTTTGCCTGTTGAGTCATCTGACATATCGGTTGTCATATTGTTTTTAAATGATGAATATATTTTAAGCCAGTCTTCATTTGTAATACCGCTGTTATAGTCGTTATTGCCCTGTGCAATTGCATAAGGAATTCCGGATTTTTCAATAGGTGCAAAAATATCGGAACAGGCTTTTTGGGTGTTTGCAAGGGTTGCGGCATAGTTGCCGTCAACGGTTACACCCTCCTGAAATATTTTATCGTCAGATATATCACCTGCGCGTGAATCCTCAACAATATCGCCTGTCAGAACAATAAAATCCGGATTTGTTTTTTCAATTGCCTTTTTAATAAATTCCACAAGACCGTGTGCAAGATAGTGATCATCCTGTGGGTCAGTAATCTGAAGCACGGTAAACTTACCGTCAGCACCGAAACGGAGCACATCTTCAGAAGCATTTGCACTAAAAACAAAAAAGGACGAAAGCACACAAAGGCTGATAATTATACTGATTATTTTTTTCACTATAATTCCTCCTATTAAAAATCCCCGACCAAACGCCGAGGATTTAAGAAATTTTTACTTTGAAAGAAGTGAGGCAGCATCCTTGTCAAGATAAACCACAACATCTTCATGTGTCTGAAGAATTGAAGCGGGGAGCTGAGGCGTGACATCCCCCTCAATCATGCCCTTAATTGCCTGAGCCTTGCCTGCACCTGTTGCAACAAGAACAATCTTCTTTGAACGCATGATTGAACCTATACCCATTGTCATTGCATAACGAGGCATCGGAGCATCGTCAAAATAAATTGAGTTTGCATTGATTGTGCTTTCGGAAAGTGTTACACGGAAAGCTTCATCTGTGAACTCATCGGCAGGCTCGTTGAATGCGATGTGGCCGTTGTGACCGATACCGAGAAGCTGAACATCAATTCCGCCCTTCGCCTTGATAGCCTCTGCATAGCGCTTGCTTTCAGCCTCGTAGTCGGTTACATTACCGTCAAGGAAACCGACATTTGCAGGGTCAATATCAACATGGCTGAAAAGATTCTGGAACATAAATGTGTAGTAGCTGTTTTTGTTGTCTTTGGGAAGGTCACAGTATTCATCAAGATTGAATGTACTTACATCCTTAAAGCTTACCTTGCCCTCAGCATAAGCCTTTGTTATGTAATTATAAGTCGGAACAGGAGTAGCGCCCGTTGCAAGACCGAGTACGCATGAGGGATTTTCATTGACAAAATCAACATAGAATTTTCCAAGCTCCTCACCGATTTGTGCTGCATTTTCAAGTACGATAACTTTCATCTTTCTATACCCTTTCTTATCTCTCGGTCAAAGCCGATTTTTATACTAAATTATTATATATCTCTCTGAGCTCTTTTTCAACACTTTTGCAGGAATATTTTTCACTGCGCTCTAAAGCGGCCTTCCCCATTTTTTCGCCAAGTTCACTGTCAGAGCAAAGCTTCACAAAAGCTTTCGCCGTTTTTTCGGCGCTGTCAAAATCAGCAAAGAAACCGCTCACACCCTCTGCCACAAGCTCGTTATGACCTCTGTTGTGCGAAACAACGGCAGGCTTTGCACAGAGCATACCCTCAATTATGTTGACAGGCAGACCCTCACGGTAGCTTGCAGAAGCCACAAAATCACTTAACATAACAAGCTTGGGTATATCGTGTCTGAAGCCGAGAAACTCAACATTATTTTCTACTCCAAGCTGCTTTGCAAGCTCGCACAGGTTATTTTCTTCATCACCGACACCTGCAAGCAGAAGCTTGAAATCAGGGCAATCCTTTAAAATATAAGGCATAGCCGAAATAAACAAACGTTGATTTTTGTTGGTGTTAAGCTCACCTGTGCAAAGACAGATTTTATCCTCTGAAGAGTAGCCGTATTCTTCACGGAGCTTCTTTTTATCATCGCTGTCAACAGGGTGAAACTTTGTACCATCTGCGCCAACTCCGTGAATTCGTTTTATATTATTACAAAGCTTGAGCTTTCTTGCATTAGCTTCATCTTCATCACAGATTGTAATAATATAATCCGTAAAAAAACTTCCGAACACCTTTTCAAGCGGATAAAAAATCAGCCAGTTAAGCTTTGAGGCACCCTTATAAAAATGCAGACCGTGTGCAGTATAAACAACACTTGTGCCCTTTTTTCGGCACTTGCGCGCAGCAAGCCTTGTGAGAATACTCGCAACAGGTGTGTTGCAGTTTATAATATCATAATCATTTTCTTCAATAACCTTTTTAAGCTGAAGGTATGCATCTTTATTTTTCAGACTGAACGGTGAACGCTCAAAAGGAATATCATATATTTTATCTGTTTTTTCAGCAAGAGCCTTATGATACTCCCCACCCATTACATCGCGTGCAGCAATTTCAACCTCATAACCGTTTTGGTGAAAAATATCAATAAGCGGAAAATGAAAAGCATTGAAATGGTGCTGTATGCTTGCGGTAAGTAAAACTTTTTTCATACAGTTTCCTCCGCCTCTTGTTTTTCTGAGCTTCCCTTAAAACTTTCCATTGTAGCGCTTGTTTCGCTGCTGATTCCCTCGCGCTTGAGAACATTATAAACTGTTTTAAACAGAATTTTTATATCAAGCCACAGACTGATATTTTCAACATACTTTACATCCCACTCGAATTTTTCTTCCCAAGTGAGAAGATTTCTTCCGTTGACCTGAGCCAGACCGGTAAGACCGGGGCGGACATTATGGCGCATTGCCTGGCGCTCGTTATAAAGCGGCAGATACTGCACAAGAAGCGGTCTGGGCCCGACAAAGCTCATTTCTCCCTTGAGTATGTTGATAAATTCGGGCAGCTCATCAAGCGACAATGCTCGAAGAAGCTTGCCGAATTTTGTAAGTCTTACTTCATCAGAAAGAAGGTTTCCGTTTTCATCGCGCTCATCCGTCATTGTACGGAATTTATAAAGAGTGAATATCCTGCCGTCTTTACCCGGTCGCTTCTGCTTAAAAATTACGGGACTGCCGAGCTTTGTGCGCACCAAAATACAAAGCACGCCAAGCAAAGGGCTGAGCAATATAAGCGCCGAAAGCGAACCGACTATATCGACAGCTCTTTTAATAATAAGGCTGTAAAACTTTTTCAAAAAAATTTCTCCTTGAAATTATTTCCAAAGGGATTTTACAATTGCAATAATTTTTTCCTGTTCTTCTTTGGTCATATTCGTATCGGACGGTAAGCAAACACCGTTATTGAACAGCTTTTCTCCGACACCGCCGTTGTCAATGTAATCATACTTTTCGAAGAAAGGCTGAAGATGCATCGGCTTCCATATAGGACGGGATTCGATATTTTCGGCACCCAAAGCATCCATAATTTCTTCGGGCTTTACCTTGTCGCCCGAAATTGTCGCACAGCTCAGCCAGCAGTTACACCCGTAAAAGTTGTTCATGGGCATCATTGTAATATCCGGAATATCTGAAAAAGCTGTTTTGTAACGCGCAAAAATCGCTCTTTTCTGAGAAATGCGCACATCAAGCACCTTAAGCTGACCTCTGCCGATACCTGCAACAATATTACTCATACGGTAGTTATAACCTATTTCGCTGTGCTGATAATGCCTTGCGAGGTCACGGCTCTGAGTTGACCAGAAGCGCACTTTTTTAATTCTCTCTTCAGCAGTTTCATCATTAAGATTGCAGACAAGCATACCGCCGCCTGAGGTTGTGATGATTTTATTGCCGTTAAAGCTGTATATACCGTATGCACCAAATGTGCCCGTCATCTTACCTTTGTATGTAGTGCCGAGGCTTTCCGCGGCATCCTCGATTATAACCGCACCGTACTCATTGCAGATGCTCATAATCTCATCCATATCCGCGGCAAGACCGTAAAGATGAACAACGCAGACGAATTTTGTATCCGGATACTTTTCAAAAGCCTTGCGAAGAGCAACGGGCGACATGTTCCATGTTTTTTCGTCGCTGTCGATAAAGACAGGCTCGGCACCAAGATAAATTATAGGGTTTGCCGTAGCGGAAAAAGTGAGCGACTGACAGAAAACCCTGTCCCCTGCCTTAACACCTGCCGCCTTCAAACCGAGGTGAATTGCGGCAGTACCTGAGCTGAGTGCCGCCGCCTGCTTTGCACCCGTATAATCGCACATTTCCTTCTCAAAGCCATCCACATTCTGACCGAGCGGTGCAATCCAGTTTGTGTCAAATGCGAGCTTTATATACTCCAGCTCATAGCCCTGCTTGCTCATGTTGGGCGAAGAGAGGAATATCCTTTTATTTTCAGCCATTACAGAATTACCTCGTGTCCTGTGCGTGCCGATTCATAAACAGCATCGAGAATTTTCATCATCTCGACACCGTCCTGTGCAGGTGCAAGACACTCTGCCCTGCCGAGAATAGCATCTACATAATTGTCAATTTCCTTTTGGAAAAGACCGTCAAAATTAAGTGCTGTTTCCTGAGCAAAGCTGATATTAACCATGCGGTTATTGAGTTCTGTAAAAATTTCAACATTGGGGCTAAGCTTTGCGCCTGCTTTTGTACCGAACAGCTCAATGTTACCCTCATCATGCTTGATGTTAAGGCTGAAAGCTGCCTCAACGCTGAGAACTGCACCGTTATCGAAACGGATGATTGCACTTGCAAGGTCCTCAACATCGCACTTATCCTGAACACCGGCTGAGCAGGACTTATAGCCCTTTCCGCCAATGACATTGGGACGGTTGAAAAGCTTTTGGAAGGTTACACCGTAAACTGAAACGGGCTTGGGATTGCCAAAAATGAAGCGGACCAAGTCAATAACATGAACACCAAGGTCAATAAGCGGTCCGCCGCCTGAGCGGGATTTATCGCCAAACCAGCCGCCGGGGTTGCCGTTACGGCGAAGATATGTAGCCTTTGCATAGTAAAGCTCGCCGAATGTGTCGGAATTGACATTTTCTCGGATAACATCGCAGTCGTTACCGTGACGGCGGACAAAGCCTATCATAAGCAGCTTGTTATTGCGCTTTGCGGCTTCGAGCATTTCCTGAGCCTCAGCAGCATTCATTGCCATAGGCTTTTCGCAGATAACATGCTTGCCTGCATTAAGTGCGGCAATTGTACACTCAGCATGTGCACTGTTCCATGTGCAAACACTGACAGCATCAATTTCGGGAAGAGCCTTGAGCATTTCATCTTTATCAGTGAATGTACGCTCGGCAGGTACGCCGTATTTTTCAGCCATCATTTTAAGCTGATCAGGATTTATGTCACAGAAAGCATAGAGCTCTGTGTCGGGATTATTTATATAGCTTTTGATATGTTCGTTACTGATACCGCCTGTACCGATAACTGCCATTTTTAGCTTTGCCATAATAAAAACTTCCTTTCGGAGATAAAATTTCGTTATAACCTTTTATATTTTAACTTCTTTAAAGAAAAAATTCAATACTAATTATTAAATATTTATATAAAATAAGCGAAGAATCCGGAAAAAGAATCTTCGCTCCGCTCAGAATGACATTATGTTTGGTATAAGTATTTTACTTTGAAAGCTTGATAGTATACAGCCAGTTGCTGTCGAGTGTATCGGGGTTGATTGCAGGGAATACGATTTCTGCCTTGCCATCATTATCCTTAACCTCAAGCACAGCATCACTGCCGAGAAGTGTTGCCTTCAGCTCTGCAGAATAAGGAACATATTCAAGTACCTGTGAACCAAAGGGAAAATGGTTCATAATTGCATAAACATCTTCGCCCTTCTTTGTGTAATACACACCTTGCTGCTTCTTTTTTGTATAAACGCGTGTGCCGTAAATTGCTTCGCCGTTTACACGAAGCCAATCACCCATCTGAAGAAGGCGCTCCTCCATAATTACAGGGATTGTGCCGTCTGAATCCGGACCGATATTGAGAAGGAAATTACCGCCCATTGAAACAAGCGAGCAAAGTGTTTCCAGAAGCTCTTTTGCCGAAAGATAGTTTGCGCAGTCTTCCTCCTTGTTTATACCGAATGAGCTGCCAATGCCGCGGCACTCTTCAAACGGTCTGTCAAGCTCAACATCTTCAATTCTTCTCAGTTCACCTTGATACACATCAATAATGCCGTACTCAGTTGTAAAGTTACCGCCAAGCTTGCCTCGTGTTTCCTTGCCCCAACGATCATTAGGCACGATGAAATCTTTTACACTTGACTCATTATAAAGCCACTGTAAAAACTCGGTTGAGTGCCATACAGAGCTTTCATGCTCCCACTCGCCGTCTGTAAAAAGTGTGTTTGGCTGATATTTTTCAATCAGCTCCTTGAGCATGGGGTGAAGATGCTCAAGCGCATACTTTTCGGGGTCTTCAAGATAGTACGGATGCCACCACTCATAAACAGAATGATAAACACCAAAACGCACACCCGTACCCTCCATTGCATTTTTCAGCTCCATAAGGAAATCGCGTTTTGGAGCACATTCAACAGAATTAAGACCCGGTGCATATTCTGTTTCATAAAGACAGTAGCCGTCATGATGCTTTGAAACAAAATTTATGTACTTTGCACCTGCACGCTTAAACAGGTCTGCCCATTTTTCAGCATCGAAACGGTAGCCTGTAAAATCATTGACAAAGTCATAATAAGGTCTTGAATTATAATATTTCTCATGGTGAGCCTTATATTTTGCCTGTGCCTCTGTTTCGGTTTTCTCCATGTTGCATGCATATCCATACCACTCGGCATAGTCTTTTTTAGGCGCATAGGCGGGAACTGAATATAAACCCCAATGAATAAAAATGCCAAACTTAGCATCAGCAAACCATTCAGGTACCGGTCGTGAATTCAGAGATTCCCAATTGTTTTCATACATCAGTTTTCACTCCACATTGATTTTTCTATCAAAAAAGCCTCCCTCTTGATGAAGGAGGCTTTTGATTTGCTTAATCAAAATTATGCAAGAAGACCCATGATGAGGTCAAGAAGATCGCTTGTGCCGATGCTGTTGATGAAGTTCTCATAAAGATCACCGATCGGACCAAGCATCTCAAACCACTCGTTTACAAGCTCAGGAAGGCTGTGTACACCTTCAAAGCTGCCCTGGAAACCGAAGAGACCGAGAATAGCTGTAACAAAGCTGAAGAAATCGGACCACTTATAGTTGGAAATTGCGTTAATAAAATCATTGATGGACTGGACGATGTTCTCGCCGGGTGTTGCTGCAAATGACATGATGCTTGTGCCTGCGAGAAGCATAGCAACAGACATAACAACAGCGATTACTTTTGTGAATGACTTTTTCATTGCTGTAACTCCTTTGTAATTTTTTTAGCATAGAAAGTATATTGTGCTATAGATTATACCATCTAAGGCTGATATTGTCAATAAAAATACCGTTTTTTTATTAACAGTTAATTCACATATTCTTTGAAGCCCTTAAATACTTTGTTATATTAAGAATTAATATCGCAGATACCCAAGGCAAAAATCAGCTTTGCAGTGCGTCGGTAAGCAGAATTAAACAGCCCCAACAATAAAGAATATTTGAACAGCGCTGAAGCAGAAGCCTCAAGCCGCTTCAGCGCTGAACTGAATTTTTTAATGTCATAACAGCATAGTATGCGAGCAAGATTAACACAACCGATACTTACAGCCGAAAAAATCATTCCGCAAAGCAAGAGAAGCAGACTTCCTACGCCAAGCACACTCAGCACTGCAGCGCTTGCACCTCTTTTGGCAACAGCAAGTGAAAATACATTAAAGAATAGCGGAAAAGCAAGAAATACAAATATTCGTAAAGCCGATGCAAGCCGTACAGCAATGCCCGATTTCAGAGCAAGAACAAAATCCTGAATGTTAAACTCGATCATAAGCTTCAATACTGTCACCGGCTTTTCACTGCACAAAGCAAGATACCACCTGTCCCTCACCACACTTACGCACTCACAAAGCAGCTCAGCAAGAAGTATCGACATAAAGCTGAATGCAATAATCACTCTGCCGCCAACACCATGAGCGAGAGAAGCAAGCTTCCAAAGCAAAAGCGCAACAAGAACGCGAAGCAAAAGCCTCATAATTACATTAAAAATAAGCAGTCCTCTTCCTGTGTAGGACTTCCCGACAAGAAGCATTCTCGCTCTTACTCTCATTTGTTCATTATTCAACAGCAATCATCCTCCACTGCTATTATTGGCAAAAAAGAGGAATATAAAAACAAAAAAGCTTCCGTCAAAAAAGACAGAAGCTATTTTTGTTCACTGATTAAGTTTATGCGCCGATCATCTTAACGAGGTCTGTAACAGCAGCGACAACTTTGTCAATGATGCCTGACTTCTCGATCATAGCAACTACATCCTTAACAGCCTTGATGATGTCATCCCAAGGAATGTTCTTTACGAAATCAACGATCTGGTTAAAATCCATTATTTTCACCTCCGTACGATTTAATACATGCAGATTATACCACCTGCAAAAAAATTTGTCAAATAAATCTTATCATTATTAAACAAAAAAAGAAACCAACCCGAAAGTTGGTTTCTTTAATTTGCGCCTAAAGAATTATAAAGCTGAAAAATTAAGCAAAGAGACCCTGGAAGAAGTTAACGATCATTTCAACAACGCCGGATTCCTTAACCATGTTAACGATATCAGCTGCCTTACCCTCACCGAGGAAATCAAGAAGCTTCTCTACGAATGTAAGAATCTGATCCATTATTTTCACCTCCGATTTATGTATTTGTTGTACCTTTATTATACTGTTTTTTTAACAATGCGTCAACAGATTATTAACTAAATATTAACGCCCAATGTAACACAGCGGTAAAAACAAAGGCGTTATTTTTCTCAGTCAGAATTAAGCAGCTTTTGTTACTTTAAATTAACCGCAGCACAAGCTATGCTGCTGAATTTTCTTCGATAAGGCTTTCCCTTGCCACACCTGCACTGATTTCTCCGAGCACCTGGGTGAAAATTGATATACCTTCGCCATTATTTTCGTTTTTTATTTTCTGAGAACAAATATATACTCCGTCAAGCACGCAGATTTTTTTATGCAAGTGGTTTTCAGCAGCGCTGAGTGTCAATTCCGCCTCTGTCAGTTTTTTATCTTCCAATGTGTATGTACGGTATATATGACATGTAATTCCAAACGGCAAATAAGTATTACCGAAACGCAAAGAGCGGTTTCGCTCCATCGCAGGAATTTCATCCGTTTTTCTGAACAGCGGAATATCGAAACACATAATATGCAGAGTATATTTTTTCTTTTCTGAGGTTTTTAAAAGATTATCTGACTGTGATTTTGTTACGGTATCAAAATCAAGATTTGTTCTGATAAGTGCATAAGCTTCAGCATGCTTGAATTTCACTGCGCCATCCGACAGCTCAATAAATCCGCCTGCAAGCACATCGCCTTTCCGCACCGCTTCACCTTTTTTGTAAAGCTTTGTTCCGTGATAAACATCAAGTTCAACTATCTGTCCGTCTACCGTACTTACAATATCACACGGTACCTCACTGCCCGTTTTCGGAATTCCCAAAGCCTGTTCCGAAACCTTTGCCTGTACACATGACCCAATTACATTTACTGTTATGTAAGAAATATCAGGAAGTCTTTCCATAACAAAGAATCTCGTTGATGCTGCGTTGATATTCTTTTTCAGTGAACCAAATTTTACACCCGCTTGTGCCAATGCTTCAATTATCTGACCGTCGGTTACCCTGTTATTGCCGCTTATTTCTATACTCCATATCATCGTTGACATAGCCGCAAAAAAGCAGACGGCAAAAGCAGCGCCGTAAAGCAAACCTACCCGTTTACGGTATTTTATAATGAAAAAGGGCAGACCCTTTTTTTCATTTATTTTCGTTACCATACCGGAGCGAACGGCACAACTTTTAATTTTAAGATACTGCTTTGCAGTTGTACAAGCCGTAACCTTGCCGCTGTCTGCCTCAAGCGCCCACAGATTAATTGAGCTTTTTCCGCACAGATTTATAAATCTTTCGCTGAAGCCTCCGCTTGCAGTGAAATGTACATATCCGCAAAAAAGACGGTAAATTTTCAGAAACCACATTTTGCTTCACCTCAACTGAATTCAATGTTCAGAAATTTTCCTTTAATAACGGTTTGCTCACCGTCAAAAGCATTCATTGTAAGACTGTCACCGCAAAAAGCTACACATATTTTTCCTAAATTAAGTGCTATTTTTTCATCACTGTACTCAAGAATACTTTTACATCCGTCGATAACAGCTTCTTCATTACCGACAAGGTCAATCTGCGCATATCCGTCAAACACAGGCTTTGGCAGACCAGACCGCTCAATCAGTTTTTCTTTAAAATTCTCTATGTTCACGATTATTATCACCTCGCTGTAATATATGCCTTAACTTTCAAATAAAATTACATCGGGGTGAGAGTATAATGAAATTAATAAGAGCAAGTAACAGCTCCTTGTTTCCGCTGGGTCTTGCCGCCGTATTTGGTGCGCTTGTCATAATACATGCCCGTGCAGCACTTGAGGGAATGCGTTCGGGACTTGAAATGTGTGCACAGATTGTTGTTCCTTCACTTTTTCCTTTTCTGGTAATCAGCTCGTTTGCCGCAAAGCTTGACATTTCACACAGAGCATATAAAATTGTCGATAAATTAATGCGTATTTTTTTTCGTCTGCCCGCAGATGCAGCGGCCTGTGTTATTTTCGGAACTCTGGGCGGTTTCCCCGTAGGCTGTGCAACTGCCGCTCAGCTTTGCAGTGACGGAAAAATAAATCGCGAGCAGGCTCAGAGACTTACACTTTTCTGCATAAATGCAGGACCTGCTTTTACAATAAATGCTGTAGGAGCTTCAATGCTCGGAAACGCAAAAACAGGTGCAATACTTTTTATTTCTCTGCTATTATCATCGCTGACAATCGGTGCACTTCTCAGATTTACCGCTCCGATACCTGAAGAAACTGATAATAAACCAGTTTCCGGTTTACCTGCTTCAAGCGCAATAGTATATGCGGCTGAACAAGGTTCAAAAGCTATAATCCGGATATGCGCATGGGTATCTCTGTTTTCGTGTATATTTTCTCTTTTCCGAGAAATGGGTATAAGCGAAAGTATACTGAGTGTAATAAAATGTTTTTTTGAAGTAACCTCAGGTTGCAAAGCCGCTGCAGACACATATAATATATTTGCTGTAGCAGCTACACTTGGCTGGTCAGGACTCTGTGTTGTATGCCAGGTTATGGCAGATGTGCGAAGTATCGGAACACCTTTATCCGTTTTCCTGGCATTCAGGGCACTGCATGCAGGTCTGAGTACAGTTTTTTGCCGACTGCTTCTTTTTATGTTTCCTCAAGACATTTCTGTTTTCTCATCATTTTCAGGTCAGGCAAGCGGTGAATTTTTTTCGGCATCTGCACCTGCGGCAATCGCACTAATGTGTCTTTGTGCAGTTTTTGTAGTTGACCTTGATAGAAACAAAAAAATGTGTTAAAATATATTTTCGTAAAATCGTGGAGGCGAAAAAAGAGTGAAGAAAAAATTACTTAACCTCAAATCTGTTGATAAAATATGCGCTAACTGTCTGTACGGCAGACACACACCGGGCGAAGACGGTGTGCTCTGTGAAAAGAAGGGTGTCATGCTCAAGACCTCGTCTTGCCGCAAATTCAAATACGACCCTCTTAACCGTACACCTGCCCGCCCCATTTCAATGGGCGATTTTTCCGCGGAGGAATTTGTGCTGTGAGAGTGCTCATTGCCCCCGACTCATTTAAAGGCTCAATGTCTGCAATTGAAGTCTGCAGCATTGTAAAAGCTGCACTCATTGCCGCAATACCTGACTGTGAAACAGATTGCATACCTGTAGCAGACGGCGGCGAAGGCACTGCGGAGAGCTTTGCATTCGCTTGCGGAGCAGAAATGAAATCGGTTAATGTTACAGGTCCTGATTACAGCCAGGTAAATGCACACTTTGCAGTTATCGGCAACACAGCCGTTATTGAAACAGCTCAGGCCTGCGGTCTGCCGCTTGCCGGCAAAAACAACAACCCTGTGATTGCAACCACATTCGGTGTGGGCGAATTAATACTTGCCGCTCTTGATGAAGGCTGCAGAAAAATAATTCTCGGAATCGGCGGAAGTGCGACAAATGACGGCGGCATAGGCTGTCTGAGTGCGCTCGGCTTTGTTTTTTATAACATTAACAAACAAAAGGTAAGTCCCGATGGACTCGGTTTGTCACAGCTTGAATATATAGAAGTCAGCGGTGCAGACCCGCGTCTTAAAGAGTGTGATTTCACTGTGCTGTGTGATGTTGAAAATCCGCTTTACGGTGAAAACGGCGCTGCATTCGTCTATGCACCTCAAAAGGGTGCAGACACTGAATCCGTTAAATTCCTTGACAAGGCTTTGAGGAATTATGAAAAAGCTGTTTTGAATTCAATCGGAACAGATTGTGCATATAACGCAGGCTCAGGCGCTGCAGGCGGTATGGGCTACGGCTTCCGCGTTTTTTTAGGGGCGTCACTTAAAAGCGGAGCGAAAACAGTGCTTGATATTTGCGGCTTTGATAATCGCGCTGAAGGAGCTGATGTCATAATCACCGGTGAAGGCAGGTTTGACAGCCAAAGTATTATGGGTAAACTGCCCGGTGAAATTATTAACAGAGCCAACGGTAAGCCTGTGGTTGTAATTTGCGGTATGAGCATCGCAGAAGGCACAAACGAAAATTGCACCGTTTTCGAAACAAACCCATATCATTTACCCTTTGAAAAGGTATTGCCGCAGTGCAAAGAAGCTCTTTATTCTTCGGTTTTTAACGATGTTTCAAAATTTTTGAAAAAATTTGCAAAAAATGCTTGACAAGTTGCTTCGGATTTGTTATTATAGCAAAGCATTCTGCGAGAGATAACTTGTAGAACACAGTTGGTGTTTATGACATTGAGGGTCCACCCGTTCCCATTCCGAACACGGTAGTTAAGCTCAATCGTGCCGAAAATACTTGGTGGGTCACCGCCCGGGAAGATAGGTCAACGCCAACACAAAAGCCGGACAATTTTAGTCCGGCTGATTTGTTGAATTCAGCAGCAATGCTGATTTAATATAGTTAAGCTTTTGCTTAACGTTTAATATGCCCTAATAGCTCAGTCGGTAGAGCACGCGGCTGTTAACCGCGGTGTCACAGGTTCGAGTCCTGTTTGGGGCGCCATCTGAATTATACCTGCAATTCGAACCATTTTAGTTTCGTTTGCAGGTATTTTCGTTTTTAAAGCCCTTGATATTTCGAGGGTTTTCTTTGTTTTGTATAGTTTTTTCAAATGTTACACAAATGTCAAAACAGCTTGATTATAATTATAAAAACATTAATTTATCATTTTCTCGAACCACCATTGTTTCATTCGTTCTTCTTTAGGATCCTTGTGTTTGTTGAAAAAACAGTCTCGTATGTATCTTGTGTTTTGTATTGTAGCAGTGCGTATAGTCTTTTAATTCTATAGAAGTATTAATAATGTTTTGTTATTGCTATTGTTTTTATTTTTACAGTTATGTTATAATTTTCTCGACAAATAAGAATTTGACGGAGAAATGATATGAAGTTGAAGAACATTTTGATTGTTGTTAAAGATATAGAAAAATCGAGAAAATTCTATCACGATTTGTTTGGTATAGAGTTGGTGCTTGACAACGATGGCAATATGATTTTAACAGAAGGTCTTGTCCTTCAAGACGAAAAATTATGGAAAAAATTTTTAGATAGAGATATTGTTCCAAAGAACAACGCTTGTGAATTGTATTTTGAGGAGCAGGACATCGAATCATTTATCGAAAAATTAGAAAGATTATACCCCATGATTGAATATGTAAATCATCTTATGACACATAGTTGGGGACAACGAGTAATTCGATTCTACGATTTGGATGGTAACTTAATCGAAGTAGGGACACCGATGTAATCAACAAATTCCAATTTATCGAACACTTAGATAAAATATGAATTCGCACGAAAGGATAAAAATCATGTTCAGAAAAAGTATTGTATTTTTGCTTGCTTTAGCTATTTTGGTCGCTTTGCCTTCAGTCGCATCTGCCGAAGAAAATATCCCCGAAAAGGAAGGCTATGTGCTTGATTTCAGCACTGAATTTAATGATGACAAATTAAATTCAGAGTATTGGTTAGCGCAGTATTTACCTCACTGTACCGCCAATACAGAAGGTTCGTCGGCAAGATATAAAATTGAAAACGGTTGTCTGAATCTGTATATTACAAAGGATTCACCTGATTATTTCGGAGGTCAGCCCGGTTCAGCAGACCCCGATAACCTTTTATGGATAGCAAACGGTATTCAGACTTGGGAAAAGAATCATCTGCATCCGGGCGGTGCGCAGCAGATGAATGTTGAGCCTTATGAAGGATATGCTACACAGTACGGCTACTTTGAGATACGGATGAAAATGCCTGACACAGGTGGCGGCGGATACGCATCATGGTGGCTTATCGGTGCTCAGGATGATACCGACGGGACAGATTCTGTTCAGAACGGTGAAATAGATGTGTTGGAAACCTTTTTCAAGTCACCCGGAGTATTTGAACCCAAGGTTCACGCTTGGAATGATCCCGATCTTAACGAATGGGCAAGCAAAGTTGAATTGGACGGAGAACCGACGGATTATGTGAACGAATTCCATACCTATGCTATGGACTGGAGACCTGAAGGGATAACGTTTTATGTTGACGGAAAAGAAGTGGCTAAGACCATAGAATCACCCCAATACAGAATGTGTATGATTCTTTCAATGTATATAAATTCAGATTTCAGCGGTTGGGATGAACCTGAAAATGAATATCCTATTGAATGGCTTATTGACTATGTTCGTGTCTATAAAGATAAAAACGGTTATGATGAAAACAACAGACTTACAAAATTCGAGCGCTTTGTAAAAGATATGTGTGACTCACTTGCCGCGTTTTGGCACCGCGTTTTATCTTTTTTTCAAGACCTCTGTCCGCAATGTCATCAGTTCTTTGAGCGTTTGTTAAGTAATTTTCCTGCTTTGTACAGAACAGCAAAATCCAATTTATAGAACAATAAATAGTTACATAAGTTTTTTTCTTGAAACTAAGAAAAATGTTTAATATGAGTGTTTAAAAAGGTGTAGAGGTCCCGGAAAGAAACGATCATCAATAGGTGGTCGTTTTTTTATTTCAGATAGAATTCAATTTGAAATGCCTCGTTAATACCGCGTCTGTTAACTGACATAAAGACCTGACCGTCCGATGGACGAATAGTCATTTCATCGAGTAGGAAGAAATAGGGATAATTGCGAAGAGCTATCTGCCGGCATACTTGATACACATAACAAATTAAAAATAGTTGTTACTAATACATCGGCAAATTGGTATGTTCACACCGATTATTTTGACAGGTGGGACATAAAAGAATTATCTCAGTATTTTGAAGC
Organism: Acutalibacteraceae bacterium; assembly: GCA_045539895.1. Taxonomy (GTDB): domain Bacteria; phylum Bacillota; class Clostridia; order Oscillospirales; family Acutalibacteraceae; genus UBA8612. The sequence goes on from JAZQGE010000009.1 coordinate 16,949, forward strand.
TGAACTGAATTATGCCAAGGACTTTGTGTCAGGTGGTCTGTATGGTCCTGTTGTGCTTTATACAGAATGTACAGACTCCGATATGACCTTGTAAGCTTAAATGAAAAGCACTTGAATGGGTGAACCGTTCAAGTGCTTTTTGTGCTATGTGTTATAAATTATATTAATGTATAAGATGTATCTGCCTGTGTTTCGAACACAATTGTGTTTCCGTCTTTTTTAAACGGAATTTCTGATTTGTCAGATTCTCTTACAACCGATTTTATGTTGTCGCATTCTACAGTGCATGTTCTTCCCTTAAGACTTTTTATTTTAAGTGAAGAAATTTTTTCGCCCTTAAGCTCTGCTGTTACGAGAAAAGCACCGTATGCACGCAGATTTTCAAAGGATGCGTTGCTCTTTTTATTCCAGCAGGGGAAGAGTCTGATGATTCCCTCGTGGCTTTGTAACAGCATTTCGTTAATTGTTGCGGGCACCATAGTAAGGTGTTCGATTCCGCCTCCGTGATGACGGAAAAGTCTGTTGGGCAGTGCAAATTCGTTTATGTTCTGATGTATTCCTTCAAGAAGAAAATCCGGATCAACACCAATTCTTGCACCTGCGGGCAGATAAGAGTTTGAGCCGTTGTCGTCAAGTCTTCTGTCATTGATGAAGTATGTGTTTCTTGCAATCTTCAGCAGCTTTTCTCCCGAAGAAAGACCGATTTGAGATGCGGGATAAATATGCTGAAGACCGACTGTGTTGTCATCTCTCCAGCGAATACCTCTTTTGGAGTAGCGGAAGCATTTTTTGCCCTTCTTGATAAATGTCGGGAAATCGCTTAAATTTTCAATTATTTCGCGCCATAATGCGTGTTTCTCAGGATTTAGGTTTAACTCCTTTGCCATATCGTAAATGCCGTTGAACAGCAGTTTTACAAGGCCCAGTGAATTTATTGCGTTTACGGCTTCAATCTGTCCTTTGTGTGTGATATATCTGAACTTCTTACCGCGGTAATAGGGTATTTCGTGAGCGGCATCGTTCTTTATTATATACTTACCGTTTTTCTTGACGAGATAATCCTCCCAGAAAGCAGCAACATTGTAAACAAAGTTATAGTAATTTTTGGCGGCAAATTCTTTGTCGTATGTTGCAAACCAGTGCATTATCGGAATTACACAGGCATAAGCCGCATGGCTCTTTTGACCGAGGAAAAGCACACCGTGCTCCTTGCAATCTGCTTGACTGAATACATCGAGCGCTTTCGGACCGAAGCTTACGGGAAACGCATATCCCTTGCAACCGAAAAATCCGGCAAATTTTTCTGCAATTTCAGACATTTCATTAATCGGAGTCATATAACCGTCAAATAATTCGGGGTGATTTGATGAAAAAATGCAGTAGTAAGGAGCTTCATAGTTGTAATTCATATGATAATCTCCTGCCCAAGGGAAGAAATCATCAGTTATAAAGTTTCCGAAAAGTCCGGGAGGAAACGCTTTGTTGCCCATGCAGCCTGCAAGATGGTAAAGACTTGAGTTATAAAACTTTTCTATTTCTTTATCTTCAAGTGTGACTTTGGAGGCTGAAAAGAAATCTTCCCATTTTTTCTGCGTTTTTGCTTTTTCCTGTTCATAATCGCAGTTAAGTGCCATATCAACGGCTTTTTCAATGTAGTGGCTGTCATCAAAATTAGTAACAGCGCTAACATAGTAACGCGTAACCTTGAATCCGTTTTCGTTGGTTGAACTTAATTTGTTAAGGCAGAGCGATACGGCTGTCTCTCTATCCAGACTGTCGCCTTCAAATTTGCGGATATAACATTTAAGGCCATTTTCAGTGAATGCTGAATTGACGGAGCCGCAACTGTCAGGCATTTCTATACTGACAGAAGGATGAATTTCATAATCAGGCGCTTTAATTTCAAAACAAATACAGTTTTTGGGTGCGACAAAAAACTCTATTTCGGTGTCGCCAAATTTGCATTCAAGCAGTCCTTTATTAAAATACTGTTTAATGTTGTATTCGGATAAATCAATGTCTTTTATAATCAGGCTGCCTACTGCCTTAATGCCGCCGTCTTGCTGTGCACCCGGTTTGAATTTCCAAAAATCACATTTGGAAATATGTATTATAAGTTTTTTTTCATCGTTATCAAAAACAACACCGAGGTCACCGTTGCCGCACATTGCACCGGCGGGGATTTTGTACAATATTTTGCCGTCATAAGTGTTTACGGGTTTTGAAGTTATTTCGTTAAAATAAGTGTTCAATTTATCACCGTCTTTATGTTTGTTTTTATTAATATTATATTGTTTTTATCTTTCAGTCAAGATTAATTTAAGCGGGTATAAGTGGCTTTTGTATTGAATGATAGATGTTGCGGTGTTGCTTTAATCGTAATTTGTGTGATATAATGTTATAAAATTTTTCAGGGGAATTAAAATGAGTAACGAATTGAAAAGAACCTATCTGCCATTCAGGGAGTGGAAAAACAAATCAAAACAAACCGAATATACCGAAAAAACACCTCTGCTTGCTTCAGATGGTACATTGCTTGCAAAAGGCTGGGCGAGAAAGAATGTTTTTGAATATAACAGGGACTTAGTTAAGAAAGGTATTATCAGCAGAAAAGAGTGGGATTTTTATACCATTTTTGATGATGAAATGCAAATACTTGTAAGCTTTGCAAATATCAACATTGGCGGCTATGTTGCGGCAAAGCTTCTCAATCTCAAAACAGGAGAGGTTATATGCGACTCCGTTCAGTACTTTGCCGGTGCAAATAAACATGTTTCTCATTCAATTCCTGATGTGCCAAGCCGCTTTAAAGATAAAATCGGCAGAACTGAGTTTGATTTTAACACTGAAGAAACTCAGCGTACACTTTGGTATAAAGGGTCTTATAAAGACAAAAGTGTTGAGGTTAATGCAGTTATGGATATTATGCAGGGACTCGAAAGTATCACAACTGTTTTCCCGTTTGATGAGGATGATACTAAATATTTCATGACTACCAAGCAGCTGTGTATGCCGTGTGAGGGCAGATTCAGGTTCGGCGATTATGTTTACGAGTTTTCCAAGGATAAAGCCTTCTGTTCTCTTGACTGGGGCAGGGTCAATACCGTGCACAAAATGGTCTGGTATTGGGGTTGCGGAAGTCAGTATATAACGGACGATAAAGGTGAAAAGCATCTTTTCGGCTTTGAAATAACCTGGGCAATCGGAAATGAAAGTAACGCAACCGAAACCTGTATTTTTTATGACGGAAAAATTCATAAAATCGGTGCTGTTGATGTTGAGAAATTCCCTAAGGGCAGATTTCTTGAACCTTGGCATTTTATATCTGAAGACGGCAGGTTTAACATGACAATGCAGCCTACACTTGACAATCATACGGATGTTGATTTTAAGGTAGGAAGAATGAATTGCCATCAGGTTTACGGTATGTGGAATGGTTTTGTTATTCTTGATGACGGTACAAAGCTTGAAATAAAAGACCTTTTCACTTTTTGTGAGTATGTTGAAAACAGGTGGTAATAAGTATTTTTTGAGGTTAACAAAATGGATATTACATTTTTATCGGATAATCAGAAATTTAATTACAGAGTCTGTGCCGTGATTATCTCGGACGGCAGGATTCTTGCAATGCGTGACGGAAGATCTCCATATTACTATCTGCCGGGCGGCAGAGTAAGAATGGGAGAGAGGGCAGAGGATGCAGTTATCAGAGAACTTAAGGAAGAGCTTGGCATTTCTGCCGTGGTCAGCCGTCCTCTGTGGATGAATCAGGCTTTTTTTACCGAAGATGTTACGGGAAAAGCTTTTCACGAAATATGCATTTATTTTCTTGTTGACATTTCAGGAACAAATCTTGAGTCTAAGGGTGACCGGTTCACGATGAAGGAAGGGGAGAAAACTCTTTCTTTTGAGTGGCTTGAGTTTGAGCGGCTTGAGGATGAATATTTTTATCCCTTGTTTATTAAAAAAGAAATATTTAATCTGCCCGAAGAATTTACTTTGCGCACTGAAATGCAATAATAAGGAGCTTTTATGAAAAATTACAAAATATTTATTATTGTTATAACAGGTATTGCAATTCTTGTGGCAGGCATTTTGTTTAAGCAGGAATTTTTCCTTATGATACCGCTTTTTATTTCGCTTTTTGTAATGGCTTTTCAGTCAGAGGCAAACCGTTTCGGCGCTCTTGCCGGTGCGCTTAATTCGCTGATTTATACGGCTTGTTATATTTATATGGGTGTCTACGGCTCTGCGGCATCAGCCCTGCTTTTCAGCTTTCCGATTCAGCTTATGACATTTTTTCGTTGGAAGAAAAATGCCTACAAAAACACTGCCATATTCAAAAAGATGTCAAACAAAATGCGTACACTATTCTTTGCCGGTGTTGCACTTGCGTGGGCTTTATTTGCGGGAGCTTTCTTTTACTTGAAATATGAGTACGCGCTGCTTGACAGTATCACATTTCTGCTCGGTTTTATCGTGCCCGTGCTGACAATGCTTGCGTATGTTGAGTATACATATCTCTGGATTGTTCAGGCTGCTGTAGGTTTACTGCTGAATGTGCAGATGGCTGTGAACGACCATAAAGAGACAACTTATCTGATTTACGGTGTTTATGCGCTTTACTGCGTAATCGGTGCATTTATGAATGTGCATAAATTTTATAAAGAACAGCAAAAAATAACAACTAAGACACTTGATAAATAAGTGACTTAGTTGTTGCTTTTTAGTCTGCTTAATTTTACAGCAAATCGTCAAACATTCTTATGTTTGATGCCTGAGGCTTAAGCTCGCCTGTTTCACATTTTTTAATGATTTCTACAATTCTGTCGTTGATAGGAGTGGGGACGCCGCATTTTCTGCCCCATTCGCAAACAACACCGTTGATTGCATCAATCTCGCACGGCTTGCCTTTTTTGAGGTCCTGAAGCATTGAGGGCTCAATGTCGCGGTGCTTTTTCATTGCAATGGGAACAAGAAATGTGGCAATTGCGCGCTTGATAGGATTTGTGTAGTAGAAAAGAGCAGTTATGTTCTTGCCCTGAACCGGTGCGAATTCTGCGCCTGTTGCGTGGCCGACATCTATGCATTCCTTCATACATCTTACAGCAACCTTCTTACCGTCTTTGTTCTCGGAAACATCGCCGAATACACCACCGACAACTGCGCCAAGACCTGAGAATGTAGCATTGATAAGCAGCTTTGACCAACGAGCACCAATAAGATTATCCTCTTCATGTACCGGACACATAAGCTCAAGAAGGTTCTTGACCATGTTGAATTGCTCGTCTGTAATACCGTCCATCTTGCCCATGTGGAATGAAAGGCTGTCAGGTTCGCTAGTAAGTGTGCACACACCCGGCTCGTTAAGCGCTGCGCCCCATTCAACCGTGCAGCCCATCGTGCGGTCTGCACCGATAATTTCAGCAATGCCTGGCTCAGGCAGACCGTTCTGAAGTGTTACGATAACACCCTTTTCGGTCAGATGCTCCTTAAGCATTGTTACAACCTCTTTGTTGTAAAGCTGCTTGGTCATAAGCAGTATTACATCGTATTCACCGTTCATTTTGTCAGGTGTAATTGCTTTGACGGGTACATTCATGCTGACTGTTCCCTTGATTGTTGCACCCTTAGTGTTGAGCGCTTCAACATGTGCTTTGTTTCTGTTGATAAGGTCAATTTCGCCGCCGTTCTTTGTGATGTAAGCGCCGAGCACCGTGCCCAGTGAACCTGCTCCGTAAATTGCGTATCTGCCCATAGTTAACACCTCTATAAAAAATTAAATATTATTCAATTTCAAGCTCGGAATAGTTATGGATATAAATATCTGAAATGTGTTCAAGCTCCTTAGTGTTTGCTTCGCTTTCATCGTATATTCCGACAAGGTTGTAGCCGTTTTCCTTTACAGTTTTTGCCGCATATAATGCATCTTCAAAAACCCATGTTGTGGTTTTATCTGTGCCGAGCACCTCAAGCACAGTGTCATATACCTTAGGTTCAGTTTTTGCTGCGCCGACGGTATAGGTTGAGTATATTGCCTCGAAATATCCGAGCATACCGAATTTTTCAAGCACGGCTGTCAGTGCGCTTTCGCCCGTTGCCGTAGCAATGCCCATTTTAACACCTTTCGCCTTGAGCCTTTCAAGAAAGTCGATTATGTCATTTTTTGGATATGTTTCAGCAAGATAAAGCTCTTTGATATAGTCGAAAAACAGCACGAAAAGCTCTTCGTAAGTTTCTGCAATACCGAAGCGGTCCTTTGCAAGAATCAGCGATTCGCGAAGAAAAAGCCCCTCAAAAAGCTTCTCTTCTTCTTCATTCAGAATAAGCCCGATTCTGTTGAAAAATTTATTTCTTATACCGTTCCATATTGGCATCGAATCAAAAAGTGTTCCGTCAAAATCAAATATCGCACCGGTTATTTTCATTAATCAATACTCCTAAAATTTCAAACCTGTTTTATATTATAACACAGTTTGTTTTTGTGTTCAATACAGCTATTGACAATTGTTATGCCATGAATTTAAAATAAATATAATTAGTTATTGTGTGAAAGGGGACTTGTTCAAATGGATTCAAAAAAAGCAGTGACGATTGTATATACAAATTACAAAGGTGTTACGAACGCGAGAAGCATTATTCCGATTGAGATTCTGTTCGGGCATACTGATTGGCATAAAGAAGACCAGTGGCTTATGAGAGCATTTGACATTCAGAAAAATGCCGAAAGAACATTCGCCGTTAAAGACATAAAATCATGGAGTGCTGATTCAAAGTGAACCAAAGCTGTATAAGTTGAAAAAGAGGCTGTAAGGTTACAGCCTCTTTTGTTCAATCTTTTTACAGCTCCATAATTTTCATAAAATTTTCACTGTTTTTGAATTCATCGGAAAGCTGCGGTCTGTCTTTTAAGCCCTGCTTAATGTCATCTGCAAATGACCCTTCCCAAAATCTGTAAGCTTTTGATTTGTCAAAAATAAGACCCTTAACGGCAGGGGAGGTGTGACGGCTGATTTCTGGCATAAGGTCATATTCTTTTGCAAGAGTAACAGCTTTTTCAAAATGCTCAAGGGCAGCAGTCTCATTACCTTTAAGATATTTTTTAACACCCAGCCTTTGATGATATATAACCATTAGGTAATAGCTTTTTCCATAATCACCGTCTGGCATAACTGCTTCAAGCAGATTGATATATGCCTGAGAAATATTATCGTCTGCATCAAGAAAATTATTGTGCTTTCTGTTCATTATTTCACCAAACAGTCTGAGCATTTCAGATATTCCGTTTGCACAGGCTTCTGAGCGCTTTTTATCATCGTGAGGATACATATACATTGCGTAATAATCCCTTGTGTTTTGCATAATCGGCATTGTGTCAAGAATTTTTTCCGCTTCTTCAATGCTGCAGCCGCTGCCTTTGATTAAGCTTAAATCGCGAAGATAACGGCACATAAGCTTTTTAGCCCAGATACGGATGCTGTCAATCGTGCAGTGGCTTTGTATGCTATCGTAAATTGACTGTGCTTCGTTACGCGTAGTTATGAGATATTCGTCACTGTCGTCTGCTGAAATAAGAGTGTTAAAATATCGGACGAGCAGGTCGTAATTTCCGGGAAATTCTTCTGTTGCCCGCTTCATAACGGTTTTTACCTTATCAAATTCGCCGTTACTCCAGAGTCTTACATATTCATTTATATATTCTTCGATTTTCTTATCTTTTTCAATCTGGTCAATGCCGAGGAGCTTGTCAACGGAAACACCGAATAACGATGCGATTGAGGGCAGCATGGTAATATCCGGATAACTTTCGTTTCTTTCCCATTTGCTTACCGCCTGAAAAGAAACTCCAAGAAAATTTGCAAGATTTTCCTGTGTAAAGCCTTTTTCTTTGCGCAATGTTTTTAATGTTTCACTGAAATGTAAATTCATTATATGCCCAACCTTTCAAAATTTCTTTGTGTATAACAGCGCTGCTTTCAATCTGATAATAACAGCTGATGAAAAGAAATACAATAAAGAGGTTGTTTAGCTGACTCTACCGTTGATAGAAAAACTCAACAGATAGATTAAAAAGCGTATAATAGATACACTCACAGTGAAATAATTTAATTCATAAATTGTTTAATTTGATACTGATGCATCAAGTGAAATTTAATTCACCCACCGCCGCAGCGATTTCACATACCGCAGTGTATTTCGCAATAGCGTAGCAATATTTATCTCACCGATAAGGGTGGATATAGTTGAAAAAGCAGCCTTTCGGCTGCTTTCTTGGCTGGGATGGCTGGATTTGAACCAGCGGATGCGGGAGTCAAAGTCCCGTGCCTTACCCCTTGGCTACACCCCAATGTTTAGTTTTTATATTCAAAAAATGCACAAAGCCTGAGTGACTTTGTGCGTTTTTGCTTTTTATGGGGTGGACAATGGGAGTCGAACCCACGACCTCCAGGGCCACAACCTGGCACTCTAACCAACTGAGCTATGTCCACCATAAATGGCGCGCTGGAAGGGACTCGAACCCCTGGCCTACTGCTTAGAAGGCAGTTGCTCTATCCAGCTGAGCTACCAGCGCACATTGGAGCGGGTGATGGGAATCGAACCCACGCGACCAGCTTGGAAGGCTGGGATTCTACCATTGAACTACACCCGCATGATTGACAACCGTGACACCCATAAAATTGACAACGGGAACATTTTAGCAAATTAAGCGGCGATTGTCAATACATTATTTTAATAAATTTAAGTTTTTTAGTTTTCAAAATCGACAACACATCTGTCAGTGATTACAGAGTGGACAAATTTTTTAACTTTAAGATGTTCCGGATGAATCTGATAAGCTTCAAGAGCTTCTTTGCTTTCGAATGTGCTGTAGAGAGCAAGGTCGTATCCGTTGGGGTTGAAATTGAATCCTACCTGTGCGCTGATGAGACCGTCTACCTTTCCTACAAGTGCGGTGAGTATTTCGCGCATGTGCTCCATATTTGCCTGCTTGTCTTCGTCATCTTTGACATTCCAGAATACGATGTGAGTTATCATTGATTTTAATCTCCTTTGTTTTGTGTTCAATTTTATTTAAACATATTTAGTGAATTTTAACAAGGTTAACTTAAGATTTTCTACAATAAATTTCTAGCTTTATCGTGACATTTACTTTGATTTGTATTATAATTAAAATGTATTTATATATAATATTCTAGTTTATAATAATAGACTTCGGAGGTGCGGAAAATGAAAACCGCCAGAAATTTTTTATTTGCTGTAATGTGCGTTCTTCTTTCAGCATTTTGTATTGTGCAAAATATGCCTGTTACACATGCAGCAGGTGTAATGCGTCTTGTCATCGCGGGACATACATATACAAAGGAATATACCGATCTTGGCGCTCTTGCTCTTACAGGTTGGCATTACAGCGCTTCTTCCGATACTCTCACTCTTGAAAATTACGGCTCTACACTCACTCCGCAGAGCGAGATTTTTGTATATCCTTACAGCGGTAACCTTACAGTTGAGCTTAAGGGCGATAATTATATTTATACATCGGGAACAAATGCGATGATATTTATCGGTAATGTAAAATTTACAGGTGACGGCTCGCTTACTCTTGTCAGTGATAACAGCTATGCAATAAACACTGATTATAAAGTTACGATTACCGATTCTGCGTCACTGAATATAAATGCGCTTGCTGGTATAATGGCAATTAAGGGGATTGAAATTAGTACAAGCGCAAATGTAAATATTCATACTTCGACCAGGTGCATGTACACCTTCGGCGATGTAAAAATTACAAACGGCAGGGTGCGTCTTACAGGCTCGGATGCTGTTTATTCGTCATCAGGTAATGTATTTATAAGCGGCGGTGCAACGGATGTTGAAGCTAAAACCCGTTCAAAGGCTTTTGCACTTTACGGTGAGGATTCATGCGTTGAATGGAGCGCCAATGCTTCTGTCGGTGCAGGCTCGTCTTCTCCCGGTTCACCTATTACGGAGTATACAGGTCAGAAATATTTCCGCATAACTTTTACCGGTACACCGATTCTTAATCCGCCTAAGCAGATTTATTGGGATGATACCGTTATCGACAACGCGGGAACAACTAACCCGGTTGCAAGATGGAGCAGTGTTGAAAATGCCACGGGTTATATTGTCAAACTATATTATTTTAACGATATTGGTTACGAACTGAAACAAACATTTACTGTTACGGATTCATTGAGCTGCAATTTTGGCGGATATTTTACAACCTACGGTAAATATTATTTCACGGTTCAGGCATTGGGTGACGGCGTGGACTTCAGGGACAGTGCTGAGTCACCTAAGTCATCTGATTTTTATATGTTCAGCGGTGATATTGCAAGCCGCTATTTTATCAGACTTCCGGAATCGGATTACTTTAAGATTATACCTGAAAGCGGCAGTTCAGTTGTTTACTATGGTGAAAGCTATTCGTTTACAATTGAGGTTGACCCTGCTTATACTCAGTCAGAAATACTTGTCTGGGCAAATAAAGCACGCATTCCGTTGCGCGGCGGTAAATATACAATTGACAAAGTTACGGAAAACATCACCGTTACGGTAGGCGGACTTTCTCTTAATACTTATACCGTTAATCTTCCGGAGAGTGAAGCGTTTACCATTTATCCGCTTCCTGAATATTCTACGGAGGTTGAGTACGGCGAAAAATTTGCGTTCTCTGTTGAACTTGCCGATATTTATATGCAGTCACAAATTGTAGTTACTTCAAACGGTGAGGTGCTTCGACCGAAATACGGTATTATTTACACAATAAGCAATATTACAGAAGATCAGACCGTTGAAATTACAGGTCTTATCAGAGATAATTATGAGGTAACCTTTAAAAATATCGACGGAACTGTTATTTCATCTCAGACGGTTGATCACGGCTATAAAGCTTCAGTTCCTTCTGATCCGTCTGCTCCTGACGGCATGACCTTTGCAGGCTGGACAGATGCAAGCGGTAATGCGTTTGATTTTGATTCCGCTATTGTAAATCATACGGAAGTTTTTGCTCGCTTTGAAACCGCTAAGGATACTGACGGCAGCTATCTTATATCCAACCTTGACGAGCTTATCTGGTTCAGAAATGAGGTCAATTTTGGTAACACGGGAATCAGCGGCAGGCTCACGGCTGACATTGAAATGAACAGCGGAAAATATATGATAGTCGGTAATGAGGTATCCTTTTATGATACGGCCACTGTCTGGAAGCCTATAGGCGGTTACGATTACAGCGACACTGATAATTATGTAAAATTCTTCTCAGGCAGCTTTGACGGTAACGGTCACACTCTTTCTGGTTTTTATATAAAGCATGATGCAATGGCAGCCAATGCTTCTGAACTTGGAATTTTTGGTGTAATAACTGAAACGGCATCGATAAAAAATCTTAATATTATATGTTCTTATTTTGAAGGGTATTCAAAGATAGGTGCTGTAGCCGGCAAGAGCAGCGGAAATATCAGCGGCTGTTCCGTTTCTGCGGTTGTTTCGGGTGTTGACAGCTGTGGCGGTATAGCAGGTGAGGTTTCCGGAGATATTACAAACTGCACCTTCAGCGGAAGAGTAGATGTTGACCGATACAGCTCTGCTTCTTCTGCAAGCTCTATCGGCGGTTCAAACGCAGGCGGTATTGCAGCTATTATAATAGAAAAAAATGTTAATATTAAATCTTGTATCAATAATGGCGAGATAAGTGCTTATGATCGTGCCGGAGGTATTTTAGGATACTCATATACCGGAGATACTTTATTTGCAAGTTGCATAAATAACGGTACTGTAAGCTCTGAAAATGCGGCAGGCGGTATAGTTGCAAGGGCAGAGGGCGCTGTAGTTGTTAATAATTCATCAAATACAGCTCAGATTTCAGGTGGCACTTATGCCGGAGGTATATCCGGTAAAGGTGATGTCAACGGTATGCTTAACTTTAATGCAGCACCTATCAGCGGCGGCACTTATGCCGGCGGTATCGTCGGTAACGGTTCGCTTGATATGAAAAATTTCTACAGTGCGGGCAACATTACATCGGCTTCTGTTTCCGGCGGCATAGCGGGATATGCACCGGTGTTCAATGTTACTAACGGCCATGCTTTTTCTCAGCTTTCGGGCACTACATGCGCTGCACTTTGTGCGAAGTATGATTCAGCTGAAGTCACTACTGTTTTTTATTGTAAACAGTACGGTGAATCTTCAGTAGGAACTCCGATACATTATTCATGGTTTTATTGCGGTTATGCTGCAGGTCTTCTTAATCGCGAAACAGGCAAAAATTTCTGGGCAACCAACGGTTATTATCCTGTTTTTGCAAATTCCGATAATCCTGCATTTGTTTTTGAACTTAAAACTGACGAGGATTCCGGCGGATATATAATTGAAAATGAGCGTGCTTTGCATCTTGCATCTGCATTTATAAATAATGAAGAGGGATATAATGAAGGTTATTATATTCTTGCTTGTGATGTTGCCTTGCATAACCCTGATATGACAGATAATTTTATCCCGATCGGAAATGATTCTGTTGCTTTTTCCGGATATTTTTATGCCGGTAACAATGTTATCAGCGGACTTAATGTTTGCGGAACAGATAATGTCGGACTTTTCGGAAAAACTGTTAATGCTCAGCTGGAAAGTATTATAGTTTCTGACAGTAAAATTTCGGGCAGTAATTATGTTGGCGGTATTGTTGGCTGTGCTGAACAAAGCTCTGTTTACGGCTGTGAAATAAGAAACAGTGCTGTCAACGGCAGTTCTTATGTCGGCGGAATTGCAGGTATGGCTGATGTTGAAGTTGTATATTCCGTAAACGATTCAACGGCTGTTAGCGGCTCTTTAGCTTTGGGTGGCATAGTTGGTGATAATGATGGTGCGACAGTGAGCTACTGTTATTCGTCGGGTAAAGTCAGCGGCACATCCTCTTCAGAGGAATGCGGAGGCATTGCAGGCAGAAATTTCGGTAATATTTCTTACTGTGCAAATATCGGCGATGTCAGTGCAGGCAGATATGTCGGCGGTATAGCGGGTGTTTGTTATTCGGATATTAAAAGTGTATATAATGCCGGTCTGATAGCAGGTGACTCTTTGTTCGGTGCAATCTGCGGCGATTTTGATATTGATTCATATGCTTCAGATAACTGTTGCTATCTCGAAAACACAGCTGCAGAAGGTGCTTTGGTTATTGGTACCGCACAAAGCGCAGCTTATATCACAAACGGCACAGCAGCATATATTCTTAATGCAAACGGTGAAGAAACAGTATGGGCTCAGGGCAAGAATCATCCTGTATTTGCTCAAGAGGATGGTTCTGATGCAGTTATATATAAGGTTTCATTTTATACATTTGATTCTCTTTATTGGACAGCGGCAACTAAAAGAGGCGGTGCGGCTGTAGCTCCCTCTGACCCGGAAATTCAAGGCTACAGTTTTGTTAAATGGGATGCACTTTTCAACTATGTTACTTCTGATGTGAATGTTCGTGCTGTTTTTGGAAAACCAACCGAGCTTGCTTTTATTTCAACTTCTTTCCTTAAGCTCAATGACCATGAGGATGGTGCATATATTTACGGTGTTTACCCTAATATGAATATGACCGTGTCGCAGCTTGATGCTCAGATTTCAAATACGGATGTTCATTATTTTGATCCTGATATTATCTATGAGCTTGAACCAACTCAGAGAATTTATACAGGTGTTACCGTAATTTTGTATGGAGAAAAAAATGAGTGGCTTCATATTGCTTATGTTGTAATTTATGGTGATGTTAATTCTGACGGTGCCGTTGATCACAATGATGCTTTTCTGTTGAACCTTCTTGCAGACGGTATGCTTGAGGAATATGATTTCACCTATGCACAATATCTTGCGGCAGATGTAAATCATGACGGTGTTGTTGATAAAGCGGATTCTCTTCTTGTTCAGAACGCAACATTGAAAAATGATTATATAAATCAGATGCCTATATAATATATATTAAAAATTGAGGAGAAAAATATGAATGCAATAAGAACACCATGGGCAGAAAAAATTAATAAAGATTGTCCTCTCAATGAGTATCCGCGCCCTCAGATGGCGCGTGAAAGCTATCAGTGTCTTAACGGCAGATATGATTATTCGATAACTTCTTCTGATGCAGCTAAAATGGGCAGTGTGAAGGGCGAAATTATTGTGCCGTTTGCAATTGAATGTGAACTTTCGGGGGTAGAAGGAGCTTTAAAAGATAACGAAGCACTGTGGTATCGCCGTAAGTTCAAAGTGAATGAAGATTATTCGGGCAAGAGGGTTATTCTTCATTTCGGTGCAGTTGATTGGAAGTGCGATGTTTTTGTCAACGGTAAGTCAGTAGGCGGTCATACAGGCGGCTACTGTCCGTTCAGCTTTGATATAACCAATTTCCTTAAAGACGAAAATGAGCTCGTCGTCAAGGTTATTGACCCGACAGAAAAGGGGACACAGCCAAGAGGTAAACAAATTTCGAAAACCTTCGGCTTTTGGTATACCTCAACATCAGGCATCTGGCAGACGGTCTGGCTTGAGGTTGTGCCCGAAACATACATCAAGGGTATAAAGCTTACACCTGATATTGATTCGTCCTCTCTTGAGATTTCAGCGGATTATGACGGTGAAGCAACGGTTCGTGTAACCGCTTTCGACGGGGAAACACAGGTTGCTTCTGCTGAATTCAGCAAAAAGGGTGTTTTGGCAATTCCTGAGCAGAAGCTATGGTCACCCGAAAATCCCTTCCTCTATGACCTTAAGGTTGAGCTCGTGACAGAGGATAAAGTGCTTGATGAGGTTAAGTCGTATTTCGGTATGCGTAAATACAGCCTTGGCAAAGACAGTAAGGGCAAGGTGAGACTCTGCCTTAATAACGAGCCTTATTTTCAGAAAGGTTTGCTTGATCAGGGATATTGGCCCGACGGCGGTCTTACTGCACCTTCCGACGAAGCTCTTATTTACGATATACAGAAGATGCGTGAGCTTGGCTTCAATATGCTCAGAAAGCATATAAAGATTGAGCCAGCCCGTTGGTATTATCACTGTGACAGACTCGGTATGCTCGTATGGCAGGATATGCCCAACGGCTGCAATGTAAATCAGCTTGTTGCAGGCGTGCTCCCGAATATTGGTATCAAGAATATGCCTGATAAATTCAGAGGCCTTTATGACCGTAAGGATAAGCAGGGTCAGCGCCTTTTCCGTGCAGAGCTTGATGAGATGATTGCGGCACTGTATAACTGTGTTTCAATCTGCACTTGGGTTCCGTTTAATGAAAGCTGGGGTCAGTTTGATGCAAAAAATGTTGCGGACCATGTTAAGGCGCTTGATCCCTCTCGTTTTGTTGATCACGCAAGCGGCTGGCATGACCAGCGCGGCGGCGATTTCAAGAGTATTCACCGCTATATTGTTCCACTTCATCCTTATTTTCTTGATGAGCGCGCTTTTGTTGTCAGCGAGTACGGTGGCTACAGCAATGTAGTGCCTGATCATGTGTGGAATATTAAAAAGTGCTTCGGTTACCTTATGTTCCGCAGTAAGAAGACACTCACCAACGCATACAGACGACTTCATACAACTCAGGTAATTCCGCTTATAAAGCACGGTCTTTGTGCTCTTGTTTACACTCAGGTAAGCGATGTTGAGAACGAAGTCAACGGCATTCTCACTTATGACCGTAAGGTAGTAAAGCTTGATGAGGATATGCTCAAGGACATAAACTCAAAGCTTACTTATTGATTGTTCCTTAAATCGTCAATATAAAATTTCAGTGCCCGTTCAAGGTTTTTTCTTTGAACGGGCTGCATTTTCTCTGTTGCAAGGCTTTCTGCAAGCTCTGCAATCCGTGTTCTTAAATACTGTTCTCTGTTCAAATAAATCACCGTTAATATCGTGTGATTGTATTGTTATAAATATTTAAGTTAAAAGTTTGAAAACATATTTACTTTTTTTTAGTTTTTGATAGAATTAGGATAGTTGAATAATCAAAAAAGAGGTGCTTGTTATGAATGTTTTTACAGAATATTTTAATGAAGATAAAAGTGTAAGTCTTACTGCTTATCTGCTTGACAAATCACCCGAAATGGGCAACTGCGATGTTCGTCCTGCGGTGCTTGTAATTCCGGGCGGCGGATACGGGATGTGTTCCGACCGTGAGGCGGAGCCTGTTGCAATGCTCTATGCGCTTGAGGGTTATCATACTTTTGTGCTCCGATACACTGTTGGCAGAAGGGAAGAGGGTAACTACAGCTTTGAGCAACCCTTTGCAGACGGTGAGAGAGCTATGAAATATATCCGCGATAACGCAGAAAAGTTTGGTGTTAACCCTGATAAAATTGCCGCAATAGGCTTTTCTGCAGGCGGTCACCTTTGCAGTGCACTCGGCACAATCAGCCAAAACAAGCCTAATGCACTTATTCTGGCTTATCCTTGTATTCTTGCTGACATTGGTCCTGTTCTTCAGTGTGATGTCCCTTCCACAAATGAATATGTATCTGTTGATACACCGCCTTCGTTTTTATTCCATGCTAACGATGACGGACTTGTTCCGATAAAGCATTCTCTTTCTTTTGCTTCTGCCTTGGCAGAAAACGATGTTGAGTTTGAAATGCATGTTTTCCGTAACGGCGGTCACGGCTTTTCACTTGCAACTCCTAATGTTTGCAGCGGCCAATTTGACCCCGATGCTTCAGAATGGGGCAGAATGAGCATTAAATGGTTGCGTAAAATCTTTGCATAATACAAAACTTTAAAAGGTTGCACAGACAGTTTTAAGTGCTGTGCAACCTTTTTTGTTATGCTGATTCGGATTTAATGAATCGAAGAATTATCAACTGCCGAGTATATTTCTTCCGCATTTGATTTATAGTCGTAATTTTTTACATAATCCGGTGCATCTTTCTGCGGCAGATATTTTTCAACCGTTTCACCGTTTGAATAGGTGATGTAGCAGGCATAACCTTCATTTTCAGCGAAATAGTAAAGCTGAGCTTTGTTGACAATTTCGCTGATTCTTGCCTTGTCTGTTATCTTGTTCTGATCAATTAGCCTGCTGCCTTCGGGATACTTTGAATCCATATTATATCCGAAACGCTCACCTTCAGCTGTGCAGTTCTTTGCAAAGAAGTTAAGTGTTATATCCTGACCGCTTCTGTAGAACCAATTCTCTTTATCAATTTTTGCAGGGCGGAATGTAATCTGCTCAATTTCATTTACATCGACCGAACCAAAATATCTCATCAGGTCATTTTTTGTCATGAATGAAAGGGTTTCAATCATATCCTCTGTGACAAAAACGGTTTTACCGCCTGTACAGGTTTCTGCGCCGAACAGCTGCCCGCAAAGCTTTGATTGGTCTAAAAGCTCTCCGGATGACATCTCTTCTTCATAGTTATACTCAAGTCCCAACCAATCGTTTGCTGCAAATATGAGCACACCTACAGCAGGCTTTTCGGGATAGTAGTACTGTTTTGCAGTCATGTTTTGCAGGTCGTGTACTATTGCTGTTTTGAGCTGTGTGTGCTGTTCTTCGGTCAGGTTGAGATAGTCAAAGTGCTCAATTTTGAGTGATGATTTTGCAGCTATAACTTTTCCGCTGTTGTAGCTTACAATGCTGTTGTTCCAATTTTCATCTTCACCGAGGAAAGATTTTTCTATCATCTCATCGTAGAAATCGCTGTCATAGAAGTTGAGAGCAAGACGCAGTGTTTCCGTATCTGCCTTGTCATAATAACGCACTAAAGTATCGCCGTTTTTGAGCTTGTAGTAAATGATAATTGAGCTGTTTATATATTTTTCTTCATTTAGATCTTTGCTGCCAAGTTCAATAAACTTTGTATGAAGCATAAGCGCCCTGTTTATGTCCTCTTTACTTGTGTAAGGACCGAAAGCGGAAGGGGAAAGCGAATTCGGGAATACAGGCGTATCTCCGCTTTCATCAAAGCCGTAAAAGCTGTCAAGGTAACTGTCGTCGCCTGAAAGCAAGGTGTCTATAGCAACGGGCGATACCTGAACGGATTCAATTTCTTCTGCTTTGGGTATTCTTGATGAATAGCCAAAGCCGCCAAATGAAAAAATTGCAAGAATTACAGCCATAATGAGCATTTGTATGCCGAGAAGATAAATTGATTTAAAAACATGCTTGGGCGCTCTTGTGATTATAAGATTAAACACGAGGTATATTACTGCCATTGCAACAAAGCCCAGCACGCAGGCAAGAGTGATTTTGTTTGTGCCGATTGAATTTACAATAACCGTAAACGCACCAAAGCTAAGTATAAAGCTGCCAAGGAAATTGAGAGTCGGGCTCATGCCAAGGAAGCCGCAGATTTCAGCTTTTCTCCGGTTGTAAACAACGATGCCTATAATAAAAGCAGCAGCGGCAATGGCAAGCCATACAAGCGGTACTGTGAAATTAAGCTCGGATGCAAACTCAATTTTCATTTCCTGCATGTCGCGAAGCGTTTCAACTCTTAGCTCACAGTACTGTATATCAACGTCAAAAAGCTTGTATAGGAATAGAATAGGGTTGAATAAACCGTTTTCAAAAACCATGTCCACGGTTTCGTAATATCCGTCGTGCAGCTGGAAATATCCGAGTGCAAGCGGAGTGCCGTAGAGAAGCGTTCGGCCGAAGGCTTCAAGACAGTAGAAGAAAACCGTCGGTATCAGAAGCACAACCGCTGTGAAACCCGCACCTTCAATGCTTGTGCCTACTGCGCTGAAAACTGCCGCAGTGACTGAATAGGTGAGTGCTGCTGTGCTGAAAATACTCAATGCGGTGAAAAGTGTTACTGTAAACAGTTCAGAGCTTGCCCCGATAAGTACCGTGCTGACAACCGCCGAAATTGCTACGGGAATTACTGAGCACGCAAATAACAGTGTAAGACCTGCTGCAAATCTTGAAATGAAAAGATTAGTACGCGTAATACCAAGGCTGTAATAAACATTAACGGTCTTTTTTGCGGTTATAAATCGGAAAAGAGATATTCCCATAAGAATACTTGCGCCTATGGTTGCTATGAGAATAAAAATCATTGTGTCTTTTCCACCGGAAAACAGCGAATAGACATATTTTTCATCAAGAGATTTAAACTGATTTGCAAATTCATCAAGCGGTATATCCATATCGCTTATTGGTGATGTTGTGCTGTTAAACATTTCGTTTGCGGCAAATCTCGCTTTTTCGCCAAGCAGATTGGTAAGGTTCATTATCGGGAACACAATGAGCATAAATATTGCATAAAGCACAGTCGGAAAAGCACCTGATGAAAGAGCGCTTTTAAATGCATAGGGTGAGTTGTGCTTAATTTTTAAAGATTTCTGAGAAGTCATAATCAGTACCCTCCATTTCTTCCAGGAATACCTCTTCGAGTGATAACGGGAACTGTTCAAGAAGTAATGGCTCAAATTCGCTAAGCTTGCTTTCTATCCTTTCGAAAGATTCGGGCGAAGAGAAAGTCATAATCCTGCCGTCTTTTACAAAGTTTTTATGCTCAATATTAAGTAACACATCTTCACTGAAATCATGCTTGAATACAACGCGGATTTTACTTCTGCTTTGGTTGATTTCTCCAAGGGCACAGTCAAGGGCAAGCTTTTTGCCGTTAATCAGACCTATTCTGTGGCTTATGTCGCCGAGTTCGTGCAGATTGTGAGATGAAATTATAACCGATGTGCCTGTTTCTGAAACATATTCCGAAACGAGATTCTTGACTATTGTACGCTTTTGTGGGTCAAGTCCGTCGAATGATTCGTCAAGCAGCAGAATTGACGGGTGCGTTGCCAGACCAAGCACTAACTCTGCCTGTCTTTGCATACCTTTTGAAAAACCGTTTAGTCTTTTCTTTGTATCAAGTCCGAATACATCAGCGAGCTTTCTGAAGGTATCAAAGCTGAAATTCGGGTAATAACCGTTATAAAATTTCGCCATTTTTTCCATATTGGAATAGGGAAGAAAATACAGGTCATCGGGCACATAAAATATTTTTTGTTTTGCTGCTGCATTGTCAAGCACATTTTCTCCGTCAATCAGCACTTCTCCTTCGTCAGGGCGGTATACATCCGAAACTGTTTTGAGCAGTGTGGTTTTGCCTGCGCCGTTATATCCGACAAGTCCGTATATCATACCGTCGTCAACATGAAAACTCAGGTCTTTTATTGCGGTAAATTTTCCGAAATTTTTTGTTACCGACTTAATATCAATCATTTGTCTGCTGTACCTCCTTTAGCTTTTTCTGATTCTACGCTAACATAAAAATAATTATGGGTCAACTGCTTTAATTAAACTGTTGGAAAAGCTTAATAAATCTGTAACTTTTAAAAAATCCGACCTCTTAAATGCTTAAGAAGTCGGATTTTAAATCAATATCTTCCTATAGAATCAAACGGAATATCTCTGTAATCCGGAAGCACGGTGGGCACTTCGCCGCCGCTGTTAATGCGGTAGTTACCGTCCTTGGCATCAATGAAAATATCTGTTTCGTTCAGCTTGAGCACCATGTTGTCTCCGATGCTGCTGTAATTGTTTGCCTCTGCACTTATTGTGCCTATGTCTGCGTTTGCCTGTAATATAATGTTATCTTTAATAAGGCTGTTAGCGGGATTGGCGGCAAACAGCGGGTCTGCCATATCGGCATAGTCAGTTTTAATTGATGCGCAGTCGGGGAATGCGTTTTTCCAGGCTTCGCTCTTATAAGGCGATTTCTTAAGTTCTTCCCATACGGCGTTGTCTGCGCCAACATTAGATGTATAATAATTGAGCGGCTTGGTGCAATTGACGAGAATATTGTTGGTGAAGTTTATGTCTCTTCCTCCGCCGAAGGAAATTCCGGTGCCTTTGATATTGAGGAACATATTACCTCTTACCTGTGTGCCTGAACAAGCGCATATACCGCCGACTTCGTTAGTGCCGTTTCCTATTGTGCTGACAAGGTTGTATCTTACAAAGTTTCCGTAGCAGTCCCATCTCATGGGAGAGTCAATCGCAAATATAAAGCCACTGTTAGCAAGACAGGTGTTGTGAATATAGTTATACTCAATTTTATTTGCGTTTCCGCTATAATGAACTGCAACAGAAGGGGAGTTTATAATCTCATTGTTTGTAAATGCATTGCCGGTGCCGGATATTATAACACTTGCCGCAAAGACATCTGCTTTTGATGTATCGGAAATGAGGTTGTTATCTGCTGAACAGTTTCCGGGAGTGAGTGTTTTTCTGTCGCCGCCGTCAAGTATAATTGCGCTTTTGCCTGTGCCGGATATATTGCAGCCGTTGATGCTGATAAGTGAACCGTTAGCTTCAATGCCGTTGCTGCCTGTGTTTTTTATCGTGCAGGAGGATATATCAATATTACTGCCGTTTGCTTTTATTGCACAACCTGCTGTGTTCTGCAGGGTTATTCCGCTGAAAGCGATATAACGCGCACCGTTGATATTAATTATTGCATCTGTTTCCTTTGCGGCTTCAGAGCCATTAAAAATAACATCGCCGTCACCGTAAGCGGCATATATAACGCGACAGATTTCAGTGCCGGAGTCTTTGCTAGTGAATTCAATACTGCCAATGTCGTAAGTGCCCGCCATAATTGCAACGATTGCGTGGCTCAGCTGTTCTTTTTTTAGTTTCCTTACAGCTTGCTTTGCCTGTTCTACGGTTGCAAACGGTCTTTCAAAGCTTCCGTCACCGCCGGGACTTGCGTTAGCTGAAACATAAAAATCGCTGAAAATCGGTTCCGGCGCATTGCTCCAGCCTGTGCTTAGATTTGTAGGAATTGGTGCGGTGTAAATGTTTTCATAGTAAAACGGGCGAAAAATGAAAAGCGTTGCTGCGGCAACTGAAAGAGCCAGCAACAGACATATTGCGCTTGTAATAATTTTTGTTTTGGATTTTGTCCTGCTCATAAATTACACTCCTGTAAAATTACCAGTTTTGTATTGAGATTATTTCTGAATAAAATTTTAGTCTTTGCCTAAGTGATTTCCACTGTGGACAGTGTTTTGCAACCTCTGACCAGAATTTTTCACTGTGGTTATGCTGCAGAATATGTACAAGCTCATGAATTATGACATAATCAATAACTTCATTTTCAGCCATGATTAAGTGCCACGAAAAATGAACTCTGTCTGCAGTGCAGCTTCCCCAATTTGTTCGCGCGCTTGTTATTGTAAGCTTTGACGGAGTAACACCTATCATGGTACTTAGGTAAGGTATCCGTGATGAGATATAAGCTTTTGCGGTTTCTTTATAGAGTCGTATAAGAACTTCTTTTATTTTGTCCTTTTCGCTAAAGTAAGGCATAAGCACACAGCTGTCTGTCAGCCTTGCTTTTTTTACATCTGATTCAATAACAGGTATTTTTCGACCGAAAAAATAAATTTCACAGCCGTAATCAACGGTAAATGCTTCGCTCTTGATTTTTCTTTCCTGCACATTTTTTATGTTTTTATCAATCCAGTCGCTGTGCTTATTGATAAAATTTTCGATTTCATTCAGCCCTGTTCTTAAGGGCGCTTTAATGTCAAGCGTACAATCAGGTCTGACAGTCAGCGAAATGGTTTTGCGCTTGCTTCTTGTCAGGATGTATTTATAATTCATTCAAGGCTTCCTTTTGTTTTTTTATATTATACATTATTGTATTGAACCCGTCAACTCAATGTATACCCTGTTTTATATAAAAGAATCCGATACTAAGCATATCGGATTCTTAATGTTATTTTGTGCTTCTGTTTTTGTTCTTTTCAAGCAATCTCAGATATTCGGCATCAATTTCTCCGTCGGATGTTTTGATTCTTTCTGCATGGCGGCTTACATCTTCCTCACTCATTTCAGCAAGGCTGTCAAAAGAATAAATGCTGCGCACACCTGCTGCCTGCAACAAACGTTCTTTTTTTCTCATTTTCATTTTATAATATGAGAAGCAGATAATAAATGAGAAAATCTGGATTAAAATAAGTCTGTAATTTCTGTAGTTGTCTGTAAACACTGAAGTGTCCGTCATATTGATAACATGCACTGAGTTAATTATAAGGTTTAAGAAAAGGTGGTCAAAAAGACCAAGCCATATTGAACCGGTTGCTCTTGAGCACATGCACCACTTGATTGAAAGAACAAACTCAAATATAAGATAGAATATACAAAGTGAGGCAATCTGACCGAAGGAATATCCTGCGGTAAGTCTTGAAAGCGGAACAACAAGATACCATATTGAATAAAAGATTGAAACGATTACTGCGGTCTGCCAAAAGCCGAATTTGCCCTTGCCCATTTTCATAAGGATTCCGCGGAAAAGCACTTCCAGCATAAGCGCAGATAAAACCGTGATTACAATAAGCAAAAGAATATTTGCCAATGCGTAAATAAAGCCTACCTCGGAAACAGGAGCATCATATGCGTAAATACGGACTATAACTTTTTTGCCTATGAGTGTTAGAAGTATTACCTCAATTATATATGCCGGAATTATAGGTATGTTAAAAATCAGTGCGTTGCGTATTCCTCCTGCAATAGCTCTCGGATTAGTGCTCAGACCTATGTTATGGGGCTTTAATCTTGCCGAATACATATAGGCAAGAATTATAAGTGCGCCGAGCAGCTTGCCTATTGCACCCTTGGTAGGAATTCCGAGATAGTTTATAAGGTAAAAATATTCACCGATGTTAACAAGCATACAAAAAAGAAATACATTCAGCATTTTGCTGAGTGTTTTATCGGAGAGTATGCTTTTTACAGCAGAAAAGAATTTCTTTTTAGCCCTTTGTCTTTTGCGCTTTGCATCCCCGCCGTGGTGAGTTATCTGATTCTGCGCTGCAGTGTTAGTTCTTTCCGGAATAGGGGAAACGGGTATCTCATCTTTAGGTTGTGATTTTGGCTTCTTTTCTTCGGCTTCGCCGAATTGCTTTATCAGTTCATCGCGGTTTGCCACACTCAAACCTCCTGTTTGTTATTTTATTCTGTTTACAAATTATATATTAATATGTTTAAAGTGTCAAGATTAGTGCTTTGTGTAATTTTTTATTATGTTTTTATGTTTTATGTATTGACAAGTAAAACTATATGTTGTATAATCCGAATGTAATTAGTGTTATTAGTGTGTCTTTGTATGTAATTATTTATTTTTGAAAGAAGGTTTCGGCATATGAAAAAGTACATAAAGCCGGATGTGGAAATTATAAAATTTGATATTGTTGATGTTATAACATATAGCAGCGAATGGGATCCTTTTGCAGTAAATGCTGTTGACGAGGGTGTATATCTTGAAGCTGACGGTTATATGACACCTGTTGCAGAATAATAGTACTTTTATAAATAATGTGCCACTTCCCGTGTTATACGGCGAAGTGGCATTTTTAAAATTGTTAAAGGATGAAATGTTATGATAATTACTAAACGCCTGTATGATAATGGTCATATAAAAGAGTTTGATGCAACTGTAATTGAGTGTATTCCTTGCAGTAAAGGCTATGAAATTGTTCTTGACCGGACTGCATTTTTTCCTAACGGCGGCGGTCAGACAGCTGATACAGGTACAATTGACGGTATAACTGTAAAAGATGTTAATGAACGCGAAGGAAAAATTTACCATTTGACTGATGCGGAATTTAAAATAAACACAACAGTCCACGGAGTGATTGATTGGGATGTCCGTTTCAAAAAAATGCAGAATCATAGCGGAGAACATCTTGTGTGTGGAATTGCGCACAGGCTTTTCGGCTATGAAAATATAGGATTTCATATGGGTACCGGAGGTATTTCTGCCGATGTAAGCGGTCCTCTTACCCGTGAGCAGGTTGAGCAGATTGAGCTTATTGCCAATAAAGCTGTTTTTGAAAATGTTGAAGTCAGTGTTTATTATCCTACAGCTGACGAAATTGAAAATACAGATTACCGCAGTAAGCTTGAGCTTACAGAGGATGTACGTCTTGTAAAAATTGACGGTTACGACCTCTGTGCCTGCTGTGCACCTCATGTGCTGCGTACAGGCGAAATAGGACTTATTAAAATTCTTTCACATACTCCGAATAAAGGCGGCACAAGATTGCTCCTCAAATGCGGCTTTGATGCCTTGGAGGATTATCGCGAAAGATGTGCAAGTGTCAGTGCAATATCTGCTTCACTTTGTGCAAAGGAGCACGAAATTGCTCAGGCTGTGGAGCATCTTAAAGAAGAAAAAGCAAAGCTCGACTATGAAATAGACCGTCTTAACAAGGAAAAAACTCTTAAATACATTAACCGTCTTAAACCTTCTCAGGGTAATGTTTGCGTTTTTGCGGATGATGCTGACGGTGACGGACTTCGTGAAATCGTAAATGCCGGCAAGGCGCTGTGCAAAGGTATTTTCGGTGCGTTCTGTCTTGCCGGTGAGGGATACCGTTACTGTCTTGGCAGTGAAAATGAAAATCTTTCCTCTTTTGCTAAGCAGCTCAATTCCGCACTTAACGGCAGAGGTGGCGGTAAGCCGGAAATGATTCAGGGCAGTGTAAATGCTAATAAAGAACAGATATTAGAGTTTTTATCAGCAGAAGAACAGTAAAAGAAAGCAGGTGTAGATATGACATCAAAATGGTATTACGGAGCAGAGGGACATAAGCTCAGCAAGCCTTTGCGTGATGAGGTGTTTGTAGGCGAGCAAGGCTTCCCGGCACATCTTGAGGATGATGAGCACGAAAATACTGCGTGGCATTATATTGTTGAAGATAACGGAGAAACAGTTGCAACAGGCAGACTGATTCAGCTTGAAGAGTTTGTCTGGAAGCTTGGCAGAATTGCCGTTAAAAAGTCTTTAAGAGGGACAGGTATCGGTGCATCAGTTACAACCGCTCTTGTTGATAAAGCTAAGGATTTAGGGGCAAAAAACATTAAAATCAGCGGTCAGACTCATGCTGTGCCTTTCTATGAGAAATTCGGCTTTGCAATTGCGGGTGTAGAGTTTATGGAAGAAAATCTTCCGCATGTTGACATGGAAATGAATCTTGTCTTTGATGAGTGTGACTGGGTCGGATTTGAAAAAGACAGTGTTGCAGTATATGCTCGTAAGACATTTACCGTTACCGATACATCTGCAGTTACGCTTGTTTCAAGCGGTCTCGGTTTTTCGCATATCACGGTAAACGGTCAGCCTGTAACGGATGCGCTTCTTACCCCCGCCTGGACAAATTATGAAAAGCGTGACCTTACAAAAATTCATATGCCGGTTTATGACACTATAATCCACCGTATTCATTATGTCGAAAATGATATTTCACCTCTTGTTAAGAAGGGGGAAAATGTTATTGAATTCCATATTGGTGCAGGTTGGTACGGTCAGAATCAGAGCCGTAACGAAGGTATGGCAGAATACGGTCAGCTTAAGTTGGCTTTCAAGATTCTTGAGGGTGAAAAGCTGATTTCAAAATCAGATTCCGATGTTGAGTGGCGCAATTCCTATGTCACACGCACGAATATTTTCTTCGGCGAAACCCATGATGCCCGTCTTATTGGTAAAGGCGAGTGGAAAAAAGCCGTAAAGCTTGATAGACCGCTTTCTCTTCTTACAAAACAAACCTGTCTTCCTGATAGAGAAATCCGTACGATTATTCCGAAAAAGATTTACTCCTTCGGTGATACGGCAATATATGACCTTGGTGAAAATGTTGCAGGATACCCCAAAATTGTTTTTGATGATAAAGCGATAACCGATGAAAGAGCTTTTGTGCGTTTTTCAGAAGAGCTTAATGAAGACGGCTCACTCCATTTTGATACTCTCGGAATGCATTTTCGTATGCAGCGCGATGAATTTGTCTTTTCTGAGGATTATGAAAAGCATCAGTTCTATCCGTTGTTTACCTGGCACGGCTGCAGATATTTTGAGGTGCAGGGCAATGCTTATCCTACGGAATTTGCCGTTGTTCACACTGATATGAAGGTTATTACCGATTATAAAAGCGATGATGATATGCTTCAGTGGATTGTTGATACATATATCCGTACCCAGCTCAACAATGTTCACTGCTGTGTCCCGTCAGACTGTCCGCACAGAGAGCGCCTTGGCTATACGGGCGACGGGCAGCTGGCGTGCGATGCTGTAATGACCTGTTTTGATGCAAAGGATATGTATCTCAAATGGATGCAGGATGTTGCCGATTGTCAGGATATTTACGGCGGCCATGTTCAGCATACAGCTCCGTTTTACGGCGGCGGTGGCGGTCCCGGCGGATGGGGTGGCGCAATTGTTTTTGTACCGTACACCTTCTTTAAACATTACGGTGATAAGGATGTGCTTAAAAAGTATTATCCGAATATGCTCAAATATCTTCAGTATATGGAATCTCACAGCGAGAATAATCTCGTTGTCAGAGGCGAAGAGGGCGGCTGGTGTCTTGGCGATTGGTGCACACCAGAAAAAATCGATATTCCCGAACCCTTTGTAAATACATATTTCTATATCAAGGCCGTAAAAATTATCAAAGAAATCGGTGAAATTCTCGGTATTGACAATGCTGCAGATATGGATAAACGCTCTGCTGCTGCTGAAGAAGCGATGCTCCAAACTTATTTTGACGAATCAACAGGCTCGTTCTGCAATGCTGTTCAGGGTGCAGATGCTTTTGCGGCTGACATCGGACTTGGTGACGAGAGAACATATAAAAATGTTGTTGAAAAATATACTGCACTCGGAAAGTTTGATACAGGTATTTTCGGCACGGATATTCTTGTTCGAATTCTCTGCGAAAGAGGGGATAAAGAGCTTGCAAAGGCTCTGCTTGTGAGCGATAAGGGTATCGGTACATTCCGCCATATCCGTGACCTCGGCGCAACAACTCTCTGGGAAAACTGGAACGGTGCGGATTCCCATTCTCATCCCATGTTCGGCGCAGTTGTATCTTCTATTATTAAATATCTTTAATTTGCGTTTATTTCTGCCTTCGCGTTTAGTGAGGGCAGTTTTACTTTATTTATAAGAATATTGTTTTCTCACCGTTATTTTTGTCGCATAACCGTAGGGTAGGGGCTTTCTCTGCTGCGCTTAGCTTTGTGACTTCCGTTCTGAATAATCGGAATTTTATCCTTACATTAACCCTTTCATATTTCTATTGCATTTTATGCCAAATTATTGTATTATTATAATATTATATTTTGTAAAGGAAAGTTGCGGTATGTCGGAATATAAGTACAAGATTTCTGTAATAATTCCAGTGTATAATTGCGAAAAGCATATAAAAAAATGCGTTGAAAGCCTTAAAGGTCAGACTATGGCTTATGAGGATTTTCAAATTGTTTTTGTCAATGACGGTTCACCCGATAACAGCGGAGAAATTTGCCGCAGCTATGCCGAAACTGATAATACCATTGTTTATTTTGAAAAGGAAAACGGCGGTGTTTCAAGTGCCCGCAACAAGGGAATGGAGCTTGCTGAGGGAAAATATATAATGTTCCTTGATGCGGATGATACCCTCAGCAAACGAACCCTTAAGGCTGTTTATGACTTTTTTGAAGCGCACTATGATGAAACCGACCTTGTTACATATTCAATAAATTATCTTAGTGAAAACGGTACGGTTACAACGCATAAGCGCTTTGATATAATGACTTTCAGCGGCATTTACGATGTAATGGCAAACCCGAACATACTGCAGACAACAATGAATATCTGTGTCAAGAATGTGCCGGCGGAGAATAGAATTTTGTTTGATGAAAAGCTCTCTCTCGGTGAAGACCAGTTGTTTATTTTCTCATGGCTCAGAAAGAAGGGAAAGCTCGGCTTTTGTAAAGAAGGAGTTTATAACTATTACCGTCATGGAGAATCAGCAAGCCAGAGCTTTAATTCACCCTATTACTGCTTCGATCAATATATAGACTTTCTCAATAAGCTTATTGAGCTTTCGCGTGATGAGAATGGCAAGCCTCACCGTGTTGCTCAGGCTCTTGTCGTCTATAATCTCAGCTGGCGCATAACCTCTGATATGCTTATCTGTGATGTAGATGAAGAAACTAAAAATAATCAGCTTTCTCAAATCCGCAATGTACTCAGTGAGGTTGAAAATTCTATTATTGCCGATTCAATTTATATTGACCCATATCACATAGGTGCTTTTATGATGCTTAAGGGTCAGAGTTATAAAATAATGTCCAATTCAGCTGCACAAAGTGCTTTTGCAGACGATTGCCTTATTTTCTCCCAGCCACATGTTATCACCTTTAATACATTCAAAATAGTTAACGGTAAGCTTTACACTTCGGGCTATTTTAAAAACGGTGTAGGCAGTTATGAAAATATCCGTCTTTATATTGCTCTTTCAAACGGCAGGATTATTGATTTGCCGGTTGAAAAATCTGCTTACAGCTATTATAAGGGCAAATCTCTTACAAACAGCTTTGCGGGATTTGATACGGTTGTTGACCTTCCTGACGAGGTTGGTATAGTATTTCATGCCGTTGTTAACGGACACGACTGTGTGCCAACTGTTTTCTTTGGCTTTAAAACTGTTGTTAATAAAGTTAAGTCTTATGTTGCTAACGGCGGATATACCGTTATGTATGACCAGAAGTCACAGGGCTTTATTTTGAAAAAGGCTTCCGGCAATTCACTTGAGCTTGCCAAATCAATGGCAGACAGGGCCGTAAAGTCGGAGAATAAGCGAGCTTATATATATAGAAAGCTTGCTGAAAAAACTAAGTCTGACAAACGCATATGGCTTTATATTGACCGTGAAGGTATTTTTGACAATGCATATTATCAGTTTATACACGATTTTGATATTAATGACGGTATAGAAAGATATTACATTGCGGATAACCTTAAAGAAGATGATAATCATTTTACAGCTGCACAGAAAAAGAGAATTGTAAAATTTAAAAGCTTTAAACATAAAATGCTGTTCTTCAACTGTGAAAAGGTGCTCACTTCGTTTAATTCGCTCTCTATTATGAGTCCGTTTGACGGCTTGCCCCTTCGTTGGTATTCGGATATTATCAAGTGCGAGTTTGTTTATCTTCAGCACGGTATTCTTCATGCGCGACTTCCGATGCTTTATTCTAAAGAAAAGGCGAATGTTGATAAGGTTGTAATCTCATCGGAGTTTGAACGCGAAAACTTCAAGCGAATTTACAACTTTAAGGATGCTGACCTGCTTGCAAGCGGTATGCCGCGTTTTGATTCAATGGCAACTGACACAAAGGCAGGAAGGAAGCTTCTTTTCTCTCCTTCGTGGCGAAAGAATCTGATTGGTAACTATGAAAATAATACCCGTCAGCTTTTTGAGGATAAATTTCTTGCCTCGGCATTTTATCGTGAAATCAATGCGTTCCTCAATTCGAAAGAGCTTTCTGATTTGCTGGAAAAGTATGACTATACTCTTGATTTCAAAAATCATCCGATTTTCAGAGATTACGATAAGTATTTTAAGGTTAATAATCCGAGAATTCGAGTCACTCAGGAAATTGATGAAATGCAGAATTATGCACTTATGATTACTGACTATTCATCAATTGTTTTCGATTTCGTCTATCTTGGCAGACCTATTATGTATTTCGTGCCTGATTATGAGCTGTTCAGAGCAGGCGTTACTCACGATTACAATGCGCTTGACCTTCCGCTTGAAGAGGCATTCGGTGCACTTGCTGTCAATGCTAAGGAGCTTCTTGCGCACCTCGAAAAGCTTATTGCTAACGATATGCAGCCTGATAAAGTCTTTGCAGACCGTTGCAGAGATTTCTTTATCACAAAAACTGGCCATTGTGAAAAGCTTTACAGCCTTCTTACTAAGTGATAGCTCTTGATAAATATACTAAGAGCAATGTTTATTCTAATTCCATATTTTAAATAAAATGATGTGGAGTATTAAGGGCAACTGACAGTTGGAGTTGGTTGCCCTGCTTTTTTGTTTAAATCAGTTAAGTGAATTGTTGTTATTATAACATAGGGGAAAAGCTTACCCTTAACATAAGAAAACTCATTGCCAAGGCTCGATATATCTTCCTCTGATATAATTATTTTTTTCCCTTTGATATAGTCGAGTATAGGCTTGTACTCCGCAACAAAATCCTCGTTTACGGTCTGAGCATCTTGAGCAATAAGCCTTGTTATGCGCTCAACATCATCACTGTCAAATTCACCCTTGCGTGTGTTTTCAATTGCAGATACAACAGCCATTGTAAGCTCTTCGGCATCTGCCGTGCTGCCTGCATTCTGCTTCATTGTGCGCGCCGCCTTGTAAATGCCGTTTGCACTCTCATCGCTGTAGCCGTAATCGCTTGTGATTTTTGCGATTATTTCAGGCTTGCTTGCGGAAAACTGAACATTTTCGTTGACTTTTTCATCAGAATCGGATATACTATCTGCTGAACTGGGATTTATGAGCGAGTCCCTCTGAGCCGTTTGGCTCTCTGAGGACACGGCGCCGTGCCCGGTTCTTTTTATTTGGTTGATGTCGTACAGAATATTTCTGCCGTCTTTGGCTTTCGCAACATTTATCGTTGCTTCATAAACATCACCGTTAGTTTGCATTAAAGTAACGGTGTAGTGTGTCCAACCATTTTCGTCAAGCCATTGGTGTGAATGCTCATCGTTAGTCACACCCTGCGATAAAACTTCAATAATTTCTTTTGAGTGAGCAACTGCAAGCTGACTGTTTCGGTCTTTTTTTCTTGCCAATTTATCTATAACCTTATGTGAATTTTGAGCACCGTTTTTTTGAACTCTCTCGTTTGAACGAGCAAATTCAATAACAGTTTCATCCGAGGCTATAATTTGTTGCCCTGCAAGATTATCGTATACATAACGAGTTAACACCTTCCCCCAATCACGAGGCTTTGTTCCCTTAAAAATATCTGTATCAAGGATAACTGCGTTTTTTAATAACTTTCCGTTATCCGTTGTTATATCGCTTATCAAATAACTTTTGCCAACACTCTCACCGCTTTTGCCATTCATTGCCGCCTTTTCAGCTTTAAGCATAAGGGCATAGGTCATGCGCGAAGCTTTGTTTTTGTTCGAATAACCGCGTGCTTCGTGCTGTTGAGAAAACGCAATTAAAACATCGCACCCGAAAAGGGGTTATACCAATATACGGAAATTTTTGTCCATTATAACTGCTGCAATCATCGTCTTAGGATGCTTTTGTTCGTTATAAAGGTAAAATAAAAAGCCCTAACCAGTGCGAATGGTTAAGGCTTGAAGAAAGAAGGCACTGCAAGCGGTGTTTCTTGGCTGCCCCGAAAGGGGCAAGTAAATAATAACACAGAAAGAATATAATAGTCAAAAACAACTGCAAAATAAAAACACGCACATTAAACAAAGTTGAAATTTTAACAAACAAGCCGACGGAGTTTTAATCCGTCGGCTTGCTGCTTATTTGGTTGTTGTTTTGTAAAATTCAGCACTCAAAGCCTTTGTATTTATTGAGATTTGCCTTTCTGGTTAACCAATATTCCAATATCATAGGGAAATTTATAACAAAAACTCCAAGTTGATTTGGATTAAAATCTTTTAGCTTTGTTAATGCTGATTTGATTTCTTCAATGTGATAAAATTACAGTTCAACAAATTAAGGCTCCACTATATTGAAATTGGCATCCCCCGCAGAGTCAAACTGATTAAGATTATTAACAATCAGCTCAAGCTTTGAAACATCGCCCTCAAGCTTCATTGAAGCCTTGATTTTATCCATATCTTTCTGAATAATGAGCGCAAGCGCATTACGAGGACAAGTTACAGTTAGAGCTGCCTCATCCGAATTCATGTTTGCGTATTGCAGCAAGGCTCCGTTATTGAAATGCAGCAGAATTTTTTTCTGCGTATCTGCAATAACAATGTTTATTTTAAAGTTCTCGTTTGAAATTGCGCCTTTATCCAAAAGAATGGCAACATAGTCAAAAACCATTTCCGCAGTTATATTTCTGATAACGCTACCGTCTGTTTTGGCATTCGCGCTTTTTTGTGCGGCATTTCCGCTTCGCAGCTCAAGTGCGGCGGAAAGATATGCATTTCTCCATGTGCCCGATTCCGCCTGATATCCGAGCTGTTCGAGGGCATCTGCACAAAGCAATCTTGCTGCTTTGTTTTCAGGGTTGGCAAAAACAAGAACATTTGTAACCTCTGCAACCCATTGATATTCACCTTTATCAAAATCAGCCTTCGCTTTGCGAAGAACCTCATCTGTATCTCCAAGATATTCAACCCATTTTTTTGCACTTTCTGAAGGCTCAAGTGGATTGAGATTGACAGGATTTGCGTCGTACCAACCCATATATTTCTGGTAAACTGCTTTGGAATTATGAGCAACTGTGCCGTAATACTGGCGGGTGTACCAATTCTTTGCGAGTTCATCAGGCAATTCAATCATATTTGAAATTTCATCGGAGGTGTAGCCCTGATTAATATATGTGAGAGTCTGATCATTGATGAATTTATAGACAGCTGCAGTATCCGCGAGATAATCATTTACAAATTCATTGCCCCAATGCGGCCAGTTATGAGATTGGAAGGTGACCTGTACATCGTTTCCGTAAAGTGAAATCGCTTCGGTTATATATTTTGCCCATGCATTTCCGTCACGAATCTGTGCACCTCTTAATGTATATAGATTGTGAAGAGTTGCCGTACAATTTTCAGCTATCCAAAGTGCCTTCATTTCGGGGAACCATATGTTCATTTCAGCCGGAGCTTCAGTTCCGGGAGTCATCTGGAATTCCATTGTGACGCCGTCGATTGTATAAGTTTCTCCTGTTTTTTTAATTTCATATGTTGGCTTGATAAAACTGACCGTTCCCGTTGACTGGCCCATTCCGATACCCATTGCCATTTTGCCCGTTTCCGATTGCTCAAGGAAAACACCGTACTGATAAGAGGCTCTTCTGCCCATTCCTTTGCCTGCATAAAGATTTTCGCTTACTGCGTGTTCGGTAAAATGTTCGGGAACAATAACCGGGATAAAGTCGCTTGCAAGTTGTTCTTCGAGTGAGAGATTGCTGTTGGCAGCCTGTTCTGCTGTCATTATACCTTTGATTCCGCCGTAATGGTCAACATGAGGGTGAGAAACAATGACGGCTTTAACTGGAAACTCGCCGAGATTCTTTTCAACAAGCTGCATTGCCGCCTGAGTGCATTCAACACTCATCAATGGGTCAAAGATTATCCACCCTGTATCTCCTTTGATAAGAGTAAGATTTGCCATATCATAGCCTCTGACCTGATATATGTTTTCACAAACCTTAAAAAGACCGTAGGCATGGTTGTTCTTTGTGTTTTCCCAGAGGCTCGGATTTACCGTATCCGGGCATTTTTCATAGTTATCAACAAAACTGTATGCCTTCTGACTCCAGATAATTTTTCCGTCAGAATCCTTGAGCTCAAGCTCTTCGGGTGCGTCAATAAGTCCCTTGGCAGCAAATTCATATTCCGTTTTATCCTCAAAATCAAGCACGGAATAAATTGCAGAATTAACCTTGACCGTCTGATCTGTTGCTGCTTTTGTGTCTGCATTCAATCCAAGCTCGGCAACCATATCTGAATCTCGTGTGCCGCAGGATGTGAAAGCAAACAGTATTGCCGCTATGATAATAAATGACACTGCTTTTTTCATACAATTACCTCATTTTCATCTTTTTTGTAAAGCTTTCTGAAACCTTCTATCACAACGCAGAAACCGAGAATTATAATCAGTGTTGCAAACACAAGTTGAAGTATATCGCCGAAAATATCTGTGCTTGAAGATGTGATTAGTGCAGTTACCTTTTTATAAACCGTCATGCCCAATGCTGTGAAGGTTACGACAAGCATTGCGCCAAGAGGAATATACATAAACCATCTTACCTTTTTGCTCCTCTTGAGGAACACCGCACATGCGAGGAACGCAAATACGGATAACAGCTGGTTTGACGCACCGAAAAGCGCCCAGATATTCTTATAACCGACAAGAGTAAGACCGTATGCAAGCACAAGGGTAATAATTGTCGCAAAATATTTATTTGTAAGCACCTTTCTGACCTTACCCATGTTTTTATTGGTTACGGAATCGTCAAGAAAAAGCTCCTGGAATGACAGTCTGCCTACACGGGCAACAGAATCAAGTGAAGTCAGTGCAAAGGCGGAGATAGAAAGAGTTATAAGAGTATAAACTATTTCAGACGGCAAACTGAGA
This sequence comes from Acutalibacteraceae bacterium, assembly GCA_045539895.1. Classification (GTDB taxonomy): domain Bacteria; phylum Bacillota; class Clostridia; order Oscillospirales; family Acutalibacteraceae; genus UBA8612. Next base: position 52,073 of record JAZQGE010000009.1, read on the forward strand.
GCTGTCAGGAAACGCGCAACTGCACCCGCAAAAACCTGCGCGGGTGTATTCCAGCCCTGTGCAGCTGCTTCGCCGCTTGCAAAAGATGCAACCGCAATAAGAGCAATTACGGCAAGCATGCTTTCAAGAAGCATTGAACCGAAAGATACGGGAAGCATATCTTTTTCATTCCTAATCTGCTTTGAAGCCGTACCGGAAGAAACCAATGAATGAAAACCTGAAACTGCACCACAGGCGATTGTAACAAAAAGGATGGGGAAAAGATAACTGCCGTCAACCTCAAATCCAACAAATGCAGGAAGATTAATCTGTGGATTTGCAACAAACACACCAATAACTGCCGCAACTATCATTGCAACAAGCAGATAACTGTTGAGATAATCTCTCGGCTGTAAAAGAATCCAGACAGGAACAACCGAAGCGATAAAAATATAAACAAAAACAAAAATGTGCCAGACATCGAGCGAAAGGAAAATCGGCATTTTAAGTCCGACGATTATTGATACAACAAGCATTACAATTGCTATGGCAGTATTTACAGCTGTCGGTAATTTGGCGTATTTGAGGATAAGACCGAGAACAACCGCAAAAAAGATAAACATTACCGATGTTGTTGCAACGGCACCGTTTGCCGTTATGTTTGCGCCCTGTACACCGTCGGTTACGGTAAAGCCCATAAAGGTGCCTGCCACTATGTCGGCAAATGCCGCAACAACAAGGATGCAGAAAAGCCAACAGAAAAGCAGAAACATCTTTTTTCCTGTTTTACCGATATATTTTTCAATTATGTAGCCTATACTTCTGCCTTTGTTTCTGACTGAAGCATACATTGATGCAAAATCCTGAACAGCACCGAAAAACACACCGCCTATAAGTACCCAAAGCAATACGGGTACCCAGCCAAATATTGCAGCCTGAATCGGTCCGTTGATAGGACCTGCACCTGCAATCGAAGCAAACTGATGTCCGAAAACAATGCTCTTGGGGGCTGGTTCATAGTCTACGCCGTCACGCTGCTCATAAGCCGGAGTTTTTCTTTTGGGGTCTACTCCCCATTTTTTTGCAATCCACCTGCCATATAAAATATATGCCAAAAGCAAGACGGCAAGAGAGATAAGCATTATTGTAACACCGTTCATAATATTCTCCTTTTTCAAATGTAATTAAACTTAAATCAATAATGAGCTTCTCCGTATTGACATACAGGGCTGATTAAGAAAAGGCTGTTAATAGAGTAGCCTGTTGTCCGGATAAACTTCAGAAATCAATGGCCACATAAGCGGTGCTCACAAAATCAACGAGAGAATTTTGCGGATTTTTCTTACATACAATCAGTTTTTCTGTTCATATGTTCATATTATATAATAATCAAGCATAAAGTTTGCACTTTCACCCGCAATGCGAAGTGAAATATAACCGTTTGGATTTTCAAGCACATATGTCTGAGTCAATTCATTAAGCTCAAATTCATGTACGATTCTGTCATCTTCAAGCAGAGCTATTTTAAAATTACCTGAATCAACTCTTGCATGATTGACTGTGATTTCAAAACGGTTGCCCCATATGTTCGTTCCGTAAATTTCTTCAACACCCGTAAACTTATCCGAAGAATAAGTAACTGTGTTTGATATTGAATCAGTTGTTTTTTTCAGACCCATTGCTCCTACATCGCGGTTGATTATGTTTGAATCTGTAAGCGTCTGCAGTCTGAAATTGTCAGTGCCGTTGGTGTCTTCAATATGTTCCATATCGCTGCTCATAAACCATACAGCACAAACACCCACAAGAACAACTGCACCGATAATTGCAAGTAACTTTTTTGTTTTTTCATTTAATTTCATAAACAACACTCCTCAATTTTTATAGTATTTAAAAAATGATTTGTGGGGCTTTGCGTTAAATTTGTTTACGATGTTATTATGCATGAAATGAAAGCGATTGAGCTTAGATCTGCTTTTCGTGAACTCAGCTGTGACGGCAAAATCATATTTATCTGACAAATTGCCATTGATGTGTTAGTAAAAAGGAAAAATATGTGATTGCAAAAACAAAGTAAAAGAGAATGAAACTTGTTTTTGACCGCATTATCTATGCTTAGCTTATAAATCGTGATGTTTTATAACGAATGACGAGAGGGGTGCGGTTGCTGCTTCACGGTGAGGAATAGTTTAGATTCATATTTTATAAAAGATGTTTCAACAATTTTGAAAAACACATTTGTTGTCCCGTTTCACATCTTTACATATCTTTTATAAAAATAAGGATCAACATACATAATCCGCTTATATAAATTTTAACATAGCGGTTTATCATTTGCAAGCTCTAAATAATCATTATATTTTTGTACTCAAAGCCTCTAAGGCAGAAAAAGTTAATTAAGGGACGAACTGACTTCGTTTTTTCAAGCGGAGTCGTTTGTTTTTAGTTGGATTTGTTTATTGTTGTGAAATAGGATATATTTATCACTTAAAGAAAATCATTTTAAATGATTTATTGGTTTTTCTCTCTGTTGAATTGTATACTGCTTTTTTTCATATAATCGAGCAAAGCATCGCGAGAACAGCCCATATAAACGGCGAAACATTCCCACAGCGGTGTGCGTTTGTTTTTCTTGCACCAGGTGAAAAAGCCGTCAGGATTACGCGCTTCAAAGGCGGCAACATCGGGGAAAATTGGCGGTCTTCCCATTCTTGCCATAATTCAACACCTCTCTGAAAAAATAAAAAAAGACCCACACAAAATTGTGAGCCTTATGCTATATAAAAATTCCACATATTTGATGAATAAAAAATTATCATGAAAAGAAAAGTGAGTATTCACTTGTGTTATGAATACTCACTATGGTGCGGGTGTTCATAACGTGTCGAAATTAAAATAACGAGAAAACGGCGTCAAATCGCATAATTTAGACATTGAGAAAGATTCTGTAAAAAGAATTTTTTTCTTTTTTTATCCGTACATTCGTCAAAATTATTTCCTTCTGATAAAATGTAGACATCAAAACAAAGGAGGTATACACTATGAAAGAAAAAATTATTGAAAATGGAATTGAGTATGTCAAAAGCGGTGATTACTACATTCCAAACTTAAAGGCTCCCGAAGGGACTTACAACATCGGTAGGTACGGGAAACTGCACTCAATATTTATTAAAGAAAATCGCCCTGCTTTTTACTCAATGAAAATGCTCAACGGAACTTGGCTTGCATATCTCGAAGAAATTGACATATCCGCAAAGGAAATGGTTGATAGGCTTGTAAAGGATATGGCGGTCAAACAAGGTATTACTGAAGAACTCAAAGCAAAAGACCAAATGGGGGTTGGTGCTATGAACAATATTCGCCACTCAGCAGAGGAAATAGTATGTAAAGACCTACTTTTTTGCTGAAATAATAAAACGAAGTTTTGTATTAGCAAGCACGGCATTTGTACTCCCACAAAAGCCCTTGTTAGGACTTTTGTCCTAAAACCTAAATAGATTGGAGGAAAGGTTATGAATTTTATAGAGGAACTATACTACGGCAATATCAATCCAAATGAAAAGCGATATGATAAATGCCCCCACTATGCAAAAACGATGCGGAAGTTTTGTGATAGTGAAAACGAGCTTGGAAAAATGTTGAAAGGCAAACCTCTGCATCTTGTAAATGACCTTATTAATGCAAACGATGAGATTGTTGCCATAACAAGTATCGAAAATTTCAAACTCGGATTTCGTCTTGGTGTGCAGATGATTTGTGATAGTCTTATCTGCGATGATAGTATGTTTAAGGATTTATAGGAGGTTACTATGAAAAAGATTATAATGTTTTTGATATTCGCAATAACAATTACATTTACAGTAAATGCAGCAGAGGTGCCGAAAGAGTCGGCACCCTGCAATGCCACAAATGAAGCAATAGTTATTGTTGAAAGTTTTATAGGTGATATTTTAACAGAGGTACAGAATGGCTTGGGATATGCCGATGCAAGAGCAAAATCAAATTGCATATTCTTCGATGCTTTCCTAAAAGGACAGACTAATGGTTATAGCTATGGTGAACTTGTCGATATAGCAAACTGTGCAATATGGCAATACCGGGATATGTATTTACGACCTGATTTTTACAAAAATAATCTTGAAAAAGTCAGAGTTATAATCGCTCCCGTGATTGAAGATTATAAATCCGGTAAAATTACTTATGCAGAAGCAGAGTTCATTGCTCGTACTAAGATATATCAATCTGTAAAGCCTGACTTTAATCCCGATGTGGAATATATGAAAGATCCGATTTACAGAGACATTCCATCGGTGGATAATAGCTTGTTTATACTTGCAAGAAATTTATTGTTAGAAGTTGTATAAAATAAAACTCAGCATATGCATGAAAACAAGTTCTGCATATGCTGAGTTTTTTGCTTTACTTATTATTATATTTTGCCGCACAGCATCCGTCTGCACGAAAACGTGAAACCGGACCATCACCGACTACAATTCTTTTACCGCAACATGGAAACTCATATATCTCAATGTAATCATTTGTAGCTCATGAATTACTTTTTTGATAAATCCTGAGTTTTGTAAAATTTTCTTCAGATCACTCAATGTTTTTTCTTTATATCCTTCCTCCGCTACTTCTTATATTCTCTTTTATCCCCTCATCTTCCCCAAAGTCTGCATTTCTAAAATCACATCCTACGATTTGTGCATTTTCTATACGATGATATTTGTCTATTAGTTCATCCTTCATAATATCATATAACCACATATCACCTTTTTCATCTCCAATTAATATGTATGAAGAATTTTCAACTTGTGAAAGAGAACATATCTGAAGTATTCCCACAAATCTTTCCTTAAGATTCCTTACAACATGGATTTTACAGCTCTTTTGATTGATTATGCATATATCATAGTCCAAAGTAATAGCTATTATGTAATCACTTTCTTTGTCAATCGTTATGTGCATAATTCCAGGTTTATCCCAGCGCCTTTTTGACGGCTGTTTCCAAATAGGAGTGATTTGCTTTCTTTTGATATCGATATCTATGATGTATCCATTGTCAACAGCGGCATAAATATGTTCGTCGTTAGATGTTATGCAAATGTCATTAATCCAATCGCTAAAATCCCCCAAGTAATAAGTTTCGCTTATATTTCCCATATTGTTTAATTTATGTATATGCCCACTTCTATCGCCTGCATATACATTTTCTGAAACGCAAAAACAATTAATGGTAGATTTATATTCGTTTGAGTGAGATTTAGGTTGTCCTGTTTGTAAATCTAACAAACATATCCTATTATTATCTCCTCCAATATAAACTGTGTCAGAATTCTCATTAATTAAAATAGTATACATCCAACCATCATGCATAATAATTGGATTCTTTGACTGGTGTGAAATATCTTTATCAAAATCAAAAAAATATACCTGTTCGCCTTGCCCTATGTAAAGCTTTTTTCCGTCATTTGAAATGGTTTTTGCTTTCCCCCAGACAGACGATAGAGTAAATGGATTATAACAAAGTTTGCGTTCTTCCAAATCCCAAACCGCATATTCAACCCCGTTGCTGGTTCTGCTTTGAGCAATTGCATATCTTCCGTTCTTGGAGGTATTGATTGCTGTTATGGGACCGCTTGTTATGCAGAAGAAGTTTCTGAATGTATTATCTCCCCCTATAGTCTCTCTTATAATGGGAGTATTGTTTGGAGAATCTGTAATCACATAGGCATCATCATTTGATAAGCACATACAGTGAATCGCAGCGTTTTGCGACTTAGTTTGATAAGAATGTAGTATTTTTCCGGATTTTGCGTCCACCCGTATTAAATTTCCTTCGTTAGAAGCTGAATAAAGATATTCCCCGTCTTTTGAAGCACAGATTATATTGGATTCTCCAGCATCATTAATATTCCAGTTCCATAAAGCATCTTCTTCGGTTGTGTCAATATCCCACTTAAAAACATCTCCTTCGTATGATGTGCCAAACAGGAAAGTGCCACAACAGACCAAGCTTTTTATTGTTTTTTTGGGTGTAATCCATTCTGGATTCAAATATCCGTCAAAATGATAATATTTTGCAACTTTTCCGTTTGTAAGACCACAATACGCTTCGTCAAATTCATCTGAATATGTAATGCAAGTTAACTCGGCATCTTCTAATATACATTCTTTGACAGAATATGAATCAGACAAAATTCCTATATATAAGCTTACGATTTTATGAGAAAAAGCTATATGTAACTCGTCTCGTGTGAAAAAAGCATCTACAACTGTATCGCTCTGATTATTCAATAATACCATAGGGGCTATATCTTCGTTTGATTCAATGTCGATGGCTATGGTATATCCGTTAGAATAACAGACATACAAATCTAATTTAATTAGCAACATTTTTTTAATGCTACAATTTTCTTGTGAATAATTACGCTTTTTTATGGTTTGAGATGTTTCCGTATCATAAATAATAATGGTTCCACTTTTGTCGGCGGATATAACATATTTGAAATCGTCAGAAAGTGCAATTGCAGTAATTCCACAATCGTGAGTTGCTGGAGGCATCAAAGTATATTCACTAATTTTTGAACCACGGAAACATGATCCTACTTTTCCGTTAGACAACACAAATGAATTAAGACAGATATTTCTTAAGTCTTTATGTAAAAAATCCACTTTGCATAACGAATTATTATTGCGTTGAGCGAATAACCTAATCAGGTTTATTCTTGTTTTGCTTTCTTTCGCTGGTATAAAATCTCTGTCAAGCTTTCGCCAATAAGACTCTAACATACGATTACAGTCGATATCAGATATAAATTTCAAAACTTCATCGGGTAAAAACTTTTCAGATAGCGCCGAGACATCATCTTTAGGGCATACATACATATTATTTTTAATGTGAATTGCGGTTAAGCAGTCTCGGAACATATGATGACAAAAAAAATATTTTTCATCACTTATGCATAAAAGTCCTGTGCTGGTTATGATATCCAACAAATTAATATCTATTCCGATGTCAGTTTGATATCCAATAGGAAACGGTATATCCTTGTTTATATGTTCATCTGTACTATATACCTTTAGATAGAAATTTCTAGCTTTTGATATTGCATCGATGCACTCGCGGTGCCTCAATACAAGTGAGTTATTATGAGTGATCATATACCATGCAATATATGGTGCAATATAAAGCACAGCAAAAAGTATACTGTCTTGGTGGTTGATTGATATATCAATAGTTTTTGAAATCTCAAGCAACAAATAATTCCATATCAAACTTCCTTCGTTATAATGGTCTATCCAATAAGATTTCACACTAATACTTTTGTCGCTATTCTTGAAATGTTCTTGCTCAATATATAAGCGTAGCATAAGTGGCGTGGAAAGAATGTCTATAAAGTTGCTCTCTTCAATATTCACACCATTATCTTTCAAAAATCTCATTGCTTTTATTTTGTCTATCTGCATAATTTCGAACTGTTCACATTCGTTTAGTACAGATTTGTATTTCATAATGGTTTTAATATCATTTCGACAAGTTATGATAATGTGATTATTTTCTTTTATGAGTTCAATTTGCTCTTTAACAAATCTTTCATTCTTTGATGAAATCTCGTTTAATCCATCCAAAAGATATATAATAGTACTTTCTTTGATAAACTTTTCGACATATTCGGGCGGAAAGGCGGTTTCTGGTACCAATTCATTTATTGCATAATCATAAATGGACTTAGATTGATCCAATTCTTTTAACGATATGTATATTACAGGACATTGTGAATCAATTAACTTTTGCATCAAATAAAACAAAAATGTTGTTTTGCCAGTACCTCCAACACCATGTATAGTAAAATGATGCAAATTATCCTCGGCCATTATGCACAATGTTTCAGCGAAGGTTTTATAGTCAATTTCATCATTCTCTTTGCGCAGTTTAGGCAGTAGTTCGGGAAAAATGAAATCTAAATTCTGCATTGAACGATTTCTATTTAATACTCTGTTATAATATACTTCAAACAATGTTAAGATTGGATTTTTTACTATGTCTCCAAAACAATCGTTTTTCAAACTATTTTCAATTCTGTTTATACACTCTTGATTGAATGTTTTTCCGACACTTAGACGTTTAATTTTATTATCTTTGAAAATTTGCTTGAATCTTAAAATTGTATTTTGAACATCAGGCGCTGATGTATTATATAAGAGATCAAGAAAAGATACAATGTCATTATTGGGCTTTATTTCTTGTAGTTCCAATGGATATATTTTTATAGGAATACCAGCGTGATTGTATGTAGTGGCATCGCTTTTTGAATGTTCTAATTCCGAAACAACATTTTCGCTTTTACATGAGTTTTCGCTCAAAAACAATAATATGCATTTACAATTTTTTTCATATATTGCTTGATAAGCAATCTCATCCCAATTTGTGCCTATATGGTTTTCAAGCTCCCAATCTATCCATATATTAAAGCCACTATCAATTAATTTTTTCGCCAAATCATGTACACAATAAGAATCTTTGCTTGAATAACTTATAAAACAGTACGGGCGTGTTACATCGCATAAAGGATATTTGTTTATAGTTTCTTTCATATAAACTCCTAATTATAATCTTTTTTTTCCACTAATATCTTCGACATCTACGAAAAAAATTTTTACATATTTTAACTGTTCTTCGGGAATGGATGGTGCATTTAAACCTGCGTGGTGCAGAAGCATAAGCGCTAAAGCTTTTTTCTTGGTTTCGATATCCTTATCATCCACGATGATAGCAGTTCCTTTGCCAATCAAACTAGTATAACTGTAGCTATAAGAGCATGGACTTGATGATTCTATAAGCTGAACATTGCAATCCATTTCAAATCCAACCCTTGGATTATTTTGTATCAATGTTATTTTTTTCCCGGTCAAGGCTCCGTGAAACCACAAACGTATACCATCTGTTTCTGGGATTATTTCATAGCAATAGTTCATAGGAACAACATATATGTCGTCACCATCGTGTATGGCGAGTCGGCAAACTACACACTGCTCCATTACTTCGAGAATTTCTTCTGTACTTCTAATTTGTCTTTCACGTCTGTTCATCTTGTATCTCCATAAAAAGTATTACTCGTTATAGTTGTAATTGAGTATTCTCTCGAATACTTCTTTGCTAAAAAACATTTGTACAATCAAATCCCTATATTGATTGCCTTTGTTGGTAAAATGAATACGGTTATTGTCAATGGTTATATATTTGTTTTTGGTTAAATGATTATATTCATCCGGGTAACAATCTTGGAATTCTACACCATAATTGTTATAAAACTCCTTGAGATTTAATCCGTCCAGTCCTAACACAAGTTGTTTTATCATCATTTCATCCTTGGTCATAATGTAACCGTCAGTCACGGCAAATGATTTTTCGCCTATATCATCTATATATTTTTCATATACTTTTTTTCTGTTTATAACACTATATCCGTTACGGGTGTTTATTGTTTTTAAATAGCTTCTTGCGCCTGCCCCCATTCCTAGAATGTTTTGCTGATCCCAGTGGTTTTGCTTTTGTATATAGCCACCATTGGAACCTTCTTTTTTGTATCTTACATGAGTTTCTTGTATATATCCATTAGAAAGCAAAAAGTCTCTTGCGTAACAGTATTTGTTATATTGATCTTTGCCATCAATACCGGTATATCCTCGTTTTGCGAAACCTGTATTGCTACGTAAAGTAAGTGAATATGCACAAATTGTGGGAGGAGCATATTTAACAACTTCCTCTAACGATTTTTTCCACGAATCCATACTTTGACTCTCCAGACCATAAATCAAATCAACACAAACATTCTTAAATCCGGCGTTCATTACATTGTTTAATGCATTGAATATGAGATTCTTATCATATTTTCTTCCAATGCATAAAAGTTCGCTATTGTCAACAGCTTGAACACCAATATTAACTCGGTTTATGCCACATTTTATAAGACTTGCAAGTTTTTCTCTCTCGGCTGTATCAGGAGACATTTCCATTGCTACTTCAGAAACTGTATTTATATCGAATTGAAGTTCTTTTTGTAAAAAATCAAGAAAAGCGGCTATTAAATCAGATGGGATTAATGATGGTGTTCCGCCTCCAAGATAGAGGGTGTTTATTTTTTTGTCTTTGATAAACGGTGAATAGAATAATGTTTCCTTTTTTAAGGCCTCAAAATACATTGAAATATTATCAGTGTTGGATTCACAGATGGCAAAAAGGTTACAGTAAGAACAAATTTGCTTGCAAAAAGGGAAGTGATAATATAAATTAAGTTCTTCGCTTAAAGCCAACGATTTTCTTATTTCCTCAATAGCAACATCTTGTGAAATTGTTCGGTATGCTTGCCTAGGCGGATAATCGTAAATGTAATCACCACAAACATTTTCACGTACATAATCTTCTAATTTCTCTGTATTCTTTACGTCGTCATAAGAATAAAGTAATTTCATTTTATATAACCTCTCTTTTTAATTAGTTGCCTTTAGTTTTTTCTAGCTATAATATTTCATCAAAAATAAAGGTTGCAACACCATCTTCGTTATTACTCTTTGTTATCTGATCAGCAACAGCTTTTACTTCAGGTATTGCGTTTTCGACAGCAACGCCTTTTCCGGACAATTTGAGCATATTTATATCCGACCAATCGTCCCCAAAAGTTACAACTTGATTTAAACTAATATTAAACTCTTGGCATACTGCTAACATAGCATACTCTTTTGTAGCTTGATGCTTAGCAAATTTATACCAGTATTCACCAGAAAATTTTACACAATTGCAATTAGGTAAACTATCGGCCAATTTATTGGCTAGACTAGAATCGAAAATTTCAACACACATTTTTAGTGCTCTTTCAGAAAAGTGTTTGAAATCAGAAAAAGTACTCACGCCCCAATCTGAGCCATATATTGTGGGTTTGGCTTTATAGTTCCAATAATGATTTTCTATAGTGTCTATAGTAATTTCACAATCAAAACCACAAATTTCTTTGGCTGTTTTAATCATAGTTTGAGTTTCTTCAATTGTGAAATCTGATATAAGAATATATCGATTTCCGCACTTTACAACAGCCCCTCCGCTACATATTAAAACATCGGGTTGTATTTTAGATATATAATTCAAAGAGTTTTTTTCGGATCTTGAAGTAGCAATACCTATCATAATCCCCTGCTTTTTACACAATAGTAAAGCCTTTAATGTATTCTCTGATACACATTTGTTGACATCTAGTAGAGTATTATCCAAGTCAAAAAGTAATAGTTTGTATTTAATATTCAAAAATATCACCTACTATAAATCAACTAAATAAAATCTTCA
>JAZQGE010000010.1:0-44014 GCA_045539895.1 Acutalibacteraceae bacterium
ATCGTAGCCATGTCGTTCTGTGAGCCAAGGAGTTGAGTTGCCAATTTGTCTTCCTAAGACCGCTTGGCCTCCGACTTGTACCGTTATCGGCATTGAGCATGTCGTAGCCTGCATCCTGAAGATACTTTGCAGCCTTCTCGGACTCAGTCATGTTACGGCCGACCTCTGTGTAATCCTCGCCGGGCATTGCGCCTTCGCAGAAGCCTTTCATCTTGGATTCTACGGAGTAACGGAGAGATACGGGATAATCGTCGCCGCAGGATTCTTTGATTGCTTTTACAACCTCTGCAGCGAAACGGTATCTGTTTTCAAAGCTTCCGCCGTACTCGTCTGTACGCTTGTTGAAGAACTCGATAGCAAACTGGTCAAGAAGGTAACCTTCGTGAACGGCATGAACCTCAACGCCGTCAACACCTGCATCGCGGCAGAGCTTTGCTGTTTTTGCAAATGCTTCAATAATTTCGTGGATCTGCTCCTTTGTCATTTCGGGGCAGATAATATCGTGTGCCCAACGCGAAGGCTGGGGGCTGGGAGAAGCAAGCTCGTGTGATGTGTCAAGAATAGGCTTGATAAGCTTGCGTGTAAACTTGTTTTTGTGAAGAGGAGCAACAAGCTCGGTTATAGCCCATGAACGGCCCATACCTGCTGTAAGCTGAACAAACAGCTTAGCTCCTGTCTTATGAATCTCATCCATAAACTCCTTGAGCTCTTCGAACATCTTGGGGTTCTGCCAAAGCCACTTGCCCCAGAATGTATCGCGAAGGGGAGCAATACCGGGGATAATAAGACCGACATTGTTGTTTGCTCTTTCAAGGAAAAGCTTTGCTGCTTCTTTATCAAAGTGGCAGCCGCCAAGCTCAAACCAACCGAAAAGCGATGTACCGCCCATGGGGCACATAACTATTCTGTTCTTGATTTCGACATTACCGATTTTCCACGGGGTAAATAATGCTTCGTACTTAGCATCCATAGCTGATGTCACACATCCTTAACAAGAATATACTGAAACATATTACATAGTTTCGCACTTTTGAGTATATTAAAAACTTTAACTTCTGTCAAGCATTTAAAAGCTTCATTTGCTATTAATTTAATAAAAATTCTGTTCGTTTGTCTGATAATGAAATGAATTGATTTTATTCATTTCAAATTGTGGCGCAGGCAATTCCTGCAAAAGCAAATCATTTTTCGTTAATTGGTATTTTTCGTTTTTACAAAACGCATTGTTAATACGGACAAGCTGTAATTAAATGATTCGTTTTGCCGTTCTTGACATTAAAAAAATAAAACTGTATAATAAATACTGAAATAATTTATTATAAAATGGAAAGGTGGCGGCAAAAATGAAAAAAGCAGCAAAGAAGTTATTTTCTTTTGCGCTGTGTGTACTTTTCTGCGGTGTATTCTGTCTTTTTTCATCAGCGCTGAGTACTAACGAATACGGCTTGGGTTTGTCTGCAACTTCTCAGGAAAATGACGGTATGGCAACCGTCAAGCTTAATCTGAAAAACTCCAATAATTTTGATGTGAACGATATTAAGATAACTCACAACATACCCGACGGCCTTGCTCTTCAACACAATGGCGATATTCTGCCTCCACATGACGGCAGTATCGGCTATCAGCTTGGTGCAGATACTCTTGCCGCAGGTGATATATATGAAGCAGAGCTTGTGTTTGCGTCAGTCGATTCTGTTGCTTCGGACCCTGTTGAAGCAACAATTGTAAAAAAAGGCAATGAAAAGGCTGTTATAGCTGCAATTGCGGCTGTAATTTTAATTATAACTATTGTGGCTGTTTTGGTAATCAGACATAAAAAGACGGCAGCAATGCTGCTTGCGATTGTTATGCTTGTGCCCGTTATGGGTGTGTTTGGTGTGCATGCAGTTGGTGCGGAGGAGCTTCGCAGTTTTACACTTGAAGACAGTATCAGTCTGGGCGGCAAAACCTATCCGCTGAGCATTACCGTAAGCTATCAGGCAAACACCGCCAAAAACAGCTATTTTGAATTTGAAACGGCAGAAGAAAAAAATGAAACCCCTCAGACGGTTGACCGCCTTACAACCGATTTCAGCGGCACAGCAACAGCAAACGGTACTGTCAGCACAGTTACATACAGCATAACAAGCAAGGCTACGGGCAACACAAAAAACGGAGAGGCAGAGCTTGAAGGCTGCGAATGGAACATTGACAAGCTTGCACTGACCCCCGGCGAAAATGAGGTTGTTATAAAAGCAGAGCTTGTCGGCGGTGAAACTCAGGAAAAGGTTTATAACCTCAACTATGACAGAGGCACTTTTTATCAGCCGCGCGAAAATGAAGCTGTTGAGGAAAACGGAGTAAAATATATCAGAAATCTCATAAATATTTATTTTGAGGACGGTGTTGACACAGCGAGGATGAATGACATTCTCGACGAAAATAACCTCGTGCGGATCGGCGAAATCAACAGTATTTTTCTTGTTCAGGCAAGGGCGAATGCCGCAAATCTTGACGAGCTGAACAAAAAATGCCAAGAGCTTATGGCATATGACGAGGTTTGCCTTGCAATAACAGAAAATATCCTTAACATTGAAACCGATTCCGTGCCGAACGACCCATGGTACTATACAGATTCTTACAAATATTCATGGAGCGAAAAAGTACCCGACGGCAATAACTGGGGTGTTGAGGCGGTTGAAGCTCTCAGCGCGTGGGAATATGAAAGCTATTTCGGCAAAGTACAGGCAGGTATTGTTGACAGCGGTGTACTCACCACTCATGAAGATTTTGATCAGGGGCTTATTGTTTTCCCCAACTCAACATACCAAAACAGCAACACACCCGATAACCACGGCACTCATGTTTCAGGTATTATCGGTGCAACCAGAAACAACGGTAAGGGCGGCTCAGGTCTGCTCAGTAATGTTGAAATTTATTCTGTAGGCTTTTCAAGCACGGCTACAAGCATTATTAACGCAGCGGTTGTTGATATTGAGCACGATGCAAAAGCGGTTAACATTTCAATCGGTTTGGCAAAGATCAATGACGGAGTAAACAACCCTTACGAAATGGTTTTATCGGATCTTGAGCTTGCGTCATACGGTGGTCCGTGCGCTGTTGCATTGAATAAGCTGCTTAACCAGGGAAAGGAATTTGTCGTTGTTCAGTCAGCTGGTAACGGTACTCTTGACACAAGGTTTACCGATTTTGCAACCTACCGAAGCGACGATGCGGTTCAGAACGGTCTTTTCTGCTCCGTCAAAACTGACGGCTACAAATACCCCTACTATTATGGTTCGCTCACCAAAAGCCAGATTCAGCAGGTCTATGACCGGATTATTGTTGTCGGCGGTGTAAGAAATTATTCTTCTGGTTCAGTCGGAGCTAAGTTTAAAATGTTTTATATTCAGGATGCTATCAGCGGAACGATTTATCTGAGCAACGGAGGCGACAGAGTAGATATTTATGCGCCGGGCTACAATATTTTCAGCACAATCCCGGACCAGGTGCAGAACAATTTTACCTACAAATACGGCAGTATGACCGGTACTTCTCAGGCAGCGCCGTTTGTAACCGCAATTGCGGCAATGTGTTTTTCGATTAACCCTGACTTTACTGGCAAACAGGTCAAGGAGCTCATATGCGACGATGCTAACAGCACACATGTTGCTCTTGACTATTCTGAAATCAACGCAACCTGCGGACTTGACTATCATCCGTTTGAGGGTGACGGCAAGCTTGTCAGTATGAAGCTTGTTGCAGAAGCAGCTTTGCGTACGGTATGCGAAAAAGCAGATTACAGATTTTTTAATCAGATGGTTTCTGCCGCACAGAGCCTTAACCCCAGCGATTTTAAAAACTTTGAAGTTGTACAGAGTGTTCTTGACGGCATAACACCCGATTTTTATAACCTCTATGAATTTCAGCAGGATCAGGTAACTGACAAAGCGATGGAGCTTGCTGACGCTATGGATAAGCTTGAAGAAAGAGGCCAGGCAGACTATTCGGATGTTGAAAAAGCAAAGGCAGAGGCAGCCGCTCTAAATAAAGCGGACTATGTTGATTTCAGCGGTGTTACAAGCGCAGTCAATGCTGTTGTTTACGGTAAGTATGCTGATGAACAGGCAGAGGTTGACGCAATGGCAAAAGCAATACGCGATGCAATAAGTGCGCTTGTGCCCCTTGCAAATATCATATCAGATAACTATGACATTATTGCAGACAACACAAACCGCGTTGTTGTATTTACTGCAGATTATATTGACCTGTATCAGGAATCGCTTACGGCGAGCGGCGGATACAGTATCAGCTTCTCACCCAACAGTGCAGGCACATATTCAACAGGCGCAACGGCAACACTTTCAAAAGAAGGCTACAGCGATATTGTGTATACCGTTGCCGTGCTCGGCGATGTTGACGGCAACGCAAAAGCCGATGCAAACGATGCATTTCTTGCACGCATGTATGCCCTTGGTATGCTCAGTGAGCCGGACGGAGTTTATTTTATAGCCGCTGATGCAGACTGTAACGGCGAAATAAACGAAGAGGATTCTATGCTCATTCAGGAGAGCGCAATTTTTAACGCTGTGATTTTCAATGACTATATACCGGGAGAGTGAATCCGCAGATGAATATTCTTGTAATCGGTGATGTTGTCAGCGCACAAGGGTGCGAATATCTGCGCCGCAGACTGCCGACATTGAAAAAACATTATGCTGTCGATTTCTGTATTGCAAACGGTGAAAATTCAGCGGTCGGAAACGGTATAACACCGTCCTCTGCAGAGTTTCTTTTTGACAGCGGAGTTGACCTTATCACGACAGGTAACCATGTTTTCCGACGAAAAGAAATTTACGATATGCTTGATTCCCGTCACGATATAATCCGACCTGCCAATTATTATGCAGGCAGTCCGGGAAAAGGTGTTGCGGTTGCAGACCTCGGCAGTGTAAAGATCGGAGTAATTAACCTTGCAGGTAATGCTTTTATGGATGGCGGCAATCCATTTACCTGCGTTGATAAATGTCTTGAGGATATAGCCGACTGCCGCATAAAGCTTGTTGATTTTCATGCAGAGGCAACAGGTGAAAAACGCGCGCTCGGTTTTTATCTTGACGGCAGAGTGAGCGCAGTTTTCGGCACACACACTCATGTGCAGACAGCAGATGAGCAGATTCTGCCCGAAGGCACAGGCTACATCACTGACCTCGGAATGGTCGGTACAGTACACTCTGTGCTCGGTGTTACCCCTGCGGATGTAATTGAAAAGCTTAAAACAGGTATGCCGACACGGTTTACAAACAATGACGGCGAAGCTATGCTTTGCGGTTGTATTTTTGAAATTGACAAACAAAGCGGAAAAACCACAAGTGTACAAAGAATCAACATCAGAGGATAAACTATGAAAAGGTACAAAAAAATTATTTGTCTGCTCTTAGCGGCAATGTCAGTGCTTTCTCTGTGCGCCTGCTCCGGCACGGAAAATCCGCAAAAAGAAGAAAAGCCCGACAGCCCTGACATTTCAAAGCCTGCGGTCAGCTACAGTATAGCCCTGCCCGTAGCGCATAATGATACAATTGACCCTTTCAAAGATATAAGCGCGGTGAACCGTTCGCTTGTAACCCTTATATATGACGGTTTGGTTTATATTGATGAAAGCTTTACTCCTCAGCCGCTTCTGATAAGCGCATATTCAAACGAGGGTAAATCGCTTTCCGTCACACTTAAAAGCGCTCTGAGCTTTTCTGACGGTTCTGCGCTCACAGCGGATGATGTCGTTTATTCATTTAACCAGGCAAAGGACAGCGGATATTATTCCGCACGCCTTTCAAACATCAAATCTGTTTCGGCATCAGGCAACGCAATATTTTTTGAACTGAAAAGCCCCGATATAAATGCGCTTGCCTGCCTTGATTTTCCGATAGTAAAAAAAGGTACGGTGCAAAATCAATATGACAGCACAAACCTTTTTGATATAGTGCCGCCCACAGGCACAGGCAGATACATTATAAACGGTACTCTGCCCACAGCAACTCTTGTTCCCAACCAACATTGCGCGCGCAGTGAAGCTTTGAATATCGGCACAATCAACCTTTACGAAGTCAACGATTCCGACGGTCTTGCCTACGGCTTGCAGATAGGCAACTATCACTACTGGTACAATGATCTTGCAAGTGGCGAATATATGCGTGTAAACGCAGGTCTTTCCGTTGTTCCCACAAACAATCTTGTATATCTCGGCTTCAATGACCAAAAATCAATTCTTGCGGAAAATGCGGTGCGCCGTGCGGTTTCAATGCTTCTTGACCGTGAGGAAATCAGTTCGCAGGGCTTCCAGGGACACGCGATTTCAAGTGTTGTACCCTTTAATCCGTCGTGGAGTGCAATGAAAAATATTCCTCTCAGCGGAAAAACCCGTGCAAATGTTGACGGTGCAAAGGCTCTGCTTGAGCAGGCAGGCTACACATCAATTAACCACTACGGCTACCGCTGCAGCAGTTCAAAGAGTCTTAACTGCACACTCACCGTCTGTAAAGACAACAGCTTCAAGCTTGCAGCGGCGCAGCAGATAAAAGAGCAGCTTGCCAAGCTGAATTTTAATGTAAGAATCATTGAGCTTTCTTATAAAGATTACAAGCAGGCGATTGCCGAAGGCAACTACGAAATGTACCTTGGTGAAATTAAAATTTCCGCCGATATGAATATCAGCCGCTTCTTCATTGCCGGCTCAACACCCAACTGTTCAATAGACCTTATCGACGAAAACGAAAACGAATTTACCGTTTGCTATGATGAATACAGAGCTCTTCTTTCGGGTGAGCTTTCAATGTCAGATTTCTGTCGCAGCTTTGAGGCGGAAATACCCTTTGTCCCGATTTGCTACCGCTGCGGTGTTGCGATATACTCACGCGACTTCACTTCACCGATTAAAGGCACATGCTATGACAATTTTTATAATATAGACACTTGGTCTGTAAAGACTAAAACGGAGGGAAATAAATGATAAAGTTTGAAAACCATATGGGCACGGTTGAAATCAGCGAAACCTATTTTACAAGCCTTATTGGCAATGCGGCATCGTCATGCTTTGGCGTTGCAGGAATGGCAAACAGCAACAAGCGCCAGCAGCTTCGCTCGTTTTTCAGAAAAGGGCAGCTGTTCAATGACCAGGGTGTTGCAATTATCAAGCGCGACGGCGGTCTTTTTATTGAGCTTCACATCTTTGTCACTTACGGTCTTAACATAACCGCAATTTGTCAGAGTATTGTAAACAAGGTGAAATATACCGTCGAAGAGGCAACGGGTTTTAAGGTTAACGATATAAAAGTATTTGTTGACGGTATGAAAGCAGAAAGCTGAGGTAAATGAATTGATTAACGGTAATACTCTGCGCGATGCAATTATATCCGCAGCCAATAATATAGACAACAGCAAAACCGCTGTTGATGCACTTAATGTTTTCCCTGTACCAGACGGCGATACGGGCACGAATATGTCCATGACAATGCGCGCCGCGGCAAGAGAGCTTGCAATTCTGCCGGACGGTCTTTCAACCGGCGAAATCGCATCAAAAGCGGCATCTGCGCTGCTCAGAGGTGCAAGAGGTAACTCAGGTGTTATTCTTTCGCTCATTTTCAGAGGCTTTTCAAAAGCACTCAAGGGCACGCAGACGGCTGATGCACCCGCACTTGCAAAAGCACTTGAGGAGGGCGCAAAGTCTGCCTATGGCGCAGTTATGAAGCCTACGGAGGGAACAATACTCACAGTTATCAGAGAATCCGGCGAAGAAGCTGTAAGGCTTGTAAAAAATGAAATATCAGCAATTGAGCTTTGGGAAAAGGTTTGTCAGGCGGCTCAGGCTTCACTTGACAAAACACCGGAAATGCTTCCTCAGCTTAAAAAAGCCGGAGTTGTTGACGCAGGCGGTCAGGGCTTGCTGCTTGTAATGCAGGGTATGCTCGGCGTTTTCAAGGGCGAAGCTATAATTGCCTCAGGTGACAATCCCGTAACACCGGTGCAAACAGTATCAGCTGCATCAACAGTAAATGAAGAAATTAAGTTCGGTTACTGTACGGAATTTATAGTAAACAGAGTTAACCCTCAGCACAGCGATGCGCTTAAACTTCGCGCATACCTTGAAAGTATAGGCGACTGCGTTGTGGTGGTTGACGATGACGAAATTATTAAAGTTCATGTGCACTCCAATGACCCCGGCAATGCCATTCAGGAGGGTCTTAAATACGGTGCGCTTGTCAATATCAAAATTGACAATATGCGCTATCAGCACAGCAACAATGTTATAGAGCAGGAGCAGATGCCCGAAGCGACAGAAGCAATGCCTGAAGCCGCTGAGATTGAAAAGCAGTTCGGCTTTGTTGCAGTGTGCGCGGGCGAAGGCTTTGAGGAGCTTTTCAGCCAGCTCGGCGCAGACAGAATTGTCAGCGGCGGTCAGACGATGAACCCCAGCACAGACGATATTCTCCGCGCAGTTCTTGCTACACCTGCAGAGCATGTTTTCATTCTGCCCAATAACAAAAACATCATTATGGCTGCTGAGCAGGTAATTCCGCTGTGCGAGAAGGGGATAAGCGTGCTCCACACAAAGACAGTGCCGCAGGGTATTGCGGCAATGCTCAGCTTTGATGAAACACAGTCTGCAGAAAAGAACCACCTTGAAATGATGAAGGCAGCAGGCAGAGTCGGCACAGGTCTTGTAACCTTTGCCGCACGCGACAGCGAAGTTAACAACCAGCGCGTACGCAAGGGTCAGATTCTCGGCATGGAGGACGGAAAAATCACCGTGCTTGAGCATGACCCGATTAAAGCAGGATATAAAGTTGCAAGAAGACTTTACAGAAAGCTTGATGCAGCTATGATTACAATTTATTACGGAAGCGAATCAAACGAGGAGCAGGCACAGGCGCTTGCAACTATGATTGAATCGCGCTGTTCGGATGCGGAGGTTACCGTTATCCCCGGCGGTCAGCCGATATACTATTTTACAATTGCGGTAGAATAAAATGCTCAATTTTTCAAGCGACATCAAATATCTCAAGGGAGTCGGTGAAGCCCGTGCCAAGCTGTTCAGGCGGCTTGGAGTCGGTGACATCGGCTCCCTTGTGCGCCTTTATCCGCGCGCTTATGAGGATTGGAGCCGCGTTTCAACTGTTATGAATGCTGTCCCCGGTGAGCAATGCTGTATAAAAGCAATGGTGTGCTCTCCTGTAAGCCATGCGCTAATACGCAAGGGAATGACTATTTATAAAACGCAGGCAACAGACGGCGAAAACATAATGAAAATTACAATTTTCAACAACCGCTTCGCTGCAGAAAAGCTTGAAGAAGGCGAAGAATATCTTTTCTTTGGCAGGCTGCAGCAAAACGGCTACAGCCGCGAAATGCTTAACCCACAGATTGAAAAGGCTGTTTCGGGTGAAAGAATCCGCCCCATTTATCCGCAGACACAGTCGCTTACATCAAGAATGATTGAAGGCTGTGTAAAGCGCGCTCTTGAAGCGCTTGACACCTTACCTGACGATGTGCTCAGTGAAGAAATAAGACTGAAATATGCGCTGTGCGATTACAAGAGCGCAATTTACAACATACATTTTCCGAAAAGCGAAGCGGCAATGATGACTGCCCGAAGAAGGCTGAGCTTTGAAGAGCTTTATGTGCTGCAGACAGGTATGATGCTCATGCGCGGCAGAAACCGCAAAAGAGCAGGCTGTCATATAGAAAAAGACTGTAGCGAAGAGTTTTTTTCGCTTCTTCCCTTTGTGCCTACCGATGCTCAGCGGCGCGCGGTAAAAGAAGCTGTTGAGGATATGAAAAAATTACAACCGATGAGCAGACTGCTTCAGGGTGATGTCGGTTCAGGCAAAACTGCTGTTGCTGCTGCAGTTGCATACACATGTGCCAAAAACGGTTTTCAGACTGCGATTATGGCACCGACGGAAATCCTTGCCGCACAGCATTACCGCACCTTCTGCAAGCTGCTTGAAAGCACTGATTTAAAAATCGAGCTGCTTGTCGGCTCAACACCCGCAAAAGAGAAAAAGAGAATCAAGCAGAGCCTTGGGGACGGCGAAACCGACCTTGTTATCGGAACACATGCACTGATTCAGAAGGATGTTCAGTTTAAAGCTCTCGGTCTTGTCGTTACGGATGAACAGCACCGTTTTGGTGTGGCTCAGCGCTCAGCACTTGGCAGCAAGGGACTGAATCCGCACACCTTTGTTATGTCGGCAACACCCATTCCGCGCACGCTTGCGCTTATTATTTACGGCGATCTTGACATTTCCGTGCTTGATGAATTGCCTGCCGGCAGACAACAGATTGAAACCTTTGCCGTTGACGGTTCAATACGCAAACGCGCCTACGGATACGTAAAAAAACACCTTGATGAAGGCAGGCAGGGCTATATTGTTTGTCCACTTGTTGAGGAGAGTGAAATCAGCGAGCTTCAGGCGGCGGAAGAGGTTGCCCAAAAGCTGAGAAATGAAGATTTCAAAGGTTATACCGTCGGTCTGCTTCACGGCAAAATGAAGGCGGCGGAAAAGGACAGTGTGATGCGCGAATTCGCATCGGGCAACATTCAGCTTCTTGTTTCCACAACAGTCATTGAGGTTGGTGTTGATGTACCCAACAGCGTTATTATGGTGATTGAAAATGCCGAGCGCTTCGGTCTTTCTCAGCTTCACCAGCTCAGGGGCAGAGTCGGTAGGGGTCAGCACAAATCCACTTGCATACTTATCTCCGATGCAAAGGGTAAAACAGCGCAATCGCGTCTGAAGACGATGTGCAGGACGACAAACGGCTTTGAAATTGCAGATGAGGACCTGAAGCTTCGCGGTCCCGGTGATTTTTTCGGCGCGCGTCAGCACGGTTTGCCCGAAATGAAAATAGCTGATCTTTCAAGCGATATGGAATTGCTACGGCAGGCACAACGGGCCGCACAACAGACACTGACCGAAGACCCTGCACTCAGAAGCGAAAAAAATGCACCGCTTAAAAAAGCAGTGTTGGAGCTTTATGAAACAGTAGGACCGCAGGGTATGAATTAAAAAAGTAACAGGCGGATTACAGAAAAACACATTCTGTAATCCGCCTGTTTTATATTATTTTAAAAACATTGAAATAATTGATTTTACAAATCCGATTATCATCTCAATAATATTGAAGAAGATTGCAAAGTAGCTCTGGCTTGTGCTTGAGTTTTCAAGGTTGCCCATATCGCTGGCGGTTGCCCCGTCAAAATCTGATGTGTGGGAGTAAAGCCACGAAATCATACCGTTGGGGCTTGTGAGAGTTACAGATTTGCCTGTGCCGTCAACTGTGGATGCCTGAGGATAGGCTCCGTTATTATAAGCGAACATATCGTTTTCTACCGCAAACCATGCGTGGTGATTGCTCGGACAGGAGCTTCCGTCACCCATGCGTGCGGATTCAAGTGTTGTGAAGCGGCACTTTGAAGCAACTGTTGAAACCGAGCAAAGACGCTCCCAACCGGGTTTAACACTCAGGCCGTAGTTTACAATCGGGTCATTGCGGCAGGATGTGAGCCAGACGGGAATATCCTTGATGTACTTAAACTGTTCTGTAGAGGGTGAAAGAGCGGGACAAATGGGGAAAATGGCAGCAAACATTTCAGGATAAGCCACAGCCATGTTGTAAACCATCTTGCCGCCCATTGAGTATCCGCCGATATAAATTCGGCTCAGGTCAATATTTTTTTTGTTTTTTGCAATGAAATCGTCAATTGCAGTGCGAAGGGGAACGATAAGGTCATCGCCCCAGAAATTTCCGCTTTCCTCATGCGAGCGGGGAGCAAGGATAAATGCACCGTCAACACTTCCAAAGCGGTTCTGGAATTCGTCGCTTGCCCAGAATGCAATATAGTGCTTGTTTATCTGTTCGCCCGGCTTTGAGCCGTCGCCCATGCCGTGTACATAAATAACAAGAGGATATTTTTTATTATCGTTTCTTCCTACAGGTGAGAAATACATATAGTCGATTGAGGTGCCGTTTGCTTTAGGGCCTTCGCCTGCCTTGAAGCTGGCTATCAGGTCATCTACCTGATCTCTCAGGTCAACTGCATTAACTGCAAATGATGCACCGAAGACAAGTGTAATTGCAAGAATTAAAGAAATAAGTCTTTTCATCTTTATCGTTCTCCTTTTATTTTTATAAACAGATTTTAACAAAAACTGTTCAGTATGTCAACTATGTCACAGGTTGTGTCAACAAATGCATCCGCACCTGCGTTGATAAGCTCGTCCTTTCCGAAGCTGCCCTTTACACCTGCAACATAGCAGCCTGCCGCTTTGCCCGAAAGTACGCCTGCAACGGCATCTTCAACAACCATGCAGTTTTCGGGTGCAACACCCACGGCTGCTGCGGCTTTTAAATATATTTCGGGGTCGGGTTTTTTGTTTGTGATGTCACTGCCGGTGATGACTGCATCAAAAATGCTTTCATCAACACCGAGCACATTTATGTTTGTAACAACCTTGCGTCTGTCTGCAGAGGATGCAACTGCAAGGCGGTATTTCTTTTTAAGCTCAGGCAGTACGGTGTTCATATTCGGTGCGGCATCAACAATTGTACCTGCAAGCTGAATATAAATTTCGTAACACTCATCCTTCATCTGCGGCAGATAAGTGCCGCCGTTTTTTTCAACAACACCGCCGATTGCAGCATCCTCGCCCATACCGACAAAGTCATTGAAATCCTCAAGCTTTGCCTCAATTCCGTATTTTTCTTTAAGGTGCTTTATACAGCATTTCATCAGTGGAATTTCGGAGTCAACAAGAACTCCGTCCATATCAAATAAAATTGCTTCAATTTTCCTCATTTTCATACCCCCAGCCGTCAATGCCTTTGCGTTGCATTGCGCCTATTATTTTTGAGCGGATGTCACCGTATTTTTTTTCATATCCCGAAAGGAGCTGTTTCATGCTCTCTCTTTCCGTTGAACCGTCTGCAGGACAGCGGTTTTTAACAACGGGCAGTTCCATCCTGCGAACAATGCGTGCAGGCTCACTTTCGCGACAAAATATCATCGGGCGGATAACATGTATATCTTTTCTCGAAAGATATGTCACAGGTGAGAAGCAACCGATGTGACCGCCGTTAAGCAAGTTCATCATAAAGGTTTCTGCCGCATCATCCATGTGATGACCGAGCGCAACTTTGTTACATCCGGCCTCCTTTGCGGCATCGTGCAAAGCACCCCTGCGCATTTTTGCACAAAGGCTGCAGGGATTTTTTTCCTTGCGGTTTTCAAAAATTATTTTTCCGAGCTCGGTTCGTTTGATGATGTACTCAACACCGATTTCTTCGCAAAGCTTTTCAAGCGGAGAATAATCGGTTTCTTCTCCGCCGAAGCAAGGGTCGAGCGAGATTGCCACAAGCTCGAACGGCTCAGGGTAAAACCGTCTGATGTTTGCAAGCGCAACAAGCATGGCGGTGCTGTCCTTACCGCCGGAAAGACCGACTGCAACTCTGTCACCTGCGGTTATCATATTGTATTTTTCCATTGCCGAGCGCATGTGGCTCATCATTTTCTGCATTTTAAATACCTCAGGTAGGTTGATTTCCTATCATACATTCAGATAACGAGGAAAGTGTTATCCGCGGTTTTACGGTTTTAGTTTTTACAACCCTCAGTCAAAATCGCAAGCGATTTCGATAGCTCCCTTCAAAGCGAACTTTAAACCTCCTTTAAAAAGGAGGTGGCACGGCGCAAGCTGTGACGGAGGATTGGTATCACTGTAACAGCTCAACAATTTCGTCGCTGAGCTTCAGATATTCTTCCTGCGAATCGAGAATTTTGCGCGCTATAAATTTCCACGAAAAGCGCTCGCTGTAATCCTCTGCCGTATCGTCGCGGTAGGGGTTGTTCTTTATAAGGTCAATAAGCTCGCGGCTCAGCTCAACATCGCCCTTTCTCATTACGCGCTTAGCGGTAAAAATGAGAGAGTATTTATAGGTGTTGAGTCTGCCGAAATATACATTTCTCAGGTATTCGTTTTCGGCAATAACTCGTACAAGGTTGTCCTTGTTTTTGCGGTGCATAAGGTAGCGGCTCACGAGTCTTGCAAGGCAGGCACTGACAGCGCGGGAGTGTGAAAAAAGAGCCTCATTTTCTTTTAAAAGCTCAAGCACAAAGTTAAGCGCAGCTTGCGGGTTTTCAGCGGTCATTGCATCAATTTCAAGACCGATTAGTTTTTCGTTTTCAATAAGATATTCAGCCTGCATAATCTGCCACCATCTTTTTGAATGCGTTGCCTTTTTCTTCAAAGTTGCGGTATCGGTTATAGCTTGCTGCGGCAGGGGAGAGCAAGCAGGCTTTGCCGTTTGCCGTCAGCTCAAAGCTCTTTTCTACTGCTTCTTCAAGTGTTTCACAGCGGACAATTTTAAGTGTGCAGCCCTTTGCTTCAAGCTCGTCTGCAATGCTGTAACCCGTTTCGGGCATACAGATAAGGTTGTCAATAGGCGCTGTCATAAGCTCGGTTACAAACTGAGAATAATCAAGACCTCTGTCCATGCCGCCGATTATAAGAGTGCCGACATTGCCGAGCGCTTTTACATTGCCGATTACTGCGTTGGGAATTGTGGCTATAGCATCGTCATAAAAGCTGATGCCGTTTTTGACTGCAAAGCATTCGAGTCTGTGAGGTATGCCTGTAAAGCCTCGCACAGCCTCTGCAATAGCTTCGTCGCTTACACTGAATTCGCGCACAGCTGTTGCGGCAAAGAAGATGTCCTGCCACTGATGCTCACCGGGGAGCGCAGATGAGAGAGTGGTGAGATAGCGGAAGAATTCGTCGCTCTCGTATGCTTTGCAGCTTACCGTCTTTCTGCGTGAACGCACGAAATCCAGACCGCCGACAACATCTTCAAGCGGCTGATCGGCATTTGATATAAAGAGATTATTTTCATTCTGGTAGCGCACAATGTTGAGCTTTGCACCAATGTAGCCTTCAAATCCGTTGTAATGGTCAAGGTGTTCAGGGAAAGCATTTGTGAAAATTGCAACATCGGGGGATGCGTGTGAAAACTCAAGCTGATGACAGCTCATTTCAATAACTGCAACCTTGCCCTCAATTTCATCAAGGCTTTCAAAAACAGGTGTGCCGATGTTGCCCATAATCATGCTGGGCACTCCGCCAGCCTGAAGCATGCGGTAAACGAGAGTTGTTGTGGTGGTTTTGCCCTTTGTGCCTGTTATGCCGATTTTGCGGCAGGGGACAAAGCGCAGGAACAAATCCATTTCGCCCGTTACTGTTGTGCCTTCGTTAATTTTAACATCGCGCAGGGAAATACCGGGGCTCTGCATAACAATATCAAAATCGTTAATGCAGTCAAGATAATTCTCGCCGCAGATTAATGTTACATTATCGTCACTAACCTGAACGGGATTTTTATCTGCAACGGTGATGTGCATTTCGGGATAGTAGCGGCGGAGAAAGCCGAGAGTTGCTCTTCCCTCTCTGCCGAGACCGAGAATAAGCACACTTTTGTCTTTGAAAAAATCAACAAGCTTCTGATACATAAAGCTACCTTCTTTGTTTCGTTTTAAAAAGCAACAGTAAAGAGGTGAGCCTTCACCTCTTTACCGCTCTGATTATTATTTCTGCTGTGCCTGTGCGGCAGGTGAGCCGCAGCACTTTTTGTATTTCTTACCGCTTCCGCAGGGACAGGGATCATTCGGACCTACCTTTTCGCTTGCCGCCTTGCGTACGGGGCGCTTTTTGTCTGTGCCGTCGCCGCCTGCATTTGTGGCAACTTCCTTAACTTTTTGCTCGCGCTTTGTGTCGTCCTCGGTTTTGACAACGGCTGTAAGAAGTACACGCACGGTGTCCTGTCTTATCTGACGGGTCATGTCGTCAAACATATCGTAGCTTTCAAAGCGGAATGCAACAACGGGGTCCTTCTGACCGTATGCACGCAGACCGATGCCGCGCTTGAGCTCTTCCATTGCGTCGAGGTGGTCCATCCACTTTGCATCAACATTGTCGAGCAGAACCTTTCTTTCAAGCAGGGGCATAAGCTCGCCGAGCTCCTGAGTTCTCTGCTCGTATCTTGCTTCGGCACGGGAAATGAGAAGCTCTTTTGCTTCTTCACTGTCGTCAATGCCGTCTGCAAAATCTTCGGGAGTGAGAAGCCAGTTCATATAGTATGAGCGCAGACCCTCAACACTCCAGTCATCGGAATTGGCTGATGCGGGAAGGTGGAAATCGACAGAGTCGCCGATGCTGTCTGTCATCATCTTGTGCATTACACCCTTGAGGTCGTCACCGTCAAGAACCTGATTACGCTGCTTATATATAAGCTCGCGCTGCTGGTTCATAACATCGTCGTACTGAAGAACATTCTTACGGATTGCAAAGTTCTGGCTTTCAACCTTCTTCTGTGCGTTTTCTACAATGTTTGAGAAAATCTTGGTGTCAAGCGGCATATCTTCGGGCGCATTAAGACGCTCAAGCATCATTTGTGCTTTGTCGCCGCCAAAAAGACGCGTTACATCATCGTCAAAGCTCAGGAAGAACTGGCTTTCGCCGGGGTCGCCCTGACGGCCTGAACGGCCGCGGAGCTGGTTGTCAATTCGTCTTGAATCGTGGCGCTCTGTGCCTATGATATAAAGACCGCCTGCCTCACGAACCTTGTCAGCCTCTGGGGCAATTTCCGCTTTGTACTTTGCTTCAAGGTCGGTGTAGGTTTTTCGCGCTTCAAGAATTTCTTCGTTATCTGTTTCAGCAAAGCCTGTTGCCTCTGCAATCATTTCTTCGCTGTAGCCCATACGGCGCATCTCGCTCTTGGCAAGAAACTCTTCGTTACCGCCAAGCTTGATGTCAGTGCCTCGGCCTGCCATGTTTGTTGCAATTGTAACAGCGCCGAATTTACCTGCCTGCGCAATGATTTCCGCTTCTTTTTCGTGGAACTTTGCATTGAGCACCTGATGCTTGATGCCGCGCTTTTTGAGGAGTGCACTGAGCACTTCGGACTTTTCAATTGAAATGGTACCTACAAGCACGGGCTGACCCTTTGCGTGGCACTGTTCGATTCTGTCAAGAATTGCGCGGAACTTAATAGGCTCTGTTTTATAGATAACATCGGGGTTATCTTTTCTTGCCATGGGCTTGTTGGTGGGCACCTCAACAACATCAAGATTATAAATTTCCTGGAATTCAACACTCTCGGTTTTAGCTGTACCTGTCATACCCGAAAGCTTGTCAAACATACGGAAATAGTTCTGGAAGGTGATTGTGGCGAGAGTCTTGCTCTCGTGCTCAACCTTAACGCCTTCCTTAGCTTCAATTGCCTGGTGCAGACCTTCGTTGTATCGTCTGCCGAGCATAATACGGCCTGTGAATTCGTCAACAATAAGCACCTTGCCGTCTTTTACAACATAGTCAATGTCGCGGCGCATAACACCGTTTGCCTTGATTGCCTGGTTGATGTGGTGCTGAATTGTGAGGTTTGAGCCGTCCATAAGGTTTTCAACATTGAAGTATCGCTCTGCCTTTTCAACACCGCTTTTTGTAAGGGTTGCCGTGCGAGCCTTTTCGTCAACAACATAGTCACCGTCTTCACCTATGGATTCAACGGTTTCCTTCTTGTTGTCAACCTCACGAACCTTTACCATTTTGAGCGATTTTGCAAATCTGTCCGCAAGGTCATAAAGCTGTGTTGATGCTTCGCCTCTGCCGGAAATGATAAGCGGAGTTCTTGCTTCGTCGATAAGAATTGAGTCAACCTCGTCAACAATTGCAAAGCTGTGTCCGCGCTGAACGCGCTGCTCTTTGTACTGCACCATATTGTCACGAAGGTAGTCAAATCCCATTTCGTTGTTTGTGCCGTATGTGATGTCTGCGGCATATGCCTCGCGGCGCTGATCGTTATCGCAATCGTGCACAATAAGACCTACCGTCAGACCCATGAAGCGGTAAACCTTGCCCATCCATTCGGAGTCGCGTCGTGCAAGGTAATCGTTGACTGTAACAATGTGCACACCTTTGCCGCTGAGTGCGTTGAGGTAGGCAGGCAGGGTTGTGGTGAGGGTTTTACCTTCACCTGTTTTCATTTCTGCAATTCTGCCCTGATGAAGCACAATACCGCCCAGAATCTGAACGGGGTAATGCTTCTGCTTGAGCACGCGCCATGCAGCCTCGCGGCAGGCGGCAAAAGCCTCAGGCAGAATGTCGTCAAGGGTTTCACCCTTTTCGAGTCTTGATTTGAATTCGGGAGTTTTTGCCTGAAGCTCTTTGTCGCTCAGACGCGCATACTCATCCTCAAGCTTAAGAACTTTGTCTTTAAGAGGGGTTATTCTTTTTAGTTCTTTCTTCGAGTAGTCACCGAAGATTTTTGTGAAAATAGACATTTTCTTTACCTTCCTTACTGTCAGTTCAAATTTATATTATACTCTATACTTCAATAAAAATAAAGTGTTTTAATGTCACAGATGTAAATATTACATAAAGGTTTTCAGTGTTTCTTCATCTTTTATGCAAAGAGTATTGCCGCTGAACGAAATTGCACCGGAGGAATTGAGAGAATCAATTGCCTTGAAAAGGGAATTTTTTCCGAGTTCAAGCTGCTTGGCAAGCTTTGACATATCCTGGGGAAGAGAAACCTCGCCCTTTGCATTCCTGGGGCGGGAGAGAAGATATTCGCTGAGCGCTCTTTCTGCACTGCCGCTTGCAAGTGTCTTTGCCTGAGCTTGTGATTTTATAACGCTTTCGCTGAGCATTGCAATGTAGCTTCTTGCAAAATCGGAGCTGTCTTCAATCAGCATATCAACAGCATGGTGGCTGATAAAAAGCACACGGCAAACCTGAGCGGCAGCTGCTTTGAAGGGGGCGACACTCTGTGATGAATAAAGCTCTGCAAGACCGAAGATTTCACCCTCTTGGCCGACGGATACTATTTTCTTGCCGAGCATTGAGCGGCATTCGCCGCTGATTAATACACCGATGCAGTCGCTTAAGCTGCGGCAGGGGAATATCTGCTGACCTGAGGAAAATTCTTTGAGCTGAACATCGTCACCTGTTATGAGTGACTGAATGCGCGCAGGTGAAAGTGCGGCAAACGGTGCGGCTGTACAAAGCACCTTAACCGCCTTTTTCTCATGTTCAGGCCTCATTTTCATAATCTTACCTCCGCATAAAACATATATAATATAATATACAAATATAACTGAAATGTCAATGTTGGTGTAAAATGTGAAAATCCCCTTGCCTTTTTCTTTGAAAGCATATATAATTAGAGAGTTAAAATGGAGTATTGTGCAAAGGGGTGAAACGGATGAAATTCACACTTAAGAATATCAGTCCGTTTGTCGCTTTTTTAGCTCTTGCCCTGCTTGTGCATTTTTTTCTGCCGCTTAACTGGGGCGACGATAAGATATTCGGTGCGGAAGCTTCGCTGTCACTCGGCGATTTCCTTTACGGCAGCAGCAGAATTATGACCGACACAATGACTTATATTTTTTCAAAGTATCATATTCTGTGGCGGATTATAAATCCTTTTGTACTTACCTTATTGCCATATGTTATTTCAAAACTGCTTGGTGCAACCGATAAGAAAATACAGGCTGTAATATGCGGTCTTTCGGTTTTTCCGGCAATGGTTACGGTTGATGCAGGCTTTATTGCAACAACGGTTAATTATTTGTGGCCGGTTGCTTTCGGTTTGTTTTCTTTGTTGATTTTTCAGAACATTGCGGCAGGGAAAAAAGTACCGTGGTACATACTATTGTCGGGTATTGCCGCTTTGCTGTATGCAATCAATATGGAGCAGATGTCCGCTGTGCTGACGGCATCGTTTGCAATCGGCTGTTTTTATCTGTTCTTTGTAAAAAAGCGGTTTAATGTTTATCCGCTTGCTTTGCTTTTGGTCAGTTCATTCGGCTTGGTTTATGCTTATATAGGTAACACTTCGCAGGACAATTCCCGAATGATGCGTGAAACGGCACGGTATTTTCCGGACTTTTCGTCGCTCGGTCTTTTTGAAAAGCTTGAGCTTGGTTTTTCCTCTACGATGTACTGCTTTACGATGGATGTAAGGTTTGCGTTTGCGGCTTTCATTGCGTTTACTGTTTTTCTTGCGGTTGTTCTTTTCAAAAAGTCAAATAAGCTGTGCGACAGGGCGGCGGCACTGTTTCCTGCGGCTTCTGCAGTTGTACTTGCTGTCTTTAATCTGATAAGTCCCTTTGAAAATTTAAAGCACTACCGTATGACAAAAGCGGTTTATCATTTTTCGGCGGCTGCAGATATTTATTTTATCGTTGTGCTGGTGTGTGTAATGTACACTCTGGCAGTTATTCTTAAAGAAAAACATCTTGTAATCAAAGCTTTTACGGTTCTTGCGGCAGGCTTTGCTTCGCGCGTGGTGATGGGCTTTTCGCCTACCGTATGGGCATCAGGCTACAGAACGTTTTTCATAATGTTTATTTCGTTTATAGTTGTGGCTATTATAATAATGGAAAGAGAAAGGACTGCCTGTGAAGGCAGACTGGTGAATCAAAAATGAAACTTGGTATTGTAGGCTTGCCGAATGTAGGTAAGAGCACACTTTTCAATGCTATCACAAACGCAGGTGCACAGTCTGCAAACTATGCCTTCTGTACAATTGAGCCGAATATCGGTGTTGTCAGCGTGCCTGACAGCAGGCTTGACAAGCTCGCTGAGATGTATAACCCAGACAAGTACACACCCGCAGTTATCGAGTTTGTCGATATTGCCGGTCTTGTAAAGGGTGCATCAAAGGGTGAAGGCCTCGGCAACAAATTCCTTGCAAATATCCGCGAGGTTGACGCAATTGTTCATGTTGTTCGCTGCTTTATCAATGACGATATTATTCATGTTGACGGCAGCATCAACCCTGCACGCGATATTGAAACAATCAATCTTGAGCTTATCTTCTCCGACCTTGAGATGATTGAGCGCAGAATTGACCGTACAGCAAAGGCGATGAAGGGTGACAAGACACTTGCCGCAGAGCTTGATTTCCTCAAGAGAGTGAAGGAAGAGCTTGAGGCAGGCACACCTGCAAGAAATATTGAGTGTGACGAGAATGAAAAAGAAATTCTTGCTCAGTCAACACTTCTTACTGCAAAGCCCGTTATTTATGCATGTAACATGAGTGAGGAAGATTTTGTAGACGGTCTTGATAAGAACGAAGGCTATGTAAAGGTTTGCGAAATTGCAAAGGCAGAGGGCGCTGAGGTGCTCCCGATCTGCGCAGAGCTTGAAGCTGAAATAGCTTCGCTGAGCAAGGAAGAAAAGGAGATGTTCCTTGCAGACCTTGGCATTGAGCAGGGCGGTCTTGACCTTCTCATTCAGCGCAGTTACAGCCTTCTCGGTCTTATTTCGTATCTTACAGCAGGTAAGCCTGAGGTAAGAGCCTGGACAATTAAAAAAGGCACGAAGGCTCCGCAGGCTGCGGGTAAAATCCACAGCGATTTTGAGCGCGGCTTTATCCGTGCCGAGGTTATCGCATTTGACGATCTTATGGCTTGCGGTACAATGACTGCCGCAAAGGAAAAAGGTCTTGTGCGAAGCGAAGGCAAGGAATATGTTATGAACGACGGCGACATTGTTTTGTTCAGATTTAATGTTTAAATGAATTTTTAAAATAGAATTAAGTTTCAAGTTGTATATTTATATCGGTTATTAACACTGATTTACACTACGGTATAACCCCAAAATAAAAAGGGAATGAGGTTTATCGCATGGGATTCAGGGAATGTAAAAAAATACTTGTTGTGGGTAACTGCGGAAGCGGAAAAACCACATTTTCACTTCGCCTTGCCGAGTTGATGGGTCTGCCGCTCATACATCTCGACAAGGAATACTGGCAGCCCGGCTGGGGTGAAACTCCACGCGAGCAGTGGCTTGAAAAGGTGAAGACATTTGCGGCTGGTGATGCTTGGATTATTGACGGCAACTACGGTTCTACTCTCAAGGAGCGCTTTATGCAGGCGGATGCCGTGCTGTTTATGGATATTTCACGCGCAACATGTTATATGAATCTTATAAAACGCAGAATAAAATTTCACTCAAAGGACAGACCGGATATGCCCGAAAATTGTCCGGAAATTCTGCGCAGGGATGAACTGAGGAGAACTTGGTTCTATCCTTCTGCTGAGCGTAACCGCGTGCTCAGCTATATGATGCGTTTCCCCCGCAAGGAGATGCACACCTTCTATACACTCAAATCAGCTGAAAAATGGCTTGACAAATTAGAGGAAAAAATCAAGTCTGACAAGGAAAATTTAACAGGGATTAAATCAAATGATGTTTAAGAAAAAAAGCTTTTCTTCGTCGGGTCCGGAGTGTCTTATCGTAGGCTTGGGCAACCCCGGCAGACAGTATGAAAACACCCGCCACAATGCAGGCTGGCTGTGCATGGAAATGCTGTCAGACAAGCTCGGCGTGAAGATTAACAAAATAAAGTTCAAGTCAACGGTAGGCGAGGCAGATATAAACGGTCACCGCTGTCTGCTTATGAAGCCACAGACTTTTATGAACCTTAGCGGTGAGGCTGTGGGCGAGGCGTGCCGCTTTTATAAAATTCCGCCTGAAAAGGTAATTGTAATTTTTGACGATATTTCGCTTCCCTGCGGTGGCTTGCGTATCAGACGCAAGGGCAGCGCAGGCGGTCACAACGGTATCAAGAGCATAATCCAGCACCTGGGCAGTGACAATTTTCCGCGCATCAAGCTTGGCGTAGGCGCAAAGCCGCATGCAGACTATGACCTTGCGGACTATGTGCTTTCTGCATTTTCAAAGGATGAAATACCGCAGATGAAGCAAGCCATGGAAAAGGCTTGTGATGCGCTTGAATACCTTGCTGACGGCAAAATTGACGAGGCAATGAGCAAATTCAGCCATTAAGATCGGGTGAGGGCAAAGCCCTTCCCCAATTATTCACTATTCTCATTATAATTTATAAACTATTATCTGAATATCGCAGGGGGTGGGTAATGCCATTCCCTGCCTTTCGCCGTTTAATTATCAGGAGGAAAAATGACAGCATTAACTGAATTCTCAAAGGGATTATTTGAATACGGTGAATTGTCCGGGGCAATTGACAAAAATCAGCTGCCTATGGGTGTGCTCGGCCTTTCGCACATTCACAAGGCGCATTTTATTCATTCGCTTTGCAGCGAGAAAAAGCGCCGTGCACTTATTATTATGCCTGATGAAAGCTCGGCAACAAAAATGCGCGATGACCTTACTTCAATGGGCACTGCGGCGGCACTCTATCCTGCAGGTGATTTCAGCTTCCGCCCGAACCAAGCGCATTCGCGAGATTATGAGCAGCAGCGGCTCGGCGTGCTTTCTTCTATGGCTCAGCAGACTCTTGAGGCGGTTGTAATGAGTGTTGAAGCGGCAATGCAGCTTACCATTGAGCCGCATATTCTGCGCCGCAACACAATGGTTATTGAGGTGGGCAGTGAAATTCCGCTTGACATGATTGCCGATGACCTTATTTCCGCGGGTTATACAAGATGTGAGCTTGTAGAGGGTAAGGGTCAGTTTGCAATAAGAGGCGGTCTTATTGACATTTTTCCGCCGTCGCTTGATGCTCCGGTAAGAATTGAACTCTGGGGCGAAGAGGTAGACAGCATTGCCTATTTTGAAACGGATACTCAGCGCCGCACCGAGCAGATAGGTCAGGTGCTTATCACACCTGCAACGGGCATTCTTTTTGAAAGTCCAGAATCGCTTATCGGTATAATTGAACAGCATAAGGCAGCTCTCAAGGGCAAAGGCTCAGTTAAGGCAAAGGCTCTGCTTGATGAAGATATTGAAAAAATTAAAAACGGTGTGCGTATTGAATCGCTCGACCGTTATATGCCCCTGCTCGGCAACGGCGGTGCAACCGTATTTGAACACGCAGAGGGATATATGCTTTTTGTCTGCGAAACCTCGTCGGTGAAAACACATGCAGAAGCAAGTGAAAAAATTCTGAATGAAGACATTAAAGCGATGTTTGAAGAGGGTGTGCTTTCAAAGGGAATGGACAGATTTGCCCTTACCTTTGAAGAGCTTAAGATTCTTTATGAAAAGCGTAGAGCTGTATATATGGACAATCTGCCGCGCGGCAGTTTTGATACACCCGTAAAAAATCTCGTCACTCTTTCTGCGCGTCAGCTTCCGCCGTGGACGGGTCAGCTTCAGGATCTGATTGAGGATGTGCGCCCTGCAATTTCAAAGGGATATAAAGCGGTTGTTTTTGCAGGAGGCGAAAAGGCGGCAAAATCACTTGCTGAAGAGCTGACAGATGAAAATATAAATGCAATGTTTTTCCCTGTTGTGCCGCTTGAATTTCCGTCGGGCTGTGTCAGCATAATCACGGGCGGACTCTCCTTCGGTTTTGAATATCCTGCTGCAAAGGCAATTGTCATAACCTATGGCTCGCGTCAGGCGAATTTAGGCTCGCTTCGCAAAGCGAAAAAGAAAAACAAGGGTCAGACCTTTAACAGCCTTGATGAGCTTCACCGCGGTGACTATGTTGTGCACGCAACACACGGTATCGGTATTTTTGACGGCATAAACAGCCTGAATGCCGACGGTATGATTAAGGACTATATCAAGATAAAATATGCAAAAGACGGTGTGCTTTATGTGCCTGTCACACAGCTTGATCTTGTTACAAAATACATCGGTCCGGGCAGTGAAACAAAAACGGTTTCACTCAACAGGCTCGGCAGTGATGACTGGACAAAAACGCGTTCGCGAGTGCGTTCAAGTGTAAAGGATATGGCAGCAGAGCTTATCAATCTTTACTCAAAGCGACTCAATATTAAGGGCCATGCTTTTTCGCCCGATATTGATATGCAAAATGATTTTGAACGCAGGTTTGAGTTTGACGAAACGGATGACCAGCTTCGCTGTATTGCCGAAATCAAGCGCGATATGGAAAAGCCGCACCCCATGGACAGGCTTCTTTGCGGTGATGTAGGCTTCGGCAAAACGGAGGTTGCACTCCGCGCAGCCTTCAAATGCATTGCTGACGGTAAGCAGTGTGCAATTCTCGTGCCAACCACCCTGCTTGCAATGCAGCATTACCAGACAATCAAAAAACGCTTTGATACCTTCCCCGTTGAATGCGATATGATTTCGCGCTTCCGCACACCTAAGGAGCAGGAAAAAATTCTTGCCAACCTTCGCAGAGGTTCGCTCGATATAATTGTCGGCACTCACAGACTCATTTCAAAGGATATAAAATTCAAGGACCTCGGTCTTGTTATAATTGATGAAGAGCAGCGCTTCGGTGTTGAGCAAAAGGAAAAGCTCAAGGAGCTTTATCCGCATGTTGATGTGCTCACACTCTCTGCGACACCGATTCCGCGTACGCTGAATATGGCAATGTCGGGCATCAGGGATATGTCCACACTTGAAGAAGCACCAATGGACAGACATCCTGTGCAGACCTATGTTATTGAATATGACCTTGATATTATTGCTCAGGCAATTGAGCGTGAGCTTCGCAGAGGCGGTCAGGTTTATTACCTTCACAACAGGGTTGATGATATTGAGCGCTGTGCCGCAAGGCTTCACGATGTCTTGCCCGATGCTAAAATTGTTGTCGGTCACGGTAAAATGAGCGAGGATGAGCTGAGTGATGTGTGGCAGGCTATGATTGAGGGTGAGGCGGATGTGCTCGTTTGCACAACGATTATTGAAACGGGTGTTGATGTGCCCAATGCTAACACACTGATTATTGAAAACGCAGACAGAATGGGACTTGCACAGCTTCACCAGATAAGAGGCAGAGTCGGCAGAAGCTCACGAAGGGCGAGCGCATACTTTACTTTTACTCTCGGAAAAGAGCTGAGTGATATTGCGACACACCGCCTTGAAGCTATAAGAGAATTTACCGAATTCGGAAGCGGCTTCAAAATTGCAATGCGCGACCTTGAGCTGAGAGGTGCGGGCAATGTGCTCGGTGCACAGCAGCACGGATATATGGAGGCAGTCGGCTACGAAATGTATGTCAAGCTCCTCGGCGAAGCGATAAGCGAAGAAAAGGGCGAAGAGCCTGCTGAGCCGACAAAAGAGTGCCTTATTGACCTGCGTGTAAATGCACATATTCCAGAAAAATATATTTCAAATGTGCCGCAGAAGCTTGCGATGTACCGTAGGATTGCAGACATTAAAAATGAAGCGGATGCAGATGATGTGCTTGATGAGCTGATTGACCGTTTCGGAGACCCGCCTCCGAGTGTGACGGGGCTTATAAATGTTTCGCTTCTGCGTAATTCTGCAGCGCAGCTAGGCATTTATGAAATTGGTCAGAAGATGAAGGAACTTCATCTTTATATTGAGCGCCCCGATATGAGCAAGGTTGCCGCTCTTATAACAGCAATGGGCAGACGCGCATCAATTGTTGCCAAAGGCGCAAAGCCGTATATTCTGATTAAAATTATGCCCGGCGATGAGCCTGTTGACCTGCTTCGAAAAGCGGTTTCAGCAATGGCAAATGCAAACTGAAAAATGAATGCATAAAACTTATCCTTTTGGTAAATGCTATTACCGACCGTTCAAACGGTAAAAAGGGGTGAGATAAAATGCTGGATAAAACATCTCTTGCGCTCGTTATTATCGGCGCGCTCAACTGGGGCAGTATCGGTCTTTTCAAGTTTGATATTGTAGCCTGGATTTTTGGCGGTCAGGCTTCCATTGCCGCCAGAATTGTTTACACACTTGTTGCCCTTGCGGGTATCTGGTGTATCTCCCTGCTTTTCCGGACACAAGCAGAGGGAGCAACAGTTATTACAACACAGGATAACAACACAATGGACTAATTTCTGATGGGGATTTAATCCCCATACATAACATCGTAAAGATAAGGAAGAATAATATGAACATTGTACCGTTTCCCAACAGTATAAAATACTCTGACGGTTTTGTTAAAAACCCGGATAATGTTGACAGCTACAAAATTAAAGATGATTCTCTGGGAGAAGAAGGTTACATATTGACCGCCGCTGAAGACGGTATAAAGCTTACCGCTCAGACGGATGCAGGACTTTTTTATGCCGAAAAGACACTTGAGCAGCTTAAATGCAGCGGTATGATTCCTTGTGTTACAATAAAGGATAAGCCGCGCTTTGCCTACAGAGGCTTTATGCTTGATAGCGCAAGACACATGCAAAGCCTTGATGAGATTAAAAGAATAATTGATGCAGCGGCGCTGCTCAAGCTCAACCGTATGCACTGGCACCTGAGCGATGACCAGGGCTTCAGAATAGAGAGCAGAAAATTTCCGCTTTTAAACGAAAAGGGTTCGTGGCGCGAAAGTGATGATTTTGGCGGAACACATATTAATGAGCGCTATGGCGGATACTATACTCACGAAGATATAAAGGAAATTGTCAGCTATTGTAAGGCGCGGTTTATTGAGGTTGTGCCCGAAATTGATATGCCCGGTCACACAACTGCGATTGTCAGCGCCTATCCTGAGTTTTCCTGCCGCAAGGTGCAGGTGCCCGTGCAGACTAAGCAGGGCATTTTTGAGGATGTACTTTGCGTAGGCGACGAAAAAACACTTGAATTTGTATATGAGCTGCTTGATGAAATAATTCCGCTTTTCCCCTGCGAATATTTTCATATCGGCGGTGATGAGGTCAAGTATACCTACTGGAAATCCTGTCCCAAGTGCCGCGAAAAGCTCAGCGAGCTTGTGACGGTTGATTATGCCGCGCTTCAGGGCTGGTTTACAGGTAAGGTGATAGAGCACCTTAAAAAGCTTGGCAAGAAGGCTATCGTGTGGAATGAAAGTCTTGCAGGTGATAATCTGCCTGCTGATACTGTTGTACAGATGTGGATGGACCCGAAAAAGCACAGTGTAAGGTGGGCAAACCGTGCGTGTAATGTCATCACAAGTGATTTTTACCACTATTACTGCGATTATCCCTACTTTATGACACCGGTCAAAAAGACATACAGCTTCAATCCTGTTCTGAAGGGTATTGCGCCTGTTATGGAAAAATTTGTTATGGGTGTCGAAGCGCCGATATGGACAGAGTATATCTGCGACTTTGAAAAGCTTTGCTATATGTTCTTTCCGCGTTTTGCAGCTGTCGCAGAAAACGGATGGACAAAAAAAGAAAAGCTTGATTATGACAGCTTTGAAAAGCGCTTTGTTGCAATAATGCCAATGCTTGAAGAAGCGGGAATAAAGTCTGCACCGGTTAATCACTGGAATCCTAATCCGATTGAGCGGCTTTCAGGTACACTGAACTTTTTCAAAGACAAAATTTCAATTCAGTCACTTACAGATGCACTGAATAATAACAAAAAATAAAAGCAGTATATTTTCACTCTCCGCGGATAAAATATTGATGCGGAGGTGATATATAATGACATGTGATAAGGAAAACAAGTGCATCCGTTGCAGCGTTTCACAGTGCAAGTACCATTGTGACAGCTCCAACTATTGCACACTAGACACAGTTTCAATCGGCACACACGAGGCTAACCCCACAAAGCCTGAATGTGTTGACTGTAACTCTTTCATGAAGAAATAAGTGAGAATAAAGAAAAAAGCTTGCATGGCATTATCAATGCCGCGCAAGCTTTTTGTTTGTTTGATTTACTGTACTATTGCAATAACAAATGTAAAAGCAATAAGAAGAAGGAATGTAATGCCGTATTTTTCAAGCACTGTGCCAATACGCATTACAATGTAGCCGGGGAAGAAAACTACCTTCAGCACAGGATTAAGCTTTTTGTACTGCTCCTTCATAAC
The DNA here is from genome assembly GCA_045539895.1 of Acutalibacteraceae bacterium. GTDB lineage: Bacteria > Bacillota > Clostridia > Oscillospirales > Acutalibacteraceae > UBA8612. The sequence continues at coordinate 28,750 of JAZQGE010000010.1, forward strand.
TATCATATCTTCGAAAAGAGGGAAGATGTTGGTGAGCAGTGACACACAGATCCAGGCAAAGAAGAAGGGAAGAATGAAATCAAGTGTGTTAATCATAGCTTCTTCTTTTATAAAAGCTGAAAGACCGGATGAAGCTACAAAACCCTTGTAATTGCCGAGCAGACCAATGTTAATCATTGGGAACAGGCAGATAATCTGAGCGAGCAGGAAATTAAGCAGACCAGGAATAAAGCAGAACATATAGCTTGCAACAGGTCGCTCGATAAGCTCGTGGTCAACATGGCCGCACATTTCGTCTGTACGAAGATAACGGTTATCCTCGACGGGGCATTTGAATATGCGGCACATAATCTGCTCAAAGAAAGCCTTTGTCAGTGCACCGGGAAAAGTAATAATCTTTGTAAGCACATATATCAGTTTCATTCAAATACCACCTCACCGTTCTTGATAAGCTGTTCAACTGTGATTTCACCGCTGAGATATTTGTCAACACTCGGACTGATTTTCATATCGTAGCCTTTAAGGAATTCGACTACTGCATCGTAACCTGAATCCTTGCCAAGCTTTTTGCTGAGCAAGGCATAGAAGTTTACACTTTCGGGTGTGAGATAATACTGGTCGTTGAAGCAAGCGGAAGCATATTCGTAAGCTTCTTCATAGTTGCCTGCCATAAATTCACAAACAAGAGCGTCGTAATAAACATCGTAGAAAGCATCGTTGAGAGCTTCGCCTTCAAGGATAGTTTTAAAGCCTTCCATAGCTTCGGCATATTTGCCCTGATAGCGAAGTGAAAGAGCCTCGTATCTGTCTGCATAAAGGCTTTCGGGATTTGTTTCGCGAAGCTTTGCAATCCATTCATCAGCTTTTGTATAATCACCCGTCTGGATGTAAAGAGTTATGAGGTTATCACGATAGAGCCATGTGCAATCCGGCGCGTTTTCTGCGACAGATGAACAGTATTCAAGCTGTGTTTCGGCATCTTTGCCGCAAATGCTTGAAAGAGCAAGCATATAGTAGTTTATCATACCCTTTTCAAGGTTGTTTTCTGCTGCGGCAAGCTTATCGCCGTACTGCTTGATGAGCTCGTCATAGGGAATTTCTTTTTCTGTTATTTCGCCGTAATACAGCTGCTCATAATACTTGTAAAACAGCTCGGAATGCTCGTTGGCATAAGAGTTGATTTCCAGAACAAAATCGTAAGTCCTCTTGAGCTCTTTGTTCCAGGGTGCGTTGAGGTCTGATTTGCCGACTGTGTCTGCCCATGTAAGCTCTTTACCTTCTTCTGCGGCTGTTTTGTCGTAGAAGAACATATCTACAAGGTAGCTTACATCATCTACCGAACCCATTTCGTAGCACAGCTCTGCAACCTTGCTTGCAGTTTTCCAACCGATGTTTGTCTGTGAAGCAATTGAATCGAGTGCACTTTCGGGTTTGTTTTCTTCAATGTACGCATAGCCTTGTTCAATAGCCTCAAGTGTCTGAAGCTGTGAGCCGAGGAACATCATTCCCCATACACCGAGCACAAGGATTGTTATGAGCGCAACAAAGCCTTTGAAACGGAGCGGACTTTTGATAAGACTCTGTCTGCAGTCTGCACAAAGGTCATAGTTTTCACCGAAGGATTTGTCCGCAGGCTTTTCTCCGCAGAGAATACACATTTCGGGCTCGTCTGAATCGGAATCGCACTCAGGCTCGGTTATGGGTATTCCGTCTTCGTCGTCAGCTTCTGCTGTGACGGTATTTTCTTCCGTCTGAATTTCTTCAGCCGGTTCGTTGTCTTCGGGTGTTTCGGGTGAATTATTAACATTTTCGTCCTGGATTTCGGGCTCAAGACCGTTGTTTTCTTTAAAATCGTCCAAAAACAAAACCTCCCTTTAAAATAATATATTCCATATAATATCATATACTTATGATTATTTCAAACATAATTTTTATTTTTTAAAATATTATCACAAAAATGACAAAATGCAGTTTGAAGTTGAATTTAATTATCGCTTGTATTTTGACATATTATATGGTAATATATAAGTTGATGTATTTTGCAGTCCGGGAGGAAGCTATGACAAAAAAGGCCAAAAACAGAATAGTTACAATAGTTGCCTTGTTATTGCTGGCTGTTGCGATTTTTCTTATTGTTCAGCTTATGATGGGCGACGATAGCATATTGTTCGGCAGCGAGAAAACCGAGATTCCGACGCAGAATAATCCAACAGTTCCGTATGTTCAGGATGAACCGGTGTTATCTGATGTGGATTCAAAATATCTTTGGGAATACGGATGGCAGGAAATAGAAAAAGAAAGGCCTTCTGAGATGCCGGAGGAAACTACGGCTGACAAGTCAGAAAAAACAACCTATAACGGATTACTGATATACAATGAAGATAATCAAACCGGAACGACGGCAGCCTCATCCGGCTCTGACGGTGTTTATGAGATTATGACCGGAACAAACGGCGAAGTTCTTACAGATGTCTCAGGCGAGTTTGTCACCGTGCCGGTTGAGCCGACAAGTGAAAAGGCATCTGCAGAGCCGACATCTGCATTTATCGGCAACGGTTTGGTAAAGTCAGGCGGACATAAGGCTGCGGGCATTACAGACGGAGAGAAGCTTACCTGTATGAAGGTTTACCTTGATGATAAATATGATATATCGTCACGAAGTGTAATGACTCTTACCCTGAAAGAAAACGGAAGGTCTGCAAAAACTTACACCTATAACTTGTTAGATGGCACCTGTTCGCTTTCCGTAACCGGAAAATACAGCGGCATGGCAGCCGTTACCACGGAGAACGGTTGCACGGTGGTTACTCTTACAATACCGGAAGCTGTGCGTCCCGATGCGAAGGATGTCACAGCGCTGAGTGCAAAATCGACTTATAACACATTTAAGGATTCAAACGGTGTAAGGCTTGGCGAATTTAATGTTTCGGTGCTTTGATTATGGATGATAAAAATAAGACGAATATACACAGCGGACACAGAGAGCGCATGCGTGAAAAATACAAAACGGCAGGACTTGACACATTTTCTTCGCACGAGGTTCTTGAGCTGTTGTTGTTTTATGCGAATAAACGAGGCGATACAAATCCGGTTGCACACAGGCTTATCGAGCGCTTTGGTTCCCTGCCTGCAGTTCTTGAGGCAGAATATGAAGATTTAAAAAAGATTGACGGAATAGGTGATACTGCCGCAACCCTGATTACCCTTATGCCGCAGCTTTTCCGAAGATATACAAGCGAAAAGACTGAGAAAATAAAAACAGTCAGCAATTTTCAGGATTTGAAAAATTATCTGATGCCGAGATTTTACGGCATGAACATTGAGCGCGTAGCATTGCTTTGTCTTGATTCACAGGGCAGGATAAACAACTTTGTTTTTGCTTCCGAAGGGTCGCTGAAGCTGGCGCAGATTGATATGCGGAAAATAGCACAGCTTGCACTTCAGAACAATGCTGAAAGCATAATTCTTGCACACAACCATCCCGGCGGAGTTGCGTCACCTTCAAGAAGTGACATTGAAACAACTTCGGTGCTTGTAAAATCAATGGGTCTTATCAATGTGCATGTTGCTGACCATGTTATAATAAGCGATGAGGATGTTTTTTCAATGGCATCAAGCGAAAAATTTTCGCCTATGTTTATGTGCTTATAAAATTAAAAGTATACTGACTTTGGACATGTGTCTATAGCAAAGATTTGTTTACTTGTATGTGACACATATAGTGTATATTTCTATTGTGTGTCCAAAGTATTTCGAATATATTAACAAATAGATTCACGATGAAAGAGAAGGAATAAATATTATGGATTCAATTATGCAGATGAATGAAGCCTATAAAAATATTCACACGGTGAGAGATCTTATTGACAACAGCGCAAAGGCTTTTGGGGACAAGCCTTTTATAAAATATCTCGACGGTGACAGGATTGCAGAAAAAAGCTTTGTTACCCTCAGAGAAAACAGTCTTGCTCTTTGCCGATATATTCGCCACATGTGCGACAGAAAAATGCACATTGCGGTTATCGGTAAAACATCATACGAATATATAACTGCGCTTACAGGTACGCTTATAAGCGGTAATGTGTTCCTTCCGTTTGCTGCTAATATCTCAGTTGATGAGGCTGTGCAGCTTTTTGAAGACGGCGATGTTGAGGCAATGTTTTTTGAGAACGATTTTGCAGAAAGCGCCGCACAGATTATCAAGCGCTACAGAAAGCTTAAAGTAAGCGTTAATATGGGTAATTCCGAATGGTTTGCAGAAATTTATAAAAAATACGATTCCGAATCTGAATATGCACACCTTTCAGAAGTTGAGCTTGACCCTAAAGAATGCGTTGCTATTATCTACACATCAGGCACAACCGGTGTCAGAAAGGGTGTTATGCTCTCCTCTGAAAACCTTATTGCCAATGTAACCTATCCTGAGCTTGAGCTTGACAGTGACGATGTATATCTTTCCGTGCTTCCGATGCACCATATTTTCTGCTTTTCCTGCGACTATTTTAAGCCGCTTCTTGACGGTCTGACCGTATGCCTTAACGGAGATATGGCAAATATCGGCAGAAACCTTTCTGTTTTTCAACCAACAACAATGCGCCTTGTGCCCATGATTTGTGAGGCTCTTATACGTAAGGTAAATATTTTGCAGAAGAAATTCCCTGACCTCAGACATCGTGAGGTTGCTGAAAAGGTGTTTGGCAAGAATATCCGCTGGATTGCCGTTGGCGGAGCTTATGTCGCGCCCGGACTTGTTGCAGAGTATGAAAAATACGGCATTATGCTCAGACAGGGCTACGGTATGACGGAAACAAGTCCCAAAATCACAACAGCAGATTTCTCTGACCTTAACAAGGATTCGAGCGGTAAAATTCTCAAGAGCATCTGTGATGTAAGAATTGTTGACGGTGAGATTCAGGTTAAGGGTAAGTCCGTAATGCTCGGTTACTATAAAAAACCCGAAGAAACAGCCGCGGTATTCACAGAAGACGGCTATTTGAAAACAGGCGACCTTGGCAGATTCAGTGAAGAAGGTACACATCTCTATGTTACCGGCAGAATCAAAAACCTTATTATTCTCTCAAACGGCGAAAATATTTCTCCCGAAGAGCTTGAGAAAAAGTTTGCTGATGAAAAGACAATCAAAGAAATTGTTGTCAGCGCAGAAAATGACAGAATTGTTGCAGAGGTTTACCCCGATGCTGACTATATAGGAACACTTGATATTCCTGACCTTCAGGCATATTATGACGAAAAGGTCAGAGAAGCAAATAAAGGCGAAAAGCCTGAACGCGAAATTTCCCGTATCCGTATCAGAGATATTCCGTTCCCGAAAACAACAACAGGTAAAATCAAGCGCAAAAATATTACTTTCTGAATTTAATGTAACCTCTAATTTAAAGGAGTGAAAAATTGAAATGCGTAAAGTCAAACTCAGCAACGGCAAAAAAGTTGAAGCTTATCCGCTAATTCCCGCACAGCACCTTATGTATTACCTTTCGCAACATCACAGTACAGATGCTCTCGTGCTTAATATTGTAACAGGTTACTATTGGCAGGGTGAATTTGATACCGAAGTTATGAAAGCATCTGTTTATGAGGCGATGGACAGGTGTGAATGTATCCGACTGCGCTTTGCTAAAACAGGCTTTATCAAGAAAAGTGTTGTTCAGTATCTGGCGGATAAGCACGAAATGGAAATTATCGAAGAGGATTTGTCGCACATGTCGTGGGATGATGCTCATGAATTTATCAAGCACCGTTCACACACAACGATTGATATGTTCAACGGACCTGTCAATGAAATCCGTATTATGCACCTTGAAAACAACTACCACGGCATTTATATGAAGCTGCATCACCTTGCTTTTGACGGTTATTCATCAAAAGTTTTTCTTGCAGATATACTTTCAATTTATTTGAATAAAAAGTATGGCACTGCTTACCCCAAGCCTATGCGCAGTTATATCGAAATGGTGAAGAAGGAACTTGAATACAAAGGCTCCGAGCAGCACAAAAAAGATAAGGAATACTGGAAGGGCACAATAAAGAATTTTGACGAGCCGATTTATACGGACTATGTGCGCCCCAGCCGCCTTAAAGAGCAACGCATTGCAAAGAAGAATCCGAATCTTCGCAAGGCAGAGGTGCTCGACGGTGATGATCCTTCAAGAACACTCAGGTTCAGCCTGGATGCGGAGTCGTCTGCAAAGCTTATGCAGGTTGCTGCAGACAGAAGTATGTCGGTGTCCTGTATGCTTATGATGGGTATGCGTACGGCGCTTTCATCCTTCAACGATGATGAAAAGGATATTTCATATAAGCTTATGGTCAACCGCCGTGCAACCCTGCTCGATAAAAAGGCAGGCGGCGTAAGGATGCATTTCTTCTCAACAAGAAATATTGTTGAGCCTGAAATGACCTTTGAGCAGGCTGTAAGAGTTATAGAAAAATCGCAGAATGATGTTTTTGCACACTCCAATATCAGCCCGATGGAGGCTGTTATTCTCCGCCACCTTGCAATGAAGTGCTCGATGAAAAATACTTATGAATGTATAACATTTTCATATCATCCGCATTTTCAGATGCCGTATTACGGTGAGGAAATGAAAAATTCCAGCCGTGGTTTCTGGTACAATAACGATTCGTCTGTACAGCCGCTTTACCTTACGGTAATGCACAGAAGTTATGATAACGGCCTTGATTTTAACTTCGAGTACAGAATCTGTAATAATCCGGGTGAAGAACTGATTCACTTCTATAACAAGATTCACGATACCCTTATGCTTGGTATGGAAAATCCCGATATCACAGTACAGGAAATTCTTGATAAAATCAGAGAGGACAGGAAGTAAAATGGTAGAGAAGATTATTGATATGCTGCTCAACTATGTTGAGCCGGACGATGAAATTACAGCTGAAACAAACATCAAAACCCAGTTGGGTATGACATCGTTTGACCTCATCTGCTTTGGCGATGACCTTTTCAATGAGTTTGGTGTAAGACTTACTGCAGAAAATTTCAGAAGCTGTATTACCGTTGGTGCGCTTGCAGATTTTATTGAAAATAATAAATAAAGTATAATACTTAAAATTAAAAGACCTTGAACGTTTGTTTTTCGTTCAAGGTCTTTTTTATGCTATGCATTAAAAAACAGTATGCTCAATGCAAACAGTGCTTGTGCAGGGAAATAGGCTAGATTTACAAGCCGTTTTGTCATCCGCTCGAAAAATTCATGCGGCGGAGTGCCGAACATACTAATGGCAAGTGCTGTGTCGGATGCAATGAACAGTGCGCTTGCTCCGATAAGACAGTATGCAATGGGCAAATCACCGTTTACAAAAAGTATCATACCGCGCGCAAATGAAACAATAAAGGATGCAAGCAGTACAAGCGCATACGGTATCATCAGTTTGAATTTGCCGGGAAATCGCAGCTTGTTTAGCAACACTACGATAATGCTCATAACAACCATAAGTACAACTATACCAAGAATTTGTTTTGTGTAAGGTGTTGTGAACATTTGAGTTTCAAATCCCGTTACAAAATTCAGTATGTACAGAATATGTCCTGCACCGAAGAAAAGCGCGCCCCATAAAAAATATTTGCGTTCTTTGTAATCCAGAAAGAAATCTCCTACCGCACCGAGAAGCAGACCGCCAAGCATAAAGGCAGAGTAATCTGTAAATCCGGCTGCTGCTGCGGCGCATATACCGGTAAGTAAAAATCCGAGCGAGCGGAGCATTTTACCCGTGAGGTATCGTGATTTGAAGAACGGTATTTTTTCAATGAATATTGCTGCTAAGGTTGTGAGTATTGCAAATGTATAAGCTGCAATCCTGAACATAAAATCAACTCCGTTAGGTTAAAATATGTGTATCGTGTGCGTTAAATAGCTAAAATACCTTACGGCACATTTTTAAAGCACATTCTACATGGACAGTGCCGGGGAACATATCAACGGGTGTAATAAGGTGCTTGCCGTTTTGTTCTGCGATATTATAGCCGAGGGTTGCAAAAACTGCGCAATCGCGTGCAAGGGTAGCAGGGTCACAGGAAACATAGACGATTCTGTCGGGTGACATTTTTGCAACCGTTTTAATAAGCTCTTCGTCACAACCCTTACGCGGCGGATCAAGAATTACAACATCGGGCTTTATGCCTTCGGCTTCAAGCTTTTCTGCTGCGAGAGAAGCATCGGCGCAAATAAATCGTGCGTTAGTTATGTCGTTAAGCTCTGCGTTGCTCTTTGCGTTTTCAACAGCAGGAGCAACAATTTCAACACCGATAAGCTCTTTAACTTTTTCTGCCATTGTCAGGCCTATTGTACCAACACCGCAATACATATCAAGAAGTACGGTATCCGGTGTCAGGTCGGCATACTCTGCAGCAATTGAATAAAGCTTTTCCGTCTGCTTGCGGTTTACCTGATAAAATGATAAGGGGGATATTTCAAACCTTGTGCCAAGCAAAGTGTCGGTTATGTTAGCCTTACCGAAAAGAGTTTTTGTTTCATTTCCGAGAATGACATTCGTTTTTTCTTTATTGATGTTTATGCTAAGACCGGTAACACCCATAGCTGAGAGCGCTTCCCAGAGCTTGTCGGCAAAGGGCAGGCTGTTACCGTTAATTACAGCACAAACTGAAGTTTCTTTGCAGTCTTCCGAAGCACGCATGTAAAGATGTCTTATAAGTCCGCTGTTTGATGCTTCGTCATAAACACTTACACCATGAATGTCAATCCATTCTCTGAATTTTTCTGCAATCCGCGAAAAAAGCTCAGGCTGAAGAAGGCAGGAATCACAGTCGATAATATTGTGGCTGTGAAAAGAGTAGAAACCGATTTTTGTTTTACCGTTTTCTTTGCCGACGGGGAGCTGTGCCTTGTTGCGATAAAAGCAACGGGATTCACCCCCTACAATGGGGTTGAGCTTTACATCAAGCCCACCGATACGCTTGAAGGCATCTTCGACTCTTTGCTGCTTAATCTTAAGCTCAGCATCATAGCTGATATGCCTGTATGCGCAACCGCCGCAGCGGTTAAATACGGGGCAGTCGGGCTGGATTCTGTCGGGTGAAGGACTAATTATTTCCATTGCTTTTGCAACTGCATAGTTTTTTTTCACCTTTATTGCATGCGCAAGTACAGTGTCACCAACGGCAGTATTTGAAACAAAAACAGCCATGCCGTCTTTTCTTCCGACACCGCTGCCTTCTGCGGTCATACCTGTTATCTCAAGCTGAAATTCGTCATTCTTTTTCAATTTTAATACCTCTGCGGTTATTAATTAATGTAATTAAAAGATAAATTAAATATCCTGCGGCAATGCCTGCAAGCGAGCCTGCGGCATCGATCGCAAGGTCAAAAAACTGAAATGCTCTGCCTTCAATAAAAAGCTGATGGACTTCATCCGTGAGCGAATAAAAAACTGAAACGGCAAAGCTGAGCAGTGCATACGGTTTCATAAATGTCTGATAAAATGCATTGAACAGCAGGAACGAAAGTCCGCAGAATTCAAGCGCATGGGCAAGCGAGCGGAAGCTGTCGTGCCCGATTGTTTCGATGAAATTTGTGAATATTTTGCCTACAAGGTTCATTACGGATATGCTCAGCTCCGCGGATTCGTTGGCGGGCTGATGCGAAAAAAAGAATATCATTGTCATGCATACTGCAACAAGCAGCCAGCTTGCGGCAGCTATAGTTTTTCGTTTAATCGTCATTTTTTCAGTCCTTAAGCAGTTCGGTTTCGTTAAGTGCGATTACATCGCCTGAGTGAAGAATGTTAACCTGAGTAATATTAGGGTTTGTCGCAATGTATCTGCTCTGATAAAACAGAGGACAGATAACAGCGTTTTCAAGCAGGTATTTTTGTGCTGCAGTACAGCCGGCAACAACATTTTCAGGCGAGCCTGCAGTGAGAAGCTGTGTGAGAAGCTTGTTGAAATTTGCTGAATTATAGCGGCAGGGATTTGCACCGTCGCGGAATGAATAGAGAAATTCAACTGCCGTTTGTGCACAGGTGGTTATCGGTGCAAAGGCACATTGATAATTGCCCTGTTTAATGCGCTTATCAAGCTCTTCGGAAGCTACGGCTTCAACTCTTGCGGAAAGATTGATTCCGAATAGCTGCTGCCAGCTTTGAATGATTCTGCGCACTGCGGTTTCATATTCTTCTGAGCAGAGAATATTGAAGGAACATTCCTTGCCCCGCGTATATTCGTCAAAATATTTCTTCGCGGCTGATGTATCATATTGAAGTGTGCCGAGCGAAGGAGCAACCGTGTTGTAAGGCTTGCCGTCAACAGTGCAGGAGGGCGGAATAACTCCTGTTGCTGCTCCTGTCATATCCGTTGCGGCGGAGCGGATTTCATCAAAGTTTACTGATTTGGCAAGCGCAAGCCTGAGCCTTGTGTTGCTCATCATGCTGTCAGAGCAGTTGAAAAGCATTCCCCAGACAGTATTTTTGATTTCAGTTACACTGCAGCCTTCGTCCTTGGCAACGCTTATCTGAGATGCTGTGAGAGGGACGGCAGCATAGGTGTTTTCGAGCAGATTATTGAGTATGATTTCGCTGTCCTGAGTGAATGCATAGGTTACCGAATAGACAAGTGCCTGAGCCTGCGGATTGTCAACATTCCTTCTGAGAACTATGTTGCTGCCTTCATACCAACGCGAAAGATAAAACGGACCGTTACAAAGCACACTTTCTGCATTCAGACCGTATCTGCCCTTTGTTGCTTCAAAAAAAGCGCGGTTGCATGGTGCGGCAACAGGCTCGGCAAGAATCTGCATAAACTCGTTGCTTGAATATTCAAGCTGAATCTGAACAGTGTAATCGTCAAGTGCGGTTACACCAAGCTGGCTGACGGGAAGCTGGCCGCTGTTTACCTTTGCGGCATTTTTTATCATAAACAGTCGGTATGCCTGTTGAGCTTTTGTGTTGGGGTCGAGCGCACGCTGAAGACCGAAAACAAAATCGTGCGCAGTGACACGAAGGTCAATTGCCGTTTCGTAGTTTTCGCCGAAGATTTCTTCGTGGTTGGAGTTTATGTGCCACTTTTTATCTTCGTGAAGACGGAAAATATAGGTCATGCCGTCAGATGTTGTCACCGATTTTGCAGCGGCAGGCACAGCTTTACCTTCGCTGTTTATTTTCATAAGTCCTTCGTAGCAGTTTGCTGCGATCGTCATGCTTTCGCTGCCTGAGGCTGTTTGAGGGTCCACGGACACAGGCTCCGTTGCCATCGGACAGCGGAGCTCAGCATCTTTAACCGTTTTTGAGCAGGCAGAAAGTGTGCTGAATGCACAGATGAGTGCCAGCACGCAGGCTGATATTTTAAATGCGGTTTTTGTCATTATCTGTAACAGCTCGCTTTATATTGTGTATAGGTTTTATAACTTATTCTATATCTGTATTATATATCAATATATTCAATAAGGCAAATGTTTTTACGCAAAGTCAAAAAAAGATTTTCAATAAAAAAGTTTTAGTGAAATGCAAGTTTTTTGTGCAATTTCTAAAAAAATTCTTGAAAACGCGAAAAAGTTATGTTATAATTCACCATAGTATTCGTTTTTATTGCGGATACGACCCATTCAGTATATTTAGCGGTCGGAATAAATGAAAGCTTCCGGCTGTAAGGAGGAAACCACATTGAAAGCGTATAACGCAAAAGAAATCCGTAATATTGCTCTTGCAGGTCACGGTGACAGAGGTAAAACAACTCTTGCCGAGGCTATGCTTTATATTGCCAAAGCAACAGACCGTCTCGGTCGCGTTGCGGACGGAAACACAGTTCTTGACTTTGACCCTGAGGAAAAGCGCCGCACAGCGTCTGTTTCCACTGCTGTTGCTCCCCTTGAGTGGAACGGCAAAAAGGTTAATCTTATTGACACTCCCGGTATGTTTGACTTTGCAGGCGGCATTTCAGAAGGTATGCGTGCTGCAGAATGTGCACTTATTGTTGTCAGCGGCAACATGGAAAAGTTTGATGTCGGTGCAGAAAAAGCAATGAAAGCAGCTGACAAGCGCGGAATTGCCAAGATGTTTGCTGTTACAAGACTCGATACAGAACAGAACGATTTCTACCGTACATTTAACACAATTGTTGAAAAGGTAGGCGCTTCTGCCTGCCCGATGGTTGTTCCCCACATTGTTGACGGCAAGGTTGAGTGCTATGTAAACCTTGTTACAAATAAAGCTTACGCTTACACATATGGCAATGCTTCCGAAACAGCAATGCCTGAAGGTGATATAAAAGTCAATGCTATGAGAGATCTCTTCAACGAAGCTGTTGCTTCTGCTGACGATGCTCTTATGGAGAAATTCTTTGAAGGCGAAGCCTTCACAACAGAGGAAATTGTAAACGGTCTTACAGAAGGTATTGCCTCCGGCGCTGTTGTGCCCGTATTTGCATGTGCAGGCTACACAATGGATGCTGTTGATATGCTTCTTGACGGCATTGCAAACTTTGCACCCGATGCAAGCTATGCAACAGAAGGCGATGTAGTCTGTGACGAAAACGGTCCTCTTGCTGCAATCTGCTTCAAGACGGTAGCTGACCCGTTTGTCGGTAAGATGTCTTATTTTAAGGTTATTTCAGGCAAGCTCACATCTGATGTTCAGGCTGTTAACTCGCGCACAGGCGAGCCGGAGCGTATGGGCAAGCTTGTTACAGTACGCGGCGGCAAACAGGAAGATGCTGCATGCATTCCTGCAGGTGACATCGGCGCTGTTACGAAGCTTGCAAACACTGTTACAGGCGATACACTCTATGCTCCCAAGAACGAGGTTGTTCTTGAGCCTGTCGTATTCCCTGCACCCTGCTTCTCAATGGCAGTCAATGTCCGTAAGAAGGGTGAAGAAGAAAAGGTTGCTGCAGGTCTTATCCGCCTTGCAGAAGAAGATCCCACAATCAAGTTTGAAATCAATAAAGAAACACGCGAGCAGGTTGTCAGCGGTCTTGGCGAGCAGCATCTTGACGTTGTCAAGTCAAAGCTCAAGGCTAAGTTCGGTGTTGAGGTTGACCTCACTGTTCCCCGTGTTGCATACAGAGAAACAATACGCAAGGTTGTTGACAAGCAGGGTCGTCATAAGAAGCAGTCCGGCGGTCACGGTCAGTTCGGTGATGTCTGGATTCGTTTTGAGCCCTATATGGGTGAGGAAGATTTCGTCTTCACATCTGACGAGGTTGTTGGCGGTGCAGTTCCGAAGAACTTCTTCCCCGCAGTTGAAAAGGGTCTGCGCGAGTGCGTAGCTAAGGGTCTTATTGCAGGCTATCCCATGGTCGGCATCAAGGCTTGCCTTCATGACGGTTCATATCACCCTGTTGACTCTTCCGAAATGGCTTTCAAGACTGCTGCTGCCCTTGCTTTCAAGGCTGCAATCCCTGAAGCTCAGCCCACAATTCTTGAGCCTGTCGGCCTTCTTAAGGTCTATATGCCCGAATCAAAGTTCGGCGACATCATGGGCGATGTTACAAAGCGCCGCGGCCGTGTTGTAGGTATGGGTCCCTCCGATGAACCCGGACTTCAGGAATTTGTAGCAGAGGTTCCCATGGCAGAAATGGGCGATTTCGCAACAGTTCTTCGTCAGGTAACACAGGGCAGAGGCTACTTCAGCTTCGAGTTTGTACGCTATGAAGATGCTCCGATGAACGTTCAGCAGAAGGTTATCGAAGAAGCAAAGGCAAGAATGGAAGAAGAATAATTCCTTCAAAAATAACATTCCCCATCTGCAGTTCAGCACTGCGGATGGGGAACTTTTTTTGCATTTGTAAGATTTCGAAATATTACTTTGAGTATTTTTCTGCGCGTTTCAATACGGCTGTAAGAGGACATATAAGCATGCCGCAGATAAAGTTGCTGATGCCGTGGGTTACATCAAAAGGCAGCCCTGCGGCAATCCAGGTGAGCATACCCTCAAAGCTGAGACCGAACAGCAAAGCCTGTGCCGGAGCATAGAGAATTCCGTAGAGGAAGCCATGTAAGGCACATACTGCCGCATAGACAAACGGTTTTATTTTTGAGGGCATATTTTTTGGCAGCAGCATAACCGCACCCCAGAGTACTGTCCATATATAAAGGTAGGGTATCCACCAGGTTGCAAAGCCGTTGAGCAGACCTGTGATAAAAATAAAAATATACAATGGGTATAATGCTTTTTTTCTGTAAGTAACGGTTATTGCAACAATAAAAGTGCCTATAAGATGTATGTTAGGCAGCACATCCATAAGCAGCTTTGATGCAAACATCATTGCGCCGAGCATACTGAAAACGGCAATTTCACGAACATTCAGTTTCATTTTGCTGCTTTGAATGAATAAGCTTCGCCGACTTTGATTTCAGTCATATCAACACCTGCCGGTGCCATTTCGCCGTTGATGTAAAAAGCCCAGTACATGCCGTCTTTGTCGTAGTCAAGTGTGATTCCGTTTACGGCTTTTACATAAAGACCGTAAGGACCTTCCTCACCTGCAATAAGTCCGACTTCCTGCAGAGCTTCACCGACAATCTTTTTGTTGGTCTTCACATCAAAAGTTGTTGTTTTGCCTTCGGCATCCGTTACACTGAAAAGAAACCCGGTCGAGCCTGTGCCTATGGTTGTAGGCACAGCCGTTGTTATTTCGGTGTCAGGTGTTTCGGGCGCGGTTTTGTTGTCGGTACAGCCGAATGTAAGCAGTGCAATTGCCGCAACAAGCACAGTACAAACAAGCATAGACAACATTTTTTTTAGGTTTATCTTTTGCATAATTTGTCTCTCCTTAATTTTAATTTGTTTCCCTTTTAAGCAGGCGCTCGCTGCTGTTTTAATCGGGCAATTATCTCTGCGGGTATTTCGACTGCGGTGCGTTGCTTTCCGCCTTCTCAAGAATATATTTCTCAATGACTTGTCCCCGTTGTTGCGGCAACGGGTAGAAAAGCAAGCGTTTTTGCACCTTACGGCGACGGGCTCGTACAGGATTTTCACCTGTTTCCCCGACAGAAATCATCAGGATTATATCACAAGTTCTGATATTTGGCAAATTACAGTTTATCTGTCTGCAGACAGATAAACTGTATCGATATAAATTCCTTCGGAATTTTCGATATGCGCTGCGGCGTTCGATATATGCTACGCATTCGATATGCGCTGCGGCGCACGGATAATTTATATCATATCGAGTTTGAATTTTATTCAAACATATCGATTTTTGCAAAGCAAAATATATCGAGTGACCGCAAGATCACATATCGACAATTATAATTTGAAAATTGTAGTTATCTCG
>JAZQGE010000011.1:0-17567 GCA_045539895.1 Acutalibacteraceae bacterium
AAATTCACTTTATTTTTTAGAATAATATGTTATAATATTATATTAGATTATAGATTTAGAATATAATGATGATATATTCTGAGGTGTTAATAATGAATTCTAATTCTAAAAAACAAAATGACATTAAGGGCACAATTAAAAATGTATTTGGTAACATCAGCAAGAAAACAGTTGTTCTTTCTGTTCTTGCTGTTATCGCCCTTACCGGAATTATAGTAGTAGGCTATGTTTTAGCATATATGATTTCATTTGCTAACGGTGATATAGCAATTGACCTGAATGATTATCAGGCAAATCAAAGTCAGACATCAATTATATATGCTTATGATGAAAATAATGAAATATTTGAACTTCAGCGTTTACATGGTGATCAGAACAGAATTTATGTAAGTCTTGATGAAATTCCAGATCATCTACAAAATGCTTTTATAGCACTTGAGGATGCCCGTTTTCCCAAGCATAAAGGTGTTGACTGGATTAGATTTGTTGCTGTTTTTATTAAAGATAAGCTTTCCACGGGTGGATCTTCTATTACTCAACAGCTTGTAAAAAACATAACAGGTGACAGAGAGGCTAATTTCGTGCGTAAATTTCACGAGATCTGCAATGCTCTGAATCTTGAAAAAAACTTCGATAAAGATGAAATATTAGAAGCTTATCTTAATACGCTTTATCTTGGAAGCGGCTGTTACGGAGTAAAGACTGCTTGTGAAAAATATTTCGGCAAAGATGTATCCGAAATTAATATTGCGGAGGCAGCTTGTATTGCTTCTATAACTAAAGCCCCTTACACTTATAATCCTCTTGTGAATCCGGAAAATAACCGCGACAGACAGGTTAACGACTGTCTTGATGCAATGCTTGAAGAGGGATATATTTCTAAAGCAGAATATGAAGAGGCTGTTTCATATAAGATGATTTTTACTAACAGTCCTGAATATGTTGAAAAGAACATAGATAAGACTGAAGAGGAATCCGATAATAATGAAATATGGAGTTATTATGTTGACTTTGTAGTCGATAAACTTATTAATGATTTCATGAAAGAGTATGATATGTCTGAGCGCCAGGCAACACAAAAGATTTATTATGGCGGACTTAAGATTTATGCAGCTCTTGATGTAGAAGCACAGGAAATTGTTGATGATGTTTATCTTAACAGAAAGACTTTCCCGAACGAGTCCGGAAAAGATGTTCAGGCACAGTCTGCTATTACAATCATGGATTATTCCGGAAGAATTGTTGCTTTAAGCGGTGGCGCCGGAGAAAAAACTCGTAACCGTGGTCTTATCCGTGCTTCTGATTCACCACGACAGCCCGGTTCATCAATAAAGCCCATAAGTACTTATGCGCCTGCAATTGAAGAAAAACTTGTTACTTGGTCCACTCTTATTCAAGATAAAGCTTTTGCATACAATGGTGAATTGTGGCCTAAAAACTACACAGGAGACAAGGGTAAAGGCTCATATGTTACTGTTCAGAATGCACTTGCTCGTTCGCTTAATACAGTTCCGGCACGAATTGTCTATTATAATCTTGGTTTGAATAAATCATTTGATTATCTAGTTAATAAATTTAAAATTTCAACAGCTGCTGAAAAATACGATGTTTCTCCTGCTCCTCTTGCAACCGGTGCTATGCGCTATGGTATTACAACGCTAGAGTTAGCAGCGGCATATTCTTCTTTTGGTAATGGCGGAAAATATTATGAGCCGTATTGCTATTATAAAGTTACTAACAGTGATAATTCTATTGTATACTTTGATAATGCTAGTATTACCGGTGAACAAATTATCAGTGAAGATACTGCTGATATTATGTGCGAGCTTCTTCAGAGCGTTACAACTGACAGTGTTGGTACCGGCCGCTCATATAAAATCAACGGGTTCCAGACAATGGCAAAAACCGGTACAACCTCTGATGATTATGACAGATGGTTTGTAGGCGGTACTCCTTATTATGTTGCGGCTGTATGGTATGGATATGACCTTAATAAAACCGTTTCAAATGTCAGCGGAAATCCGTCAGGTAAGCTGTTTAAAAAGATACTTGACCAGATTCATGAAGGACTGCCTGAAAAAGAGTTTCCGAAATCAAGTATAGTCAGCGAAAAAAAATATTGTACAAAAACAGGTCTTATTGCTGGACCAAATTGTTATTCAACCGGTATGGGTTGGTATTCTCTTAAGAATATGCCTAAAACTTGTACCAGCTGCTATAGATCTCCGATACAGAATAATCCTTCACCCGAAGAAGATGAAATTGAGACTACGATTTCAAATTCATCCGGTTTAGAGTTTATCGGCGAACAAATAGTTAACGGTTTAAACTGAAATTGAAAGGGAAACAGCCGTTGAAGCTTAATATTGCTTCGACGGCTGAATTTATTTAATTATGATAATTTTAGGAATTGATTACGGAGATGTAAGAACAGGTGTTTCAGTATGTGATAAAACAGAATTTCTTGCATCTCCGGTTTGTGTAATTAAAGAAAGCTATATGCCAAAGCTTATTGACAGATTAAATGAAATAATTATAGAAAAGAAACCGGAACTTATAATTGTAGGCTTACCCAAAAACATGGATGGTTCATACGGTTTTCGTGCTCAGGCATGTATTGAATTTGCAGATGAGTTAAATAAAAAAACCTCTGTAAACGTCAAAATGTGGGATGAAAGATTAACCAGTGTTATTGCACACAGACAGCTGCAAATGACCGGAAAAAAAGAAAAAAAACATAAGGAACTAGTCGATGCTGCAGCTGCAGTTGAAATTTTACAGAGCTATCTTGACAGCAGAAGAATAAAATGAAAAATAAATATTTATCTGAAATAAAAATTCAAATTGCTTTGAAGTCTGTTTTGACTGCAGTTTTATACATAATTCTTTGTTTACCTGTATTTAATATGACAGGCTCAATTGTTATTCCAGTTTTGATATGTATAATCGGTTCGTTAATAATCTGCACGGGTTCTTTATTTTCAAAATTCAGTGAGATAATAATATCTAGCGGATTGTTGATACTTATGATATTCTGGCTGTCTTATGCATTAGTTAAACAGCTAGTCCTTCAAATTGAAGCGGGCTTTGTTTTTGAATGGATTTACTTTTTTTATTTTGATAAACTGTTAATGCTCGGATTAATATGGTTATCTTCAGTAACTTATTTTTTGATAAAGCGGCTTTTTGAGAATAAAGAAAATACAGATTATTCTTTATTTTTTAAAAACAGTGGCAGAGCTTTTGGGATTTTTTACACTTTTTTACTTATATATTCATTTATACTTATTCGTTTAGAAAGAGGAGATTATCCTTTTAATTTTATCCCTTTCAGAACTTTAAAAGAATATGCTTCTAATTGGGACTCAATTCCATATGAAATTTTTATGATCTTTTGTGGAGATTTGTTTTATTTTTCTCCCCTTTGATATGTTTTTTCCGATTATTACATTTACTGCTTTAGAATTTTCTCAGTATTTTTTTCAAAACGGGTATTGCGAATTTGATGATATGATGATGAACTCAATCGGTTTTTGGTTTGGCTCATTACTTTGCCCAATTACTGATTATTTTTCATTAAGAATTAGTAGGGGTAAGATTAAAAATTTTTGGAACTGAAATAATTATTTTATAATCAGCATAATCCTATTTTGAGGTGTTTATTTTGAACAGAATTATTTCATCTGTAATAGGATTAATATCAATAATTTTAATTATTTATTTTCTTTTTATCACAGAAACTAAATTAGTTCCGAGCTCTGTTAATTTGCTATCATATAAACCTACAATTATAATTGATCCCGGACACGGAGGCGAAGATGGAGGAACTTCATCGTCTGACGGAACCTTAGAAAAACATATTAATCTTAAAATAGCTTTAAAGCTACGTTCAATGCTGGAGATGTCAGGATATAATACTTTGATGACGAGAGATAAGGATATTCAGCTTGGTGATACATCACTTGACACAATAAGGCAAAGAAAAATATCTGATATTAAATCCCGTCTGAAAATAACTCAAGATAACCCGAATGCTATATTGATAAGTATACATCAGAACCATTATTCTTCTCCTGTATACAAGGGTATGCAGGTTTTTTATTCACCAAATAATGAAAAAAGTAAAGTTCTTGCTGACTGCATTCAATTAAATACAGTTAATTATTTACAATCCGACAATAAAAGATGCACTAAAAAAATAGATTCAAATATATACTTATTGTATAACTCGACACTTCCATCCGTTTTAGTAGAATGTGGTTTTATGTCAAATTTAGAAGAAGCAACAATGCTTAAAGAAGACGAATATCAACAAAAGTTAGCATTTTCAATAATGTCCGGAATTCAAAAATTTATGGAGGAAAATAATGGCTAAATCAAAATCGCTTTATGTATGCTCAGATTGCGGATATGAATCTGCCAAATGGTACGGATGCTGCCCCGGATGCGGTGAATGGAACACAATGAATGAAGAGCTGGCTGTGAAAACATCTTCTAAAAATACAATAATTTCCAAACCGGCTGTTTCATATTCTCTTAATGAAATTAAAAGTGATTCAGGAGTAAGATATAAAACGGGCTTGAATGAGCTTGACAGAGTACTTGGCGGAGGAATTGTAAAAGGTTCACTCGTGCTTCTCACTGGTGATCCCGGAATAGGTAAGTCAACAATTCTCCTTCAGATTTGTAAATACCTTGAAAGCAAGTTAAACATTTTGTATATTTCCGGCGAAGAATCTGCTCATCAGATAAAACTCAGGGCAGAGCGACTCGGAGTAAAAAATCCTTCGTTATCAATTATGTGCGAAATTGATGTAATTTCAATTACTGAGTTTATCAAAACAAATAAACCTGATTTGGTTATTGTTGATTCAATACAAACAATGGATTATTCGGAAGTTTCTTCTTCTCCGGGAAGTGTAACTCAGGTAAGAGAATCTGCAAATGTATTCATGCGTACAGCTAAATCATTAGGTATACCTATAGTATTAGTAGGCCATGTGAACAAAGACGGTAATATTGCAGGTCCTAAAGTACTTGAACATATTGTTGATGCCGTTCTGTATTTTGAAGGTAACAGAAATCTTTCATGCAGAATTTTACGCGCTGTGAAAAACCGCTACGGTTCAACAAATGAAATTGGTGTTTTTGAAATGCATGACAGAGGACTTGCAGAAGTTGAAAATCCTTCTCTTATGCTCATTTCAGGCAAACCTAAAAATACACCCGGTTCTTGTATTGCATGTATTATGGAAGGTACAAGACCGATAATGGCTGAAGTTCAGGCTCTTGTAGCTCCAACCGGATTTGGTAATCCGAGAAGAATGTCTACTGGATTTGATTATAATAGAGTATCAATGATTCTTGCTGTTTTAGAAAAAAGAGCTGGATATTTTTTCGGAACAACAGATACTTATGTTAATGTTGTAGGCGGACTGAAATTTGATGAACCTGCATGCGATCTTTCTGTTGCTCTTGCACTCGTTTCAAGTCTTAAGGATGTAGTAGTAAGTGATGATACATTAGCTTTCGGCGAAATTGGTCTTGCCGGCGAAATCAGAGGAGTCAACAACTGTGAACAGCGTATAAGAGAGGCTGTTCGTCTTGGTTTTTCGAGATGTATTGTACCTCAACATAATTTGAGAAACATTTCGCTAAACATTTCAGGTGATACTGAAATTATTGGTGTCAGAAATATAAGAGAAGCTTTTGAGGCAGCAATTAAATGATAGAATTCACCCCAATCCAAAGACCTAATTTGCCCGAAAACACAGTTTGTCATGCAGTTATTTCCGGTGAGTATCCGCAGTTTGCCGATGCATTACAAAAGCTTGGTGTTACAACATTTCTTACCAAACAATGTAGTGATGTTTTACCACAGATTTCTTACCATGCTGATATTGTATTTGCACATCTAGAAAATAATGAATTTATAATTGAAAATAGTCAAACCGAATTAAAACACAACTTAACTAATATAGGATTCAAGCTTTGCGATGAAGTAAAGCTAAATGCAAATTATCCCGGCGATGTTATACTTAATAATTGTTTGATAGACGATAAATTGATTTGCGGAAAAAATGTTATTCATCAATCTTTTTTTAGAAATAAAAAGAAAATTAAATCATCTCAGGGTTATGCTAAATGCTCAGTTTGTGTTGTAGACAAGCATTCAATAATAACAGATGATGAATCTATTTTTCAGGCTTGTGAATCTGTTGAAATAGATGCTCTTTTAGTAAAAAAAGGCAGTGTTATACTGCCCGGTTTTAATTATGGTTTTATCGGTGGCTGTAGTGGCAAAATTTCTTCTGACTGCCTTGCTTTTTGCGGAGATATAAGAACGCATGATGATTATCAGAAAATTAAAGAGTTCTTACAATTCAGAAATATTGACTCTTTAAGCCTTTGTTCAGGTCAGCTAACTGATATTGGTTCAATTATTCCGATTACAGAAATTATTAAATAAAATCAAGTTTTATAAGACTTGATTTTATTTTTTTATTGAAAAATAATATTATAAGTGTTATAATTAATAAATTAATTGGAGGTGATACAGTGAGCAGAAAAAAATGGCAAGTAAATAAAGTTGATAAATCATTGGCGGTTTCGCTCGCTGATAATCACAATCTGTATCCCTTGGCTGCTCTTATTGCATCATCAAGAGGTATTGATTCCGATGAAAAAATAAGAGAGTTTTTTTATAATGAAATTGAATTCAGCTCTCCATGGGATTTTCCGGACATGGAAGAAGCTGTTGATGCAATTAATAAAGCAATTGACAATTTTGAGCGTATTGCAATATGCGGCGATTATGATGCAGACGGAATAACAGCTTCAGCTTTATTATATTCCTATCT
Organism: Acutalibacteraceae bacterium; assembly: GCA_045539895.1. Classification (GTDB taxonomy): domain Bacteria; phylum Bacillota; class Clostridia; order Oscillospirales; family Acutalibacteraceae; genus UBA8612. Next base: position 6,861 of record JAZQGE010000011.1, read on the forward strand.
TGAACAACAAGGTGCTGATGTTATTTGTCGTATTCCGGATAGACAGGAAGGGTACGGTCTAAAAAAAGAAGCTATAGATTATTTTAAAGATCAAAATGTTAAGCTAATTATTACTGTAGATTGCGGTATCAGTAGTATAGAAGAAGCATTATATGCAAAAGAAAAGGGGATTTCTCTTATTGTTACAGACCATCATCGTGTAAGTGATGTTTTACCCGATTGTTTAGCAGTTGTTGATCCTTATAGAGAGGATTGTTATTGTTCATTTAAAGCCTTCGCCGGTGTTGGTGTTGTATTCAAACTGATTTGTGCACTTGAAGACTGTAACACAGAATTTGTCCTTGATATGTTTGCGGATATTATAACAATTGGCACAATAGGCGATGTTATGCCTTTATCCAATGAAAACAGAGCTATTGTACGCCGCGGCATTCAAATGATAAACAACTCAGACAGACCAGGTATAATTGCTCTTCGTCAGGCTTCAGCATATGCTGAAAAAACTATTACTTCAACAAGCCTGGCTTTTACAATTGTGCCAAGAATTAATGCTGCCGGAAGAATGGGTAGCCCGACAAGAGCTTTTAATCTGCTTGTGAGTGATGATATTCAGTACTGTGAGGATATAGCTTCAGAAATTGATGATGCTAATGTACAGCGTCATAAAATTGAACTCGATATACTTTCTCAAATTAATTGTAAATTTAATGAAAATCCCTCACTGCAATTTGATAGAGTAATTGTAGTTGACGGTGAAGGCTGGCCCAATGGCATTGTTGGTATTGTTGCAGCTAAATTAGTTGAGTTATTTGGTAAGCCGTCAATAGTTATTTCGAATGATGGCGGCATTTGCCGTGGCTCAGGCAGAAGCTTTGAAGGCTTTTCGCTTTATGATGCAATTAAACATTGTGAGGATGTGCTTGACCATTTTGGCGGTCATACACTTGCGGCAGGTATCGGGATTGAAGCAGAGAACATTCCGATTTTCAGAAAAAAAATTAATGAATATGCTGCTTCTTTAAGTGAAATGCCTTATCCTGTTTTAAATATAGACTGCAAGCTTAACCCTATTGCCATTGATAATGAATTGCTTAATGCATTATCTACTCTTGAGCCGTTTGGTGCAGGGAATACAGTACCACTTTTCGGTCTGTACGGAATGCATATCGATGCTGTCCAGGCTGTTAGCGAAGGCAGACACATCAGATTGTTTTTATCAAAAGGTGACTCGAAAATTACGGCAATGCGTTTTGGTATTTCACCCGATAAATTTCCTTTTCATAAAGGCGATATAATTGATTTGGCTGTTACGGTCGAGAGAAATGAATATCTTGGTGAAGTTCGTCCGGGAGTTCATATTAAAGCTGTGCGTGCTCACGGAATTGATGACGATTCAGTTTTGTACAATATGAGTTTATACGAGAAAATAAAACGCAACGAATCACTCACCAAAGAAGAAAAAAACATTGCCAGACCTGACAGAAATTTTATGCTCAATGTTTTCAAATTTATAAAATCGGCAGAAGTATGGAAATATGATTCAGAGACTCTTTGTTTCAGACTTGGTGATAACGGAAAAAATTTATGTAAGGTCGCCATTTCGATTGATGCAATGCTTGAATTAGGTGTTCTTATAAAAGATAAAGATAACAACATTACTTTACCTGAAGTACAGTTTAAAGCTGACCTGAACTCATCAGCTTTGCTTTCATCTTTAATTTAAGGAGGTGCTTTATATGTGTGAAATTAATGAAGTTGAAAAACTATATTGTGAATTAACCAACATTATAAATGATAATTTTAATGATGAACAAAAGGCACTTGTTGAAAAAGCATTCAGATTTGCCGAAAAAGCACATGATGGGCAGCTCCGTAAATCCGGTCAACCGTATATAATTCATCCCTTATCTGTTGCAATAATACTTGCACAGATGGGAATGGATTGTTCATCTGTTATTGCATCTTTGCTTCACGATGTTGTTGAAGATACCGATGTTACAAATGAAGATATTGAAATCATGTTTTCAAAAGAAGTTGCTTCTTTGGTTGATGGTGTAACAAAACTTGGTAAAGTTACCATTTCAAATAAAGAAGAACAGCAAGCTGAAAATGTCCGCAAAATGCTTATTGCCATGTCTAAGGATATAAGAGTTATCATTATTAAGCTTGCTGACAGACTTCATAATATGCGTACCCTTGAATTTATGCGTGAGCAGAAAAGACGCGATATTTCAAAGGAAACACTTGATATTTATGCCCCTATTGCTCACAGACTTGGTATCAGACCTGTTAAAGTTGAGCTTGAAGATCTTGCTATCAGCCATCTTGACAGTGTCGGTTACAAAGAGATTGAAGAAAACCTTACAAATCAGCTTACAGAAAGAAATGAATTTCTTCAGGATGTTAAAGAAAGAATCAAAGAGCGCATAGATTCCATTGGAATTAAAGCTAAGGTTGACGGTAGAGTTAAGAGTGTACATGGAATTTACCGTAAAATGTACATGCAGAATAAAAACTTTGACGAAATATATGATATTTATGCTGTTCGAATTATCGTTGATTCTGTTATTGACTGTTATAACTGTCTTGGTGTAATTCATGATATGTTTACTCCTCTTCCGGGAAGGTTTAAGGATTATATATCAACTCCAAAGCCTAACATGTACCAATCTTTGCATACCACTGTTATCAGCAAGGAAGGTATTCCCTTTGAAGTACAGATACGAACTTGGGAAATGCACCACACTGCTGAATACGGTATTGCAGCACACTGGAAATACAAACTCAATATGTCCGGCGGCAGCAAAACTTTTGATGAAAGACTTGCATGGGTTCGCCAGCTTCTTGAAAGTCAGGATGAAGCAGGTGTTGACGAAATAGTCAGCACTATTAAAAGCGATCTTGTACCTGATGATGTTTATGTATTTACCCCTAAGGGCGATGTTATAAATCTTCCGATGGGTGCCACAGTTATTGACTTTGCCTATGCAATTCATTCCGCTGTTGGCAACCGTATGGTAGGTGCAAAAGTAGACGGAAGAATTGTTCCTATTGATTACAAAGTCAATACCGGTGAAATCGTTGATGTAATCACATCTTCGCAGCAAGGCAAAGGACCAAGCCGCGATTGGCTTAATATTGTAACAACCAGCGAAGCAAGAAGTAAAATTCGCTCATGGTTTAAAAAAGAGCGCCGTGAAGAAAATATTGAAGAAGGAAAAAATCAGATTGAACGTGAATTCAGGAGAGCTCTTATCAGACTTTCAGACGATGAGATGGAGTCTTTTCTTATTAAAATTGCTGAAAGACAACGCTGCAAGAGTATAGAAGATTTTTATGCAGCAATAGGCTACGGTGGTGTTTCACTGAGCAAAATTATGCCCAGAATCAAGGATGATTATAATAAGCTTGTTTCTTCAAAGCAAATTAAGCCTCCTGTTGAAATAGTAAAAAAGCGGATAAAGAGCAGCGAAGGCGTCGTTGTTGAAGGTATAGATAATTGCCTTGTGAAATTTGCACATTGCTGTAATCCTTTGCCCGGCGATGATATTATCGGTTTCATAACAAGAGGCCACGGAGTTTCAATTCATTCTCGCACCTGTACCAATGTTCCTGCTGACATTGAAAAAGCTAACGAGCCATATCGTTGGCTCAGAGCATATTGGGATAAAGGTGTAAAAGAGGAATATAATGCAAACCTTCTGATTACAGGTATTGACAGAATTGGTATTCTTGCTGATATATCTGTTATGCTAAGTACTATCCGCGTTTTGATTACAAATATTTCTTCTCGCTCTCTTAAAGACGGAACATTTATTATGACCTGCACCATTTTTGTAGACGGTATAGAACATCTTAAGAGTGTTATAGCTAAGATAGAAAAAATTGACGGTGTTTTAACTGTAGAAAGAAAGTGATTAAATGAAAGCAGTTATTCAACGTGTGAAAAACGCATCGGTAACAGTTGATAATGTTGTTGTAGGTGAAATCGACAAGGGTTTTCTTGTTCTTCTTGGTGTAGCGCAGGGTGACACAGAAAACGATGCTCAGGTTCTTGCTGCTAAAATTGCAAAACTCAGAGTGTTTGAGGATGATAACGAAAAAATGAATCTTTCTGTCACAGATGTTAACGGAGAAATTCTTGTTGTTTCTCAGTTCACTCTCTGTGCTGATTGTAAAAAAGGTAACCGACCTTCTTTTACTTTATCTGCACCGCCATCTTATGCAAAATCATTATATGAATATTTTTCTGAACTTCTGATTGAAAATGGAGTCAGAAATGTTGAAAACGGTATATTTGGCGCTGATATGAAGGTTGCATTATTAAACGACGGACCGGTAACAATAATTTTAGATTCAGAAGTTTGGAGAAAATGATAATGAATATTAAGTGTTTGCCCCTTGGTGATTATCAAGCTAATTGTTACTTGCTTACTGATGAAAATAAGAAAACTGCATTAGTGGTCGATCCCGGAATACCAAGTGATGAGCTGAATGATTCTCTTTTTGGCTATGACCTTAAATATATTTTTCTTACACATGGCCATTTTGATCATATTTTCGGGTGTGATTCACTCAAGAAATTATATCCCGACTGTAAAGTTTGCATTCATAAAGATGATGAAATTTGTCTTAATGATAAAGAGTGGAATCTTGTTGGTGATTTTGACGGATATTTACCTGAAATAAAAGCTGATATTCTGTTTGAAGACGGTGATACAATCGCCTTTTCTGATGATATAGGCTTCAAGGTTATTCACACACCCGGACATTCAAAGGGCTCTGTTTGTTATCATGATGAAAAGAACAAAATCCTCTTTAGCGGTGATACTTTGTTTTGCCGTACAGTTGGAAGAACTGATTTTATCGGCGGCAGTTTTGAAAAGATGATGGATTCGATCAAAATCCTTTCAAAACTTGACCCGGATACAAGAGTCTATCCCGGTCACAATCGCTCAACAACAATTTCTGATGAAAAGTCTAAAAACAGATATATGAGGAAGCTTTGATGTTTGTTTTTGTTATCAATCATAAATTTCATTTTGAAACAGAGAATCTTTGTAGGATTTTTTATCCAAACACTGTTATAAGGCTGTTTTATGATTTCTTTGAAACAACAGAAGACTATTTGTACACTGAAATGATTCAGGATGACACATCAGTTGTGCTCAAATCTGAAATCAGAATAGGGGACAGAACGGAATTTTCACAGCGCAATATACTAAATTATAACGATGAAGATGCCGAATATGCACTTGCATGTTGCGTGTTTGATTGTTTGAGTAAAGTAACGGGTTATATTCCTGCATGGGGACTTCTTACCGGAGTCAGACCTTCAAAGCTTATGAGTAAGCTGATAAGTGAATACGGAAATGACCGTGCCATTGAATACTTTACTGATAAGCTTCGTGTTGATAAAAGCAAAGCACAGCTTGCAGCAACTGTTTCAAATGTTCAAAAGCCTATTGTATCATCTAATTCTCCCAATTCTTTCAGTCTTTATATTTCTATTCCTTTTTGTCCGAGCAGATGCAGCTATTGTTCTTTTGTTTCTCACTCAATTGCAAGCTCAAATGCAAAAAAGCTCTTTATGCCTTATCTTGAAAATCTAAAAAAAGAACTTGAGCTTACGGGCGAGATTGCCACTAAAAACTCATTGAAACTTGAAAGTGTTTATTTTGGAGGAGGTACTCCTGGTATTCTCAGCAGTGAGGAATCACTTATTCTTATAGACACTATAAAAAATTGTTTTAATTTAAACTCATGCAAAGAGTATACATTTGAATCCGGCAGAGCAGATGTAATCAGTGATAACAAGCTGTTAGTTCTTAAAAACAACGGTGTAAACAGAATCAGCATTAATCCACAGACCTATGATGACAGAATACTTGAAATTATTGGCAGAAAACATACTGCTTCTCAGGCAATTGAAGCTTATAATCTTGCCAAAAAAATTGGATTTGAAAGTATAAATACTGATTTAATTGCTGGTCTTCCCGGTGACAGTGTTGAAGGTTTTATGCACTCAATTGATAAAGCGATTTCTCTCAGACCTGAAAATATAACAGTTCATTCGTTAGCATTAAAACGATCAAGTAATCTTGTAGCAAAAGAAAATGCAATGCTTAATCAGGATGAAACAGCTTATTTAATGATTGATTATTCTCAGAAAGCTCTGACCGAAGCTGGCTATATTCCATATTATATGTACAGACAAAGCCGTTGCGTCGGTAACCTTGAAAATGTAGGTTGGTGTCTTCCTGGCAAAGAATGTTTGTATAATATATATATGATGGAAGAAATTCACACAGTTCTGGCTGTAGGTGCCGGAGCAGTTACCAAGCTTAAATCTCCTGATTCGGCTTATATTGAACGCATTTTTAATTTTAAATATCCTTATGAATACAATTCTCGATTTGAAGAATTAATTGAAAGAAAGAAAAGAATAACAGAGTTTTACCATACATATAATTGACTTATAAATTATAAAGAAAAGGGAAGTGTTGAGTTGGAACAGCAGAAACAAATTAAAGGACAGTCAATGTTGAACGGAGCTTTGGTGCTTGTCGTTGCTACAATGATTGTTAAAGTTATAGGTGCAATTTATAAAATTCCGCTTACAGCACTCATAGGTGAGGTTGGAAGAGGCTATTTCAGCTCAGCTTATGAAATTTACACACCTATTTATTCTATATCAATGGCAGGTTTACCAATTGCCGTTTCCAAAATGGTTTCAGAAAATGTCACACTTGGAAATTACCGTGATGCAAGAATGATTTTTCGTGTTGCTCTGCGCCTTTTTGTACTTGTTGGTGTTGTAGGAACACTTCTTCTTGTTCTTATTGCATTTCCTTATGTTATTCTTGGAGACTGTAAAGATAATCTCTGGAGTATTCTTATGATTGCTCCTTCAATATTTTTCTGCTGTGTTATGTCTACATATCGCGGCTATTATGAAGGACTTCGTAATATGACTCCGACAGCTGTATCTCAGGTTATTGAAGCACTCGGAAAGCTTATACTCGGTTTATTTTTTGCAAAGAATATAATGAGTTACGGACTTGAACGCTTTGAACAGGGACTTAGTGTTTTCGGCAAGACTTGTGCAAATGAAGCTGAAGCTCTCAGTGCTATTTATCCTTATGCTGCTGCAGGTGCTGTTTTTGCAATTACACTTGGTACAGTTGCTGCATTATTATTTATGGTTCTTTATCGTAAAATTAAAGGTGATTCTTTTACAAGAACAATGCTAGTAAATTCTGCAAGACCCAAACCATCTAAAGAAACTGCCAAAAACATGATTACCATTGCTGTTCCAATGGTAATCAGTGCTTTAATAACAAATATTACAAATCTTATTGATAACTTTACTATCCGTACAAGACTTGCTTTTGCAGTATCTGAAAATCTTGATTATTTTAAAACTACATTTGCAGATTCTCTTATTGGTTCCGGAACACTTGATAAAGATATTGGCACATATCTTTACGGTTGTTATTTTTCTGCGCTTGATTTCAAAAATTTGATTACTTCAATTACCATGTCACTCGGTGTGAGTGCTATTCCAGCTCTTGCGGCAGCTATAGCTATTAAAAATAAAAAAGAAGTTAGTTCTACAATTAATTCAGTTGTCAGAATATGTATGCTTGTAGCTGCACCTGCAGGATTTGGCATAGCTGCACTTTCTAAGCCAATTATGACCTTGCTCTATGGCGGTTCTGCTGCTGAAAATCTCATTCCCATTTCATCACCAATTGTCATGATTTACGGCTTTGCCACTTGTATAATGGCTCTTTCTACACCTTTGACTAATGTTCTTCAAGCAATGGGAAGAGCTGATATACCTGCTAAAATAGTTGCTGTAGGTGCTGTAATAAAAGTTGTTTGTAATTTTATTTTTGTAGGAATTCCTGAGCTGAATATTTACGGTGCAACAATCGGTACTATTGTATGTTATATTTTTATAATTGTTGCAAATCTGTATTTTACAATCAAGGTTTCAGGTTGTAAGATAAATTTTGTTTCAACAATGATAAAACCTATAGTATGTGCCGCAATTTGTGCAGCTGCTGCATTTATGTGTAATTCTGTTCTTTCAAATATTCTTACTTTTGGTGATATGAGTAGCAAACTTAACGGTGCAAATCTATCAGCATTAATTTCAGTTGGTGTTGCAGTTGTAATTTATGTAATTTGCTTATTAATCATTAAGGGAATAGCTTATGATGATCTCGTTATGTTGCCAAAAGGTAAAAAAATCGCAAAAACCCTTGAAAAATATGGATTAATAGGTTAATATATAAAATTGTGTATGAAATATATAATAATTGAGGTTTAAATATGGTTTCCGACTTTGAGTTCAAAAAAAATTACTCGTTTTATGATCTTGTAAGAATAGTGGCTGTTCTTCGTGGTGAAGGCGGTTGTCCTTGGGATGCGGTTCAAACCCACCTTACAATAAAGAAGGACCTTATCGAAGAAACCTATGAAGTTATTGAAGCAATCAATAAAAACGATAAAGAACTCCTTTGCGAAGAATTAGGGGATCTTATGCTTCAAGTTGTGTTTCATGCACAGATGGAAACAGAAAAATCTCTTTTTAATATTGATAATGTTTGTGACGGAATTTGCAAAAAACTCATTGAGCGTCATCCACATGTTTTTGGCGAGGTTAAGGTAGATGGTGTTAGTGATGTTCTTACAAACTGGGATGATATTAAAAGAAAGTCTAAAAATCAGAAATCAACTACTCAGGCTATGCAGGCTGTACCGCGTGAGCTACCTGCATTAATGCGAAGCACAAAGATTCAAAAAAAAGCTGCTAAAGCAGGTTTTGACTGGGCAGAAGTAAATGGGGCACTTGACAAGCTTGAAGAAGAAATCGCTGAGCTTCGTCAAGCAATTGAAGCAGGAGATGATTCAGCTTCTTTTGAAGAGCTTGGAGATGTGCTTTTTTCTGCTGTTAATGTTTCCAGATTTATAGATGTTGATGCTGAGGAATCGCTTACAGCTGCTACAGACAAATTTTTTAACAGATTTTCAATTGTCGAGCAGCTTGCTGAAAAACAAAGCATTGATATGAAAAAAAGCTCTCTTGAAGAGTTGGACAAGCTTTGGGATGAAGCAAAAAAATGTCAATAATACTTTAATGTATTATAAATATTAGGAGGTATATTATAATGAACAAAAATGAACTCATCAGCGCAGTAGCTGAAAAATCAGGTCTTTCCAAGAAGGATAGCGAAAAGGCACTCAACGCAGCACTTACAGCTATTACTGAAACAGTTGCTAATGGCGAGAAGGTACAGCTTATCGGCTTTGGTACATTTGAACTTCGTGAGCGCGCAGAGAAGCAGGCTCGCAACCCCAGAACAGGCGAAACAATGACAGTTCCCGCTTGCAAGGCTCCTGCATTCAAGGCAGGTCAGGCTTTCAAGGATGCTGCAAAATAAATTTAATTTGTAAAATGTTGGGGTTGTCTGTGCAGCTGTAGCTGTAAGACAACCCTTTCAATTTAAGGAGATAAAATTATGCGTCTTGACAAATATCTTAAAGTTTCCAGAATTATTAAAAGAAGAACTGTTGCAAATGAAGTTTGTGATGCCAAGCATGTTTTAGTTAACGGAAAAATTGCCCGTGCTTCTCTTGAAGTTAAGATCGGTGATATTATTGAAATTCAGATGGGTTCAAATTTATCAAAATATGAAGTTTTAAATATCAGTGAGCATGCAACAAAAGAGAATGCATCGCTTATGTTCCGACAGATTCAGTAATAATAATTAAAACTCTCCAATAATATATATTATAGTATTGAAAGGAGAGAGCTGTATGGATGAAAACAATAAGAATAAATTGCCTCACAATATTATAATTGAAGACAGGAAAAGGATAACAGTTTGCGCAGTAAATGATGTTGACAGTTTTAATGAGCAAGCTATTATCGCTTTTACTTCTCTTGGTGAGCTTACTATTAACGGTAACAGCCTGCATATTATCAGATTTAATACTGAAGACGGTGAATTGGCCGTAGAAGGGGATATAGCAGCTATTTCATATTCAGATAATACCCCTGAAGCAGGCGGCTTTTTTAGCAGGATTTTTCGCTGATGTATAATAACGATATTTTTCAGATTACAATATTTTTTTATTCATCCGGCTTTGGTTTGTTTTTGTCATGTTTTTATGATTTTTATAAAACGATTCATTATTTAATATTTAAATCTTCAAAAATGCTTGTTTTCAGTGATTTTATTTATGGCATTTTATTTTCACTTTTTACGTTTTTATTTATTCTTGTCATTAACTTCGGTCAGCTAAGATTATATATTATAGTAGGAATTGCTTTAGGTTTTGCAGCTTGGAATTTTACATTAAGTCAATTCTTTGTAAAATTTTTGTTTTGGCTGAAATACAAAACTTCAGATATTTTTTATCGAATGGGTAATATAATTTCTTTGCCGATTAATGAATATTTGTAAATCTCCCAAGAATATGGAAAAACTTCGACCAATTTGGCGTTATCTTGTAAGCGTACCGAAAGATAACGAATTTTATCGGAGCTTAGTTTAATGGCTTCGATTTTGCCAAGGCTGCCATTAACCCAACGTTTTTTCAGATCATTGTTTAAGAACATTATTTGAGCACCTTCTTTGAGTTCTAAAACTTCAGATGTAGGAAAATATTCAATGCTGAAATTTCCGTCAATTA
>JAZQGE010000012.1:0-10497 GCA_045539895.1 Acutalibacteraceae bacterium
CCGGGCGGTACGGTTGTTGCAGCATCGAGCGAAAAAGGCAGGATGGTTGTAAACGGAATGAGTGAATATGCGCGCGATAAAGAAAACTCAAACTCCGCAATTCTTGTCGGAATTGAGCCGCAGGATTTCGGCAGCGAGCATCCGCTTGCGGGCATAAAGCTTCAGCGCGAAATCGAATCTGCTGCATTTGAGCTTGCAGGCTCGGATTACCGTGCACCGGCTCAGCTTGTGGGCGATTTTCTCAATGATGTTTCGTCCGAAAAGCTCGGCAGCGTGCGTCCTTCGTGTCCTACGGGTGTCACACCTTCGGACATACGCAAGGTGCTTCCGAAAAAGGTTACGGATACAATTGCCGATGCACTTGTTAAAATGGATAAACAGCTCAAGGGCTTTGCAATGCACGATGCCGTGCTCACGGCCCCCGAAAGCCGCTCATCATCGCCGGTAAGAATCACACGGGATGAATATTTCCAGTGTAATATCGGCGGCATTTATCCTTGCGGTGAAGGTGCAGGCTATGCAGGCGGTATTGTGTCGGCAGGTGTTGACGGAATCCGCTGTGCACATGCAGTACTCAGTGATGAAAACAATTTTTAAAACATAAAGGGGTGAGCAAGATGAAGCTTTCAAAGAAAATTCTTCTCGGTACAGGCATAGGTGCGGCTGTTGCAGCTGCAGTGCCCTTTATTGCGGGCGAGATTATGTGGTTTGGAGTGCTGACCAAAAAAGGCAGCGATGTTACGAGCAAAATTTTTGGTGACCCTCCGAAACCTCCCGAAATTCCTCCCTCATACAATATCCTTGACGGTATAGCCGAGTGGTATGAAAACACACCGCACACAGAAATTCTGACGGTTAACCCCAAAAATGAAATACCTTGTGCAGAGCTTTTTGAGGTGCAGGGCAGCCACAAGTGGGCAATTATATGCCATGGCTACACATCGGGTCCCTCCGGCATGGCGCACTATGCAAGGGAGTATTACAACAAAGGCTACAATGTAATTCTGCCTTATATGCGCGGCAATGCAAAGGGCATAAAGGCTAAAAACATTGTTACATACACAATGGGCTATCAGGATAAATACGACCTGCTTGGTTGGATTGACTATGCCGTTAAGGCGGACCCTGAGTGCGAAATTGTGCTCCACGGTGAATCGATGGGCGCGGCAACGGTTATGATGACCGTAGGTGAAAAGCTGCCCGACAATGTAAAATGTGCAATTGAGGACTGCGGCTACACGAGCGTGTGGGATGAATTTTCACACCAGATTGTCGAAATGTTCCATCTGCCCGTTTTTCCGTTTCTTGATGTGGCACAGCTTTGTATCAAGCGCCATGTTGACCTTGATTTCAAGGATGCTTCAAGCATAAACGGACTTAAGAAGTCAAAGACTCCCATGCTTTTTATCCACGGCGAGGCAGACGATTTTGTACCGTTTGAAATGGTGCACCGCAATTATGATGCGTTTGACGGCGAAAAGGATATTCTCACAATTCCCGGCGCAGACCATGCTGTTTCCGTCACGACCGACCCCGAAACCTATTTCAATAAGGTCTGGGAATTTGTGGGCAAGTATGTTTCTGAATGAGTTAAAGAAAAAGAACCAAGGTCAACCAACCTTGGTTCTTGATTTTTATTTTTCCAATGACCATTTCTGCTGCATTATAACTGCGGGCACATAATCGTTTTCTCTTGCGTAGAATGCGGTGATAAGCTCTCCGTTATCAAGCTCGATTGTTGACGGATAACCTAAATCGTCGGAATCGTTTCCTTCGAAAATAACACTTTCCTCGCTCCAGGTTTCACCGTTGTCTTCGCTGAAAATTGCCCGGATTCCGTATGGCTGTTTTCTGTGAGAGAATGTGCAGATCAGTGTACCGGATGAATGCATTAGCAGGTGTGCGGGTGCGCCGCTGTCATCTGCGATAATCTGCACAGGCTTGCTCCATGTCACACCGTTGTCATAAGAAACGGTCTGATAAAGTGTGAACAAGGTTTCTTCTTTGTTTTCGGCGCGAAGGTGGCATACTATTCTGCCGTCGGCAAGCTGAATTGCATACGGCTCATAGAAATAAATGTCCTTGAAATCGTCATATTTGTAAATGCCCAATTCACCGCGGAGAGTCATTTCGCCGTTTTCGGTGTTGATTACATGGGCTTCAATGTGGTTGTGAATGCCGAGCCTTCTGCCGACCCACAGAACAGTACCGTCGTTGAGCACAGTTGGTCCGTGGGGTGATGAAACGGGGGATTTGTATATCCTGCCGAAGGTTTCGCCACAGTCATTGCTTATTCTGAAGCTGATGCCCAGAGCCTCTGCTTCATCTTCAGGGGAAACGGAATTTATGTAGTCGAAGCACTCCTGAGTCTGAGGCATATTTTCCCTCTGAAACTCAAGTGTGTTGTTAAAGGTTGTAGCAATAAGGCCGCTTTCACCGAAAACGGTAAGACCGACATCCCTGTCATCAAGCACGGTGTCAAAAACAGCAACGGGCTTTGAATAAGTTTCGCCGTTATCATCGCTGAATGCAAGGACACCCTTGCCGAAAGGACAGATATGTTCAACACGGTAGCCCGAAGCGCCTACGCAGATTCTGCCGTTCTGAAGCTTGGCGATGGTCGGCCATGCAAAATATGCATGGTGGCTTTCGGTGTTTGTCATAACAATTTTAGGATCGCCTATAAACTTGATTTTCAAAAAATCACCTCTGAAAAAGTATAGGTTTATTGTATGAAATTGTTTTGATTATGTCAATGTGTGTTTACCGCATAAAGTAAAACGGCAATCTTCTGCGATTAACAAAAGATTACTGCTTTCCGATGGAACGATAGTAATACGATTTTGGTTCGAGTGAAATATTTTCTTGCGAAAATATGAAATAATCCTGACAGATTGTGAAATTAAATCCGCCCACCGCCGCAGCGATTTCGCTCGAGCAAAATCGAGAATTTCACATTTGCGAAGCAATATTTCACTCACCTGAAAGGGCGGGTTTAGTTAAAAAAAGCACTTGCTACAAGCAAGTGCTTTTTTCTTGGTGGAGATGGCGGCAACCGAAGGCACAGCCTTCGGTGTGAATTGATAATTGTCCCTTTTTGCTTGACGCAAAAAGATGGACCAAGCGGTTTCAATTACCGCGTAAAAGAGAATAAAAAACAACCTCTTATCTTTACTGATAAGAGGCAGTTTTCTTAATGGTGGAGATGGCGGTAATCGAAACCGCGTCCGAAAACCCATTACCACAACTTTCTACGAGTGTATCTGCTCTTTTAGGATTCCCCTCAGGTGACGCCGGACAGCAGGCTTCACCCTACGGTAGCCTTTAATTCATGGTGTCATACAAGGCTAATCTGACACGCACGTTCACCGCTAATCGACGCCGTTATCCGGGCCGCGGTACTCCCGGTAACGACGGCTGCTAAAAGTTAAGCAGCTTTAAGAACTGTTGTATTGTCGTTTATTTTTAATAAACTGCGGCTTTTATAGCGGTTCCGCACCGCTACTCGCTTATCGTGACTCTGAATCCCCGTCGAAATCCTTTCATCCCCATATATCACACTTGCGTGTGAGTGAATAGATAATAGTGAATAATGAATAGTTATTATCTTTCACTCACCTGCAAGATATGTTTTTAAGAAATTTCGATAACGACATGTTGACCGTTTTCGTCTACAACATTCAGCACTTCGCCTGTAAAACCTTCGTCAATAAGATTGAAAATACTGTCAATTTTATTGCTGTCAATTGCAGGAGAATTGACATTCAGTATTCCTGAAATGCCTGTGCCGAGCTTTGTAAATTTTTTAACCATTGCAAGCGGAAAAGAAACATTGATAGGCTTTTGGTCTTCTCTTATAACTTTAATTTTTAAATTCAGCTTGCTTATATCGACAGGCGGTGTTTTGTCCGTTTTTTCGTCCGGCGCCTTAGGTGAAGTGCCGCCGAGCAATTCGTCAACACTGATGTCAAAAAGCTGTGCAATTTTCGGCAACAGCATAATATCCGGGCAGGATAAATCGTTTTCCCATTTTGATACTGCCTGAGCGGTGACACCAAGAAGCTGTGAAAAGTCCTCCTGTGTGTAGCCTTTGGTTTTTCTGAAATGAGCAATTCTCATTCCGAGAGTTTCAGTGCTTTCGTTTTTTTCTTTCTTGTTGAAAAGTGACATTTTTATTTCTCCTTTCGGCTTGTTGCTTGCCTTAATTTTATCGGAGAACGTTCTGAAAATAAAGCGAACAAAGGTTGATATGACTAAACCAACGGTTTAATCATAGGCTTAAGTTACTAAACCAACGGTTGTTATTGGTTTCTGAGTGATAAATTACGCTCAATATCGCGCTGAGCATCCTTCTTTGCGGCAACTTCGCGCTTGTCATAGAGCTTTTTACCCTTACAAAGACCGATTTTAAGCTTTGCCCTTCCCTTTACAAAATAAAGTGAGAGCGGAATAATTGAAAAGCCCTGCTGTTTGCTCAGGCCTAAAAGGCGGTTAATTTCGCGTTTGTGCATAAGAAGTTTTTTTACTCTGAGCGGGTCGCGGTTGAAAATATTACCCTGCTCATAGGGGCTGATGTGCATACCGTTGACAAAAATCTCACCGTCTTTTATTGAGCACCACGAATCCTTGAGGTTTACTCTGCCCTGACGAATTGATTTTACTTCTGTGCCGAAAAGCTCAATGCCTGCCTCTGCCTCTTCAATGACAAAGTAGTCGTGATAGGCCTTTTTATTCTGAGCAACTGTTTTGCCGTTTTGTGTTTCCAAGACCTTTCACCTCTTTCATTAATTACTCTGTCCTTGGAAGAATCATTTTAACATATTTTTTTGTATTGTCAAGAAAATTTTTGCGACAAAATATTGTCTGTTATTCAACAATGTAATCTCTGTTTTCGTCAAGCAGATAAATTTCCGCTATAACCTCAAGATAAATACCCTCAGGTCTGTAATCTTCACAAATCACCTTACCCTCGGTTCGGAAGCGCGCTGCCATAGCGGACATGGAGTAGGGGAGAATCAGCTTTGCCTGCCTGCGTGTGGGGGGAAGTGCGGCTGCAATTTCGCTGAGAAGCTTGTCGAGCCCCGTGCCGTTTTTTGCGCTTATCATAACACTCTTGCCGACTGTGGGAAGGTCACCCGTTGAGTCGATAAGGTCGCATTTGTTCATAACTGAGATTATGGGTTTGTTCATGCAGCCAAGCTCTGTCAGCAAATCTGCGGTGACACGAAGGTGCTCTGCACATTCGTCCGACGAAGCATCGCACACATTGAGAATTACTGTTGCACTTGCCGCTTCTTCAAGTGTTGATTTGAAAGCTTCGACAAGGTGGTGAGGCAGCCTGCGGATAAGACCGACCGTATCAATGAGCATTACTCGTCTGCCGTCGGGCAGGTCAAGCCCTCTTGAAGTGGGGTCAAGTGTAGCGAAAAGCTTATCCTCTGCAAGCACACCTGCTTCAGTGAGTGTGTTCATAAGTGTACTCTTGCCTGCGTTTGTATAGCCAACGATTGCAACCGTCTGTATACCGTCTTTTGCGCGTCTTGAACGAAGGTTGCCCCTGCGCTTTTCAAGCCCCTCAAGCTGCTCTTCAAGCGCGGAAATTCTGCGCCTTATGTGTCGCCTGTCACTTTCAAGCTTGGTTTCACCCGGACCTCTTGTGCCTATACCGCCGCCAAGACGGGAAAGCTGAATTCCCTTACCCGTAAGGCGGGGGAGAGAGTATTTCAGCTGTGCAAGCTCAACCTGAAGCTTGCCCTCGCCCGACACTGCGCGAGCGGCAAAAATGTCGAGAATGAGGGTTGTACGGTCAACAACGCGTACACCTGTTTCATCTTCTATATTGCGTGTCTGTGAGGGAGAAAGCTCTGTGTCAAAGATGAGAAGGTCGATTTCGTTGTCTTCGCAGAATGCCTTTAATTCTTCAAGCTTGCCTGAGCCTATATAGGTTGCGTTGTCGGGTTTGTCGCGCTTTTGAATCATGCGCGCAACAACCTCAGCGCCTGCGGTTTTTGCAAGCTCTTCGAGCTCGTCAAGCGAGCTGTGTGGGTCGTATTGGTCGAAATCAACACAGACAAGCACCGCGGTTTCGGGCTTCTGTGAGTTTTCAAAAAATTCTTTCATATATTTTATTCAATACCCTTTAATGCTTCAATTTCATCGCGTTCAACCTTGATGTGACCGTCTTTTATAATGCTGACATCGCGGCGGTGAACGCTTGCGGGCGCGGCATTGGGGTTGCGGTCAAGCGCAACCTTGAGCATGCCTGTGAGCAGGTTTGCGTCGGAAACAACACCCTTGCCTTCTTTTGTGTTTACAATTGCGCCGACCTTGGGCGTTACGCGCAGAAGGTGCTCGTAAGCCTCCTGCTCATATTTAAGGCAGCACATAAGTCTGCCGCAGGTGCCGCTGATTTTAACAGGGTTGAGAGAAAGACCCTGCTCTTTTGCCATTTTGATTGAAACGGGCTGAAAATCGCCCATATAGGAACTGCAGCAGAAGGGTCTGCCGCACATTCCGAGTCCGCCGAGCATTTTTGCTTCGTCGCGCACACCGATTTGTCTTAGCTCAATTCTTGTGTGGAAAACACCTGCAAGGTCTTTTACCAGCTCGCGAAAATCGACTCTGCCGTCTGCAGTAAAGTAAAAAAGGATCTTGCTGCCGTCAAGTGTATAGTCAACATCAACAAGCTTCATATCAAGGTTATGCTTTGCAATTTTTTGCTCGCATATTTTGAGTGCTTCAGCTTCTTTTTTTCTGTTTTCTTCCATTTTTGCAACATCTTCTTTTGTTGCCTTGCGGAGAATTTTTTTGAGCGGCTTTACGATCTCATTGTCGCTTACTTCTTTTGGTTCAATTGCAATTTCGCCGCATTCAATACCGCGCACGGTTTCGACAATTACCTTTTCGTCTAATTTAAAATCAACACCGACAGGGTCAAAGTAATAAACCTTGCCGACATCCTTAAAACGTACGCCAACTACATTTGCCATGGTTTTACCTTCTTCTATATAAAATTAAGTTTGTTATTTGCCTGCTGCTCTTCTCATCAGACTGCACAAGCGTGTGACGAGAAGTGTTTTGTTTGCGTTAAGTGCTGCATTTTTTTCAAGCTCGGATACGGTTTCCATAAGGTTAAAAAGCTGTGACATCGTACAGGTGCGTGACAGAGTTGTTGCCTCTTTTTCTGCACAGGAAAGAAAAACTGAATTTGTGCTTTGCTTGCGGGCAATAGAATCGCGGAAAACGAGTCTGAGCTGTGCAAGGGTAAGCACAAGCAGCTCCTGGTCTCGCTCAAACGCACCTGTTTCACGCATCAGGTCAAATTCATTCGGCGAAACAAGTGCCGCAGCAATACTTTGTGCCTTTTCACAGGCGGCATCGTGCTTTTTATTAAGCGAATCGCTCAGCTGCTGGCCAAGGCTGTATACAGCCGCGCGTGAAAGAATTGTTTCGAGCAGTGCCGATGAATTGGGGCAGGTAAGCACGAAACGGACATATTCGGGTGGCTCTTCGAGAATTTTGAGCAATGCGTTCTGTGCTTGCTCGTTTGCAAACTGCATATTATGGAGCAAGAATACGCGGCGCTTTGCTTCATTTGGAAAGACAAATGCATTTGCTCGGATTGTTCTTATTGCATCAACTTTAAGAGGTGCAGCATCATCCTGCGATGCGAGCGACTCCGAAATGTCAGGGTGAAAGCCTTTTTCTGCTTTTTTACAGTCAGGACATGCAGAGCATGGCTTTTCACCGCTGCCTGAGCAGACATGTGTGCGTGCAAGAAGACGCGCAAGCACAAGCCTGTCGTTTTCGCTGCCGCCCTCAAGAATTATTGCGTGCGGAAGCTTGTCTGTATCAACGGCAGAGTTCAGACAAGTCATAAGCTCCGGATTTATTTTAAGCGATTGAAAGTTCATTTTGAATCCTTACAGTTTCACAAATTTATCTACATCAACAACAAATACGGTTGCGCCGCCTACCTTGACCTCAAACGGCATAGAGGGAACGAATCCCTCTCCCTTTGCAGCAGAGGTTACAATCTGCTTGTGGCTGTGCGCTTTATTTCCTATAAGGTCAATTACGGTATCAACCTGATTTTCCTCGACACCAATAAGCAGGGTTGTGTTGCCGGCGCGCATAAATCCGCCGGAGGTTGAAAGCTTGGTTGCGCTGTAGCCTTCGCGAGAGATTTCTGTAAGAACTGCCTGTGCATCGTCGCTGTGGACAATTGCGATTATAAGCTTCATACTCATTTTTATCACCTTAATTCTGTGATTTGTATTCTGTAAGTGCTCTTGCAAGCTGGTCGGGGCAGGAGGTAGGCTTGAAGCCGCAACGGATACCCGAAAGCTTCGCAATTGCATCGTCAATTTTCATGCCGCTGACAAGTGCGGAAATACCCTTGAGGTTGCCATCACAGCCGCCCATGAATTTCACATCGGTAATTGTGTCGCCCTCGACGGTGATGTTGATATATCTTGAGCAGGTGCCGGTAGTTTTATATGAAAAGGTCATATTGCAAATCCCTCCTGAATTAAAAATATTATAACCCATATTAAAAATATAATATAACAATATAGGTTTTATGTCAAGTAAAAGGAGACAGGCGGTACGGCTGTGGGCACCGTACCGCCTGCAAGAATGGGGTGTGAGGAGAAATCAAAAATAAAAGAGAGTGAATAAGAATTAAGCGATATTTTTGTTTGAAGCCTTGCGACTTGTCTGAGACGGCTGTGAAACAACATGCATTCTGCTGCGTCTTGCCTGTGCAATTTCGTTTGCGCGTGCAATGCGCTGTGCCTGAAGCTTCTTTGCCTTTCTTTTTCTGTGCTTTACAATAACCTGTGCTACAAGCCAGGCAAGGCGGTCTGCAATTCTATCTTCAAAAGCGATGAGCTTTTCTTCGTGCCAGATGCCTATAAGAATAAGTGCAAGTGCTGCTGCGGGAATAACTGTCTGTAAAATAATCATATTTAAAACTTCCTTTCTTTTTGTGAAGAATTGTTTGCCGAACATTTGTTGAACGTTTGTTCTTTACAATTCAGATTATAGCACGTTTTTCGAACAAGTCAATACAAATGTTCGAAAAAATTCGTCGTCTTAGTACCAAAAAACGGACTAAGCAAAAAAGAAATGAAGCTTTGTAACGAAACAGCGGCCAAAACACCAACAGGGAACGGATATTTCCGTTCCCTGTTTACAGGCGATT
Source organism: Acutalibacteraceae bacterium (assembly GCA_045539895.1). Classification (GTDB taxonomy): domain Bacteria; phylum Bacillota; class Clostridia; order Oscillospirales; family Acutalibacteraceae; genus UBA8612. The sequence goes on from JAZQGE010000012.1 coordinate 9,206, forward strand.
ATAAACCTAAAAGTTCTTTTTTCTTTGGCTGTGTTTATAGATGCGATAAGCATTACACGAATACTTGTGCAGGCAGAATCGAGCTGTTTATATTGTTCCTCGGTTAAATATGATGTTCTGAAAAGCAATTCTAACCAATATCCCGTTTCATTTGCTTCCTTAAGTGCGATTTGCAACTTAGCAATAAAATCGGCTTTGCCGTGTGCATACTGCGCCTCTCTTATGTTAGCACCAATTGAAGTTCCGCTTCTTCCGATTTGGTTGGAAATTATTGTTTCTTTTTGGCTTTTTAAATGTTTTACAAGATTGATTATCGAAACAGAGAAATCCATAGATTGGACAGAAAGCTTATCATTTCTCATCAAATCACCGCCTCATATTCAATGTATCACAAGTTGATTGCTTTTTCAATGAAGTATCGCTGTGCGATATGAAGCATTCGCTTTGCTCACATGAAGTGTTTGCAAAGCAAACATTAAGTGAAGCGAAAAAACATTTGCCTTTAGGCAAACTTTATATGGCATAGCACTGCTTCATTTCTTCATGCGCTACAGGCGTGCTTCATTGAAAAAACCCCTTTTGCAAAGCAAAAGAGGTTTTTTCTGGAGCTGCTAGGCGGACTCGAACCGCCGACCTCATCCTTACCAAGGATGTGCTCTACCACCTGAGCCATAGCAGCAAATATGGCGACCCGGAACGGGCTCGAACCGTCGACCTCTAGCGTGACAGGCTAGCGTTCTAACCAACTGAACTACCGGGCCACATTTGTTTGCTGTAAATCACAGCAAAAATAATTATATCAATATTATTGTTTTTGTCAATAGTTTTTTTAAAAAGAATGTTGGTGCAAAGCATCAAAAGACAGCAAACTCGTTATTAATTTATTAATCATTTATATAAAAACAACAAAGCTGACAGGATGATGTGAACATTTGCTTGTATATCCGACGAAAATAAAAGTTTGAGTTGAAATGGCGGTGCCTTTGTGCTAAAATTACAATGTATTTTTATTGTTATTTACACAGAAAGGTTTGGTGCTTTCGTATGATGAAGGATGTCCCCGAAATATTCGGCAGTCTTGTATTCAATGACGATGTTATGAGTGCGCGTCTGCCCAGGGAGATTTACAAATCGCTTCATAAAACCATTGAAGAGGGCAGGGCGCTCGATATTACGGTTGCAAATGCTGTTGCCGCCGCAATGAAGGATTGGGCACTTGAGCAGGGTGCAACACATTACACACACTGGTTCCAACCTCTTACAGGCATCACAGCTGAAAAGCACGACAGCTT
>JAZQGE010000013.1:0-61905 GCA_045539895.1 Acutalibacteraceae bacterium
CTGTTAATATAATCAAATAGATTTTTAAACAAACTATTAAGAATTTTAACATAAAATATTAACTTTTTCAAGTTTTCCTATTGAAATTTATGTTAAAATAATGTAACATAGGTGACAGAGTCAAAAAAAGGAGTAGAAAAATGAGAATTTTTTTCGTATGCTTATGTTCTTGGTTTATAGCCCAGCTTCTTAAAGTAATTATTAATTCAATTAAATATGCGGTAGACAAAAAACGCGGTAAGGTTGCAACCAAGGTTACACTTGCCACTCTTTTTAAACTCGGCGGTATGCCCAGCTCCCACACAGCTACCGTTATTGCACTTGCAGCAAGTGTCGGCATGCACAGCGGCTGGGATTCTGATGTATTTGCTGTCAGCGGCGTTTTTGCATTTATCGTTATGTTTGATGCCATAAAAGTACGCTTGCCCGTTGAAAAGCTCACAGATGCATTTAACCTTCTCAAAGACAAGGTTTACGGCAGAGATACCGAGGACCTTAAAAAGGTTGAAGGTCACACCTTCCCTGAAATTATCGGCGGCTTTATTGTGGGAGCAAGTGTTGCTCTCTTCATGGTAAAGGTTGTTGACATATTCAATCTTTGATTTTCATTATAAAAACATAATGACCGATGATGATTCACAGCGAATTATCATCGGTTTTTGTTTTTAATACTTGTAACAATTTTGTTCCCGTGATAAAATAAAGAAAAATTTTTATGGAGTTGATTCGGTTTATGATGAGAAAAAGACAGGTTCATCTTGATTTTCACACAAGCGGCTTACTGCCCGTTGGCAAAAATTTTTCAAAAGAGCAGTTTCAGGCAGCACTGAAAGCCGGCCATGTTGACTCTATAACCGTTTTTTCAAAATGTCACCACGGCTGGTCGTATCACCCTACCGAGGCAAACGAAATGCATCCTGAGCTTGATTTCGACCTGCTCGGTGCACAGCTTGAAGCATGTAAAGAAATAAATGTAAATGCTCCCGTATATATTTCGGCAGGTTTTGACGAAAAAGACTTTATCAAACACCCTGAATGGAGATTCAAGTGCTCAGCAAACAAAAACGACAATGAAGAATATGAAAACGAAGTGCATTTTCATCTGATGTGCTTTAATACAGGCTATCTTGATGCGCTATGCGCTCAGATTGAAGAGGTAATGGCAAAATACAACCCCTGCGGAATATTTCTTGACATTATTTCGCCCAAGGTCTGCTACTGCGAAAAATGCCAAGCAGATATGAAAGAGCTTGGTCTTGACATTGAAAGCGAAGCCGACAGGCAAAGCTTTGCAGTCAAAACACTTTATAAATACATAGAAGCAACCAATGCCGCTGTAAGAAAGCACAGCGACACAGCAACAATTTTTCATAACAGCGGACACATTCCTAAAGGCGATTACGACTTTATTGAAGCCAACACTCACCTTGAGCTTGAAAGTCTGCCGACAGGTGGCTGGGGCTACGACCATTTCCCCCTTTCCGCTGCTTATGTACGCACGCTTGGCAACAAAGAATATCTCGGAATGACAGGTAAATTCCACCACAGCTGGGGTGAATTCGGCGGATTCAAGCATCCGAATGCACTTATTTACGAAACATCGCTCAGCATCGCAAACGGCGCAGGCTGCTCAATCGGCGACCAGATGCATCCGCTCGGTGAAATGAACATGGCGACTTACTCTCTTATAGGCAAGGCATATTCACTTGTTGAGAAGAAGGAGCCATGGATTAACGGCGCAGAAAACATTGCTGACATTGCCGTACTCAGTGCCGAGGCAACAACGGGCGAGCGCGATGTAAAAGCGGACACAGGTGCAAACAGAATGCTGCTTGAAAACAATCTTATATACGACTTTATTGACAGCAGGGCAGATTTTTCAAAGTACAAGCTTCTGATTCTGCCTGATGTTGAAATTACCGATTATAAGACAATTGAAAAAATTAAAGCTTATGCTGATAACGGCGGTAAGGTAATTGCAAGCGCAAAGGCATTAGTTAAAGATGGAAGATTCATACTTGATTGCGGTGCCGATTACATAGGCAAAAATGAATTCTGCCCAACATATCTGATACCGCAATATGAAACCTCAAACGGCATTACAGAATATGTAATGCGCTGTGATTTTTACAACTTTGCGGTTACAGATGCAGAAAGTGTTGCTTTGATGCAGAACCCGTATTTCAACCGCACAATAGAGCATTTCTGCTCACATGCCCACACACCCAATAATCCTGACGAAAGCTTTGCAGGCGCAGTTATAAAAGAAAATGTTGCATACATCGGCTGGGATATTTTCACCGCTTATGCAGAACACGGTCATATATGCTTCAAAGAGCTTTTCACTGAAATTACAAACAGAATGATCGGCGACGAATTGACGGTTAAGGTTGAAATTCCCGACAGAGCAGTTGTCACATGCACAAGGCAGGAAGCTGAAAAGCGAAACATCCTTCACCTGCTGTATGCGCACACAACACTCAGAGGCAGAAACACAGAGGTTATTGAGGACACCGTTCCGCTTTACAACATAAAATGCGCTGTAAAGTGCGACAAAAAGCCTTCAGCAATTCGCACCGTACCTGACGGCACAGACCTTGAATTCAAATATTTTGACAGATATGCTGAATTTACGGTTCCTGAAGTTAACATTCATCAGATGATAGAGATAAAAGATTAACAAAAGTGGTGACAGATCTTATGAAAACAAATAATAAAACAATAATAGCTGTTTTTCTTGCATTAATTATAATCCTCAGCTCCTTTACCATGTCATTTGCAAGCGAACACTATGAGGAAGAATCTACCGAAGAACTCAGCGAAAGCTTTACCGGTGAGGATACAACACAGGAAAACACAACAGAAGAATCACCCGAAAGCCCTTCTGAAACAGAAGATGATGTTATAGGTAAGATTTATCTGTGCTCAAGATGGAGCAGCATCACAACAACCGGTCATCTCTGGGTTTACATATTCAACTCATCCGATGAGCCTATTACAGTCGGCTAGGTAAAAACTCTTACCTTGATCCGTTGAGCGAAAAATCACTTGCAAAATAAAATGAGGCTATGCAGTTTCAGACTGCATAGCCTTTTTGATTATTTACTGTTATTTTTAAAACATCACCATATAAACGGTATCATGCGATATTTTACTTTTTTCTTATATTCGCTGTAGCCTTCAAGCTCTTTTTCAAGAAGAGCTTCTTCATTTTTTATGCGCTTTGCAATCAGAAAAGGATAGACAAGAAAAATCAGAAATGAATAAAGTGAGCCGAGCACCAAAGGCATTGAGAGAAAAAGAAGAACGGTTGCGCTGTACATCGGATGTCTTACAATGCCGTAAAGTCCCGTATCAATCACCTTTTGATTTTTCTGCACTTTAATTGTACGAGAAAGATATGTGTTTTCGCGAAGAACCTCAGCATAGAGAGCATACGCGGCAACAAACATTGCTGCCGCACCGATCACAACTCCGCGCGGAAGCTGAAACCATTTGAAGCGAAAATCAAGACCTGCAACAACAAATCCTGCAAGAAACATAAGTCCGCTGAGCTTTATAACAAGGTTTTGCTCGCGCTCCTTTTCTTTTGCATCAAGCCGTTTTTCAAGCAGCGACGGATTTTTAAGCATCATAACAACGCCTGCAACAAACATGGGTACAAACAGAATTGCCATGAAAAGCCAGCCGTTGAAAAAAGCAAATGTACCTGCAGGCAGAAAAATCAACATTCCCACAAGAAGCACACCGCAAAAGAACTTTAAAATCGCAGAAACAAAAAACTTTTTAGTCATAACACTGCTCCTTCAACATCGTATTTATCATCAATTAAAACAAGCTTTGCACCGCTGTTACGGGCAAAAGAAAGATAATAAGCATTGTCTTCCAGAGCACATTCAAGTGTAAAGTCATCATCAAGACGGTTTTCAATTGCATTTGCATAGCCCATTATGCTTTCAAAATTATGCCTGATATAGTCTTCACTCATAACAAGGCAGCAGCAGGTAATGTTTTCGAGGTAACTGCTTTCAAAATAAGCTTGCCAGTCAACAGAAATATAGCAGCCTTCAACAATCAGATTCTGTCCGTTTTCTATTGCTGTTTTTATCATTTCACACACAACGGGCCAAAGATAGGATGTAAGCAATTCATTTTCGCTCAGCGCTGTAAGATTCGTATTTCCGCTTCGGATTAGACCCATTTTAAGGTGGTCAATCGACAGATACGGATATTTGTACTTTTCAAGCATTTTCTGGGCAAGAAGTGTTTTACCCGTGTGGGATGCGCCTGTTATAAGAATAACCATTTCATTTATCCTTTTACTTAAAGATCACGGAAGAACATTGCCTGCGGCACGATAGATTTCATACCATTCTTCGCGTGTAAGACTGATTTCGCTTGCCTTTATACAGTCTGTAAGGCGTGTGAGATTTGTAGTACCCGTAACAGGCTGCATTTTTGCAGGATGACGAAGAATCCACGCAAAGGCAACCGTTGTTTTGGAAACGCTGTATTTTTCACCGATAGATTCAAGCACTTTGTTAAGCTCAGGGAATTTTTCGTTATCAACAAAGCAGCCCTCAAAAAAGCCGTACTGCATGGGTGACCAGGGCTGAATTGTGATTTTATTAAGCCTGCAGAAATCGAGTACTCCCCCATCTCGGTTTACGGCAGAATCATTATACATATTGACATTGATTCCTGACTGAATCATGGGAGCATGCATAACAGAAAACTGAAGCTGATTGACGCATAGCGGCATATCCAGGCAAGACTGTAAAAGCTGAATCTGACCAGAATTCTGATTTGAAACACCGAAGTGGCGCACCTTGCCTGATGCTTTAAGCTCATCAAAAGCTCTTGCCACCTCTTCGGGCTCCATAAGTGCATCCGGACGGTGAAGAAGAAGCACATCGATATAATCCGTGCCGAGTCTTTCAAGGCTGCCGTTTACGGAGTTAATGATATGCTCATAAGAAAAGTCAAACACACCCTTTCGGATGCCGCATTTGGTCTGAATTATAATTTTTTCTCTCATCGACGGAGTGACAGCCTTGCCGAAAACCTTTTCACTGTTACCGCCGCCGTAAATATCGGCATGATCAAAAAAGTTCGCTTCGTTTTGCAGCGCAGTATTCACAAAAGCAGAAGCATCTTTTTCGCTCATATTGCTTATACGCATACAGCCGACCGCAATCGTCGGTACCTGCAGACCACTTTTACCGAGTTCAATTTTATACATTTTTATTCCCCTTTTATCATTCCCAGTTGTATTTTCTGATTTCGCCGTCTATTTCCCATTCTGACGGAATTCTGTTTTCGAAAATATCAACAGGCTTTATTTCGTGTCTGAACTGGAAGTTTTTGTATGCATCGGAAAGATCTTTTTTCTGCTCCTGCGTAAGCTTATCCGAGCAAGAAACAAAGAGCGGAGTGTTGCTGTATGATAGAAGTTCAAGCCACTGCCTATTCTTTTCCCAGGGAATATAATCATCCAGAACACCGACACAGTCAGCATCGCACATATAAAATGCTTCATTCTGCGCAAGACGGAAGGCAAGAGTATTGACACCCATTCTTTTTGTTCTTTCCCACTCCCTGCCGCTTGTATCATCACCTGTTCTGTTAAGCTGAACAAGACCTGCGCAAAGGTGGGAAATTGTATTACAGCCGATTATAAGCATATCACCTGCCGCCTCTTTGATAAGACGGTAAAGCTCAAGCACAATTTCCGCATTAGTTTTGGTTTTATCGTAAAAATGCCAGCCCTCAACTTTTGTGATTGTATCTTCAAGGTCTTTGCCGAAATTGCCGAAAAGGTCAGCAGTTGTGAAATCGTGCTTTATAAGCTCATATCCCCAGGCGCGTATTCTTTCAATATCCGCTCTGATAAAAGACTGAACAGCGGGATGTGTTGGGTCGAGATATTTTCTTTCGTCCTTGCGAAGGATTCTCATTTCATCGGTAATGGCAGAATCTCTGTTATGAAGAAGTCTTACCCAGATACCCGGTCTTGCGCCGGCTTTTTTAATATCATCCGCAAGCTTTTTCATGTCGCCGAATTTTTCATTCGGAAGCCACGGACCTTCGCAGGAGTTTATCTGCCAGCAATCGTCAATAACTTCAAAGGGTCTGTTTTCAATCCCCTTTGCAAGTTCTAACTGAACTTTAGCATCTCTGACAATTTCTTCATAGCTGCTTTTACCGTAGGAATAATACCAGTTATTGCCGCCGTAAATTCTCTCTTTCGGAAAAACAGGATTATCGCAAAGAGTTTTACAGTAATCGTGAAGGCAGGCACAGACATCGGCTGATTCATATTTCTTATATACAAAGGTTGCAAGATGGAGCCTTCTGCCCTCAAGATGTACACCGCAGCCGCCGTTTCTGCAGTCGATAAGTGCTTTTATTCCGTTTTCACCGTATGTAAAGCTGATAAATGCATTAGGCTGAGTTTTGACACCGAAGCAGTAACACTTTTCTTTATCGGTAGCAATAAAATACCACGGCATATATCTGTTGTTATCAGAAAGTTTTTTTAATTCAAGGTCAGCATAGCTTCGCTCCCACGCATCGCCCAAAACATAGATATTATCATCACTCTTAAACTGCCACTCAAGTTCAATGAATTTAACCTTATCGCGTGTTGCATTGAGATATAAATCCATTGTATTACCGTTGATAACGCTCTCAACAAATGCATCATTACAGCCGTTACCGCAGACAATTTTCTGCATAAAGCTTTTCAGATTAAAAACCATTTTATCACCTGCTTAAAATTTATTATAGCTTACAAACTCATTTACAGCCTTGAACTGTGTGTGTCTTTCGTTAGGTTCAGCATCCTCTGCAGGGTAACCCATAACCAGAAGAGCTGTATCCTCAATATTATCAGGAAGCTCAAATTCAGTACGCAAAGCCGACGGGTCATAACTCATAACCCATGTTGAGCCTATACCGATTTCAGCCGCTTCAAGCATCATATGTGTTGCAACAATGCTTGCATCAACAGTGCCACTCTGAGTGTTATCGTACCTTCTTGTCCAGCACTCGTCTTTATTAAAGCAAACAAGCATTGCAAGCGGACAGTCAAAATGCCACTTAGTGCATTTTTTCAGCTTTCCAAGAGCCTCTTCGCTGTTGATAACAAGTACTCTCTGCGGCTGAAAATTGCAGGCTGTAGGAGCAAGTTGAGCCGCTCTGAGAATTTTCTCAAGCTTCTCCTGTTCTACAGGTCTGCCATCAAACTTACGCACCGAATATCTTTCAGATGCAAGGGTTAAAAAATCCATATTAGTTCTCCTGATATATTAATAATTTATATAAGAATTATATCATATAAATATACACCATTACAAGATAAAAGAAAAAATCGCTCTGTCATCCTTTCAAATGACAGAGCGATAATTTATGTTTCTAAAAAAATTTATTGCTATTTCAAAAAGGGTTAATTAACCGAAAATTTCTGCAATAAGGTTGAGAGGAAGAATACCAAGAATGAGTCTTACGAGATTATCGCAGATAAAGCTTGCGATTATACCCCAATCGAAGAAGAAACCTCTTTCCTCTGCTTCAGGTGCACCGTCATAATCAAGGACAAATGCCTGAGAATAACATACACCGCCTGTGCCGTATGCTTCTGCGCGGACATAGCTGCCGATTTTGTCTGAGTAATCGTCAAGGTCAATGGTATCACCGACATGAATAACCTTGCCGTCTGCAATCCAGTGAATTACAAGTGCATTGTCCGCTTCAAGGGCAATTGTATCCTCTGTATCGTTAACAGTAACATTTGTAAAGAGCGGTCTCGCAGCACCTTCGGGTGCTTCATACTTCTGACCGTCATCGCCTTCTGCCATTTCCTGCTCGCTCTGAGCAATAAGAGCATCAAGCTGTGCTGCAAAGCTGAGAGCTTCAGTTCCGCCGATTACCTTAAGCTCGTTACGAAGGGTTACAAGCTCATCAAAATTGCCGACATATTTGCTTGCGGCAAAGAACGCACCGTTTTCCATATTCTTTTTAAGGTTTTCGGAAGTAAGTGCTTCCAGATAGTGCATTGTATAACCGGAATCAACAATATCAAGGTTGTGGGCATCAGAAGTTGCAATTGCAAAAACATTTCTGCCGTGAGGAACAATATCCTGGAGCATAATATCCCAGAGCTTTCTGTCAAAACGGGTTCTGCTGTCACCCTTGCTGTTGATGTCAATACCGATACAAGTGTTGTACTTGAGAAGAAGATTTTCAAACTTTGTTATTTTATAGTTATAAGAGAAATTATCCTTGTTGTATGCATCTGCTGTATAAATTTCGTCGCGTGCGTTTGTATACTCACCGGGATGATTGATAACACTAAGACCGCCAAGACCGTCAATAGCACTGATAACTGATTCATACTCACTTGTACCACCCAGTCTGCCGTTACCGTAATCTACAAACCATGTGTTTACATGGGCATTATTAAAGGAGGTACCATTCTGCTCGTTACCGAACGGAACGGAAAGCATCTTCTTTCCGCCATCCTGTGAATAAAGCTCGTCGCCGTTTACGGTTTCAATCTTGTATGCCTTGCCGTTTGCAGCAGTTCCGTTTGCGGAAAGAACCTCACCGCCTACTTCACCGTTTTTGATGAGACCAAGAACCTTCATTGCGGGAACATAATCATGAGCCATATAGCCGTAGGAAACTGTGCTGTGATCAGTTCTTGCATAAATATCAAAGCCCAGCTCATAATGTCTTTCTACCTGAGCGGGCAGAGAATCGTGACCGTCGCTGAAGGTTGTGTGGCTGTGAAGGTCAGCTTTGTAGGCCTTGTATGTAGCGAAATCTACATCTTTATACGGATTGACAATTGTGTAATCCACATCGCTGCCTGCCGCAAAAGCAACAGAAGCAAATGAAAGAAGCAGAGCTGCACTCAATACAAGACTCAATGTTTTTTTAGTAAACGATTTGATTTTCATAAGAATTACCTCCTTGAATTATTCTGAAACCATTCAATATTTTACCATATTATCAAAATACAGTCAAATAAAAATTACATCTGCTCTGCAGAATATTTTACGGCAACATCAACGAGAAAATCGTAAAACGGCTTGAACGAAGCATAAATCGGTCTGATTTTTTCAATAAAATCAGCATTTTTAAGCTCATTGAGATTAGGAAAATGGAACATAAAGCAAAGACTCTTGCAGTTGAAATACGGCTCAAGCACAGACATTGGACAGCCTTCTTTTGCGCGCTTATAAAAGTCTCCGCTGAATACCGCGTCGCTTCTCTCGGCAATAATTACCGCATCATAAAATTCATCGGGTCTTGCAATAATTTCCTGTCGGAAAAGCTCCATCATACGAGGCGGAGCATAGTAAGTGCCCACACCGCCCGAATAGCCGTTTTGCGCCACCTCAAACCACATACAAGGAAAATGAGGTAGGCTGTGTTTATCACGGGTGAACATAGTCCACAAATTTTCACGGTAAAGGTGCTTATCCTTGGTGTAGCGCGTATCGCGTCTTACTCTTGACACCATTTTCTGCGGAATAATCGGTATATCCTCATCAATTTCAATAATGGTATCAGACAGCGCACATATAATCTGCTGAAGCGGAATTGTAATGCCCTCTTTTATTTTCTTTTTGTTTTCCTCATAAAATTCCTTGCTGTTGCGAAAGCGGTTTTCGCTCAGAAGCATAAGTGTTTCGGCTGTTATTCCGTCGTATCTGTAATTGCTCATTTAAGCAGACCTCTTTTAAAGATTTCCTGTGCGGCAAGCATTATACCAACCTTACCGCTGTCAAAATTAAGCGAGCCCTGCATCCAGACGGCAAACGGCTCACGAAGCGGTGCATCGGATGAAAGCTCAATTGAAGAGCCTCCCGTAAATGCGCCTGCGGACATAATAACCTGATTATCGTAACCGGGCATATCCCACGGCTCAGGGCAGACATTAGAATCAATTGGTGCACCCTTCTGCATACCCTGACAGAAAGCAATCAGTGTTTCGCTGTTACAGAGTTTGAGTGCCTGAATAATATCAACGCGCTTCTCACTGCTGTGCGGTGTTGTTTCATAGCCGAGCTGTTCAAAAAGGCTCGCGGCAAAAACAGCTGTTTTAAGCGCTTCACCAACAATATGCGGTGCATTGAAAAGGCCCATAAAAAGTCCTCTCGTCTGACCGAGCGAAGGACCGACCTCTCTGCCCAGACCAGGTGTAGTCATACGGTAAGAACATTTTTCAACAAGATCTGCCCTGCCCGCAATATAGCCGCCGCATTTTGCAATGCCGCCGCCCGGATTTTTGATAAGCGAGCCTGCAATAATATCCGCACCGTGAGAAACAGGCTCCGTGCGCTCAACAAATTCACCGTAGCAGTTATCTACCATAATAACAGCATCGCTCTTATTACGCACAATTTTTGAAATTCTCTCTATATCTTCAACTCCGAGGCTGGGGCGGAGCGAATAGCCTCGTGAGCGCTGGATATAGACCATTGCAATTTTTTCATTAAGCGCTTTTTCAATGCCCTCAAGGTCAACAGTGCCATCGGGGAGCAAGTCCACCTGCTTGTATGTAACACCAAAATCCTTGAGCGAACCCATTCCGCTGCCCTTTATTCCGATAACAGAATGAATCGTATCGTAGGGTGTGCCCGTAACACACAGCATCGTATCACCCGGACGGAGAAGACCGAAAAGTGCAACACCGAGTGTGTGAGTGCCGCAGGTAAGGCTGTGGCGGATGAGTGAGTCCTCTGCACCGACACAATCAGCAAGCACACTGTCAAGAACATCTCTTCCTCTGTCACCGTAGCCATAACCTGTAGATTCGGTAAAATGGCTTTCCGTAACACTGTTTTTTATAAAAGCAGCAAGCACTTTCTCCTGATTGTATGCGCGTATTTCATCTATTCTTGCAAAAGAAGCCGAGGCTGCTTCGAGCGCCAACTCGCCTGCTTTTGCTATTTTTTTATCAATATTAAAAAAGCTGTTCATTTTTTATTCCTTATCTGTTTTTTATTTCCGCCCATACATCTACGCTTTTATAACCGATGCGCTCATAAAAAGAGTTGAGTGCGGGCAAGCAGCGAAGATAAATGGTATAGTCGCCGAATGAGTTGACAAGGCTCGTTGCCAAACCCTGACCTGAATAAGCCTTATCTGTGGCAACTGCACCGAGCACTGCTCTGTCACCTGCTATATGGAGAAGAGAAGCTGTAGAAACAATCCTTCCGTCCTTGCGGATAAACCTCATATCAGCAGTGCCGCAATTAACTCTGCGGCTTATATCGGCAAACCATTTGTCATAATCGCCTTTAATTCCAAGCAAATCATATATCTCTTTATAATCAGAAGCCTTTGAAGGCTTTTCAAATCCTTCAAAAGAAGACTCAGTATTGTCCTTGCGCAAAACCTGACCGCAGCCGCAGGCGAACATTTCAAGGCTGACAACATCGCGTGCCTGACAGAATATCGTCGTGTAACCTATAGAATTCAGAAATTCTCTGAGCTCTTCAAAATCCGCCTTAAGTGTTGTGCTGATTACAACCTCGCCGTCTATCGCACAGACAGCTGCCGTGAGATAATCGTCATTTATCTGAATCCAGTAGCGGCAGATGTCAAGCTCCGGCGGATATGCTTTGAGCATAGAAACAATATTTATACCGAAGCTGTCGGTACAAAACTCCTCAATAAGCTCTGCCTCTTCTTTATTTTCAATGAGTTTAAGCATTTGCAAACTCCTCCGTTACCGCTCTTACAGCCTTTTTCATTTCTTCAATATCGCTCTTTGCAATTACGCACGACTGAGAGTGAAGGTAACGCGTTGCAAAAGAAACAGTGAGTGTTTTCACTCCACCGCGGCTGTTTGACACAGCGCGTGCATCATTACCGCCTGCAACAACGGTTTTAGTCTGCATTTTAAAGCCTTTTTCTGCAGAAAGCCTGCCTGCCGTTTTGTAAAGCTCAGGGCTGTATACGCTGCCGCCATCCATAAACGGAATAACAGCACCGTTTCCGAGTTTACAAACCTCTTTTTCACCGCTGACACCGGAAATATCCGCAGCAGTTGTGGTTTCAATTATAACAGCATAATCGGGCGCAATATTGTATGCGGCGGCAAGCGCACCGCGGCAGCCGACTTCCTCCTGCACAGTAAACGCAAACCATGTGTCGTATTCAACACCACCGATTATCATATCGAGCATAAGTGCACAGCCTGCCCTGTCATCAAGCGCCTTACCCTTGACAAGCGAACCAAACTCAACAAAATCACTTTCAAAAACAATTTTATCGCCGAGGGAAACAATACCGTCAAGCTGTTCTTTTTTATCTGCACCAACATCAATGCAAACCTCACTGACCTTGGGCATTTTAAGCTCATCGTCACCTCTGCGCAGGTGAATCGGCACAACACCGATAACACCGGAAATTTCACTCTCGCCTACCCTGACGCGTTTGCCGAGAAGCGCAGCGGTTTCAATTCCGCCAACATTGCTGAATTTTATGAGTCCGTCATCAGTTATATAGGAAACAATCATACCGACTTCATCCATGTGTGCAGCAAGCATAACCTTGTTTTTTGCAGAACTTTTTCCTTTTACGAAAACAAGCAGATTGCCCATCGCATCAACGGAATATTCCGCTGTATCGGGAAGCTTTGAGATTATATAATCCCTGACTTTTTCTTCTCTGCCCGATGTACCTCCGAGAAGACTGAGTTCTTTAATCATTTCAAGCATTGTTTACAGCCTCCCTTTCCAGAATATAAGCCGCCATAAGCTGTGCTGTGCTTTCTATATCATCAAGGTCGATAATCTCAACGGCTGTGTGCATATTGCGCTGAGGAATTGAGAGAAGAGCTGTCTTCTTGCCGCCCCTTGAAACAGCAATATCATCGGCATTTGTGCCCGTCCTTGAACCCATTACCTCAACCTGATATTTTACCGAGTCGCGCTTTGCAATTTCTTCAAGCTTGCGTGACATTTCAAAATTGAGTGACGGAGCATAGCCAATCAAAGTACCCTTGCCGAGTGAAGCAGTAACAGAAGCATCCGTACCGGGCGCTTTTGCAAAGCTTACATCGACAGCAATCGCTTCGTCAGCCTGAGAATTAAAAGCACCCGCAACAGCACCTGCCGCACCTGTTTCTTCACAGGCAGAGAACATAACCCTGACGGGAAGAGTGCTGAGCTTATCTCCCAGAATTTCAAGGCAGCGCAGAATCGCAGCACAGCCGCAACGGTCATCAAGTGCGGCACCGCTGACACGGTTACCCATAAGCTTCACAAGATTGCCGTTCATTGTGACTCTGTCTCCTACGGATATTATTTTTTTCGCTTCTTCCTTACTCATGCCGATGTCAATTGCAATTTCATCTATCTTGCGTGCTTTATTATCATCCTTTGATGCAAGGTGCGGAGGTGTTGAAGTTATGACACCGTAAACATCTTCTTTACCGTGTACGGTAACCTCTGCACAGGAGAGCACAATCGGGTCAATACCGCCCACACGCGCAACCTTAAGAAAGCCTTTTTCGTCAATTGCTGTAACTGCAAAGCCTATACGGTCAAGATGAGCATCAAGCAAAATTTTGCTGCCCGAAGCTCCTGTATCACCAATTACATTACCCATACCGTCTTTATGAACAGGCATAAAATCAGCTAAAAGCTGAGAAGCAACTTCTGCCGCAGATTTTTCATCGCCCGATGTGCCGTTAGCATGACAAAGAGCACAAAGCATATCAAACATTTCCAAAATAATTCACCTCAAAAAAACCTAAAGGGCGGTCAACCGCCCCATTTGAATTTTAAATTACATTTACGCCGCCGACAGGTCTGATTGAAAGCACATAGCAGTTACCCTTGCCGAAAACAAGCTCCATACGATGCTTAAAATCTGCAAGCATGTCAATGGGAACAAAAGCCTGAATCGTACCGGCAAAGCCGCCGCCATGAACGCGCCACGCACCCTTACCGTCGAGAATTTCTTCGCAAAGGCAAAGACCGAGAGATACGGGCTGTGAAACAGCGTCCTTAACAGAATAAACATTCTGGTTGTACATATATGATGATTGACCGCTTTTGACAACAAGCTTCTTGAATTCGCCGAACTCTTTGTTTTCAAGCGCATTCACTTCTTTGTCAACTCTTGCATTTTCGCTGAAGAAATGCTTTGCACGAAGAATTGCTCTGTCACCGACAACACCGCGCATAAGGTCGATTGAATTTAAAAACTGAGCCTCATCAACCTCACGCAGATAATTGTGTCCGAGACGCTGTGCAACGGAAATCATTTCGTTTTTTACTGCGGCATATTCATCGGTAAGGTCAGAATGGCTGCCGCCCGTGTTGACAATGCAAAGAGCATGTCCGCAGGAC
Source organism: Acutalibacteraceae bacterium (assembly GCA_045539895.1). GTDB lineage: Bacteria > Bacillota > Clostridia > Oscillospirales > Acutalibacteraceae > UBA8612. The sequence goes on from JAZQGE010000013.1 coordinate 14,376, forward strand.
TCAAACTCAAACTTAACAGGCTTGATAACAGGCTTTGAAGGGTCGTTGAAATCCATAAACACAAAGCCGCCTACAGAGCAGGTCATCTGGTCAAGAAGACCGCAGGGCTTGCCGAAAAACTCATTTTCTGCATACTGTGCAATCTGAGCAATTTCAACGGGAGAAACCTTACCGTCGTTATAAAGATGATTGAGAATTGTACCGACAAGAACTTCAAATGAAGCCGATGATGAAAGACCTGAGCCGGAAACAACATCGTTTGCTGTTGCGGCATCAAAGCCGCCGATTTCGTAGCCGCGTGCAACAAAGCCTGCGCATACACCGCGGATAAGACCTTTTGACTTTGAAAATTCTTCCTTCTTAGGCTCAAGGTCGGTTATATCAACCATATCCATATCATAGCCTTCAGATTTAAGGCGAATTACATCCTTACCATTTTTTGCAACAGCGGCAATTGCATCAAGATTTATAGCAGCCGCAAGAACCTTACCGTGATTGTGGTCGGTATGGTTGCCGCCGACTTCACTTCTGCCCGGAGCAGAGAAAAAGCCGATTTCATTATTTTTGCCAAAAAGCTCACCGAATGCATTAAGAACACGCAGATAGCGAGGCTTCTGTGTTGCAGCACCTGCACCGTAAAGTGATGCAAAAGCTGAATCGAACTCTACACCTTCAAGACCTTTTTTTACAACATCATAGCTGAACATATTTATGTTACACCCTTTCGAGAATATTAAACATTTTGTTTTTCATTTTTTTCAATTTTATTGAGAATTGCATTGAGAATGAGAATTGATACACCCGAAACCGCAAACAATATAATAAACGGAAGGAAAAATTTAAGCGACAGCGGGTCAAAAGCATAAACACCGATAAATGTATATGAGAAAAGCTTGGGAAGGAAGCCCCAAAGAGAAATAACCATATATTTTTTGAAATCAAAGCCCATAGCACCGTAAATCTGGCTGACAGAATTTATAGGGAAGCACGGTATAAAACGGAAAACAAACAAAACCCACGGATTGCCCGTACCTTTTCTCTCAATAAGCATTCGACTGACAGAATTCTTTTTGAGAAGTCTGTATGCTCTGCCACCGCCAAAACGCTCACCAAACTTATATCTGACAGTTAGCATTATCAGAATTCCGATGACATTTACAAAAAGAGCAACGGCAGTGGGATAAACCATACCGGAAAGCACGCATAGCGCAGGCACGGTAATCAGCGGAATGAAGCACCTGACAACATACAGCGCAAAAATAACAAAAACGATAACCCAGTTGTATCCGATAGAAAGAATTGCCATATCTACTTTGTAAAGAAGCTCTTCGTACATTGAATACCACTGCTGAATATTTTCATCTGTTATTACAAAATAAACACCGACAAGCACAGCCGCGAGAATCAACAGCAGCACACCTGTAAAAGAAAGTGCCGAACTGCGTTTTATTTCTTTTTTGCTCAAAGCTGATTCTCACCGCCTTTTTTGCACAAAGATTTGCATTTTACAAAAATATATGTATAATTATATATAAAAATTATCGTCAGGTCAACTAAAACGGAGTGATTTTTTTATGAAAGCAGTTATTTTAGACGGTTACACCACAAATCCGGGCGATCTGAGTTGGGATTGGCTGAAAGAAAAATGCGAGTTGACAGTTTATGACAGGACTCCTTTTGAAGAAACTGTCAACCGTTGCAAGGGTTACGACATTATAATCACAAACAAAACACCGCTCGGACGAGATGTCCTGGAACAGCTCCCCGACTGTAAATTCATTGCACTACTCAGCACAGGCTACAACATTATAGACTGTGAATATGCCGCAGAAAGGAATATTCCTGTTTCAAATATTCCCGCTTACAGCACCTCTGCTGTTGCTCAGCTGACATTTGCTTTTATTCTTGAGCTTTGCAACAAGGTTGCAATCCATAACACAGAGGTCAAAAAAGGCAAATGGAGCGAATGCAAGGATTTCTGCTTCTGGAGAAGTCCGCTTCAGGAGCTTGGCGGCAAAACGCTTGGAATTGTAGGCTTTGGCAGCATAGGCAGAGCAGTTGCAAAAATCGGTGAAGCATTCGGCATGAATGTAATTGCAAACACCGCTAATCCTGACAAATACAAGGATATAGCCGATGTTGAATTCGTTGCACTTGATGAGCTTCTTGCAAGAGCAGATATTGTGACCCTGCACTGTCCGCTCACACCTGCAACAACAGGTATGGTAAACGCAGAATTCATAGGCAAAATGAAAAAGACAGCCTATCTTATAAATACATCACGCGGACCTGTGCTTGACGAAAAAGCAGTTGCAGTCGCACTCAAAGAAGGCAGAATTGCAGGTGCGGGAGTTGATGTGCTTTCAACAGAGCCTCCCAAAGCAGATAATCCCCTGCTCAGCTGTGAAAACTGTCTGATTACACCGCACATTGCCTGGGCAGCATTTGAAACAAGACAGCGTCTTATGTCAACACTCGAAAAGAATGTAAATGCATTTCTTGACGGCAAGCCGATAAATACGGTTAATATGTAAAAACAGCTATGTAATGTTCCGTAAAGGAGTATTACATAGCTGTTCTTTTTATCAATCAAGTTTAGTGAACATTTCAAGTATTCTCTTTACGCAAAGCTCAAGGTCTGCGCGTGTAATTCTGCCCTCATCGAAACCTGCTTTAAGGTCTTCGGGATAGCCGCAGTGCATCTTCATATCGTTGCCTGCCTTAACCTCTTTGACAGGGTCATTCTTTACGCCCCAGTCGGTTACGACCATGCCGTTGTAACCCCACTCACCGCGGAGAATACCTGTAAGCAACTCATAACTTTCGGATGTATGCTGACCGTTTATGAGATTATATGATGACATAACAGTCCAGGGACTCGCTTCTTTAACCGCTATTTCAAAGCCCTTGAGATAGATTTCACGCAGTGCGCGCTCGGAAAGACGCGAATCGCTGCCCATACGGTTTGCCTCTTTATTATTACAAGCAAAGTGTTTCATTGAAACGGCAACCTTTTTCGACTGAACACCTCTGATATTAGCCGCCGCACACTTGCCTGCAAGAACGGGATCTTCTGAATAATATTCGAAATTTCTGCCACAGAGAGGATCGCGGTGAATATTGAGTGCAGGTGCAAGCCAGATTGCAAGATTGTTCTCTCTGATTTCGGCACCGCCGCCCTGACCGACGAGGAAGTTAAGCTCAGTATCCCATGTGCAGGCAAGAAGAGTTGCACATGGCCATGCTGTTGTGGGGATACCTGTTTCCGTATCAAGGCGAAGACCTGCCGGACCATCGGCAGTGGGCATTGCGGGCACACCCAGACGCTTAAGCGGACCGAAGCAGCCTGTATTTGCAACACCCGTTGGCGGCTGACCGCCAACAAACTCCATAAGCTCTTCAAGAGTAAACTGAGCAACAAATTCATCTATTGTTATACTCTCGCCAACCTTGTCAAACATAACGGGTTTTTCGGGTGCAACTGCACCTGTAGGCTGATTTTCACCGTAATAATAGCTTTCTTCCCCCTGAGGAAGTGCCTCAAAACTGCCGTCTGAAAGCATTCGCTTTTCAAGCTTAAAGGGCTTGCACCACTGTGTGAGCTGCTGAGTTACGGTGTCTTCATTAACCTCGTAAGCAAACTCAAGCTTTTCGGTATCTCTGACAGATGTGCCGATATAGAATTCATATTTACCCTTTTCAAGAACATAAGCGGATTTGCATATTTTTCCAAGATCGTCAAAGCTTGCCATATCACTGACCTTGAATGTAAGTGCAAGAGTCTGTGCTTCACCGGGTGCAAGAAGCTTTGTTTTGCTGAAAGCTGCAAGCTCCTTTGAAGGCTTACCGAGCTTACCCTGAGGCGCGGAATAATAAACCTGAACAACCTCTTTACCTGCAGTTTCACCGACATTTTTAACAGTTACGGCAACAACAACAGTACCGTTATCAACACCGCAGAGCTTACCGCTCAGCTCAAACTGAGTATATGAAAGACCGAAGCCAAAGGGATAACGCACGCACTCTTTCTTTCCGGGCACGGTTTCGAAATAGCGGTAACCGACATAAATGTCCTCGGAATAATCCACATGGTCGAAGCACTCCCAGAAATCGTCTTTACAGGGATAGCAATCGTATGATTTGGTGATTGTATCGGCAAGCTTACCTGACGGATTGACATCACCGCAGAGTATATCTGCAATTGCAGCACCGCCTTCAAGGCCACCCTGCCAGCCAAACAACACAGCACCGACAGCACTGTTTTCTGCAAAGTATTCACAGTCAATCGTAGCACCTGAATTTATTACAACAACAACCTTTTTAAACAGCTTGCCTGCCTTGTCGATAAGGTTTTTTTCAATATCCGAAAGATAGTAGTCCCCTGCCTGCGGTCTGCGATCAACACCTTCTGCAGAGAATCTGCTCAGAGTGATAACAGCAGTCTCTGCATTCTGTGCTGCACTTTCGATAAGCTCATCGGGCACTGCAGGCTCTTTGACATGCATGCTTGCAAAGGTGTCGTAAGTCATATCGTCGCGTTTAGTGCAGAACTCCATTGCATTGACAATATCCCAGGTTGCATTTATCTGTGCCTGAGTCGGTATGTTGACACTTTCGCGTTTTACATATTCCTTATAAAAATCCACAAGCGGCATATAAACCTGAACATCTTTTTCTTCAAAACCTTCAAAGATGTTGCAGATATAGGGCACATTGACATCGCCGCTTCCGCCGCCGCCCTTTATGTACTCGATGGTTGCCTTACCGAAAAGTGCAACCCTTTCCCCCTTTGCCAGAGGCAGGGTTTTATTTTCATTTTTAAGCAGCACCATACCCTCTGTTGCCGCTCTTCTTGAAAGCTGAGTGTGCTTTAATGAAGCAGTTACACAGCGACCATCTTCACCGAGCGGAATGCAGGGCTGATACTTGAATCTTGCATATTTTTCCATGTCTATTTCCGTCCTTTAATTATAATAAATTAAAGAAGCCGCACTCAAGGCACGGCTTCTTCTGTCGTTTTTGTCAGTTATTCTGTGACTTGCTATTGTTCTGCTTATTCTGATTTTTCTGGTTATTCTGCTGGTTCTGGTTGTTGTTCTTCTTATCCAAATCAAATTCACCTCCTGCAAAATGCTGCGATAACAGTATTTGCAGAAAGGGACAAAAATATACTTTAATCAGCTGATTTTTTTGCCGAAAGCAATGTCGGTATCGTAAATCTCAAGTGATTCAAAGCCGTATTTTTTATAGAAATTATTGGCAGTTGTATTTTTCGTACCGGTTGTAAGCATCACTCCGCAGATGCCCTTTGATTTGAGATGCTCGGAGAGTGCCGCAACAAGCTTGCCGCCGTAACCGCCACGCTGATATTCGGGCAGAATGTCGATATGAAGATGTGCAGGATATTCTTCTTTGAATTTCTCGTGCAGAAGATATGCTTCCCTCGCCCACTGAAGTCTGCCCTCGTCAAAATGAAGGTTTCTTATGTAATATTCTTCGTCAAAAACCTTCTTGAATCTGTCAAAGTTTTCTGCGCAGATAATGTAGCCTACAGCCCTGCCGTCATCATCAAGGACAAAACAGTTTTCGGGTTCCTTCTCGATATAGTATTCGCAAAAAGTGTGCAGTACAAACTCACACAGTTCCTCCGACATATCGTCGTCACCTTCGCTGTTAAGGCATACATAGCACACATTGTCATAATCTTTTTCTTCGTATTTTCTGATTGTTAACATATTAACCTCACTTAAAACAGATTGTTGTTAACAATAATATTACAAATTACACTAAAAAATCAAGAGTTTATATTTGAATTTTAGAAAAAATAGTGTATAATAATATAAATTTTCCTAATTTTATCCGGGAGGTACAATATGAACACGGATAAGCTTATCAGAAAAGCAATTGAATTCATATCAAAAGCCGTCATTGCAGCAATGCCGGGCAGCTATTTTACCGCTGACAGTGACGCAAATAAATATATGTGCAAGGGCGACGGCAAATTCAGCGACAAGGCGGGAGAATGCTTCACCTGCGGTTTCGGAAAAGCTGTGCTTACACCGGACGATGTTGCTTCGGGCAAATATTTCATTGCAGGCTATGATTCAAACCACCCTGCAACAGGTGTGCTTGACGATATTTATGCCAGAGCGGTTTACATAGACGACAACACAGGCAGAGGCGGTGTTGTGATGTGTGCCGTAGATGCAGTAGGCATAAGCCGCAAAGATATAAACGACATACGAAAGCTTGTGCTGGAAAGCAAAAAAATTCCAACATTAAAATCAATCAATATCTGTGCAACACATTCACATGCCTCAATCGACACACAGGGTCTATGGGGAGAAAAGCTTTATAAAAGCGGCAGAAACGAAGAATTTATGACAGAGCTTAAAAAGCGCACTGCAAACGCAATACTCAAAGCATACGAAAGCCGCAGAAACGGTAAGCTCTATATGGCTGTAAAAAAGACAGAAGATCTGCAGTTTGATTGCCGCACCCCTGATACTTATGATCCGAATCTCACCCGTTTGCGTTTTTCACCTGAAGACAGCAGCGGCGACATCATTATGGTAAACTTCGCTTCGCATGCTGAGCTTATGGGTGATAAAATCAAGGACATCAGCGCCGACTTTCCTGCTTATATGATTAAAGAGATTGAAGAAAACGGCAACGGTACTCAAGCTGTGTTCTTCAACGGTGCAATAGGCGGAATGATTTCAGCTAAAGAGATAAAGAAGATTTACCGTAATGAAATCGACTGTGTTGAATACGCAATTGGCTTTGGCAAAAAGCTCGGTGAAATCACCAACTCACTTGAGGATGAAAAAGAGCTTACACCAGTTATAAATGTCAGCTCAATGCCTGTTAAAATAAGTGCACAGAATTTTGTTCTTATCCTCGCAAGGCTTCTCAAGGTCCTCAACAACGACATTGCAAGAGGCCAAAAACGCAGCGATGCATATATTCACACTGAAATCGGCTACCTGGAAATCGGCGGCGGTGAAGTCGGAATGTATCTGATACCCGGTGAGCTTTTTCCTGAGCTTTACAACGGCGAATTCCTTGACAGCGATGAAAGCGGCACCGGAAAAAAAGCGGATTACAAGATACTTAAAGAAATGGGCGGCGCAAAGCATAATTTTGTAATAGGTCTTTGCAACGATGAGCTGGGTTATATAATACCGGACAATGATTTTGTGCTTAACGAAAAGATGCCATATATAGAAAAAGGTACAGATAAATTTGACAGAGGTCATTACGAGGAAACGAATTCGACAGGCAGAGAAACAGCTCGTACACTTCTTGAAGCAATGGACAGACTCATTGACAAAGTTAAATAAAAGGAGCTTTAAGACAATGAAAAGAATAAGCAAAAAAATAATTTGTATCATTATGTCGGCAATGATGTTATTCACAACGGCAACAACGGCATTTGCTGCTGATGTTCAGCCTGCAGATAACACGGCAATTATAACGGTAACAAACATTCTAAACACGGTAATAAGCGGCGCGTTCAAGCTTCTTTGTGCCGCATTCCCGAAATCGAATATACCGACACTTGAAGAATACAAGAGCGAAAACTTTTATGAAGGCACGGAAGATTTTCTTGATGAGCCTTCAGAAAATGCAGTTTGGAGTCTTGGCTTCGGCAAAGAAAGCATTGTTCCCGCCAACCTCAAAGACGGAACGAAGAAATATTACACCGGCGGTTACTTTACGCAGAAAATTGACAGCGTTTACGATGATCAGCAGGTTCACGCAATCGCAATGAACGACGGATCACAGCGCGGTACAGCCGTATTCGCAACAATTGACGGTATAGGTGTCGGTAACGCAGACATCCGTGCAATCAGAGCGCTGGTTGAAGAAAAGCTGATGGCTAAGGGCATTTTCAGCGATATTGTTGCAATAAACATCAACTCAACGCATTGCCACACAGTTATTGATACACAAGGCTTCAGCCTTAATCTTATACCTCAGGTTTTTCATAATATGGCAGCGAATCTGCCTTTTATCAACACGATAAGAAGCATTGACAAAGAATTTCTCAAAATAATGATTAACGGTGCGGCAGATGCAATTGTTGAAGCTTATCTAAGCATGGAAGCAGGCTCACTCTACTATTTTGAAACAGACGGTATAGGCAAAAACGAGGAAAAGGGAGTTTACACAAAGGATGAATACTCCTATCTCAAAAACAAAAGATATGACACGGAAGGCTTTCAGCATTTCTTTGCTTGCTTTAAGTTTGTACCGGATAATGCAAATTCAAAAGCAACGGTGTTTGCAAACATCGGCGCACATCCGACAACAATTGACAGAGCAACCTCAAAGCTTTCTGCCGACTTCCCGGCTTACATCGAAAAGAAAATAGAGGCAGAAGGAATGAACTTTATGTTCATTCAGGGTGCGCAGTCACCAATCTCTGTTATAAAAGACGGTGTTAAAACCGAAGAAATTGTCAGCGAGGTTGAAGCTGAAACAGCACAGGATGCTTCTGTTTCGGAATACAGAGCAGCAAAAACACTTGGCTATGAATTTGCAAGACTTATTCTCAAAGGCAGCGAAAATGCCATTAAAGTTAAGCCGATGCTCAATGTAAAAATGGCAGAAGTAACTGTAAAGCTTGATACGGGTCTTCTTCAGCTTGGCGCAGCATCACAGCTGCTTGGCTTCACAACAGTCAGAGATTCAGCAAGCAACAGCGGTTTTTCCGTTGTAACAGAAGTCGGTTATATAGAAATAGGCACTGACATCGTTATGCTTACCGTACCGGGCGAGCTTATACCTCAGCTTGTTTACGGAAATGTTGTTGATGCAAGCGAAGCGTACTTGGGCACCGATTGGGAAATCGACTGCACCACAGATCTGATTGGTGAAAACAAAAAAGTGCTTGTAATGGGTCTTTGCAACGATGCTATAGGATATATCATACCTGACAACGACTATGCACCATTTATAGCTGATTCGCTCTGGGGCTCCGATATGGGCGAAAAGCTTTTCGGCAAATATCACAGACATTATGAAGAAACTCTCTCAGCAGGCGGTACTGCGGCTTCATCTGTTATGACAGCGCTCAACGCACTTGTTGCATAAAGGAGTGTAGGTTAATTTGAAATACTTCCTTGGAATTGACGGCGGAGGTACCCGTACAACTGCGGCTGTGTCGGACGAAAGCGGCAACATTCTGCTCAAAAAAGCAGGAAAAACAATAAACTTCTATTCCGTCGGAATGGAAAAAGCAAGAGCTAATCTTGACGAGCTCATTTCACAGGTTTGTAACGAGCTTGGCAACAACTGTTTTGAGGCAGCTTTTATCGGTTGTTCCGCACTTGACGGAGAAGCTGACAAACAAATTCTTGAAGCTTTATGCGGCGGAATCAATGCCGGAAAAAAATCAATGAACAGCGATGTTTACATTGCTCTCAAATCCGTTAAGAGTGAATGTCCTTGTATTGCAATATGCGGTACAGGCTCTATGGCTGCGGGTGAAGACAAAAACGGTAACATTTTTATTGCCGGCGGCTGGGGTCACATTGTGGGTGACGAGGGCTCAGGCTATTCAATTGCAGTAAAAGCCTTCAGAAAATGCTGCGAATTATGCGACGAAGGCAAAAGCACTCCCCTTCTCACAGCGGCAAAAAACTTTTTTGGTGTTAATGATTTCAGAAAAGCAATTGATATAATTTATGCAACTGAAACAACAAAAGACATAATTGCAGGCTTTGCTGCAAATGTGGGAAAGCTGTGCGGAATTGACGAAGACGCAAAAGATATAATAATTAACGAAGCTCATGCCTTTGCAAAAACGGTCACAATACTGCTCAGAAAAATAAAAGACTGCAAAACTCTCGGAATGTACGGCGGAGTGTTCGCTCACAATATCCTTTTTGAGCAAACATTCGCACAGGACATAAACAGTATATATCCCGATGTTAAAGTTATTCTTCTTACAACACCGCCTGAAGAAAATGCTCTTGAGCTCGCGAGGGAACTGAAGTGAAAAAATACATTGAATACATTGAAAACTGCAAAAGCATAATAGAAAAAATCGAAACAGAAGGTGCGGCAAACATTGAAAAAGCTGCCGCAACCGTAGGCCGAACCATAACCGATGGCAAAAGACTTTATCTTTTCGGCACAGGACATTCACACATGCTGGCAGAAGAATTATTTTACCGTGCAGGCGGTCTTGTAAATATTCAGCCGATACTTGTCGAACCGCTTATGCTTCACATTTCGGCAAGCGAAAGCACACTTGCCGAACGCGTTGAAGGTTATGCTGAAAAAATTTTTGACGAATACGGTATGAGCTCCGGTGACACCGTTGTTATAATATCAAATTCAGGCAGAAACGGTGTAATCGTTGACATGGCTCTGCTTTGCAAAGAAAAGGGACTTAACGTAATTGCGCTGACGAACCTTGAACACACTTTTGCCGGCGCCTCCCGCCACAAAAGCGGAAAAAGGCTTTGCGAAATTGCAGACATTACTCTTAACAATTTCGGCTGTGTTGGAGATGCATGTGTTAATGTAGACGGAGTTGAAGGTAAAATCTGCCCGACATCAACTGTATCCGGTGCACTTATACTCAACGCGATCATAGCACAGGCTGTTGAAAACTGCGCAAAAGAAGGATTTATTCCCGAACACTTTGCTAGCTCAAATGTTGACGGCGGCGACGAGATTAACAATGAACTCGTAAACAAATATAAAAAGGAGTTAAAGCACCTTTGATTTACCCGAAGATTCAGAAAAATTTCACCGAAGGACAACCGATTGCAGTAACAGCAGTCAGCGTTATCGGAAAATTTAAGGATACTGCAGAAGAAATAATAAGCTCTTACGGCATTTGCACCCAAGGAAATTACAAGGTTGAAATAACAATTTCCGACAGCAGAAAAACAACATATATCGAAGAGCTTTCAAGACTGAGCGACGAAAAATATTTCATAAGCATAAACGATAAAAAAGCTATTATTGAAGCGTCAACCAGGCGCGGTGTATTCCGTGCCGCACACACTCTTGCAAAGCTTATAAACAAAAACGAACTCAAGGCCGGTATAATTGAAGATTATCCCTTATTTGAAAAGCGCGGATACATTGAAGGTTTTTACGGCAACACATGGGAAAGAACAAAACGGCTGAGTGTAATGAAGCTTATGGCGTCATACGGAATGAACACCTTTTTCTATGCACCCAAGGACGATATTTACCACCGCGAAAAATGGCGCGAATGCTATCCGGAAAACGAGCTTTCAGAACTTAAAGAGCTGTTTGAAACAGCAAGCGAAAATGAGCTTGATTTTCATTGGTGCATCGGACCGGGTCTTACATATCACTACACATCGGAAAGTGATTTTGACACGCTTATAAACAAGATTAAAAATGTTTACTCAATCGGCGTCAGAGGTTTCGGTCTGCTTCTTGACGACATTCCCGACGAATTTCAGTACAGCGATGATGGTGAGGCATTTGACAGCATTGTTGATGCACATATTGACCTTATAAGCCGCACATACCGTGCACTCAAGGATTTCGACAGCAATATCACACTTACCGTATGCCCGACTCAGTATCACGGAAACGAGAGCGACTATTACATAACAAAATTCGGAAGAGGAATACCTGCAGATGTGAGTGTATTCTGGACAGGAGCAGAAATATGTTCACGCGTGCTGACATCAAACGAAGCCGACAGCTTTATGAGAAGCACCTGCCACAAGCCGCTTTACTGGGATAATTACCCCGTAAACGACTGCGAAATGTTCAACGAAATGCACCTCGGTCCGATTATGGGCAGAGATAAAGAGCTATATAAGCACTGCGATGGTCTTATTTCAAATGTTATGGAGTATGCAGAATGCTCAAAAATACCGCTTCTTACAATTGCGGATTATCTTTGGAATCCCGTATGCTATAACAGCGAAGAATCAATAAAAAATTCCCACAGAGAAATTTTAGGAAACAAAGCTGAGCTTTTCGGATATATTGCAGACCACCTTGCAGTGTCATGTGTTTCAAGGCACGCAAGCGAATTTATGAGCGAAAAGCTGTCACACATTGGTTTTCTTATGTCAACAGGCAAACCTGAGGAGGCGGCAAAAGAATTCAGCGAATTTAACGCACAAAACAGAGCTTGTCTTGAGATGATAAGCGATACAAGTATTCCTCTCTTCGCAGAAATGCAGAAATGGGTCAAAAAATTTGCAATGTGCTGCGACCTGCTTGATGCGGTTTATGCCGTATCGCTATCCCCCACCGCAGAAAATAAAAATGTGCTTTCAGACCTGTTGGAAAAATATAACAGCGATGCTGTTGTTATGACAGGCTTCTGCCTTCGCGAAGCAGCAGAAAAGGCACTCAAACTCTGATACAGCTGAGCGGCACGTTCTTTTGCAGAGTGTGCCGCATATTTTCTAAGTTGATATAATCAGCTTTGATAAAAGGAGAAAACAATATGTACAACCTTTTTTCTTCATTGATTTCAATAATTGTTTCAGCTTGTCTGATGCTCGGCAATCTTCCGCTTTTCTGGGTCCCCGTGCTTGAAATTGATGCAGGAGCTTACATCGGAGAGCCGTCAACGCGGGCAACAGGATTTCTTTACGGACTTGCAGAGCCGGGAGTACCGAGCAAAGCAATGACCGACAGCCTTGACATTGCCTCTGTATCACAAAAAGTAATCGGCGGACTTCAACACCCTACCGGTGATGCGGACAGACTCAGCAGTCAACTCAATGAATGCGATTATATCGTAGTATATCTTCAGGATGCTTTCGACACCTGGTACTACGAATGGGAAAAAATCGGCAAAATGCGTGAGGAAGGCACATATGACTGGGAGAAATATATAACCTCGACCTACCTTCCTGTTGTAACAGAAAAGGTAAATGAACTGAAAGACAAGGAATATTCAGACAGGTTGGTATACTGCATATACAATGAATGCGACAACGGTATATGGTTTGGAAACTATGTTGACGGTGCGGCACAATATGACGAAACCGGCAGACAAAATTTCTACCGGGCATGGAAGATGACATATGACCTTGTCAAATCAATTGACCCGGATGCAATTATAGGCGGTCCGGGATTCTGCGACTATGAAACAACAAAAACCGAAGGCTTTATGGAGTTCTGCGCACAGAATGACTGCGTGCCTGAAGTGATGATTTACCACGAGCTCAGCTTCTGGTCAATACCGGACTGGCAGACACATGTTGACGATTACCGCAGAATAGAAAAAGAAAACGGAATTGATGAGCTGCCGATAATAGTTACAGAATACGGCACAATGGAGGATTGCGGAAATCCCGCAAAAATGCTGCATTATATCTGTGCAACAGAAAACTCCGGTGTATGGGCAAACATGGCATTCTGGCGGCTTTCCAACAACCTTAACGACACCTGTGCCGACGACAACACCCCCAATTCAAATTGGTGGCTTTACCGCAAATATGCACAGATGAGCGGCAAGCTGCTTGAGGTTAAGGTTGACTCACTCAAGGACAGAGATAAACACGACGGTGACTGGCGGCTGACATATAAGGGACTTGCTTCAATCACCGATAACAAAGAACAGATTGATATAATTGCTGCCGGCAGCAAACACGCACGCGCAATAAGTATAAGCAACCTTGAAAGCACCAAGCTTGGAAGCAAAGTTGACATCCGAATCGAATGCGTTTATTATAACGGACTTAACACACCGGTTTATTCACCGACACTTATAAAGCAGTTTACTGCAAAGGCCGACAAATGCCTGAACATCAATATACCGGGCACAGACTCAGACACGGTATATTTTGTAACAGTAACACCGCACAACGAAAACACGAAAAGCTTCACAAACGACAATCTCCCCGTGCGTTATGAATTTGAAAAAGGCAGATTACTGGGCGATGCATACACCTATGACAGCGCTTATGCCACAACGGGCAAGCAATCCGGTATGGTTGGCGGAATTGAAAAAATCGGCGACGGTGTAAGAATCAATATATTTGCTAAGGAAAGCGGCACATATAACCTTGACATTGTTTACGGCAAACACAACGATTCGGGCACACCTGACGGCAGAGATTTTGCCAAAGCACAGCTTAAGCTTGACGGAAGTGCACAAACCCTGATGCTTGCAAACACAATAAAAAGTGAATACACGAGCCTTTACCAGATGACAGTTGAACTTGACAGAGGACTTCACACTCTTGAGTTCACTCACCTTGAAGGTACCTATGTGCTTGACAGTCTGCTAATGTACAAGGTTGAAACCAACAGCGAAATTACAGTTTTACCCGACAGCGCAGACGGAACAGCTTATCTTGCCATAGCTCCATATGACGGATGGTTTGAGTTAAACGGCTTTGACGGCACAATAACAATTGATTGCATAAAATCACAGGTTCACAACGGCACATCGGTTTATCTTCGCAGAGGACTCAACGAAATCACACTTGACTCCCATTCCGGAATCACACTTAATAAAACTGACAAAGTCGGATTCAGTAAAGCTGTTGATGCTGACCAAATGATTCTTTCAGGAAGTGCAGAGCTTATAAGCGACAAATACGACAATCACTATGTTGACTCAATAACTTGCGAAAGCGGCAAAGCTTTATTTAAGATCAGTGCACCGAAAAGCGGCAAATACCGCGTTACCGTAAAATATGCCAACAATTCAGAAGGCGGCGTACATTCATACAATGTTGATCTGATTGAAAATTATCTGACTGTTTCAACAAACGGTAAAGCTCAGGACATTTACTGCAGAAATACTTTCAGCAGGTACAACTTCAAGACGACAACATTCACGCTTACACTAAACGAGGGAGAAAACACAATTGAGCTCACCAACAGCGGCAGCTACAAATTTAACGGTATGACAAGCCGTGCACCGCAGATTATGAGTGTATGTATAAACAGCGCAACAGACAGCTAAACAACTTTTACCGCCCGAAATCCGCACTGTTTCAGGCGGTAAAAAATTTTTTTAAAAAAATCAAAAAAAGTATTGCATATTGTTTTAAAATGTGATAACATATCTATCGTTGTCCGGGTGTGGCGCAGTTGGTAGCGCGCTTGACTGGGGGTCAAGAGGCCGTGAGTTCAAGTCTCGCCACTCGGACCAAAGAGAGTGTTCATTGCACAAATGAGCACTCTCTTTTTTTACAATATTCTTTTTTTACAATATATTGAAATTCAGTGGATTTTGTTATGTTCAAAAGAAGTTTAAGCAAGCAATCATACAGATTATTGCTTTAAAATCACTGTTGTGATATAATCCAGACAAGGAGGCAGATACAATGCAAGGTTTTATAAAATTTTTATTTACTGTTTTTACAACGATCTGTGTTTTTATTTCTAATCAGCTCTTCCCTGCTACACTTTATCCTGAAAGCGAAAATTTTGATTTTTCCTTTCTTGAGTACCCTGAGGAAGCTATTATTACACTTGAAGAAGCGGGTCTTACGGAGCAGGAGCTTGTCGGCCGCGCTTCAGCCGAGCTTCCGGAATATGTCCAGTCCGGGGGATATGACGACATAAATGGTATTACTGTTTCACCGTACTACACCGCAAAAGTAAGCGGAAAGGAAATCCCGGTTTACGCTTCAGTGGTTTTTATCCGTGCTGATGACACCGGAACATTGCACTCCTTTTCTGAGATTTATGTTGATGCAGATGAAGATTTCTCATTCAACATCGAAATAACAGGTGCTGATGTGACACTTAAGAATGCTGTCGTTCTGCCCGAATCACACGGCGTAAAAGCACTGTGTAATAACAATACAGTAACAGCATCAATCAACAAAACGGGAGTTTACACCTTCCTTTTTAACGGCGCAAACCAGTATTACGGATACACACTTATGGTGCGCGAAAAGATTGATGAGGACGCAGAAATTGCGGAATATGTTGAAGAATACGGCGAGGACAATGTAATAGTGCTTGACAAGGGCGTATACAAGTATGACTACGTCAATTTTGTCGCACAGAACAACCAGGTAATATATCTGCGTGAAGGTGCTTATGTTATAGCAAATCATCTTTTCGACATTGACTGCGCTGAAGATGAAAACAAATATTTTGAAGAAAGTGCATGGTATCACAATTCCATAGGACTTACAAGATACCCGTTTCTGAATTTCAACAACTGCAACAATTTAATTTTCACAGGCAGAGGTGTCATTGACCTCACACAACTTGACAGACGCGAACGCCGCGGAATGGTTTTCACAAACTGCAGCAATATCACAATAAGCGGAATTAAAATTATCAATTCACCCGAATGGTCTTTCATTTCTTACTGCTGCAACAATGTAAGCATTGACAACGTTGATATAATCGGAAACCGCGGAAACTGTGACGGCTTTGCAATCTGCAACAGCCACAATGTTACCGTTGACAACTGCTTTGCAAGAGTAGCGGATGACACCTTTGAAGTAAAAGCACTCGGCGGCACAATGGACAGTAAAAACATTACTTTTTCAAACTGCATTGCTTGGGGCGGCTACGCAAGATGCTTTGGCATAACAGGTGAAGTAAACAAGAAAATTTCCGATGTCACCTTCCGTGACTGCGCTGTAATTTACCGCGACGGAATATGGGACAATGACAGAATAGGCTCGCTTGTCGTTGTAGCAGAACAGACCAAAGGCAGCATTGACGGCGTTCTTTTTGAAAATATCGAAATATTCCGTGATGAAGGCAGACCCATTCTTGTAAAAATTTACGACGAGAACGCAGAAAACTTTGAGATTAAAAATATCGTTTTCCGAAACATCTCATACACATCATATATGATGCCTAAAATAGCAGGCACTGACAGCGATACAAACACCGTACAGGTTGAGCTTGACAATATTACTGTTTGCGGAAAACACCAAAAATTCCCAAAAATAATGTTCAATATCGGCAAGCACTGCAAAGTAATTACACCCTGACAGAAAAAGCTAAGCCTTTGCATTCCTACTAAAAGAATGCAAGGGCTTTTATCATCTAATTTTTACTATCAGCTTGCACTGTACTTATTATTTACAAAAATCTAATTACTTTTTGTGAAGTACTGATTTTTGCATTGAATCAAACGAAACTAAATGATATAATTTATGTTAATTATGTTAAAACCAACAAACACAGAAAGAACTGAACAAAAATGGTAAACTCTTTAAACAGCAAAAAGTCAAATTTTCTTATAATTCTCTGCTGGGCAGCATATACCGCAGCTTATGTTGCAAGGCTAAACTATAATGCTTCAATGGTTGAAATTCTCTCCCAGCTGAATGTTACAAAAGAATCAGCCGGAACAGTAAGCTCATTCTTCTTTTTTGCCTACGGTGCAGGTCAGCTTATAAACGGACTGCTTTCCAAAAAATACAACACAAAATATTCCGTAACCGTTGCACTTGTAGCCTCGTGTGCAATCAATTTTTCAATGACCTTCTGTCAGAGCATTGATTCGATGAAATACCTATGGCTTTTTAACGGTATTTTCCAGTCAATCCTCTGGTCGTCACTCATAAAAACGCTTTCCGACAACCTTGCAGACAACAAACTTCCAAAAGCTGTTATGATGATGAGCACAACTGTAGCCGCAGGCACATTCGCTGCCTACGGTCTGGCAGCACTCTTCTCAGCACTGAAAATGAAGTGGACAACAATTTTCTATGCAGCAGCTTTAATTACAGGCGCTGTTTCTGTGCTCTGGTTTGCAGGAATAAGCACAATACACAAGAGTAAAAAAGAAACTCAATCAGCAAAAAAACAAGAAAACAAAAAGCTTTCGCTTACCCCCGTTTTTATTTTCAGCACTGTTGTAATTCTCATTTCTGCTGTTATAAACGGCTTTATAAAAGACGGTGTTACAACATGGGTCCCCTCAATACTTAAAGAACAATTCGGAGTTTCCTCCTCTCTTTCAATTATTGTAACTCTGCTTCTTCCCGTGCTTTCAATTTTCGGAGCTTCACTTGTGAAATCGCTTCACAAAAGGCAAAAAAATGAAAACATACTCAACGGAATTTTTTATTTTGCAGCAATGATACTTTCGAGTCTTATCATTTTCACACTTAATCTTAAATCCGCTGCGCTTACCCTTGTACTTTTTGGCGGCATCGCTTGTCTTATGTCAGCCATAAACAATGTAATAACAAGTGTTGTGCCGCTTTATTCAAGGGATAAAATAGATTCCGGCCTTTCGGCAGGTTTACTTAACACCTTCTGTTATATCGGCAGTACACTTGCAACCTCACTGCTCGGCAGAATTGCCGATACAAAAGGCTGGAATGATGTTTTTATTTGCCTTCTGATATTTACGGTTGTTGCCTTTGCGGTTTGCTGTATTTCAACTTTTATTACCAAAAAGTTAAAAGTCTAATTAAAATTCAACAGAAAGAAGCTGAAACTATGAAACCGTTATCCTTTTATCTGCTGACAGATACACATTATTTTGAGGACTCGCTCGGTGCTGAAGGCAAAGCCTTTGAAACATATATGGCAAAAGAGCAATACTTCATGAAAGAAAGCAGTGCTATTATAAAATCTGTTTTCGAAAGAATTGCCGAAGACAAGGAAACCGATGTTGTAATAATACCGGGCGACCTTACCAAAAACGGAGAAAAAGAAAGCCACAAAAGCTTTATAAAGGAGCTTTATAAACTTAAAGAAAGCGGCAAAAAAATATTTGTAATTACTGCAGGACACGATTATAACGACCTCTCATTCGCTTTTAAAAAAGATGAAAGAATTGAGGTTGAAGGCGCAGCTTTTGAAGAGCTGTACGATATGTACCGCGATTTCGGCTACGGAGATGCCGTTGCGTTCGATAAGAGGACAAATTCATATATTGCGCAGATTGCCGACGGTGTGAGAATGCTTGCAATAAACTGCGACAGCTTTAATACTCCGAAGGGCGCAATGGATGATGAGCTTATGCGCTGGGCAAAAGAGCAGCTTGACAAAGCCAAGGAAGATAACTGCAGTGTTTTTGCAATCTGCCACTACCCCATTATACCTTCCGTGCCCGTATTTGATCTTGTTGGAGATGCAAAAATCAAAGAATGGCGCAAGGTTGCCTCCTTCCTTGCAGACAATGGTGTTGAGGTGATTTTCACAGGACACATGCACATTCAGAGCATCAATGAGTTTTACAGCGAAAAAGGCAACAGACTTATCGACATCTGCACCTCCTGCCTTGTGGGCAGTCCTGCAAAATACCGCAAAATCACGGTTGACGAAAGCTCAGTTATGAAGATTGAAAGCCTTGATGTGGGTGATTTCGGCATTTATATGAACGGTATTTCCGCTCAGGAATATTTTGACAGACAGTTTGGCAGCGCAATTGTAACCCGTATTTCAAACGCACTCAGCGGCGGAAAAGGAATTGTAAAGCAGCTTAAGAAGCTCGGCAAAAAAGCATATAAAAAAGTCACCTTAGGCACTCTGTCAAAAATACTGTTCATACCGATTGACAAATCACTAAAGTCCAAGAAGCTGACTGAGCTTGTTGCAGAAATCGGACTGTGCATTTTCAAAGGCGACCAACCATATGTCAAGGGCACACCAGAATACGACATGATAAACAGATTTCTTAAAAGATTTTCTTTTGTACTCAGGAAAGTTGAGCCAAAGCTCAGCAAAAACGGTGTTAAAATCAATCTGACTCAGATGATACTAAACACCATCGGAAACACAAAAGGCTTTTCCGATGCTGATGCTGAATTTAAACTCAAATAAACTTTGCGAGGAATATTTTTTATGGAATATAAAAGAACTTTAAAAGATGATTTCAAGGCAAAGTGGATATGGCTTGATGAAGAAAAAAACAGCCAAAACACCTGGCTGTGCTTCAATAAAACAGTCAACATTGCAGAAATCCCTGAAAAGCTCTCCGCTTACATTGCGGCTGAAAACAAATACATCCTTTACATAAACTCAGAATGTGTAACGCGCGAAGGCGGGCTCAAGAGAGGTCCTTCCCCTACCGGATGTTATTATGATGAAATTGATATTGCACCCTATATCAAAAATGGTGAAAACCTGATAAGTGTACTCGTGTGGTATTGGGGCAATGAGGCAAGCTATTCAAGCTCCGATGCAGGTCAGGGCGGTTTCCTTTTTGAAGCTGAAAGCAATAACATCTCCATTCTTTCCGATAAAAGCTGGAGTGTAATCAGGCACCCTGCTTTTAAAGAGGACAAAGGAAAAATGCAACCCAATTACAGGCTTCCTGAAAGCAATATTTACTATGACGCACGCGAAGACATGGGTGAATGGTACAGACCAGGCTTTGATTTTTCCTCTTGGGCAAAGGCAACCGAATACACACGCGGCGGCGAAGGCTGCTGGGGCGAAATGCACTGCAGAGATATACCCATGTTCAAGGATTTCGGACTCAAGGACTATGAAAACAGCAGTGAGTACGAGGGTAAAAGTTTCAGGATTAAGAAAAGAATAACACTCCGCGTGCCTTACAATGCTCAGCTGGTGCCTTACCTTGAGGTTGAAGCCAAGGCAGGCAAAAAGATTGTTATAACAACAGAAAATACATACACAGGCTCAATACACAGTACCTACATAACAAAAGACGGTATTCAGAGCTTTGAATCCCCCGCTTGGTTTAACGGAGAATACATAACTTGTGAAATTCCGCCGGGTGTAAAAATCATCAGCTTAAAATACAGAGAAAGCGGCTACAACACAGAATTCCGCGGCAGCTTCAGCTGCGAAAATGCAGGTATGAACAGACTCTGGCAAAAATCACTGAGAACACTTTATGTCACCATGAGGGACACCTTCATGGATTGCCCCGACAGAGAAAGAGCACAGTGGTGGGGCGATGTTACAAATGAAATGATGCTGACAATGTACAGCCTTTCGCATTCATCATACCTGCTTTACCGCAAGGGTGTGAGCACAATGCTTTCATATATCAACCCCGAAACAAAGGTATTACAGACTGTTGTACCGATTAAAAACGATTATTTCGAGCTCCCCTGCCAGCAGCTTGCAGGTGTATGCGGATTTTGGACCTATTATATGTATACAGGCGACAAGGAATTTATAAAATCGGTCTACGGTGCGGCAATTGATTACATAAACCTCTGGAAGATACAGGAAAACGGTCTTGTTGAGCACAGAGGCGGTTCGTGGGACTGGCAGGACTGGGGTGACAGAATTGATGTTGCACCGCTCGAAAATGCATGGTACTACTATGCAATGTCCTGTGTTAAGAATATGGCTGAGCTGCTTAGTGACAACGATACCGCAAATAAAGTTGACAGCAGAATGAAGCAGCTTTACACAGCCTATCAGACGATGTGGACGGGTAAAGGATATAAGAGCAGCGAAAACGAAGGCTATGACGACAGAGGCAATGCCGTTGCGGTGCTTTCGGGTCTTTGCCCCGAAGAAAACTACAAAAAAATCAAAGAGATTCTTTTCGCGACAAGAAATTCAAGCCCGTACATGGAATATTATGTTCTTGAATCGCTTTGCAGAATAGGTGAATATTCACTTGCAGAGCAGAAAATGTGCGAAAGATACAAAGAGATGATTGAAGAGGACTATTCTACACTCTGGGAAAACTGGATTAAGAAAGACGGCACTTCAAACCACGCGTGGTCGGGCGGACCGCTTGTAATAATGAGCAAGCACATTGCAGGCATCAAACCTCTGACCGCAGGTTATGAAACATTTGAAGTAAAGCCTCAATATGACCTTCACGAAACAATATCCTGCACAGTGCCGGCAATAATCGGTGACATAAAGCTTGATGTTACCACAAAAAACGGTATCAGATACATCAATCTTGATTATCCCCCGAAATGCGAGGTTAAGCTTTACGCACCTGAAAACGCAGTTATTACAGCAAACGGAAAAGAATTCAAGAGTGCAATAAATTAAAAGAAAGCTCGGAATCTTTCGGGATTCCGAGCTTTTCAAAATTTTATAGCGGAAACAATCCCAAAGCGCACCTAACCGTTGTCATTTTGAACGCGAGAGAATTTTTAACTGTTATATGATTATTCGCTGCCGCACAGAATTTAGAATCACATAATTTGCCTATTGTCTTTTATCGAAAAATAATATATAATTATGAGGCAATGTTCGGATAATCCTTTGCAGGATTATTCTTATAAATCATTCTTTATTACAGGAGATGAAAAAATGAGCACAGCTACCACAGCAAAAAATAATATTCGTCCCTTCGGCTGGCGTGACAAGCTCGGCTATGCCATGGGTGATATGGGCTGCGGATTCTCTTTCCAGCTCGTATCGACCTTCATGCAGCTTTTCTACATGCAGTACATAGGTATTTCCGAAGAAGCCTATGCAATAATCATTATCCTTTCAAAGATATTCGATGCGGTTAACGATATTGTAATCGGCAACCTTGTTGACACAAAGAGAATTGGTAAAAAGAGCAAGTATATGCCATGGATTCTTTTAGGCGCTGTTACACTTGTTATTTTCAATGTTATGATATTTGCACCTGTTAAGAATTTCTCCGTCTGGGGAAAATACGCATGGTGCCTTGGCTCATACTGCCTGTGGTCAATCGCTTACACAATGGTAAATGTCCCCTATGGCTCACTTCACTCTGTTATTACAGACGACCCTCAGCAAAAGGTTTCACTTTCAACCTTCCGCAGCATCGGCGCAGCTTTGCCCGCAATTGTCATTATGATTGTTCTTCCCGGCATTGTTTACAACACATCTGTCAACAGTGCAGGCGAAGAAGTCCAGATACTCAAGGGCGAAACACTGCTTCCCGTTGCACTTGTGCTTTCAGTTGTTGCAATGGCTGTACTTTGGGGCACAACAAAGCTTGTTAAAGAGCGAGTCAACCACAAATCAAGCGAAAACGCAGTCGGTATCAAAGCGATGATTTCCGCTACAAAATCGTTCTTCACAAACCGCGCAATGGTTGGTGCAACAATTGCCTCCGTTGCTTCCGTTGCACTTTTCAACTCCACAATGGCACTCAACAATATGGTTTTCCAGTATTTTTTCAAAGATACAGATAAAATCGGCATTGCTATGATAGGCAGCTATGCACCCATGATTCTCTTTATGGTTTTCATAGGTAAGTTCACAAAGAAATTCGGCAAGAAAAATGTTATTGTAACCACAATGCTCATCGGTGCAATTTCAGGTATCATTTCTCTCTTTGTGCCTATTACACCCGATTCAACTGGTATGTTAGTTTACATCGTCTGCCTTATGGGTCTTAACCTCGGAAACGCAGGCTTCCAGATTTCCGTATGGGCAATTGTTGCAGACTGTATTGAAGTCAGCTACAGAAAGACCGGAAAGAGCGAAGAAGGCTCTCTTTATGCTCTCTACTCCTTCTTCCGCAAGCTTGCTCAGGGTATCGGTCAGGCCGTTGTTGCGCTCGGTCTTGGTGCAATCGGCTTTGTTGAAGGCGAAAACGCAGTTCAGCCCGCAAGCTTTGGTGAAGATGTCAAATCGCTCTACTTTGTCGTTCTTGCAATAGGTTCGCTCATTGCTTTCCTTTCAATGAAGTTTATCTACAACATCGGCAAAAAAGAAGAGCTTGAATTTGCACAGCAGATAAAAGAATAAAACCTATGAATTCAGCGGAGCAGATAAAATTTCTGCTCCGCTTTTTCAGTTTACTTTTACACTGTATTATGATATTATTGTATTACACTCTTTTTCTGTGAGGAAAAACGATATGAAAGACAAGACATCAATTGTATTTACCGGCGACATAGGCTTTGACAGATACATGTACGGCAAGTGGAACGATGATGAGCTTTTATCTGAAGATGTGCTCTCCTTTCTACACAGTGCAGACCATGTAGTCGCAAATGTTGAAGGTCCCGTTGCGCCTGTTGAGCAGAACACAACAAAAGACGGTGTACAGCAGCTTCTGCACACTATTGACCCCGAGGCAGTGACAGTGCTCAACAAAATGCACGCAGATATATGGAACATCTGCAACAATCATATAATGGATGCAGGTGAATACGGAATTCACAGCACGCTTGAAATTGCACGCGAAAACGGCGCGAAAACAATCGGTGCAGGAATGAACATAGCTGAAGCCAGAAAGCCTGTTATAATTGACGAAGCGGGCGGAATAGGCATGTTTGGTGTCGGTTATCAACGCGCATGCAGAAAGGCAGACGAAAACAAGGCAGGCTGTTATAGCTGGAGTGACCTTGACGAAATAAAAAAAAGTATTGACGAAATAAAAAAGACCTGCCGCTGGTGCGTTGTTGTTGCACACGCAGGTGAAGAATTCACTCCGCTCCCCTCTCCTTATACAAGGGAAAGATACCGATTATATCTTGAAATGGGTGCAGACATTGTAATTTCACACCATCCGCATGTACCGATGAACTATGAAACGGTCGGCGATAAAATAATATTCTATTCTCTCGGCAATTTTATTTTTGACACAGACTATCAGCGTTCGCAGTTCAACACCGAGTTCGGTTTGCTTGTAAAATTAAACTTTACTGAATCAGAGTTCACATGGGAACCGATGGGACTCGAAATTATAAGAGGTCCGGAGCATGTTGTAAAAGCCGAACTGCCGAGAATTTTCACTGATGTGCAAGAGGAAGAGTTCACGCTTCTCTCTCCCCTTTCGGCAAAAATGCACATTGCCGCAACAAAACGGCAGATGACATACCTAAATCCTCAGCGGTTCAAGGATGCTACCGAAGAAGAATGGGCTGAGCATTTTGCAGAGCCGCTCAGGACAGGCAGAGTGCCCGGCGAAACACTTGATTTTTATATTCTTGTTCCGCTTGCGGAAAAGGCAGAAAGTGAAGAATGGAAAAAAAGTAAGCTTGAAGATGTAAAACATTATATTTTAGAACAGATGTAAGTTCATTCCGTTACAAAGGGGTGCTCAATGTGAATACTGTAAAAATAATTGCTATTATATTATGTGTTATTACTGCGGTATCGGTTTTCACTGAAATCCGATATAATTTGATTACGGTTATAGCATTGCAGTTCAGTAAAGAAAAATATTCCGATTTTTTAGCTGACATTGATTTTGAAAAAAGCCTTGAATCCGAACCGATATGTATAAAAGACAAACAAAGCGAAAACAAATCACTTATCACTACAGACATTTCAAGCATAACGCATCAGCTTAAAATGCACAAGCAAATATCGGAAGAATACAATCTGTCCGATGTGGCAACCGCCGATACAGATTTTGAAAAAGTACTGCAGATTCTTGATTGGATGACCCAACACACTTACTATAACGGAAACCAACTGAGAATACTCAACGATAACACAGCTGAAATTTTAAAATATGCAATTGATAAGCCTTTCACAAACGCACTCAACTGCCGATATAAAGCCATAGCTTTTGCTGATTGTCTTGTTGCCATCGGAATCAAAGCATACCCCGTTTGCATGCTTTCGTCGGAATTTGTCGGTTGCCATTTCACCTGTCATGCATATATAAGCGAACTTGATAAGTGGTGTGCCTTCGACCCATCCTTCGGATGCTGGTTCAGCGATACCGAAGGTAACCCGGTCAACATGCCTGAGGTGCGTGAAATGTTTTTGAAGGGTACAGAGCCAACGGTCAACGGCTATAATTTCAACGGAACTATAGAGTGCTTTGAAGAATATATGAACGGTTTTCTGAAATATTGCATTTCAAACCTGAGCACATGGGAAAACAATAATATGGATGGCAGAAACAGTAAAAGCTTTGCAAAAAGAAAAGCTTTTAACGCCGCACTTCCCGAATAAAGCAAAAAAACATAACCCCGAAATTCGGGGTTATGTTTTTTTAATGCGTTATAAGTTTGAGCGCTTCGCTGAGTTTATCGGGATTTCGGGTTGTGATATTATCGGGTGCATAAGACAGAATGCGATACATATCTGCCTCGCTGTCAACAGTCCAGATTGAAACAAGCAGACCGTTTGCACGGAAGGTGTCAACAAGCTCTTTTGTGGCATTATCTTTGTTAAAGTTAATGCCGATTGCACCGCTGTCCTTTACCTTTTTGACAAGGCTTTCAAGATATTCCGGGGTTTGCTTTCTTTCAGGTTCAACATCAACATTGAGATAATACCTCACACCGCCGCCGTTTGAACGGACATCATCAAGAAATTCATCGTTCACACCGGTAAAAAAGATGCGGTCCACCAAGCCGTATTTTTCGGCAAGGGGTTTTACTTTTTCAAGTGCAGCAGTGCTTTTGATGTCAATATTTATTTTCAACTGTTTTTTTACATATATTCTCTCAAAGGCTTCATCCAATGTAACCTCTCCGCCCTTTGGCGCATCATGAGCAAGCACCGGCTCACCGTTTTCATTAAAATTCAAATCTATTTCAATTATATCCGCACCACTGTTCATTGCAGCCTCAATTGACTCAAGTGAATTATCCTCCGTTCTCATGCAACCTGTATGTGCGGTATATGTAAACCTGTCAGGCAACGGAATAAGCATTGATTTATATTCCTTAATAGCTGATTTGTTATTTAAAAACAGAAACAAAGCTATGACCGCTCCCAAAAGCAAAAAAGCTGAAACAATAACAGAAATTTTCTTTAACATAAAAAACCTCCTGAAAACTTTTTTCTTATTTTAACATCATAAAATAAACTTGACAATAATTTTTTTGAAATTGTTTTATTATAATTATAATTATATCTTGTATTTTTATACATTTAGGTGTACAATATTTTTCAAATTTATTCGGAAAAGAAGTGCAAAACCATGAACATGATTTTTGAACGCAAGCTACCCATCCCACAGGAGGTAAAAGCGCAATACCCCCTTTCTGCCGAGCTTGCAAAGGTTGTTGATAAACGCGCAGAAGAAATTAACAACATTTTCACCGGCAAGGATGACAGACTTGTGCTTGTAATAGGTCCCTGCTCAGCTGACAATGAAGACAGTGTTATTGACTATATTTCCCGTCTTCGCACCGTGCAGGATAAAGTAAGCGATAAAATTTTCATTATACCAAGAATTTACACAAACAAGCCGAGAACAACCGGTGACGGCTACAAGGGTATGCTTCATCAGCCCAATCCCAACGAAAAGCCTGACATGCTCAAGGGAATTGTAACTATAAGAGAACTTCATATGAGAGCGCTTAAGGAAACCGGATTTTCATGTGCAGATGAAATGCTCTACCCCGAAAACTACAGATACCTCAATGATATTTTAGCTTATGTTGCAATCGGTGCCCGCTCAGTTGAAAACCAGCAGCACAGACTTGTTTCGAGCGGACTTGACATACCTGTCGGAATGAAAAACCCTACAAGCGGCGATATTTCCGTTATGATGAATTCAATTACAGCAGCACAGCATAAGCACACATTTATATACCGCGGTTGGGAAGTACATTCACAGGGCAATCCGACAGCACACGCAATACTCAGGGGCTATGTAAACAAACACGGTCAGTCGATGCCAAACTATCACTACGAAGACCTTGTTCACCTCGCAGAAACCTATGAAAAAAGCTCACTTTCCAATCCCGGAGTTATAGTCGATACAAACCATGCGAATTCGGGCAAAAAATATCTTGAACAGATAAGAATAGCCAAAGAAGTACTTCACAGCTGCCGACACGATGAAGATGTTAAAAAACTTGTCAAAGGCTTTATGATTGAAAGCTACATTGAAGACGGTGCACAAAAAATAGGTGAAAATGTTTACGGCAAATCAATAACCGACCCTTGCCTTGGCTGGGAAAAAACAGAAAAGCTTATTTATGAGCTTGCAGATTTAATTTAAAACAAACAAAAAGAGATACGGTTGAAGAAATCAGCCGTATCTCTAATTTTTATAATGAGTTTTTATGCCTGAGCTTCGCAACAGGAGCAGGAAACATAGTTTTCTTCGTCGTTAGCCTCTGCTTCCTTCTTTGCCTTAATCTTTGTGATTGCGAAATAAACACCTGCAATTACAGCGGCAATAGCGGCAATAATACCGACAACCTTAAGAATCTTTTTGAAACAACTCATTGGATAATATCCTCCTTTTTTATAGCGATATTAAATATCAATAAAATTATATCTGTTTTGGTACTTAAAGTCAATACTTTCGCACAAAAATTTGCAGCCGACCTCTGTCCCCCGAAGATCAAGGGACACAGGTCGGCTGCAAGGACTGCAAAGGCAGCCTGCGAGACCGACACATAAAGCATCGGTCTCAATAAAGCTGCTTTAAGCCTTGTTTGCCTTAACTGTAAGAGCAGACTTCTTTCTTGCGGCATTGTTCTTGTGAATGATACCCTTTGCTGTAGCCTGGTCAATCTTTTTGATTGCAGCCTTAACAAGGACATCCTTATCAGCAGAATTTGCCTCGATTGCAGCATTAGCCTTTTTGATTGCAGTCTTGAGAGCGGAGTTAGCAGACTTGTTACGAGCTGCCTTTGTCTTGTTGACAAGAACTCTCTTCTTTGCGGATTTGATGTTCGGCATTTGAGTACACCTCCTTTTTTACTATCACACATCTATGTATACTAACATTTTTCAAATAAAAAAGCAAGTTATTTTTAAAGAAAAATGCAAAAATATCTGTAAATATCCAATACTATTAACGATATTCGCAAAAAGGAGAGAAAAATTCATGAATTTACGCACTGATCTTGCTGTTGAACAGCGTGAAATCGCAGGTGAGAATGATATTGACGGAATTGAGCAAAGCACTCAAAAAATAGGAGAAGCCAGAATCACTCGGATTATTATAACAAATAAGAACGGTGAAAATATTCTTAAAAGGAAAAAAGGAGAATATATTACAGTTGAACTACCTCCATTCAGCTCAAACACAGACATTTTTGGCGACTCAATGAAAGCGGTTGCATTACAGAT
This sequence comes from Acutalibacteraceae bacterium, assembly GCA_045539895.1. Taxonomy (GTDB): domain Bacteria; phylum Bacillota; class Clostridia; order Oscillospirales; family Acutalibacteraceae; genus UBA8612. The sequence goes on from JAZQGE010000013.1 coordinate 43,215, forward strand.
AAAAAAGCTTATACCTAAAAACGGTCTTGTGCTTGTAGCGGGACTGGGTAACGACAATATAACCCCCGATGCTCTCGGACCAAAATGTGCTTCACTCATATTCTCCACAAGGCATATAAGCCGTGAGCTCCAAAAAACAATAGGATTTGAGTCATTAAGACCCGTTGCCAGAATAACTCCCGGTGTGCTTGGACAAAACGGAATTGAAACAGGCGAAATACTCGCCGGAATCACAAAGCAAGTATCCCCTTCTGCTCTTATTACCGTTGATGCGCTCGCCTCAAGAAGGCTTTCAAGGCTCGGCTGTACGGTCCAGATTTGCAACACGGGAATCACTCCCGGCTCAGGGGTTGGCAATGCAAGAGCGGAAATCAGCGAAGAAACTATCGGCGTGCCAGTCATTGCTGTAGGTGTTCCGACCGTTGTTGATGCCGCTACACTTGCCTATGACCTTACGGGTAAGGAAAGTGATGAGCAAACTAAAACCGGTACATCTATGATGGTAACTCCGCGTGAAATCGACCTTATAATAGAACGCGCATCAAAGCTTGTTGCAACCGCAATAAACTGCGCATTACAGCCCAATATGGATGTAAAAGAGCTATATTCATTAGTTTCATAATAAAAATATCCTACGCATAAACATTTAATGAAATAATATTTTAATGTTATGCGGAGGTCAAAATGATAAAAAGGTTTGATTTTATTTATGAAATTATTACGGCAATCACATCGGTTTTTCTTGTGATTTTATTCGTTTCAACTGCTGACAGCAACATTCTGTCACTTTTAATTAATTATTTCAGTAATGACAGCAGCTCCGCAATTTATGCACAAGAATACATTAACCGGATTTTTTATGAAACTGAAAACGACATTGATATTGAAACTGCAGACCGTACGATTTACACGGCTAATCCGCTCGATTCCCTCACAAAAACACCTGATGATATTCTGCTTCTGATAAAATCGGCAAAAGAAAACTCCGCAAAAGATATACAGGACGGTAAAATCACCGAAAAGTTTTATGCCGAAAGCTCAGTGACTAAAAAAGTCGGCAACATCCTTGTGCGGAACAATACTGACACACAGCAAAAACTTAATCTTAAAAGCTTTTTTGATGCAGAACCTGAAATAGAAATCACCGATAAATCCAAGCCTGCCGTGCTTATTTTCCACACGCACACAACAGAAAGTTATGAGCTGATTGACAGAGATTGGTATGCACAAAATTATATCACGCGCAGCAACTCATCTGACCGAAACATGGTACGCGTAGGAATTGAGATTAAAGAACAGCTTGAAGCGGCAGGTTACAAAGTTATACACGACACCGAAATCCACGACACTAAATATACAGGAGCATATGCGCACTCACGCAAAAGCATCGAGAAAGCATTGAAAGAAAACCCTGAAATACAAATTGTGCTTGACATTCACAGAGATGCTATAGAGCTTGACAACGGAACAAGAATAAAACCCGTTGCAACCGTGCTTGGAAAAAAAGCGGCACAGATGATGATTATAACAGGCTGTGAAGAAGGAAAAGTGACAGATTTCCCGAACTGGAGAAAAAATCTGACATTTGCACTTGAGCTTCAGAGCATTTGCGAAGAGATGTATCCCGGTGTAATGCGACCAGTATATTTCTGCCAACGAAAATACAATATGGACCTGAGCCACAACAACCTTCTCATTGAAATGGGAAGCTGCGCAAACACACTTGAGGAAGCGGCTTATTCGGGCAGACTGCTCGGAAGTGCCCTTGCAAAAATGCTTGACAGAGCACAAAGCTAAAGGAGAAAAATGAAAAACAATTTCAGATATTATTTTTATACGGTATTTATAATCAGCCTTGCAATACTTGCCACATGCGGACTGCTAAGAGCAGACGAAAAAAACAACGCAATAATTCTTGGCAAAGAGACGCAAACAATAAAGCTCAGCGCCGATTTTTTCAGCACTGAGCTAAATAATTACTTTTTCTTTTCTTCACGCTCGTGAATAACAAAGCGTGTAGGTGTACCTTCAAGACCAAAAATTTCACGAATCTGATTATCAAGATAACGCTGATAGCTGTAATGAAAAAGGTCTTTACGGTTTACAAAGCAGACAAATGTTGGCGGACGGGTGGAAGCCTGAGTCATATAATAAATCTTGAGCCTTCTGCCCTTGTCCGTAGGCGGTTGTACTCTTGCAGTTGCATCGGCAAGCACCTGGTTGAGCTTACCCGTCTGGATTCTCATTGCATTCTGAGCATCGACAAAATTGATAAGCTCAAAAAGTCTGTCTATACGCTGACCGGTTTTTGCGGAAATGAAGATAATGGGAGCATAGGACATGAACGAGAAATCGTTCATAAGCTTTTTACGATAAGCATCCATTGTTTTACCGTCTTTTTCTACTATATCCCATTTATTTACAGCAATAATGCAGGCTTTACCCATTTCGTGAGCTATTCCCGCAACCTTTGAATCCTGCTCCGTAAAGCCCTCTTTAGCATCAATCATAATGACACATACGGTTGCGCGTTCAACGGCCATTCTCGCACGCAAAACAGAGTATTTTTCGATTTGATCTTCAACCTTACTCTTGCGTCTGAGACCTGCTGTATCAATCAGAACATATTTACCGTGCTCGTTTTCTATATATGTGTCCGTTGCATCACGCGTTGTACCTGCAATATCGGAAACAATTGCGCGTTCTTCTCCAGAAACACTGTTTACAAGGGAGGATTTACCTACATTGGGTTTACCGATAATGGCAACCTTAATTGTGTCATCATCCTCTTCCTGCCCTTCTTCTGCAGGGCAATATGATAACACTTCGTCAAGCAAATCACCCGTGCCGTGACCGTGGACAGATGAAACTGCAATCGGGTCACCAAGACCAAGGTTATAAAACTCATAAAATTCAAGCGGAGGCTCACCAATTGAGTCGCACTTATTTACACAAAGCACAACGGGTTTGCCGCTTTTCTGAAGCATTGCGGCAACCTCTTCATCTGCAGCAACAACTCCTGTGCGGACATCGCAGACAAAGACAATGACATCAGCCGCATCAATAGCAAGCTGAGCCTGGCGGCGCATCTGTGACAGGATAATATCATCTGTGCGAGGCTCAATACCGCCTGTATCAACAAGAATCATATTTCTGTTAAGCCACTCACATTCGCCGTAAATACGGTCGCGTGTGACACCGGGAGTGTCATCAACAATTGAAAGGCGCTTACCGCAAAGCTTGTTGAAAAGGGTTGATTTACCAACATTAGGTCTGCCTACAACGGCAACTATCGGTTTAGCCATGGTATTCACTCTCCTCCTAAGAATTTTTCAAGCAGTTCATAACCGTCTGCAAGGCACGCAGTTACGGTTACACCAAGTTTTTCTGACAATTCCGAAACCGTTATATCGTCAAGGAAAACTTCTTCGCCGTCACGCAAAGCAGAATCAGGAACAATCAATTCATCACCCAAAGATATGCCTTCAAGCTGAGCAAGTATATCCTGACCTGTAAGCAAACCGGCAACAGTAACACTTTCGCCGAAAAAGGTGTTATTTATACGGACGACATTTATTTTTAAATTATTATACTTCTTTTCAGCTGAATTTGCCAGCTTTTTTATCAGAGGATAAGCAGCGGAGCCGGTTACAGCAGTTATATTTCTTTTATTTTCAAGCTCAAACTCGCTGGTTTCAAGAGCAGAAGCAAATTCATCTTCCATAAGCCTCCACATACCTACACCGTTTTCAAGCTGAGGATAATCGCCGTAATAATCGGCTGAGGGAATCTCTCTGCCTGCACAGAGATAAAATTCGTCCGCAGCAAAAGCAATTGCTTCACCCTTAAAGTATTTGAAATGTGCGTTAAAATCATCAACCGTATCTATAACTGCGGATGCGGTTTCTTTATTATAAGCCTCAAGCGGACACAGACCCTCGCGGTGCTTTGTAAGACCCACAGGCACACAGGCGATGCTCTGTACCGCAGGATACAGCTTGCCAAGCTCACTCAGGCTGAATTCAAGCTCTTTACCGTCATTTATTCCGGGACAAAGCACAAGCTGAGTATTGAGCTTGATTCCCGCTTGCGCAAGTCGGTTTAGATAGCGCAGAGATGTACCTGAATTAGGGTTTTTCATCATCTGAACCCTAAGCTCAGGATTCATTGTGTGCACGGAAACATTGACGGGACTGATATGCATTTCGATAATACGGTCAATATCACGGTCGGTAAGATTAGTAAGCGTAACATAATTACCGAAAAGGAAGGACAGACGCGAATCGTCATCCTTGAAGTAAAGGCTTTCTCTCATGCCCTTGGGCATCTGATCAATAAAGCAGAATATGCACTTATTTTTACAGGAATGGTGCTTGTCCATAAGATAGGTTTCAAAACACAGCCCCAGATCGTCATACTCGCCTTTTTTTATTTTAACGGTGCGGCGCTTCCCCTTTTCGTTTTCAATTTCAAGCTTTAATTTGCATGAGCTTGTGTAAAAACGGTAATCGAGCACATCGTTGATTTCGTGTGAATTAACAGCGATAAGTGTGTCACCGCCTGATATTTTTTTGTAGCAAACTGAGCCTTTTTCAACATCTTTTATTTTAACTGACATACTTATCACCTGCCTTTGATTATTTTTTGAAACGCACAAGGAAATTACAACAAAGCAAAAGGCAGAGAGAAACCTGCTCCTCTCTGCCTTAAAGCCTAAAGCTTATGCCTCTGTTTCAACTACCTGTCTGCCATTGTAGTAACCACAATTAGCACACAGTCTGTGCGGTCTCTTGTACTCGCCGCACTTGGGGCACTTGACGAGCTCAGGTGCATTAAGCTTCCATACGCTGCTGCGTCTCTTGTCTCTTCTTGCCTTAGAGACTCTTCTCTTCGGAACTGCCATTTCGGAACCTCCTTGCTGGTGTGTAACTTCTACTCATCGTTATTATTCAACAGCTGCTGTAATGCCGCAAGACGCGGGTCTATTGGCGCAGAGCAACTGCATGAGTCGTAATTAAGGTTTTTGCCGCAATACTGACAAACACCCTTGCAATCTTCCTTGCACAGATGCCTTGTCGGCAAGCCGAGCAAAATATCCTCCGTAACAAGCTCATCGAGGTTGAAGCGAAGTGACTCAACAAGAATCAGCTCGTCGTTTTCCTCATCGTTAAGCGATGTAACAAGAACATGGTCAACGGGGATTGAAAGATTTTTCTCTGTGTGTGCAGCGCAACGGTCACAAGGTGCAGAATAAGTAAAAGCAGCCTCAGCTTCAACCTGAACAATGCCGGCCTTATTGAACACACTGCCTTTGACCCTGACGGGTGTGGCAAACGGATAGAAAGTGGAAATTTCGAGAGCTGACAAATCAAGCTCATAATCAATTTCAAATCTTTCGCCTATGTTGTTAAAAATCGGTTCAAGCTCAATAAACACCTTTGTATATACCTCCGTAAAGGATAAACGAGCACCGTGCCAAATAACACACAACGATTATTATATCTGTTTAGTTGCGCTTTGTCAAGAAAAAAATTTATTTTTTACAGGACTTCGCAAACCTCGAATACCTTAGCGGGAATTTCTTCCTTATCTGCGGAAACAGTAAAGGTTACATCCTTATCTTCCTTCTTGGAAAGATCTGCAACCTTAAGAAGGAAATCTGCAAGCTCATCATAGTTTCTGCCGCCGATGCGGAGAGTTGCATCTGCAAAAACATCTGTAATATCGTGGTCGCCTGCGAAGATGCCGCAAAGGAAACCGTAGTATGCATCGTAACCGCTTACTTTATAGTTGTCGGTCGCTGTGAGTCTGCAGCGGTGTGTGATGTCGTAAGTGAGTGCGGACTCTTTTTCGATGCAGACAACATTGCCGTTTGATTTTTCAACTGCTGCGTTGACAAGCTCAATAAGCTTCTTTGTTTTGCCTGCGCCCTTGTGACCGAGAATAAGTTTTACCATAGTAAATCGCTCCTTTATATTATTTATCCGTTCAGAGAGAGTTGATTAATACGAACTGTAATTATTCAGCTCTCTCAAGTTTTGCTTCCAGCTCTGCTTTCATGTCCTCATAACCGGGCTTGCCGAGCAATGCGAACATATTCTTCTTGTAGCTTTCTACACCGGGCTGGTCGAAGGGGTTTACACCAAGCACATAGCCTGAAATTGCACATGCCTTCTCAAAGAAGTAGATGAGCTGACCGAGGTTATACTCATCCATCTTTTCAACCTCAAGAACAATGTTGGGAACATCGCCGTCGGTATGTGCAAGAAGTGTACCCTCGAAGGCCTTACGGTTTACAAACGAAACTGTTTTGCCTGCGAGGAAGTTAAGACCGTCTACATTTTCGGGATCGACCTCAATGCTGACATCGGTCCTGGGTTTATCGAAATATACCACTGTTTCGAACAACATTCTCTCGCCTTCCTGAACATACTGGCCGAGCGAATGAAGGTCAGTGGAATAAATCGCGGAAGAAGGATAGATACCCTTGTTCTCTTTGCCCTCGCTTTCGCCGTAGAGCTGTTTGAGCCATTCACACATAAGAGTAAATGAAGGCTCATAGCCAACAAACATTTCAACCTTTTTACCTGCACGGTAAAGAAGATTACGGATTGCAGCATACTTGTAACAATCGTTTTCAAGTGAGGGAACCGAGTATTTTTCGCGGGCATCTGCCGCACCCTGCATGAGTGCGTCAATATCTACACCTGCGGCTGCAATGGGAAGCAGACCGACAGCGGTGAGAACGGAATAACGTCCGCCGACATCGTCAGGGACAACGAAGGTCTGATAGCCTTCTTTATCTGCAAGGGATTTAAGTGTACCCTTTGCTCTGTCTGTTGTGACATAGATTCGCTTTGCAGCTTCTTCTTTGCCGTACTTCTTCTCAAGAAGGTCTTTAAACACACGAAAAGCAACAGCAGGCTCTGTGGTTGTACCGCTCTTGGAAATAACATTAACCGAAAAGTCTTTGCCTTCGATAAGACTCATAACCTCGGCAACGGAAGAAGAGCTTATTGTGTTGCCTGTAAAGAAAATCTGCGGAGTTTCTTTAGCAAGAAGATTATAGTTTGATGATTTGCAGAACTCTATAGCTGCGCGTGCGCCAAGATAAGAGCCGCCGATACCGATAACGACAAGAGCCTTTGAATCGGACTTGATTTTTTCTGCAGCTTTTTTGATTGCTTCAAACTCTGCCTTATCATAATTGACAGGCAGGTCGATCCATCCGAGAAAATCGTTTCCCTTACCGGTGCCTTCGTGAAGCATCTTGTGTGCATTTAAGATTTCTGCTTCGATTTTTGCAAGCTCTGAAGCGGATGCTTTTTCGCCTGCGTAGGAACTGTTCAACTTAATTGACATAGGTTTTGCGCTTGCAGCATTTCGTTTATAATGCCGCCTCTCCTTTGAAAGTGAATATTATTACTGTTATTTTAACCGAAAATAATTTTTATTGCAAGATAAAAACACTAATTTTTTTAACAAATTTAATATTTTTTTACTGCTTTAACCCTATCGGTTTTGTAAAGCTTGCAAAAGAACTCAAAAGCCGTCGCAAAACCTCAAAAAAATCAAGCTTTTTTATTTCTGCAGGGGCAACTATCGGATATTGCGCAACTGTTTCACCGTCCAGTGAAAAAGTTAGAGTACCAACCCTTTCCCCCGCCGCAACAGGCGCCTGCACATCCGTCGCAAGCTCAATGCTCTGCTCAAGCTTATCTGCACTACCTTTTTTCAAAAGCATAGGTTTGGGCGATTCAACCACAGGTTTAAAGCTTTCTTCATATCCGCCGATTACTTTTACATCCGTCAGAAGAGATGCATCAGGCACGGGAGATGCTGTTTCGTAGTTTGCAAAGCCCCAGTTTAATAGGGCCTTTGCGGCATTAAAGCGATCATTGCTTGTAGGACTTCCCATAACGACAGCAACGAGGTGTGTGCCTCCCCTTTCTGCAGAAGCGGCAACACAGCAGCCAGCCTTTGCGGTTGTACCCGTTTTAAGTCCCGTTGCACCGTCATAAAACCGTACAAGCTTATTTGTATTTACAAGCTGAGTTGATCCGTTTCGGAGTGAATCCATCCACACGGTTGTATATTTGCGTATAAGGTCATGTCTTAGAAGTTCAACAGACATCAGCGCAATATCGTAAGCTGTCGTGAGATGAGTGGTCGTTGTATCATCAAGACCCGTACAGTTATCGAAATGAGTATTGGTCATTCCAAGCTCCCCTGCGCGTTTGTTAAGCAGTGAAACAAGAGCTTCCTCACTGCCTGCAATATGCTCGCCGAGTGCTTCGCAGGCATCGTTTGCGCTGTATATGGCGGTTGCACGGAGAAGCTCGTCAACCGTCATGCTCTCTCCCTCTTTGAGCCAAATCTGAGATCCTCCCTTTGCCGCGGCAGTCGGGCTTGCAATAACAGTGTCATTCAGATTGAGCGTACCTGCATCCACAGCTTCCATAACAAGCAACAGTGTCATTATTTTGGTGACAGATGCAGGATAAAGCTGCTCGTGCTCATTCATTGCGGCAAGAACCTTCCCGCTTGACACATCAACAAGCACTGCTGATTTTGCATTGACAGTCACAGGCATCTGAACGCTCTGCTCAGACTCTGCCGCAACTGCACTGAAAGGCATAATCATTACAGTTGCCAAAACGAAAGAAAACAGTTTATTCATAATACTTTTCAATCTATATCTCCCCTTTTCCCTTCTTGAATAACTATATGAATTCTTTTCTTAATAAATTACTTTTCTTAAGCTGTTGCGAAAAAGATGATTTTAGAGTATAATTAAAAATCAGCAAAACGAAATCCGAAGGAGAAAAGCTATGAAAGCGGCATTTTACACACTTGGCTGCAAGGTAAACCAATATGAAACACAGGCACTCAGCGAAGCACTTGCCCGCGAAGGCTTTTTAACCGTGTCCTGTAACGAAGAAGCCGATGTGTATATTATTAATTCCTGCACCGTAACCGCAGAGAGTGATAAAAAAACAAGACAGGCTGTAAGAAGATTCAAAAGGCAGCACCCTGAAAGCATCGTTGTATTGACGGGCTGTATGCCGCAAGCATATCCGAATGCTGCAGCAGAGCTTGACTGTGCCGACATTGTCGCAGGAAACAGAAACAACAGTGACATTCCTGCAAAAATAAAAGAATATATGCTAAACCGTAACCGAAGCATTAATATTATACAGCACGAAAAAGATGAAAAATTCGGACTTTGCAGTATCAGCAGTTTTGATGAAAGAACAAGGGCGGCAATCAAGATCGAAGACGGCTGCAACCGTTTCTGCTCTTACTGCATCATCCCCTATGCCAGAGGCAGAGTACGCTCAAAGCCGCTTGAAGAAATAAAAAAAGAAGCCGCTTCGCTTGCAGCAAACGGATACAGCGAAATTGTGCTTGTAGGAATCAACCTTTCATCATACGGCACAGACTGCTCATTGTCGCTTTGCGATGCAGTAGCAGCTGTATGTGAAGTGCCAGGAATACGCAGGGTGCGCCTCGGCTCACTTGAGCCCGACCACATGACAGACGAAATGATAAGCGGTCTGCAGAAACAGCCCAAGCTCTGTCCGCAGTTTCATATTTCACTGCAGAGCGGCTGCACCGAAACACTTAGAAGAATGAACAGACATTACGACGCGGATGAATATGAACAAATATGCAAAAGCCTGCGTAACAGCTTTGAAAACTGCACAATAACAACCGACATAATGGTAGGCTTCGCAGGTGAAACAGAAGAAGAATTCGAAAAATCTCTTGCATTTGCTGAAAAGATAGGCTTTGAAAAGGTTCATGTCTTCCCCTATTCACAGAGGAAAGGCACAAGAGCGGCCGAGTTCCCGAACCAGCTTGATCGCAGGACAAAAGAAGAACGCGCACACAGAATGATTGAGCTGACAAACAGAATCCGTGCTCAGTTTCTGAGAAAGCAAATCGGCAAAACGGTTGAAGTGCTTGCGGAAACCAAGGATGAAAACGGAGTCTGCACAGGCTACACCGCAAACTACACACCCGTAAAAATACTCAGCGGTGCGGAATGCGGATACTATTACACAATAAAAATCACAGCCGCCGATAACGACAGCTGTGAAGGTGAGATAATATAAATATTTAAACACTGTATTTTCCGAGGAATTCGTTGTATTTTGCATCAAATTCTTCGGAATCTTTTTTCATATTACGGATAAATCTGTGCATATCAAAACGGGCATTTGCGGTTTCTGTAACACATGCGGCAATATTTGAACAGTGGTCTGAAACGCGTTCAAGATTTGTGATAAGATCATTAAAGACAAAGCCCTGCTCAATTGTGCACTCATTCTTACGAAGACGCTCTATATGACCGTGCCTCATATCCTCTTTAAGCACATCAATAACCTGCTCGAGCGGCTCAACAAGAGCGGCACTTTCAAGATTATTGTTAGCAAGCGCATCATATGAAAGGGTAAGAATTTCTGTTGTTGCAGCAACAATATTCTGCATTTCTTTCTTTGCTGCACCTGAGAAAGACATCTTCTTTTCCTTAAGCTCTTCTGCAGATTCGAGAATGTTGAGAGCATGGTCACTAAGGCGCTCAAGGTCACCGATAAGGTGGAGCTGCATTGATAGCTCACGGCTGTCCTCATCAGTAAGGTTATGTGTACTGAGTTTAACAAGATAACCGCCTATTGTATCTTCATACATATCAGCTTTTTTCTCGCCCTTTCGAATGGTTTCAGCAACCTTCTCATCATATTCGGTAAGCATCTGCATAGCATCAAACAATGTGCTTTTGCTCAGCTGAGCCATATCAACGGTAACCTTACGGCTCTGAGCAATTGCAACTGCAGGTGTGCTGAAAAGTCGTTCATCAAGCAGCTGTGTCTTTTCGTCCTCACCCTTATCCTTAACAGTAAGACATGAGAGCTTAACGAGAAGATTTGACATCGGGAACAGTATGAGAAGCGCAACAATCTTGAAGCCTGTATGAACAACGGCTATACCAAGCGGATTAGCGGCTGAATTAAGAACCGGAATATCAACAACAGAGGTTACACCGTAGAAAGCTGTCAGCAGAATCACGGTAGCTATAACATTGAAATAAAGGTGGATAAATGCAGCACGTTTTGCGTTTTTATTAGCACCGGCGCAGGAAATAAGCGCGCTGACACAGGTACCTATATTCTGACCCATGATAATCGGAATTGAAGTCATATAGCTGATGCTGCCGGTGAGAGTAAGCGCCTGAAGAATACCGACAGATGCAGAAGAGGACTGAACAACCGCTGTGACAACAGTACCCATAACAACACCGAGAACAGGATTACTGAACAGCACAAGAGCATTTTTGAAGCCCTCAAGCTCGGTAAGCGGTTTTACAGCATCGGACATTGTTTCCATACCGAACATAAGAACAGCAAAGCCAAGAAGAATTACACCGATATCCTTTTGCTTTGCCTTTTTGGAGAACATATACAGAATGATACCGATAAGCGCAAGTACGGGAGTGAAGGTAGCGGGTTTAAACAAAGAAACCCAGAAATTGTCGCTTTCGATGCCTGTCAAGCTGAGAATCCACGCAGTGACCGATGTTCCGAGGTTGGCACCCATAATAACACCGACTGCCTGACCAAGCTGCATAATGCCTGAGTTTACAAAGCCAACAACCATAACCGTTGTGGCTGAAGAAGACTGAATAACAGCCGTAACGACAAGACCAAGTATGAAGCCTTTAAATTTGTTTGAGGTAAGCTTGCCGAGAATTGTTTTCAGCTGATTGCCCGCACTTTTTTCAAGAGCATCGCCCATTGTGCTCATGCCGAAAAGGAAGAAAGCAAGACCGCCGAAAAGCGTAGCAACATTCATAAAAGACATACGGTAACCTCCTTATTTGCTGTTTTTTGACAAATTTTTGTCCATTTGCGATTATAATCACACTTTGTCAAGTTATTATTCTTATTTAGAATTTTACAAAAAATTTTAAATTTTAATATATTGTTCTTTATTTTTTGCAGAAAATAAGCTAATATAAAATGAAGACTATCATTAATAGGAGCAACAATATGTATTTTCACGAAGCGACTTATGATTTAGATATACTCTGCAGGCAGAATCTGCACATTCACTCAGCTTTTTCAGGCTGCGCAAAGCCTGAAATGGTACTGCACGATATTGTTCACACCGCTGAAAAAAGCGGCCTTGAAACAATTGCGGTAACCGACCATGTTCAGGCAGACAGCGAGGACGAATTCAGAATCTGTCTTGCGATGCTCAGAGAGCAGGCAAAAACCGTTGAATCCCCTGTCAAGCTTCTTATCGGCGCAGAGCTTTCCGCCTACGGAGTAAACAATTTCAATTTTCCGAACGGTGATATTGAGCTTGATTACAGACTCTGGGCACACAACCACTACCATGTTTCAACCTGGATTCAGCCTGAGGACACAAGTGTAACAGGCTACAAAAAACACATGATTGAAACACTGACAAATCTTATAAAGTCAGGTCTGGCAGACTGTATTGCACACCCGTTCCACGACAGCTATCTAACAAACTCAAAAAGGCTCAATGTAGGCTTTGAAAAAGGCAGTGTGCCGAACAGCTTCACAGATAACGAAATAGGTGACCTGCTGGCACTCGGTAAAGAACATAAAACTGCATTTGAAATCAACCTCAATGCTATAATGGGATACCCCGATTTTTGCAGAAGGATGTACAACCTTGGCAAAGAAATCGGCACATACTTCAACATTGGCACAGATGCACACAAGCTTGAAAACATTGACACAAAGCAGTTTATTGAAAGGGCAAAAGAAATCCTGTTATGATTAAAAACATTGTTTTTGATATGGGAAATGTGCTGCTTGATTTTAATCCGCAGGCATCAATGCAGATGCTCGGCATTAAAGAAGAAGCCCAACCAATTATACTTAAAGAGCTTTTCGGCGGCAAAGAGTGGATTGAGCTTGACCTTGGCAGTACAAGCATTGACGACGCATACGAGAGCATAAAACAGAGAGTGCCCGAAGAATATCACGAAGATTTGAGAAAGTGCACATACAAATGGGATATTTGCATGGTGCCTGTTGAAGGTGCGAAGGATTTCTGCAATTTTGTGAAAGCAAGCGGCTACAATGTTTTTGTTTTATCCAACGCGCACAGCAGCTTTTACGAATATTTTCCGCGGTATTTTGAACTCAACTTTTTTGACGGTATTGTCGTTTCTGCAGATGTTCACATTGTTAAACCCGATGTGAGAATATATGAGCACCTGCTCAGTAAATTCAATTTAAAAGCAGAGGAATGCCTGTTCATTGACGACAGAGCTAACAATGTTGAGGGTGCAAAAAAAGCAGGGATGCAGGCTGTGCAGTTCAAGAATGATTTTGAAGAGGTAAAAGAGTATCTGAATCACTAATAAATTTAAAGTCCACCCTGCCTAAAGGGACGCGTGGGAGAATATAATTCAAGATCCTTCACTTTCGTTCAGGATGACATAAAACACAGCATTCACGGCAGAGGCAAGCCTCTGCCCTACCCGCACTTGTCATTCTGAGTGTAAGCGAAGAATTCTATATTTCTTTCAGCAAGGGAGGCTTTTAAAAATGCAACGAGCGACATCCGATTGGGTGCCGCTCGCTTTTGTTGTTTAGGGTTATTCAGTTGTTTTTTTGTTGTTGCCGGATGTCAGATAATCAATTTTATCTAATATCTGATTGATTTCATATTTGTTTTCTGAATCACAATATGCATATACAGCTGTGTTCTCAACGAAAATGGAAACATTATATTTTCCGTGAGAGTCTAAAAAATATAGGCTGTAATTTTTGTTTTCGTACGAAGTCTCCATTTTTTGCCACGAATTATGTGTAATCCTAATATTATGATAAGCTTGGCCATAAATATCTATTGCACTATTTGTGTTGTTGAATTCAAAAAATTGAAATTCAATATCATTTTCTTTAAATGCAATGCATTTGACAAGTGACAAAAAAGCTTCGGAATCATTTTTGTAATATCTATCTGTTATGTCTTCTGGTTTATAGCCTTGCTCTTCAATTGCAGCCCATACTTCATCTGCGGTAGCGGGTGTTTTAGGTTCAGAAAACAAAGCAGAAAGCCATAAAATGATAAACACAACAAAGATGATTACGAAAATAAAAGCTAATATAATACTTTTAGTGCTTACGCTACTTGTATAAGCAGGTTTTCGTTTTGAATACTTACTCAATATGTTTCATTCCTTATTCGATTTCAAAATCATTCTCATAGATGGTTTGCGATAATTTTTCGGCAGGGGCAAGCCCCTGCCCTACAAATGCTTGTGTCATTCTGAGGCGAAGCCGAAGAATCTTATGGATTTCCACGCGAAAGTGTTATAAGATCCTTCGCTCACGCTCAGGATGACAAAAATTTACGAAACATCAACAACATCAATTTTATGTGTTTATCAAGTCTTTTATTACCTCGCCTGCGGCGATAAGACCTGCGGCGGAGGGCACGAATGAAACACTTCCGGGCACGGAGCGTTTATCAGATTCCGGCTGAAAGAGAGGCTTTATCGGCTGCTCGGTTGAAAATACGACCTTGAGTGAATTTATTCCGAGATTTTTCAGTTCACGGCGCATAACACGGGCAAGCGGACAGCCGCTTGTTTTTTTTATATCAGTTACGGTGAGCGCCGTAGGATCAAGCTTATTGCCCGTCCCCATACAGCTGATTACGGGAATATTCTTTTCTTTTGCGGTTTTAATCATAAGAAGCTTTGATGTAACGGTATCAATAGCATCAATTATATAATCATAATCTTCAAAGCAAAAATCACCTGCTGTTTCAGCAGAAAAAAAGCAAGGGTAAACTGTAACTTTTGTGTCGGGATTAATGTCAGCAATGCGTTCACGCATAACATCGACCTTCAATCTGCCGACGGTGCTCTCAAGCGCAACAAGCTGGCGGTTGAGGTTTGAAAACGAAACCGTATCGTTATCGCAAAGGCCGATATGTCCTACCCCTGCCCTTGCAAGAGCCTCTGCGGCAAATGAGCCGACACCGCCCACACCGAAAAGCAGTACGGAGGAATTTTTTAGTTTATTTACACCGTCCTCACCGACGAGCATTGCCGTACGAATATATTTTTCTTCCACAGTTTCACCGCCATAAAAATAATAATAAAATTATATCATCGAGCATTGTTTATGTCAATTTAATGTTGACATAAGTGTTTTGCCAAGTGTAAAATAAAGGCAGATAAAAAAGGAGGAAAAACTAATGAAAAAAATTATAAAGCTAACATCACTTTTACTCGTCGCAGCGCTCATTTTTGCGCTTGCCGCCTGTTCAGGCACAAAAAAAGAAAATTTCAAAGAATGGTTCAGCGATGAATTCGCCCCTGCATTCGAGGCTTTTGCACAGACGGAATACGCAAAAGAAAAGCTGCCCATGCCAAGCCTTACACTGATTATAGGCTCAGCTGAGCGCCTTAACAGCGTACTCGGTTTTATCAATGAGGAAAAGCAGCCTGAAGATGCTGAAATAAAAGCAGAAGGAAATGTCTACACCTATAAATCAGACGAGTATAAATACATTGTTGAGCTTAACGAGAAAAATTCCGCCTTGAGAATAACCTCGGA
Source organism: Acutalibacteraceae bacterium (assembly GCA_045539895.1). Classification (GTDB taxonomy): domain Bacteria; phylum Bacillota; class Clostridia; order Oscillospirales; family Acutalibacteraceae; genus UBA8612. Next base: position 58,832 of record JAZQGE010000013.1, read on the forward strand.
GATTGAATTCTTAGGCGAAAAACGAACCGAATTTATTGTAACACTGCGCGAATATAAAAACGAATACTATATTCAGTATTTTTCACCCGATTTTGAAAACTATTTTGAAATAAGATTCACTTCTGAAAACGGAAAAGTAATGCGTGAGAGCATATCAGATATTCCTTTTTCAATATTCGAAGAGGATAAAATATCCCCAAAATTTGCAGAGGAGAGATAAGCAATGATAAACGAGCTTCACAACTACGATGTGTTCCCGAAGGTTTTCCCAAAGGACAAGGAAATTGAAATCACAATCAAGCCGCTCGGTGCACACGCAGCATTTACAAAAGATGAATATTACATGGAAATTCTGCCCCTTACAACAGGTCCGAGATGGGCATTCCCCGAAACCTCCCAGGCAACGGTAGAATTCAAAATTAAGCCCGATGCTGACGGCTGCATCCGTATAAAGCACATTTTCAAGGGTGAGCAGGAGCATTACATCCGCTTCCTTAAAGACGATATGAGAAAGGATTTTCAGTTTTCCGTATACTCGGTAAGTGAAGACCTTTGCGGCAGATACCCCTTTGCAGGCGACCTTCACATGCACACATTCCGCTCAGACGGCGGTCAATCACCTGCTATTGTCGCGGCAAACTACCGCAGACACGGTTATGATTTTCTTGCAATAACCGACCACCAGCGCTATTACCCATCGCTCGAAGCTATTGACGCATACAAAAATGTAGAGCTTGAATACACCCTCATCCCCGGCGAAGAGGTACACATGCCAAAGGGCGAGCCAAACCACATAAACGATGTTCACATGGTCAACTTCGGCGGCAAATACAGCATTAATGCGCTGACTACAGCAAGCTCACACATTGCAGAGGTCGGCGACAGCAAGGACAAGCGCAGTGTTGACGGCAGCTGCCCCGACACAATGACAAAAGAGGAATTCTGGGAGACAATTGACAAATATGCAGACACACTTGACATCCCCGAAGGTGTTGAAAGATTCCCCTTTGCCTGCTGTACATGGATAACAGAACAAATCCGCAAGGCAGACGGACTCAGCATTTTTGCTCACCCCTACTGGATTGCGGATGTATACCATGTGCCGGATTCACTCACCGACGCAATGTTTGAGAAAAAGGCATTTGATGCATTTGAAGTTCTCGGCGGCGAAAACTATTTTGAACAAAACGGTTTCCAGACAATTTATTACTATGAGCAGTGTGCAAAGGGCAACAGATACCCCATTGTAGGCAGCACAGACAGCCACAGCAGCTTTAACAACCGCAATGCATTTATCTGCTCCACAATTGTATTTGCACCCGAAAACACAAGAGAAAGCCTTATCAGCTCAATCAAGGATTTCTACAGTGTTGCAGTTGACACAATCAGCGAAGAATACCGCCTTGTAGGTGATTTCAGACTTGTAAGATATGCAAACTTCCTCTACAACAACTTCTTCCCCCTGCACGATGAGCTATGCTATGAAGAGGGTCTGTTAATGAAGAGATATGTCACAGGCGAACCGGATGCTGAAGAACAGCTCAAGGCAATTCAGGGCAGAATGAAGAGACAGAGAGAAAAATACTTCGCATTTTAAATCAAACTCAAGACTATAAAATAACCCTGATTTGTATTAACCTACAAATCGGGGTTATTTATATATATAAAGTTGACTTTTTTATAATATAAAGGTAAAATAAGGAATGTTGTAATTATAGTTACTTTGGAGGTTTTGTAAAAATGAAACTTGACAAGCTTGTCGGCGAAAGATTTAAAGAAAAGCCGTCGGACTGTATAATTGAGAGCCATGCCCTTACAGTAAGAGGCGGCTACATCAAAAATGTTGCAAACGGTATTTACTCATCATACATGCCCATGCGCAGAATCACAAAGAAGATTGAGAACATCATCCGCGAGGAGATGGACAGAATTGACGGTCAGGAGGTTCAGTTCCCCGTTGTTATGCCCGCCACACTTTGGGAAGAAAGCGGCAGATATGAATCAATCGGCAGTGAGCTTCTCCGTTTTTCAGACAGAAACAAGAGCCCGATGGTTCTCGGCATGACACATGAAGAGGCTGCCGTTCACCTTGTGCGCGACTACGCAAACAGCTACAACAAATATCCCTTCATGATTTATCAGATTCAGACTAAATTCCGCGACGAGGGCAGACCCAGAGCCGGTCTTATCCGCGTTCGCGAATTCACAATGAAGGATGCTTACTCCTTCCACACCTCACAGGAAGACCTTGAGCAGTACTATGACCGCTGCTACGAGGCATATAACCGCATCTTTGCGCGCTGTGGCATTCCTGAGGTTGTAACAGTCAAATCCGATTCAGGCATGATGGGCGGCAGTGTTTCACACGAATATATGCTTCTCACAGCTGCAGGCGAAGACAGCATTGCAGTGTGCAGCGAGTGCGATTTCAGAGCAAACATTGAAGCTGCTCCCTGCATTGTTGAAAACGAAGCTGATGCTGTACTCGAAGAGCTTAAGCTTGTTTACACACCCGATATGCACACAATTGAGGATGTATGCAATTTCCTTAAAACACCTGTAGAAAAATCCTGCAAGGCTGTTGTTTATCAGAGAAATGCAGATGACACATACATTGTAGCATTTGTCAGAGGTGACCTTGAGGTCAACGAAACAAAGCTTCGCAACACAGTCGGCTGTGAGATTCACCCTGCAGAAATCACAGACGGATGCGGTCTGTTTGCAGGCTTTATCGGCCCGTATAACATAGACGAGAGAATAACAGTTGTTATTGACGGCTCACTTAAGGGTGCAACAAACCTTTCCTGCGGTGCAAATCAGCTTGACCACCACTACACAGGCTTCAACATTGAACGCGACCTCGGCGAGGTTGAGTATGCTGATGTTGCAGCTATCAAGGACGGCGGAATCTGTCCGCAGTGCGGCAAGCACAGCATTACCATTTCAAGAGGTATCGAAGTCGGTAACATATTCCAGCTCGGCACAAAATACACAAAGTCGATGGGTATGACTTACCTTGACAGCAACGGTCAGGAGCAGTACCCCATTATGGGCTGCTACGGCATCGGTGTGGG
>JAZQGE010000014.1:0-25739 GCA_045539895.1 Acutalibacteraceae bacterium
CTCTCTTCTTTGCTTCTTCGAGCATAGCGAGATATTCGTCGAGTTCCTTCTGCTTAGGGAATGCTGTAGCGTAGATTCTCTGAAGCATCTTGTTCTTTGAGTCGCCTCTCCAGTAAGCACCTGTTGCAGAGGTGAGCTTAAATGCCTTTACGCGTGATGTGTCGGGTATGTGAGGACCTGCACAAAGCTCGTCAAATTCGCCTTGCTTGAAGAAGGAAATGTTTTCTCCTTTATCAGCATGTTCTTTGATAAGCTCAACCTTGTAGATTTCGCCTCTTTCCTCCATCATTGCAATAGCTTCTTCGGGAGAAAGCTCATATTTTTCAAGCACAAGACCTTCTTTGACAATTTTCTTCATCTCAGCTTCGATTTTTCCGAGAATTTCGGGAGTGAAGGAAACATCACAGTCAAAATCATAATAAAAACCGTTATCTATTGACGGGCCGATTGCAAGCTTAGCCTGCGGATAAAGTCTTTTAACAGCCTGAGCGAGAATGTGTGAAGCTGTGTGGCGGAAAGCTCTCTTGCCTTCTTCGTCATCAAATGTCAGTATTTCAACCTGTGCATCTGCATTGAGTGCTGTGCGAAGGTCGCAGACCTCACCGTTGACTCTTGCAACGCAAGCAGCCTTGTAAAGACCCATGCCAAGGCTTTTTGCAATTTCTGCAACGGTAGTGCCGTTTTCATACTCCTTAACAACATTGTCTTTGAGTGTTACATTAATCATCGTTTTCATCCTTTCTGAAAAATAAAAAACTTCACCCTGAAAATAAATACAGGGTGAAGTATGCTTTACAATACTCCACGGTTCCACCCGTGTTGCGCAAAATTAATTGCGCCGCTTTTAATTGACTTTAACGCAGTCATACGGCACAGCTTATCCTTGGGTCACCTCAAAAATTTATCACACAAAATCTTGCGCATCCTTTTTCCGTCATATATTTTCAAAATACTCGGCAATACAAAATAGTATTACCTGCGTTTTTGTATTTTATCTGACGAAAAAAAGCACTGCACAATATTTGCACGCTAAATTTTTTCGTTGCCCCTTTTGTCGGCTTCGCAGGCACTCGGCAGTGGTCGGCATTTGCGGCAATGTTTATCTGTCTTTCAGCACTTTGGACAGACTCTCTGGAAACAGCCTTTGCAAATACACATTCTGCTTCATCGATTTATATAATTATTATAATATACAGACTATATCACTTTTAAACAGATATGTCAAGAACAATTTAGCTTCTGTATACCTTGATAGCATGCTTGATGCAGTCAATTTCAGCAACCTTGAATGCGCCGCCGTATTCGCCGTCGAGCGTCCAGGGCAATTCTGCACCGAGGCTTTCAATTATAAAATGGCTGCCCTTTGAAAGAGTGAAATACTTTTCAAGATAGTTTCTGTGAAGAAGTGTTTCTGTTGCAATTTCTTTCCACTCATTCATTCCGTGCGGCATCTTTGCAAGGTTAAGCTCAAATTTGCCGTCGTCGAAAAGAACATCTTCTTTGTTGTAGTGAATCATTCCGCCGATTACAAGTGAGCTTGAAATTGCACCGAAAGCATATTCTCCCTCGTAAGTTTCATCGTCACACTGAACTCTTACCGCAAGCGGCTTGAAGTCCTTGATTTCGGTAAGTCCGTCAAAGAAATAAGCGGGGTAGCCAAATAAATTCTTCTTTTTCTGAGAAACGGAGTAGGAACTCTTTGTGAAAATGCCGAAAGAAGCTATATAGTTGAAAAATCTTCCTCCGTTGAGCTGACCGATGTCATGGCTTTTAGGCTCAATGTTACAAATCATTTGTATAGCCTCAGGTGCATTGGTCGGAACACCGATGCTTGCGGCAAAGTCATTTGTCGTGCCGCTTGGAATATAGCCGATCGGTACATCAATTCCCGACTGCATTACACCGTTGACGGTTTCGTTAAAAGTGCCGTCGCCTCCGCGACAGACGATAAGGTCAAATTTGTCTGCAAGCAGCTTTGCGTATTCAGTTGCATCGCCGCGCTTCTGAGTGGTATAAACTGTTGTTTCAAAGCCTGCTTTGGAGAAGTCGTCGGCAATGTGCCAGAGCTGACTTCTGAGAGTGTATTTTCCTGAACAGGGGTTGATTATAACAAGTACTTTTTTTCCGAGATTGTTGGTCGCCATATTAACACATCCTCAAATCAGTTGTTTATTACGGTAAGCTCTTTGGGGGTGGAGGTCAGGTTTTCATTTCCGTTTGCGGTGATAAGAAGCATATCTTCTATTCTGACACCGAATTGGTTGGGGAGATATATTCCCGGTTCTATTGTAATTATATTTCCTTCTTTCAGGATATAATCGCTTTTTGATGAAACTCGCGGTTCTTCGTGAATTTCAATGCCAACACCGTGACCTGTCGAGTGTCCGAAGTTTGCACCGTAGCCGGCCTCTTCTATAACACTTCTTGCTGCGGCATCGACATCCTTTGCGGCAACACCGGATGCGGCGGCATTTATTGCTGCAAGCTGAGCCTCAAGCACAGTGCCGTAAATTTCGCACATGCGGTCGTTTGCTTCACCTATGGCAACGGTGCGTGTCATGTCACTGTGGTATCCGTTTACAACGGCACCGAAATCCATTGTCACAAAGTCACCGAATTCGATTTTTTTGTCCGAGGGTATACCGTGAGGTAGAGAGGTTTTCTTGCCGCTGACAACAATTGTGTCAAACGAAACCTTTTCTGCTCCGCTGCGAAGCATATAAAAATCAAGTGCAAGTGCAACATCTTTTTCGGTCATACCGGGCTTTATATATTTTATCGCGTTGTCAAAAGCTGCCTGAGCTATTGCCTGTGCAGCCTTGATGTTTGCAACCTCTTCAGCCTGCTTTGTAATGCGCAGATGGCGGATTGCCTTGTCAAGTCTGCTGTCAAAAACTGGCTTAAAGTCTTCTTCCTTGAAAATCTTGCTGTATTCCCGAAGACCGCTTACGGTTACATAATCCGTTTCAATAGCGATACTTGAGCAGTTGAACTTTTTCAGGTATTTTACAATTTGCTTTTTTGTATCTGTCAACAGTACAACATCGCAGCAATCAACCTGAGATTGAGCAGCTTCAATATATCTGCTGTCTGTCAGAAAAACACATCCGTTACGGGATATAATAAGGTAACCGCAATCGGCATTGAAGCCTGTAAAATACCGTCTTGCGGCAGGACTTTCAATAATTGCACCTTCAATATCCTTGGGCATTAAACTGATAATATCATGTAATTCCATATATCATTCTCCGTTTTTTCTGCGTTCAAATTCTTCGAGCAGCTCTTTTTCGCCGTCTCTGGCTTTTTTGAAATAAAACTTGAATATCTTTTCATCTCTGGCTCTGTCAGTGAAAACCGCAACGGCACCTGCCGTGTTGGCAGAGAGCATATCTGTTTTAAGCTGGTCGCCAACCATAGCTACCTGAGAAATGTTAAGTCCGAGCAGTTGGGCTGCGCGCAAAAGTCCGTCAGGTTTTGGCTTTTTTGCGCTGTATATATAGTGCCTGATGCCGAGCTTTTTTGCGGTTATGTAAACTCTGGGCGGAATGGCATTTGAAACAATTGCCATAGGTATTCCTTCTCTATCCATTGATTTGACCCACTCTTTAACACCCGGAAGGGGAGTGAGGGTTTCATCGTAAATAAGAGTGTTGTCAATATCAAGGAGTAAGCCTTTAACACCGATTCGTTTTAAATCGTCAACTGTAATTTCGCATACACTTTTAAAACGGAACTTTGGCATATAGCGGTCATCAAGCATTGGTTAAATTCCTTTTGAAATAATATCTGATAATTAATGAAAAAAGACGGGCGATGTTGCCCGTCTGTCTTTCGGTTTCTTACTTATACTTGCGCTTACGAGCAGCCTCTGATTTCTTCTTTCTCTTTACAGAAGGCTTTTCATAGTGTTCTCTTTTGCGAACCTCCTGAATAACACCGTCTCTGGAAGTCTGTCTCTTAAATCTTCTGAGTGCGCTGTCTAAGGATTCGTTTTCTTTAACTTCTACTTTGCTCATTGCCTATTCCCTCCCTCCGCAATTTGCAGGGGCAAATTTCTCATTGTATAGAAAGCATTATACAACAGACACTTGCTTGTTGTCAATAATTTTTTTAAGTATTTTTATAATATTTGAAAATTTTTATAGCTGCTTAAAGCCGATTTTTTTCATACATTTGTCAAGTGTGCGCTGTGCCAGACGGGAAGCTCTTTCGGCGCCCTTTGCCATGCACTCGTTAAGATAAGCCGTGTCGGAAATAAGTCTCTTGTAATTTTCCTGAATGGGACGAAGCTCCTCAATAACAGCCTCGGCAACTGCAACTTTAAAATCGCCGTAGCCTTTGCCTGAAAACTCATTTTCAATCTCTTCAAAGCTCTTACCTGTACAGCAGGAGTAAATTGCCATAAGGTTGTTGATGCCGTCTTTGCCGTCTGCATAGCGGACACATGCTTCGGAGTCTGTAACTGCGCTCTTGAATTTTTTCATTATCATGTTAGGCTCGTCAAGCACGGAAACGGAAGCCTTCGGATTGGGGTCAGATTTTGACATTTTTGCAGTCGGGTCCTGAAGTGACATAACTCTTGCGCCCGTTTTGCCAATGAAGGGTTCAGGCATTGTAAAGGTGTTTCCGTAAATACCGTTGAAGCGGTCGGCAATGTTTCTTGTCAGCTCAAGGTGCTGCTTCTGGTCTGCACCAATCGGTACAAAATTTGCCTGATATAGCAGAATATCAGCTGCCATAAGTGTAGGGTAGGAGAAAAGACCTACATTTATGTTGTCGGCATGCTTCTGGCTCTTGTCTTTGAACTGAGTCATTCTTGATGCTTCGCCGAACTGGGTGTAGCAGTTAAGAAGCCAGCCGAGCTGTGCGTGCTGAGGTACATGGCTCTGCATAAATACAATACTATTTTCCGGGTCAAGACCGTTTGCAAGAAGAAGTGCAAACATTTCAGTGGACTGCTTTCTGAGCGCAGCAGGCTCCTGACGCACCGTGATTGCGTGAAGGTCTGCAACACCGAAAAGGCAGTCGTAATCTTCACTCATTGCTTTCCAGTTTTTGAGCGCACCGAAATAGTTGCCTATTGTGGGCACTGCTGTGGGCTGTATAAGACTTAATACGCGGGGCTTACGCTCCGGGGCTTTGTTTTCCATTTTTATTACTCCGTTTTATCTCAATATTCTTTTGCAATGTCTGCAAGTATGTTGACACCTTTGACAATTGCTTCGTCGCTTGGTGTTGAGAAGTTCATTCTGAAGCACTGTGTTGTGGCTGTCATATCTCCGAGGAAGGCTGAGCCGGGCACGATTGTAACCTTGTTTTCAAGTGCCTTTTTGCAGTACTCTGCCATGGGAATATTGTCATTCAGCTTGCACCATACAAACAGTCCGCCTTCGGGACGGGTGTATGTAACATAATCGAGCAGCTTTTCTTCAACAAGGTCGCACATGAGGTTGAGCTTTGAGCGGTACATTGCTCTGATTTTCTCAATGTGCTCATCAATGTTGTATCTCTTCATCCACTCGTCAACAAGTATCTGTGAGAACACGGGTGTGTGAACATCCGATACCTGCTTGCCTACTGTCATTTTTGCAACAACAGGCTTGGGTGCAACGCAGTAGCCTACGCGCACACCGGGTGCAAGAATCTTAGAAAATGAACCTGCATAGATAACAACACCGTCTTTGTCAAGGCTCTTTATCTGCGGCACATCTTCGCCAGTTACACGAAGCTCACCGTAGGGGTTATCTTCAAGAATCATAACGCCGTATTTAACTGCAAGCTCATATACCGCCTTGCGCTTTTCAAGTGACATTGTAATGCCCGAGGGGTTCTGGAAATTGGGAATTGTGTATATGAATCTTACATTTTTCTGTGTTTTGAGTGCCTCTTCGAGTTTTTCGATATTTATACCGTCGCTCTCTACTTCTACACCGCAAAGGTTTGCACCGAATGAGCGGAATGCGTTGAGTGAGCCGACAAATGAAGGCTCTTCGCAGATTACCGTATCACCGGGATTGACAAGTACCTTTGTTGCAAGGTACATTGTCTGCTGTGAGCCTGATGTGATTATCAGCTCATCATCGTCTGTGCCGATGCCGTATCTGTCTTTGCTGAACTGACGCAGTGTTTCGCGCAGAGGAGCATAACCTTCTGTGATGCCGTACTGCAGTGCAGTCAGAGCATTGTTTGCAAAAATATCATTTGCAATTTCTGCTATTTCAGTTGCGGGAAATGATTCGGGTGAGGGGTTACCTGCCGAAAAAGGAATGATTCCGGGCACACCGTTGTATTTGAAAAATTCTCTGATAAGAGAGGGCTGCAGGCTTGATATGCAGTCCGCAAATTTGTAATCCATGTTTTTACACTTCTTCCATATTCATAATAAAAATAATATTATAATTATAAACCATATATCATTGCTTTTCAAGTGTTTTTTACTGTTTCAAAAAGTACACTATTTTCAACAGATATATTTATCTCTGCATAAATAATTGTTTACAAAAGCAGATAGTAATGTTAAAATATATAAAAAGGAGGTATGCTGTAATGAAAATAATCAGATTTGTTATGAGCTGTGCAGTGATTTTTGTGCTTTGTGTCTGCACTTTTTCCGGATGTTCATCCAACCATGAAAATCCTGACGGTCCTGACGGAACACTTGAAATTGAAGACGGTGAGGATGTTGGTATAGAATACGGCAAGGTAACTCTTGCAAACCTTACGGGTAAGGATGCTGTGGAGCTTCTGGTGCGCGTAAGCGGTGAAACGCAGTGGAGAACTGATATACTGTCGGAAACTTCACTTCGTGCCGATGTAGCTGAAGAATTTTTGTATGTCAAAACCTTCAACACTATCTATGATGTGCGCATGGTTTTTGAAGACGGAACATCTCAGGAGTTTACAAATCTTGATTTTGCAAAAGCAAAAGGAACGATATATCTTGGCGTAAGCGAACAAAAGTAAACATCAAAACTATAAAATGCCTTTAACCTGTCAATACGGGTTAAAGGCATTTTTCTTGAACTTTATTCTTCCTCTTCTTCAGCTTCAGTTGTTGTTTCTTCAAGAGTGAAGTCAGGAGCGGTTGCCGGTGCAGTAGTCTGTAATGTTACACCCGGCTCTGCATTTTCTGGGGCATCGGTTGCCTGCATAGCGCTTATGTAATAGCCGTTATCGTTTTCGCGAAGTGTAATTTTGACATACTTGCTCGGTTCAGGCTGAATAAAGTTGCCTGCCGAATCCTGAGCCCAGGCTTCACCTGCAAGGTAGCCTACAGTAAGAATGACTGTGTTGGAGGTTTTGTCAATTTCAGTTACCTTCGGTGTGTAAATAGGTACAGTACCTGCCGAGGTTACAAGGTAGCATCTGCTCTGCTCGTTGAATGTGAATTCATCAAAATTACCCTTTACACCAATATGGGTCGGAACAATATCCGTGCCGAAAAGTTTTGCAAATTCCTTTTCAACATCTGCTGCCGGAATCATAATGTTGCCGTGGTCATCTGTTTCATATCTTCCGGGATAGATGTCCTCATTTTTAATAACACTCCATACGGCGCAGACTGTAAGCTGGTCAATGTTTGCGGCAGAAACATCATCAAACATATTAGGGTCGTACATAACAACGGGTATAAGCATTGTTTCGTATTCAAGCTTTTTGCCTGAATTGTCAGTCAGCTTTTTTACTCCGTCAATTCCTGCTCCAACTGCAAAAACTACACCGATAACAGCAAAAACAATTATTACAAGGCCGAGAGGGAAAGCAAATTTGTTGAGTCCCTTTCTTTTTTTATCGTTTGACATTTTCCTCTTCCTTTCTTATGTTGCGGCAAGCGCAATCATTACGGGCATTGTCAGTATTGAAAAAAAGCTTACAAGCGCAACCGTTTTTGAGGCGACACCGGTATCAAGGTCATATTTGCCGGCAAGAATAACGGTGTTGTTGGCACACGGTGCGGAGGCAGAAACTGAAATTGCGGTTGCAAGCAGCGGATCAATCTTAAGACCTTTGAAAAGAGCTATCATAATCAGCGGAATTGCAACAAGCTTTATAGCAGCGACACCGTAAATGTTTTTGTCGGTGAACATTGACTTGAGGTCTGTGTGTGCAATGTATGTGCCGAAAATCAGCATTGCAATCGGTGTATTAAGTGAAGCAAGACTGCTGATCGGGGATGCGATTACCGTTGGTAATTCCACACCCAGAAGATACAGCGGCAGACCAAGCGCAACACCTATTGAGCCGGGATTGATAAAAAGCTTTTTGAAATTGAAGCCGCCTTTCTGAGCACCCATAATATATATGCCGTGAGTGAATGAAAAAATGTTAAAAACCATTATTACAGCAGAGCAATAAAACGCTCCCTGTGCGCCAAGCACCGCGTTGGCAAGCGGAAGCGCCATATAACCGCAGTTGCCGTACATGCAGGCATATCTGTAAATACCTGCTTTGGATTTTTCGGTTTTTCTGAACATCGGGATAATAAGTATCATTCCGATAACATGAATTGCAACACCGCAAAGTGCAGCTAATCCGAAGTTTTTCAGATTCTCAGGGGAATTGTCTATTGTCAGAAAGCTGTTGACAATTACCATGGGTGTAACGATATAAAACAGCAGGTTGGTGTTAAGCCTGGAGGCTTTTTCCGTATAAAGTCCTGCTTTGTCTGCGAAAAATCCTACAGCTATAAGTATATAAAGTATAATTACCTGCTGAGCTGTGGTTTGAAGATTTTCTAAAAACAAGTGAAAGCGAACCTTTCGTTTTTAATTTTCTCCGGATGCTTTTGCAGTTGCTGTGTTGTAAAGGAAAACGGGGATGAATATCGCAAGCATAAGGTCACAAAGCTCAAAGGAGTATCCTTCAACGATAAGCTCCGGGTGACCGACAACCATAAGAAAAACCTTGGGCGCGCTTACGATAAATGCAGCTACTGCTGCAGGAAGACCGCAACCGTAAAGTCTCCATGCGCTGATTTCAGGTGTTACATCGGTAACAACCTGTGCAAATGCGAGCAGGAACATGATCATAAAAACGAGCATAATCAGTTCAAGAAGAAGGTCTGAAACATTTACAAAGCTTATTTTTTCAATAAATCTGTAAACTATTCTGCAAATCGCCCAGACAACAGGTGCGGCTGACAGAATTCGTACCGAAGAAAGCTTCATTTTGCCGGAAAAACACGATACAGAATAAACACAGAAGAAAACACCTGTAAAAATTCCAAATACAGCTTCAAGTAAAAGTGCTGTTGCGCCGGATTGTGTAAGGTAAGATGTAAATGATACCTTATGCAGAAGCAGTGAATATTCTGAGCTGAGCTGCGTGAATTCTGATACGCTTGCAACAGAGCCGAACATAATACTGATTGCAGTTGCGGCTGAAATTATACCGAGAAGCTTGCTTTTTACTGCACAGTTGCGCGTACGATTAGCTTTATCATTAATATAGCTGAGCACCATAAGTGCAATTATAACGGCAGCACCGAGAATGTAAAACAGCGGCACCGTGAAACTGCTTTCGGTAAAAAATCCTGTTTCCGGATCAATAATGCTTGTTACCTGATAAACACGAAGAGGGAGAAGCGCACAAAGACTCAGCGCAGCAACCGCTATAAGTGTTGACGGATGAGGTTTGGAAGAGCTTCCTTTTATTTTTTTCATTTTTAATAACACCTCGGAAAAAAGCTTGGTTTATTTAAGTACTGCACGAGCTTCACTGGGAATATATGTATTGTGTGAAATAACATTTTCTTCCGTGCGTTCGTTGAGCGCAATGTAATGATTTGGCAGGGCAATGTTTTTGTATGCGGGACGAATGATTCTCTTGCCGGTAGTGAGCTCTTCAATTCTGTGGGCCGACCAGCCTGCAATACGAGAAACCGTGAAGAGGGGAGTGAAAAGGTCTTCGGGAATTCCGAGCATATCGTAAATAAGACCGGAATAAAGGTCTACATTTGCGCAAATCGGTTTCATATCGCCCTTGATTGAGCGGAAAATATCGGGTGTAAGGTCCTCAATAAGCTCAAGCTGACGGAATCTTCTTTTGCAGTTGTCGTCAAAGCAGAATTCGCGTGCAGCCTCTTTTAGAAGCTCTGCGCGTGGGTCGGACATTGTGTAAATTGCGTGACCCATACCATAAACAAGACCTGAGCGGTCGCCTGCCTCTTTTCTTATCAGCTTTGCAATATAGTCCGCAACCTGCTTTTCGTCAGTTATATCATCTATTTCTTCCGCCATAAGTGCGGTCATTTCCTTGACCTTTATATTTGCACCGCCGTGCTTAGGTCCTTTTAGTGAGCCTATACCTGCAGCAATTGCCGAATAAGTATCTGTGCCCGATGATGTAAGTACTCTTGTTGCAAATGTTGAGTTGTTACCGCCGCCGTGCTCAGAGTGAAGGATAAGACAAAGGTCGAGCAGCTTTGCTTCTTCATCGGTGAAAAGTCTGTCTGAGCGGATTGTGCGCAGAATTGACTGTGCAGTGCAAAGTTCGCGTTTTGGCTGGTGAATATACATACTCTTCTTATAATAGTGTCTGCGCTTTACCTGATATGCATAACTCATAATCGACGGAAGCTGAGCTATGAGCTGAATACACTGACGGAGTACATTTGCGGTTGAAATATCGTCCGGATTATCGTCGTATGAGTAGAGTGCAAGAACAGAACGGGAAAGCTTGTTCATAATGTTGGGCGAGGGCGCTTTCATGATCATGTCCTCTATAAAATCGTCGGGAAGCTCGCGGCACTCCGCAAGAACATTGCTGAAATTCTTAAGCTGTTCAGGTGTGGGGAGTGAACCGAAAATAAGAAGCCATGCAACCTCTTCAAAGCCGAAACGGTCTTCTTTACGGCAGCCTGCAACGATTTCTTTTACATCAATGCCGCGGAATTTAAGGCGGCCGGGACGGGGAACGCGTTCACCGTCTTCAATATAATAACCGTCAACACTACAGACTCTTGTAAGGCCTGCCATAACGCCTGTACCGTCAGCATTTCTCAGACCTCTTTTTACGCCGTAATGTGTAAAATCATCAAGATCAATTCTGTCATTTATCTGAATTTCGTTGCATAAATTAATAAGGGAATCGTTGCTGATTGGCGACATATATTTTGACATATCCTGTGTGACCCCTTCCGATAGGATATACTTATACCTATACATATATAATATTTGAATTTATATTATACTATACAGATATTTAAAAAGTCAATCATAAATTAATAAGTGAGGAATAAAAAATGGGAATTTATAAGTTTATCTCTGTAGTCGTTATACTTGCAATGCTTCTTATGCCGCTTACTGCATTGAAAGGTGTTGATAAAACAGGGACAAGCGAAGAAAAAACAACACAGGCTCTGTCAGAAAACCGTCAAGAAAATAAGCCGGAAACAGTTAAAGTGTTTTTGAGAGAGGACGACCTTGTGCTGAATGTTACAGTGCAGGAATATATAGTTGGAGTCCTTGCGGCTGAAATGCTGCCTACCTATCACGAACAAGCACTTAAAGCGCAGGCGGTTGCGGCATATACATATCTTCTCCATAAAAAGGCAGAACAGGCAAACTCTCCTGATGCTTCACTAAAAGGAGCATACCTGTCTGATGATTCTTCAACTCATCAAGGCTATCTGACAGAAGAAGAGCGTAGTGAAAAATGGGGCAATAAAGCCGGACAGTATGAAAAAAAGCTTCAGGATGCTGTGAAGGATGTGCTCGGAAATGTCATAACCTTTGAAGGAGAGCCTATAATTGCAGCTTTTCATGCAAATAATTCGGGTGTTACTCACAGCGCAAAAACAGTGTGGGGAAACGATGTCCCATATCTGCAGAGTGTTGTCAGCACAGGAGATAAGCTTTCGCCCGACTGCATAAAAACAGTTGCGTTTTCTGCTCAGGAGCTTTCTTCGCTTGCAGGTTCAGTAGAAGGGTGCAGCCTCAACGGTGAAGCAGTGGATTGGATAACAGATATAAAGACCGATAAGCACGGGTATGTAGAAAATATTGTGATTGGCGGCAAAAAGCTTACAGGAATCCGTGCGCGTGAAGCCCTTGGACTCAGAAGTGCCGTTTTCACATTTGAATATAAAGACGACACCTTCCGCTTTACAACAGAGGGCTACGGTCACGGTGTAGGTATGAGTCAGTACGGTGCAGATTATATGGCACGACAGGGCAGTACATGGAAAGAAATATTAATGCACTATTATCACGGTGTTGAAATAGTCGAAATTGAATAAATCAAACGGCTTGCAAAGGCACTTTTACCCTTGCAAGCCGTTTTTTTCAAAAAGTATAACCAAGTGTAATGTAACGGTATATGTTACCGAAATCGTCATAAAGAGCATGTACATAGCGTAATATAACCAATGAGCAAGCCTTGCCTTTTACAGATTTGTGCGCCGGCAGATAAAGCCTGCTTTGAAAAACAAGCGTTATTTCTTCTTTTTCATCTACAAGTGTTTCAATCAGTACTTCTTCAAATTGGGGTAATTCAAAACTGTTAATAAATTCTTTTCCAAGCTCATTGTTGTCACAGCATATGTATTCTTTTGAATGTAAAAGAAGCCATTTAGCGGCTGCAATCCGCAGCGCTTCCTGTGTTTTGAGTGTGTGCTTCAAGCGGGAACCACCTCGAAATGAATAGTTGGTTTGTCTTTCTTGCATAAAATTGTCGTTTATCTACCAAAAAAATACCACAAATGCCCCAAACTTGCAAGAAAAGTGAAAGAAAAATCAAATAAACTTGCAAAAAAATCACTGATATAGTAAAATAAATAACCGATGTTTAAAATGTAATAATATTTATAGGTGATAAAATGTCTTTATACAGTGAACTTTCAAAGGAAAAACTGCTTGCAAAGCAGGAAGAGCTTAAGCAGCAGTATGACGAATTCAAGGCAAGAGGTCTTGAACTCAATATGGCAAGAGGTAAGCCAAGTCCCACACAGCTTGATATGTCAATGGATATATTCGACAGTGTCAATGCTCTTAACGGCTATAAAGCAGAGGACGGTACAGACTGTCGCAACTACGGTAACCTTACAGGTCTTGAGGAGTGCAAGACAATATTTGCTCAGGCGCTCGGTGTGCAGAATGACAATATTATTGTCTGCGGTAACTCAAGCCTTAATATTATGTTTGACTATATCTCTCAGTGTATGACACACGGTGCAGGTGCAGGCTGTAAACCCTGGATGCTTCAAGGTAAAATTAAGTTTGCCTGTCCCGTTCCCGGCTACGACAGACACTTTTCAATTCTTGAATATTTCGGTATTGAAATGGTCAATGTTCCAATGCTTGAAACAGGTCCGGATATGAATGTGCTCGAAGAGCTTGTAAAAGACAGCTCGGTCAAAGGTATGTTCTGTGTTCCGAAGTATTCCAATCCTCAGGGCTATACATTTTCTGACGAAACTGTCCGCCGCATTGCAGCACTTAAGCCTGCTGCAGAGGATTTCAGAATCATATGGGACAATGCTTATTTCGTTCACGACATCGCGGAGGAGGGTGACACACTTCTCAACATCTTCCCCGAAGCAGCAAAGAACGGTACTGAGGATATGATTATTGAGGTTGCTTCAACTTCAAAGGTCAGCTTCCCCGGCGCAGGTGTTGCGGTTGTTTCAGCGAGCGAAAACAATGTGCGCATGATTAAACAGCGCATGAATAACCAGATCATCGGTCACGACAAAATTAATCAGCTTCGTCATGCACGCGTGCTCAGGGATGTAAACGGTCTTCGTGAATATATGAAGCGCCATGCAGTAATTCTCAAGCCGAAATTTGACATTGTTCTTCAAACTCTTGACCGTGACCTTGAAGGCTGCGGTATTGCAACATGGACAAAACCCAAGGGCGGCTATTTTGTAAGTCTTGATGTTATGGAAGGCTGTGCAAAGCGCGTTGTTGAGCTTTGCCGCAGAGCAGGTGTTGTTCTTACAAATGCCGGAGCAACCTATCCCTACGGTAAAGACCCGAAGGATACTAACATCCGTATTGCTCCGTCCTTCCCGTCACTTGATGAGCTTCGTGAGGCAATGGTTCTTCTCTGTATTGCAGTTAAGCTTGCCGCAATTGAAAAGCTTCTCGACGAAGAGTAAAAAATTTCAGCAGATGCTTTACCTATCAAAGGTTGCATCTGCTGTTTTTTATTGCTGATTCTTACTTGCGATGATTTTTAATCTGAGCTTTGCTCCGGCATGATTATTTGCGGCAGCTTTTTCGTACCATCCAATAGCTGCTGTTAAATCCTTTTCAATGATTTTACCGTGTTCAAGGTAAAAAGCAAGGCGGAATTGAGCATCGGTAAAACCTTGCTGAGCAGCTTTTTCGTACCACATCATTGCTCTTTCATACCGAAAACCGCCCAGCCTGTTGTGCTCATATGAAGATGCCAGATAATACTGTGCCTGTGCATAGCCGTTTTCTGCTGCCTTTTCATACCACTCTATGGCTTTGGATATATCCTTTTCTACATTCACATTTTTGTTACCGAATTCATATACCTTTCCAAGACGAAACTGAGCTTCCGCATCGCCGCCTTCTGCTAATGCTTTTAGCTCATCAAAAGTGATACCCATGTCTATCGCCTCCTTCGTACAATATAATACATTATTTCTTCTGTTTTAGCAACATTTTATTTTATTCCCATTGAAGCGAAAAACTCTGCTCTGTTGACTGAGTGCGGGCGGTTGAATCTGCCGATTCTGTAAAGCCAGTCAGTGTTTTCGGTATCGATATAATTTATTCTTGCTTCACATACAAGCGCTGCGCTGAATCCCATGCTTTTAAGAATGTCCTTGGATTCTTTTGAATAACAGCCGTACGGATAGGCGAAAGCACAGGGCTTTTGACCTGTTTTTTCTTCCATAAGGCTCTGCATTTTACCGAGATCAAGATTCAAAAAGGCTGAATATTCGTGCACACTTTCTCCGCTCACTTTTTTCGCTCCGTTGCGACCTGAATTGTTAAGCTTATGAAGGTCATAGCTGTGACTCTGTATTTCGATTCTGTCGCCGTTTGCAAGCTCGTTGATTTCGGCCCAGTTCATATATGAGTAGCTCAGTGTGTGGTCATTCAGCTGTGTGAAAAGGTCTGTGTATGCACCTACTACGGATGCAACTGCGCACATATCGTGCTTTTCAAGCAACGGAAGAAGATAGCTGTATACGGTTTCATATCCGTCATCAAAGGTCAGCATAACAGGCTTTTCCGGCAATGGTTCGTTGTTATGTACATAATCCAGAAGCTGTTCAATGTCAATTGCTGTGCAGCCTTTTTCTTTCAGATATTCCAGATCACCCTCAAGTTCATTGAGAGTAACGCAGTATTCCCCGGCGCGGGCACTGTTTTTTGTTATCTGGTGGTACATTACAACCGGCAGGGGAATAAACTCAGGCTCGGCAGCGGTCTGCATGCTTGCTGTGCTGAGTTTTACTGTGCCCCAAACGGCAACTGCCGCGCACAGTGATAAAAACAAATATCCCCATTTAATCTTCACAACCATAAAAAACACCTCACAGCATTTGTATGCTGTAAGGTGCTTTTTTATTTACCGTTATTTGTTGTTCTTAAGTGCAAGCTCAAGCCAAATTGAGCCAATATCCATTGCCTGGTAAAGACCCTTCTTCTCGCTCTTTTTGATTATTCTGTCCTTCGGGCGTGCATCCGGGTCGGTCGTGAGAAGCTGAACCGTAACCTTGTCTGCAACATTAAGGTTGTTAACCTTTTTAGAGCTTACAATCTGAAGAAGCACTACATACGGGTCACTCATGTTACCGTAGTAGATTGTGTTGCCGCAACGGACGAGCGGCTTGCCCTTGTAGCTGAGGAACTTTGCTTTTTTCTTTTCTGCCATGTGCTGTTCCCCTCCTTATTTTGTGATATAGTTCTGCACAAGCGATTGAAGCAGATCATAGCGGTCAACTCTGCTGAGAATGCTTCGTGCATTTTTGTGCGTGGTGATATATGTCGGGTCTTCGGAAAGGATATAGCCAACTATCTGGTTGACGGGGTTGTAGCCTTTTTCCTTAAGGGCATCATATACGGTCTGCAATGTGTTGCGCATTTCTGCGTCATGGTCATCAAAAAAATCAAACTTTATGGTTTTGTCAGTCATTTATGACACCTCCGAAACTGATATTACACTTTATTATATACCAAAAGTTATAATAAAACAATACTTTTTAGCTATTTTTTATGCTCTGAGTGAAACACCGAGCTTGTCAAGAGCCTTGATTGCGCGTTTCATTGCAGCATCAGCCTCTTCATCGGTCATTGTACGGTCTGCTGCGCGGAGCTTAAGGCTGAAGGCAACACTCTTCATTCCTTCGGGAATCTGAGAGCCTTCATATACATCAAACAGCTCGATTGTTTCAAGTGTGTTTCCTACAGCGCCTGAAATTGCGCGTTCAAGCTTAAGAACGGGCATTGTTTTTTCGCATACACAGGCAAGATCACGGCTGAGTGCAGGAAATTTGGGGAGCTGCTTGTATGTTCGTTTGAGGTTACTCAGCTCAAAGCAGGCATTGAAGCTGATCTCAGCGGCATATGCCTTAGTGCCGATTGAGTAGTTTGAAAGAACCTGAGGATGAACCTCACCCACAACACCGATTGTAATACCGTCTTTGCTGATAACAGCAGTTCTGCCGGGATGGTAGGAGGGATTGTCGTTTATTGCTTCAACATCGTAGTTGTCAATTCCGAGCTTTTCAAGAAGCTCTTCAACAACACCCTTGATTGTGAAGAAGTCACAGCCTGCACCGTACATACCCATGCAAAGCATCTGAGGCTCTTCGGGCAGTGTTTCTGTGCCTTTATAAATGTATTCTTTGCCGATTTCGTAAAGGTAAGCCTTTGCATTACGGTTATTGTAGTTGCGTGCAAGTGTTTCAAGCATTGAGGGGAGAAGGGTTGTGCGCATTACACTTGTGTCTTCTCCGAGAGGATTTGTAATAACGACGCACTTGCGTTTGTCACTGTCTGCCGGAAGGCAGATTCTGTCATAGCTCTTGGGGCTGATGAATGAGAAGGTGCAAAGCTCAGAAAGACCGCAGGCAAGCATGGTTTCGCCCATAAGACGCTCAAACTTCTGCTCAGGAGTGTACTGAGCTGTTGCAACACCGGCAAGCTGTCTGTCAGGAATGTTGTCATAGCCGTAGAAGCGTGCAATTTCTTCTGAAATATCAGCCTTGTGGCGAAGGTCGCCTCTGAATGAGGGTACAGTGATTGTGCCGTTTTCAACCTTACAGCCGAGGCGCTCAAGTATTACCTTCTGCTCATCTGCACTTACATCAATGCCGATGAAGCCGTTAACCCATTCAGGCTCAAAGGGAAGGGTGAAAGCTGTTTTGTCTGAGCAGTCGCAGTCAACAACACCGTTAACAACTTCACCTGCGCCGAGCTGCTGCACAAGCTGAAGTGCTCTGTCAAGAATTTTGCGGCAACCCGTGGGGTCAAGCTGTTTGTCATAGCGCGAGGAGGCTTCTGTGCGCATTCCGAGAGCTTTTGCTGTCATTCGTACACTCGGACCGTTGAAGCAAGCGGATTCAAATACAATTGTGTTTGTATCATCCATAATGCCGCTGTATTCGCCGCCCATAATACCTGCAACAGCAACAGGCTTGTTTGTGTCGGCAATAACAAGCATATCATTTGTAAGCTCGCGCTCAACACCGTCAAGCGTTGTAATTTTCTCGCCATCCTTTGCATTGCGTACAATAACCTCGTTGCCTTCAAGGTAGCGAAGGTCAAACGCATGCATGGGCTGACCGTATTCCAGCATTACAAAGTTTGTAATATCAACAATATTATTAATCGGGCGCACACCGCTTGCGCGGAGTCTTTCACGCATCCAGCGGGGTGAGGGCTCGATTTTTACATTCTTTACAACACCGCCTACATAGCGATAGCAAAGGTCGGGAGCTTCAATTGAAACCTTGAGGAGGTCGTTTACATCGCCTTCACCGGGTTCAACAACGGGAACGGGCTCTTCGAAGTCCATGCCATAGGTTACTGCAGCCTCTCTTGCAAGACCGAGGACACTAAGACAGTCGGGACGGTTTGATGTGATTTCAAATTCTGTAACAACATCGTTAAGGCCGATTGCTTCGCAGATGTTTGTGCCGAGTGTGAGGTCGCAATCGTTGCCGAGAACGAAAATTCCGTCTTCAATTGCGTAAGGAAAATCGTGTGCGGTAAGACCGAGTTCGCCAAGTGAGCAGAGCATACCTGTGCTCTCAACACCGCGAAGCTTGCCCTTCTTGATTTTCTTGCCGCCTGCAACAACGGAGTTGTCAAGCGCTGCGGGTACATAGTCGCCCTGCTTGAGATTCTGTGCACCGGTAACAATCTGAAGGTTTTCTTCACCGCCTACATTGACCTTGCAAATCCAGAGGTGGTCGGAGTCGGGGTGTCTTTCAATTTCTTCGATTCTGCCTACAACAATGTTTGAAAGCTCTTCACCCTCTGTTTCGTAACCTTCAACCTTTGAGCCTGAGAGTGTGAGTGCTGCGGCAAAATCCTTATCTGTAACATCAAGCTTCAGGTAATCGTGAAGCCATCTTTTTGATAAAACCATAATTATTCTCCTCCTTAAGTAATCAGCGGTTACACAAATTAAAACTGACCGAGAAAACGCATATCGTTTTCAAACAGCAGACGCATATCGTCAATATTGAAGCGGAAGAGTGTCAGACGCTCAAGACCGACACCGAATGCAAAGCCGCTGTAAACCTCAGGGTCAACACCGCCATTCTTGAGAACCTGCGGATGAACCATACCGCCGCCGAGAATTTCAACAAAGCCTTCGCCCTTGCAGAAGGGACAGCCTTTACCGCCGCAACGGAAGCAGGTAACATCAATTTCACATGACGGCTCTGTGAACGGGAAGTGATGGGGACGAAGACGAATTTTTGTGTCCTCGCCGTAAAGGCGCTTTGCAAAATCGAACAGACAGCCTTTGAGGTCTGCCATTGTGATACCCTTGTCGACAACAAGACCTTCAATCTGGTGAAAGAAGGGGGAGTGTGTTGAGTCAACTGCATCCGAACGGTAAACACTACCGGGTGCGATAACGCGGATCGGAGGCTTCTTGTTTTCCATAACTCTTATCTGTACGGGAGAGGTCTGGGTGCGAAGAAGCATGTTTTCTGTGATATAGAATGTGTCCTGTGTGTCGCGTGCGGGATGTTCCTTAGGAATGTTGAGGGCTTCAAAGTTGTAGTAATCCCACTCAACCTCCGGACCTGTTGCAACCTCAAAGCCCATGCCGAGGAATATTTCCTTAACCTCGTCAAGCACAATTGAAAGAGGGTGCTTGTGACCAAGCTCAACCTTCTTGCCGGGCATTGTTACATCAAGTGTTTCGTTTGCAAGTCTTGCCTGAAGCTCTGCGGCCTTAATCTGGCCGACCTTTTCTTCAAGCTGAGCCTCAATAGCCTGTCTTACCTCGTTTGCAAGCTGACCAATAACGGGTCTTTCCTCAGCGGAAAGCTTACCCATCTGCTTGAGAATTGCTGTTACCTCGCCCTTTTTGCCAAGGTACTTTACGCGCAGTGCCTCAAGGTCTGCGTTTGAGGCTGCGGCATCAACCGCAGCCTTTGCCTCAAGAGCAATTGTATTTAACTGTTCCTTCAAAATCTATCATCCTTTCGGTTAATATACTGAAAATAAAAAAGCCTTCGCCCCTTGTGAAAGGGACGAAAGCTATAATAAACTTCCGCGGTACCACCCGTATTTCCGCTTTGTCATAAGCGGACACTTTTACTGCCTTTAACGCGGCAAACCGTCACAGCCTACGCAGGATTATAAACCCCTTCAGCCGCACCACTCCAAAGTGAAATTCGGCGTAATGTCAACGCAACCGTGCTTCCAGCCTGCGACACGGATTCTCTGTTTGCATTGTGATACAAACGCTTACTTATGCTTTTTCTCAGTGTTTATTATTCAATTAGCAATAATTGTAACACATAAATCGAAAATTTGCAAGTATTATTTTATTATATTATTTAAATTGGTGAAACATCTTCTTTGTATAACTCATACAAACCTATGTCTGTTAAAGCATTTCTGGCTTTTGCGCGGTTGATTGAATATGTGAATATGTTATCTTCAAGCTCTACTATTGCTCTTGCATTTGAGTGAAGTGCCGCCCTCAGCGCATAGTATTCATCAGATTCTTCGGTGCTGAATGGGATGATGACGGCAATGTTTGTTCCTTGTTCTTCGTCAAAATGCTTTGCAAGCCTTACCATTTCGGGCACTGCGGCAAATTTAAGCTCGCTGAGAGCATCAATGTCAATGTTTTCATGTGTGCCGTCAAGGTATCTGTCGATGTTGTATTTTGCTATAAGTCTGTCTGCGTTGCAAAGCGAAAGTGCGGCAAACGCAACCACAAGTATTGCGGCAGAAACCGCAGGTGCTTTGATTTGGGTTATAAATCTGCTGAGCGTAACTGTTATGAATATCATTGCCAACACAACCATAAACCAGGTTGCATAAACGCGCTTTTGCGTAAGACCGTAGTATTTAATGTACATTGCAATTTTAGATAAAGCCGTGCTGATAAGTATAAGCGTAAAGACGGAGAAAATAACGGTAAGCGTTTTCATTACGGCGCTGTGGAATCGGCCTTTTTTTGTCAGCACAATAACGGCTGTTATAACTGCAAGGTTTATTGCCGAAACAACGCAAAGCTGGAAGAAGCCCTCTCTTGCATATTTGGCATAGCTGAAGTTTTCGGGCAGCTTGCCTGTAAAGCCCGAAACATAGTACTGCCACTGTGAAATAAAGAAAATCACATACACTGCAAGCAACGGTATTACAGCGGCAAGCATCGTTACGGTAGGCGCAATTTGAATTTTCTGCTCAAGCTTTTTACAGTTTTCGTCGCTTATAAAAGCTATCTGTTTGTTATCAACAGAAGAGATGTATATTCCGTAAAGGTAAATACCTATCGGTATGCCGAATATAACGCTTGCAATATGTGACATTACGGTTGCGATATCAAAATCAAAAATTCTGTCGAAAATCTTTGTAAATGCATCTTCGTAATTGAGCAGAAGCATTACCGTAACGGTAGGTATTATTGCAACCGCAATTCCTATGCCGATTCGTATAAGCACTTTTACGCTTTTTTGTGTTTTACCGTATGTAATTGCTTTGAGCATATCAATCTTTTTGATTGATAATACGGGCATAAAGAGAATCGCTTTAAGCCAGTCGAGAATAAGCTGACCCGAAAAACTGCTTTTTATGTCTTTGCCGACACTTGCATATACGAAATAGCAGTAAGCCATAAGCGCATAGGCGTAGGCAAAAAAGTTGATGAAAGCATTTGATGATATTATGAGTGAAAAAGAAATTGCAACCGCCGAAACAGCCGTCAACATTGGTAAGATGCCCGGCTTGCGCTTTGAAACGGCGAGGAATACGGCAGTGAAGCCGAAAAGTGCAACAATGAATGCCGTTGCGCCCGATGTGTTAACCGACGATGGAAACACTCTGCAAAGCAGATAACCGCTGAACAGTGAAAACCACGCAAAAACAATATCGCTTGCCGTATATCTGCGGCTTGGCTTTTTAACCTTTTTGTTTTCTTTTTCGGTGTAGGCAGCAGCCGGCTTTTCTTCCTTTGTCTCTGGTTTTTGTTCCGGCTGAACAGGTGCGGATTCAGGCTTTGCCGTATCGTTTTCTGCGGCTTCAGCCGCTTTTTCATTTTCTTCTTTGTTCAGTTTTTTATCAATGATTTTTTCTATCAGCTCTTCAAGTTTTTGTTCATTCATATTATTAGTGTCCATAACGCATCTCCTTCCTATTTATCGGGAGTGTACTCAATAATATCTTCTACACGGCAGTCAAGTGCCTTGCATATTGCATCAAGCGTAGAGAATCTTATTGCCTTTGCTTTGTTGTTTTTGAGAATTGAGAGGTTTGCAAGTGTAATGCCGACCTTTTCCGAAAGCTCGTTGAGCGACATTTTACGCTTTGCCATCATTACGTCAAGATTTATAATTATCATTTATCATCTTCCCTTTTTATACGGTTAAGTCGTTTTCGTTTTTGATTTGTGTTGCTTCGTCAATAACATTTTTGGTAACTCTAAGGCAAAGTCCGAGAAAAAACGCAAGAAACGACACGACAAAAGCAAGCTGGAAATAAATGCCGAGCACAATAAACAGCAGGCATATTATGTAACAGCACCAAGATACACTGCGGATAAGCATTACACTTTTTTCTGTGAAAACCAAACCTTTTTTTACTCTTTGAAGAAGGCTGAAAAGGAAGCAGTTTGCCGCCAGCATATCTGCAAGAATAAGGTAAGACGTAACCATAACAAGTGTGCGCCCCGAATCGCTTATATCGCCGCGTGTTCCAATATTGTCGGGCGTGTCAATAAGCATCGGCACAAGCGTGGGCAGAATAAATGCACCTGCAATGCACAGCACAAAAAACAGTGCAGAAATGGCGATTGATAAGTTGATTGAATGCTTTGTGGGTATTTTAAGCATATCAGAAACCTCCGTTGTTTTATTCGTTCCTTTGTCCTTAAAATACACCTTGTTTTTATGAATGTCAATACAAATTTATCGAAAAACAATAAATTTAATAAAGCTGTAACAATTTAAAAACACCTTTGGCAATGTACCAAAGGTGTTGAAAGTTTTATTCATTTTGAACGATATTAATAATTCGTAATTGAGTAAGGTTTCGTTTTACCCATTTTAAATGATAAATGCTGTTACCCCGAACGGAGCAGACTGACGGTACACTGCTATTGACTCATTTATGCGAGCGAGGGCACCATAGGCGGTAAATTAAACATGAATAAAAATCTCATTTTAATAGCCGTTATGGTGACAGAACACAAATTTGTGTTCTGTCTGCCGAGCGGATTTTGTTTCGTCAGCCGTAGCGGAGTGCTTACAGCCTTAAAAGTTCTTTTGGTTACTTTTGTAACGAGTGACAAAAGTAACTGCGGCTTTATGCCGCATAAAAAGTATTGGCTTATGTGAAGTATATTATAAATAATCTCTGTTATATCTCGGACTTATTTCAAAGCTGCCGTCGGGTTTGATGTCGGTCATTGTTACACCCTGCACCCATTTATCTTCGCCCCAACCCGTTTTCTCTTCAAGCGTGTAGGTTTCATAGCCTCCGCACTGATTGTATACAAGGTAAACACCGTCATATATTGCACAAAAGTCATTGACATGGTCGTGTCCGCTGAATACAGCCTCGGTGCTGCCGAGCTTTTTGATAAGTGTAAAAAGACCGCTGTTGAAGTGTGATGAGCCGACACTTTCGTAAACTCCGCCGTAAAGAATCTCACACTTATCCGTGAATATAAATTTGCCGTTTTCGTCCTGAGTTACGGCAAGGTCATACTCTTTAATCGGAATGTGCATGTACATGAAGGATTTTACATCACCGTATTTTTTGCTGAGCGCTGCGAGTTTGTTTTCGTACCAGTTCATCTGGTTGTTTTTGATGAAGTCGTATGATGTGTATTCCCACGGGCAGCCGTGCTCGTCGCGGTACTCGTCAATTATATCTCTGCCCGAATCAAGCATAAACAGTGTTTTGAGAATTTCGTTTTCGCTTTTGAGTATGTTAACGCAGTAGTTACAAAGACCGAAAAGTTCCTTTTTACCCTGTCTTGCAAGACAGTGGGGAAAGGTGGTCTGGCATTTCATAAGCAGCTCTTTGAATCTGCCTTTTTCTTCTCTTGCCTCGTGGTTACCGAAGGTGAATGCCCAATATACGCCGATTGTTTCCATAAACTGTGCAAACTGAACCGCATCAAAGTGCTGATATTTGCCGAGGATTATGTCACCGGTCAGCACAACAAGGTCGGGTTTCGTGTCTGCAATGTGGCGCATAAGCATTCCCATGCACTTGTCGCGCAGCGTGGGGTCATCGCCGAAATGGAGGTCGGTTGTTGAAAGAATACGGAAGCCCTTGTCAAGAATTTTTCCGTTTGCGTCAACCTTTGCAATTGTAACACTGTCCTCATCCTCGCAGATGATTTTCACATCGGTTCCGACATGCTTTACATCAAGGCTTGCGGTGAACATTATCTTTGCCGCCTTGCCGCTGCTTAATTTATATATCTTTCTGCCTGCACCGAGCAGAGCCTTATCAATTCCGATTCTGAGCTTTTCATAAACAATGTTCATTGAAATCACCTTTTTGTATTTTCAGTTTCTGCTAAAATAATAACATAATAGGCAGTGTGTTGCAATAAAAAATAAATCTTTTGTCACCTTGTATCACTTTCATTCGTTTTATAGGTGAAAGGAGGAAATATGAAAGAATGTCATCTTGAAAAAGAGTTTGAAGAAAAATACGAACTGTACGCAAATATGCTGTATAAAATTGCATTCTTGCACCTGAATAATGCAAGCGATGCGGAAGATGTTTTACAGGATGTTTTTGCCAAATATCTTTATTTTGGCAAAAGGTTTTCTGATGCCGAGCACGAAAAAGCGTGGTTTATCAGGGCAACACAGAACAAGTGCCTTGATAAGCTCAGGAAAGCAGAACGGAAAAATACTGACATAGACGATTTGCCGCTGTCTGTTCAGAATACAACCGACCTTGAATACGATATAGTTCAGAACATTTTAAAACTGCCTCCGAAATATAAAACGGTTGTTGTTTTGCATTACTATAACGGTTATTCGATTGAAGAGATTTCAGGCATACTTAAAATAAGCAAAGCTGCAGTGAAAAAACGTTTGCAGCGAGGCAGAGAGAAGCTCAGATTGGGATTGGAGGATTATGCACCGTGAAAAAGGAAGAATTAATAGAATATATAGACGGTATTCAGCCTGATACATATATGAAAACAAGGCTGTGTGCAAAAGTGATAAACAGTGAAAATCTGTACAGAAAAAAATTCAGAAAAGTTAAAAGTATAATATCGCTCTGCCTTGTTGCAGCAATTGTATTCGGTGTCGGTGTAATTAGAAAAGTACCTGCAGAAGTTGTTGACGGCAACAGTGATATTACGCAGAACACTCCGGTTATGGATATACTGCAGCCCTTTATTATGGTTGCAAGTGCGGCTGATGCTGAAAATAAAGAAGAAAAAGCCACAACTGCATTGGAACTTAACAAAGCATATCCGTGCGGAGTGCATCTGAGAATTTTTGATGTCAGCGGAATGAGCGAAACTCAGAAAAAGAATCTGGTCAAAAAGATGAACAATGAGCTGAATCTTTATGCAGGCAAAGAAGGATTTGTTATTGGCGGAAGCAGTGTTGTGACTACGGATAAGCTCTATATGGTTATATGTTCTGTGAATGAATTCAGGCTTGATATACAGCCGGATAAGACGCTAAAGAGCATAAATGTGAAAAATACTTCTCCTTACGGACAGATGGTTTATTCTCCGCATAAGCCGAGCTTTTCTGTGCCTTTGCACGGCCGTGACATTACGGTACAGGGAGATGAATTTGATTCGGCAACGGCAGGCTTTTATTGGGACTATACTGACGAACTTGTAAAAACTCTTGAAGATAACCCTGATACACCGTTTTCGGCTTTTGATGATGTAATTACTTTTACGGTTGAATATACCGACGGCTCAAAATCAGTCGGTGTGGTTGAACTGAGTTTTGATACATACGGCAATGCCGCAGCCATATGTAAAGAATATGAGCATCGGAAAGGTGGCTGATAAATTCAATTAAATAATATCAATAGGATAAAGGATAAGGGCAGAACAATGTGTTG
>JAZQGE010000015.1:0-37811 GCA_045539895.1 Acutalibacteraceae bacterium
CAGCTCTCTGCCTTCCCCAGACAATCGGCTCAACAACAGGCGGTATGGTTCTCTACTGCGCAAAGGTTATGGAGAGAAACCCCTCCTGTATGCTTTTCTCAGAGCACATTGACTCACTTGCTTGCGCAGGTGCAGTTCTCGGTGCTGTCTGGACAGAATCTCCCATGCCTGTTATCGACTGTCTCGGCGATGAGTTTCTCAATTATGTCAAGGACGGTATGAAGATTACAGTTGCAGAAGACGGTACCGTTACTGTTGAATAAACAATTGATATTTTCCATATAACAACATCTGCTTTTAAAAGCGATGTTGTTGACAAGAACAGAAAAGAGGTAATACGGATAAAACCGTGTTACCTCTCTTTTTTGCGCTTTTTTGTAACAGTACAAATGCTATTCCGACTTACGACATAATATCACCGAGAGTAAAACCGCCAAGTATCGTTGCAAGCACTCAGTTATGCTTTATTTTTGTATATGTGAAAATGACGAAAAAGCCTAACAAAACCTCACAAACTTTTTTTGCCCAAATTTTTAATGAATTTATAATTTGTTTATATTTTCCAATTCAGTTGTGAATATTGCACAAAAAACGCAGCACTTGTTAGTATAATATGTTGACAACCGGCTTTTTCAAGCTCAAAAGCCATTGTGCACATTGCACAAGTTGGCGCATTGATATTTGTGCAAAAAGTCTTGACAAATCCTACAAAAAAGATTAAAATGCAAATGTAAACAAACGAAAGGAGTATTTAAAAATGTTTGCAAAATTTTTAATCAAAAAGGAAAACGAGCTTATCAAGGAGATTTGCAAGGAAAAGAACTTTTTCCGTATGTTCACAAAGGCTATGGAAATTGAGGGTCTTGTAAATTATATGAGCACTAATGTTCAGTAATTTTCCGCAATTTTCTGAGCATTAAAAGCTCACCCGAACGGGATTACAATCAGGCAGAAGAGCCTGTTTACATATATCGCAAAAATCCCTTTCATTTTAATAATTTCTGCATCGTTAACCGATGTTTTGTTCCCCTTTTTTACCGCAGTGTTATACTGCGGTTTTTTTATGCCTCAATAAAATTGATACCCGATAAGAAATTGCAGACACCGAGAAAATCATATTTCACTGTCTTTGTATACTTACTTAACAGGATTCTTAATTCTGCAAAAAGCTGATTATGACAGAATTATACTATATGCAAATTTCACAAAAACAAGCATAAAAATTTGTCAACACAAAACTGAAACAGTTGCTGACAACATTTGAAATTAAACATAATTTGTGATAATATATATAATAAGAGCAAAATGGACTTGTTTTGCAAAAACTAAAACCGAAAGGAAAAACAAAAATGAAAAAACTCTTATCAATTATTCTTGCGGCAATTATGCTTGTTGCTTGCAGTGTCCCCGCTTTTGCAGGCGACGATTTCGCACTTCAGTTTGACAAAAACGGCGATTTCAAAATCTTACATATCACAGATTGCCAGGATACATATCCTGCAAACACAACAATGCTTCAGTTCATTCAGCATTGCCTTGATAAGTATGCTCCCGATCTTGTTGTTCTTGGCGGCGATAATACCGTTCCTAAGGCAAACGATATCGAAGCTTCAATCAAAGAGCTTACAGAGGTTTTCGTTAAGAACGAAACATATTTCACACTCGTTTTTGGTAACCATGACCGTGAGGACGACCGTGGCGGCAATGACAAGCTTCTTGCATTTTATCAGAAACACGGCGGTAAGTACTGCCTCGCTTATGACCAGTGGGTTGATACTGAAACTGAGTCAATGAAGAAAAGAGCAGGTACACATAACCTTCCCATCATGTCTTCAGACGGCAAGAAGGTTGCTTACAACCTCTACATGTTTGACTCAGGCACAAGCATACCCGGAGCAGGCTATGAATGTGTAAATGCTGATCAGGTTAAGTGGTTTAAGGATTTAAATTCCGAGTATACAAAGAACAACGGCGGCAATGTAATTCCTTCAATGGTATTCCAGCACATCATTGTCGGCGAGATTATGGATGTTTTCTACAAGGAAAAGAAGGATGTTTTAATCAGCTTTGACAGCAAGTACTGCAACAAGAAGGAATATGACCTCACAATGGCAGATTTCTCAGCTGTCAAAGACGGTATGCTTCTTGAACCTCCCTGCCCCGGTGATGATAACTTCGGTCAGTTTGATGCAATGGTTGAGCAGGGCACAGTTGCCGTTTTCTCAGGCCACGACCATGTAAACACATTCACAGTTGAGCACAAGGGTGTTGACATTGTAAATACAGCAGGCTGCACATTCCACTCCTACGGTCAGGATTATAACAGAGGCGGCCGCCTTATCACAATTCACGAGGATACCAAGGAATACGAATCAGAGACTCTCCTCCTCGCAGAAGAGGCACTTGACAGCGATGTTATCGAGCTTAATTTCTTCAGCAAGATTTTCGGTGTTATGATCAACAAAATCATCCTTGCTTTCTTCAATCTTTTCTGATTCTTTTCAGCTGACTTTTCACAGAAGGGTTTGCATATAAAATGAAAGCCAAAATCAAACGCAAAATTACAGTTATAATTTGTATTGCACTGCTTGTTGTTGCTGCTGCAGCAATTGCGGTCGAGGCAGCGCAGCCAACACCCGTTTTTACGGTTAACGGCGCAAGCTGCCTTCGTCCCGGCGACGAAGCTACAGTAAGTGTTACCGTTAATGAAAACAGAGGCTTCTGCGCAGGTGAATTTGTGCTAAGCTATGATTCTCAGGCACTTACTCCTATCAGTGTTACGGCAGGCGATGCAGTAAGCGAATATTTTGTCTGCAACGAAAACTATGCAGACGGTAAGGTTTATTTTACCGTAATTAACGATAAGCTTATGAAATCTGGCGGCACTGTTGCCGATGTTACATTCAAGGTTAACGACAGTGTCGTGCTGTACGGCGGCAATCTTACACTCAGTGTACCCACTCTTGTTGGTGACATTGCTTTCGGCTACGGATATTATCCCGTAAAATCAACCGTAAACAACGGCGAAATTTATGCCGCAAAGCAGATTTTTGTGCCGGATGCATTTGACCCCAACATTGACGAAGAGCTTTCTGTAAAAGCAGACGAATCAGAATTTGTTGTAGGTGCATCAACCTATCTTAATCTGAAGCAGTCTGATATTACTAAAAATTTCAGTGCTCTCAAAGCCGAGTTTTTTGCGGCAAACGGTGCAGCACTTGCTTCGCAGGACCTTCTCAGTACAGGCTGTAAAGTAAAACTTACAGATACAGACGGTATAAGCAACACACTTATAATGAGTGTCAAAGGAGATGTTGACGGCAACTGCACAAAGGATGCGAACGATGCCTTCCTTGTCGGTATGTTTGAAAACGGACTGCTAAGCGCAGACGGTGCAGGCACAGCCTATGCCGATGCGGCAGATGTTAACGGCGACGGTGTTGTTGACGGAGCAGATTTCGATTCTGCTGTAAATGCTCCTTTAAATTAAAAACATTATAAATAAACACAAGCCAATGCAGAACTTTTCTGTGTTGGCTTTTTTGCTGCAAGTAGCCATAATTTATACATTTATAAATTTTATAATTTTATTTTCTTTTGTGATATAAAAAAGATTGACATCCGCTTAGAATATAATTAAAATTGTAACCGAAAAGGAAGTGTTTCATTTATGAAAAACAGTATCAAAAAGCTTGTGTTCACTGCCCTCATTGCAGCGCTAGCCTGTGTGGCAACCCTTGTACTTCACATCCCCTCGCCTCTTGGCGGTTATATCAACCTCGGCGACTGTATTGCGCTTACAGGCGGATGGCTTCTCGGCCCTCTTTACGGCTTTCTTGCCGCAGGCATAGGCTCGGCACTGGCAGATATTTTTCTTGGTTACTTTATTTATGCCCCTGCAACCTTCGTGATAAAAGGTCTAGTTGCCGTGATTGCCTGCTTGTTATTAAAATCAATCGGCAAAATCAAAAACAAGTCTATCACCTACATAATCAGCGGTACTATTGCAGAAATATTTATGATAACCGGTTATTATATATTTGAAGGCTTTATGTACGGCTTTGCTGAATCGCTCGTGAATATTCCTCCGAATGCCGTGCAAGGCATTGTGGGCATTGCAGCAGGTACTGTGCTGACAACTTTTCTTGTTAAGTCGCGTGTTTCAGAGCTGTTAAAATAAATTCAAAAAAGTGTTGACACACAGCGACCCTTGTGTTATACTACTTAAGCCGCATATTACGGGTTGCGCTAAAATTGCGCCTAAATTCGCCTGCTCACGGGCGGTACCCCTGAATAGCGAGACTTAATAAAAGAGGTAAAAAAATGTACGCAATCATTGAGACCGGCGGCAAACAGTATAAGGTATCTGCCGGCGACACACTTTTCATCGAGAAGCTCAATGTTGAAGCAGACAGCGAAATTGTCTTTGACAAGGTTATCGCAGTAGGCTCCGACGACTCCATCAAGGTTGGCGCTCCCTATGTTGAGGGTGCAACAGTCACAGCTAAGGCTATCAAAAACGGCAAGGCTAAGAAGATTGTTGTCTTCACTTACAAGCCCAAGAAGAACGAGAAGCGCAAGATGGGTCACAGACAGCCCTACACAAAGGTTGAAATTTCCGCTATCAACGGTTAATCAGCTATGATCCGCTTTAAGTTTATCCGTTCAGGTAAAACTAACATCGGGTTTGAGTGTGCGGGTCACGCAGGTTACGCACAGGCAGGACAGGATATTGTCTGCGCCGCCGTTTCCTCGGCAGCTCTTCTCACCGCAAACACGATAACCGATTTTTTTAACATCCCTGCAAAGGCAGAGGCAAAAGACGGCTATATGCTTTTGATGTTAAACGAACAATCGGAGCAGGGCACTAAGGTGCTTGACGGACTTGAAGCTCACATCAGGTCGCTTGCGCAGGCATATCCTCGCAGCATCAAAGTAATTTACGGAGGTAACACAAATGCTTAAGATAAACATTCAGCTTTTTGCTCATAAAAAAGGTATGGGTTCCACCCGTAACGGCCGTGATTCAGAGTCAAAGAGACTTGGCGCAAAGCGCGCAGACGGTCAGTTTGTTCTTGCAGGCAACATCCTTGTAAGACAGCGCGGCACACACATCCATCCCGGCACAAATGTTGGCAAGGGCTCAGATGACACTCTCTTCGCAAAGGTTGACGGTGTTGTTAAGTTTGAGCGTCTTGGCAGAGACCGTAAAAAGGTCAGCGTTTACACTGTTGAGCAGTAATTAAAACGCAGTTCTTTTGGGCTGCTTTGCCCTAAAACAGAGCAGCCCTGTTTATTTAAAAAATAATTTAAATTTTTTTAAATAGGTATTGACAAACGCGGCAGAATATAATATAATGAACAAGCTTTTTGTGGCGGCATAGCTCAGTTGGCTAGAGCATTCGGTTCATACCCGGAGTGTCGTAGGTTCAAGTCCCACTGCCGCTACCATATATTAAGTCGAGGCAATAGCTTCGGCTGACCTGGCCCGGTGGTCAAGCGGTCAAGACACCGCCCTTTCACGGCGGTAACACGAGTTCGATTCTCGTCCGGGTCACCAAAAAAAAGAGTACACGCAAGTGTGCTCTTTTTTTATGTAATAGGAAATATAACTTTGAATTATTGACAATATGATATTAACATTATATATTAAAATTACACTAACAATAATTAAAAGGGGGCAATTGAAATGAAAAGTATAAAACCGGGAAGAGGTCCGTCAATGCTCAGCGGAATTGTCGGAATTTTTATGATTGGTTTTGGTATCCTCTGGACGATATTTGCTGCCATGGCAAGCCCTTTTTTTGCCTTGTTCGGTGTTCTCTGGACAGGAATTGCAATTTCAATTACCGTTTATAATTTTAAAAATGCCAAAGGAAAGAACCGATATTCTCAGTTCGACATTACTGACGAAAACGAGGAGCCCGACCCCTTTAATGAGCGGTTCGGCAATCCGCAAGGCTTTACAAAAAACCGTGATGATGGGGGAAACAGATTCTGCCCTTATTGCGGAATTCCTGTTTCGGATGATTTTGAATTTTGTAATAACTGCGGCAAAAAGCTGCCCTGACAAGAAAGGAAGATAAGAATGGCAAAGCTTGAAAGAAATCTTAACGGCGATTTTAACGAGATTCTTAAAAAAATTGAAAGCGGAATTCTCAGCGGCAGTGTGTCGGCATCGTTAGAGGATTCAAGCGATTTTCAAAGCGGTGATGCAAGGTGCAGTGTGCGTGTTTTTGAGCGCTACAGCTATTCGGGCAGTAACCGTGTCAGCCTCAGTGTAACGCTGTTTCAGAATGCCGATGAGCCTGTTCAGCTTTCTGCAATTACCTCAGGCGGAAGTCAGGCGGCATTTTTCAAAATCAATACACTCGGCGAAGAATCTTTTCTTGATAAGCTGAGAGAAATTCTGTAAAATCAGGAGGAATTTTATGGAAAAATTTTCTACGCTGTTTTTGGGCGCGGTAATATTTGTTGTTCCGATAATAATACCGTGTGCAGGTATTGGTTTAATTATAAAGAAAAGAAGAAATAACCGTTCAATTGTTTGGTCTGTTTTTGCTACTGTATTTTTAGAAGCACTTTCGTTAATACCGCTATATTGTTTGCTGTTTGACGATGGCCTTGCTATTATGGGCATATCTTTAATTATATTAAATTTGTTTTCTGTTGCTTTGGTTTCAGGGGTGATAGCGTTAACAGTTGCTATAATAAAGCGAATAGTTTAAATCAAATATCTTGATGATAAAAAAGGATAGCTCTCAGTGATGAAAGAGAGCTATCCTTAAATATTTTATTCAACTTTTAAAAAACTATATCCGCAAAAATCGGGTAATGGTCGGAAATATATGTGTCACCGTAAATATCCCTTACGATGCGGTATTCTTTTACCTTTTCAATCTTGCTATTGATGCAGATAAAGTCAATCGGTTCGCCGTCCTCACCGCCGTTATACGCGTGATAGGTTTTTCCGCTCATTGTTTTTTCGGCAACATCCTGTGTGTCGGTAAGGCTGTCGGAAATCAGCTGCGTGTAAAGCGGGTCGCTCTTTTCAAAATTGAAATCACCCGTTACAACTACGGGAATATCAAAGCTTTCTGCTTTTTTGAGCACAAGGTCAAGACCCTTTGTTCGAGCCTGCTCTCCCTTGTGGTCAAGGTGAGTGTTGATGTGAGCATACTGCTTGCCTGTTTCTTTGTTTTCAAGCACAGCCCAGGTGCAGGTTCTGTGGTGCTTTGCATCCCAACCAACCGAAACCTTGTCGGGTGTTTCGGAGAGCCAGAAGGTGCCGCTGTCAACAAGGTCGTATTTGTCCTTTCGGTACATTATTGCAGTTGCTTCACCAATATATTTTACACCGGTGAGTCTGCCTGTGCCCACAAAGCCGTAGCTGTCCTTAAGATATGCTTCAAGTGTCATGTACCATGTGCCTTCGCACTCCTGCAAACCGATAGAATCGGGCATATAGTCGGCGATAAACTGTGGCACATTCTTGCCGCGGTCATA
Source organism: Acutalibacteraceae bacterium (assembly GCA_045539895.1). Classification (GTDB taxonomy): domain Bacteria; phylum Bacillota; class Clostridia; order Oscillospirales; family Acutalibacteraceae; genus UBA8612. The sequence continues at coordinate 7,507 of JAZQGE010000015.1, forward strand.
TTCACCGTTGCGAACATTAAAAGACATTACACGAGTTATTTCTGCATTTTCCGGCGCTTTTGTGCCGTATCTCTCAATTGAATCAAAGCCAAGGAAGGGAATAATAAGTGCGAAAAGAGCGCATGCAATCTGTTTTACATAAGTTAAAATTTCTTTGAATGACATAATTGTTTCACCTCAAATTTAATATAATATATATTTTTCGTTTTTGCAATATAAAAAGGCATCCGTCGGATGCCTTTTGGTTTAATTATTTGTACCGTCTGTGAAGTTTTCGTCCTTGAAACGGAGAATCTTTTTGGATGCGCTCTTGATAAATTCGGACTTTCTGAGCTGGAAGCCGCGGATGTGTTTATACTGCGGAAGCTTAGAGTTAACATCCTTTACAACGCATGCAAAAAGCTCGTTCAGTTCTTCGTCGGTGTATTCCTTTTCGCCAAAATGCTCTTTGACAGCCTCATCATCGGGGAAGATAGAACATTTGACAACAGTTTCACCCTTTGCATTTGTGTCGGCATAAACCATAACCTCGCTGACAAGGTCGTTAAGGCTAAGATGATACTCAAGCTCTTCGGGGTAGATATTTTTGCCGTTATCGGTAACAATAACATTTTTGATTCTTCCGCTGATATAAACTCTGCCCTTTTCGTCGATACGGGCAAGGTCGCCTGTGTGAAGGAAGCCTTCCTCGTCAAGCACCTCTGCAGTTGCATCAGGGTTGTTGTAGTAGCCAAGCATAACCATCGGACCTTTTACGCAAAGCTCGCCGCAATCCGTCTGAGGATCGGGGTCAATAATCTTTGCCTGTGTACCGGGCAGTGCAAGTCCAACGGATTCTGCAAGGTGAAGCTTATCGTTGTTCATAACCGCAAGGGGGGCGCACTCTGTAAGACCGTAACCAAAAAGAATCTGGATACCAAATGCCTCAAAATCGCGAAGAATTTCAGGGCGAATGGGTGCAGCGCCACAAATGATAAGACGCATATTTCCGCCGAAAGCATCCTGAATTTCCTTGAAAAATACCTTGCGAAGGTCTATACCCACCTTACCGGCAACCTTACAGACCTTTGAGCCGAATTTAAAAAGAAATTCGCCGTGAGGCTTTGCCTTAATTCGCTGCATGAGTCGGCGATGTACAGTTTCAAGAATAAGAGGAACTGCAACAAAAATTGAAGGTGAAAACTCCTTCATGTTGCGAAGCACATACTTAAAGCCCTCACAGAAGGTTACCTTTGCGCCGCAGTATGGTGCAAAGAAAAGAATGATTGTGCTCTCGTATGTGTGGTGAAGAGGAAGCATTGAAATGCCGCAATCTTCGGGATAGATTTTGAGAACGCTCATTGCGGACTTAACCTCAAAGCAGAAATTACGGTGGCAGAGCATAACACCCTTTGCCGCACCGGTTGTGCCAGAAGTGAAGAGAAGCGAACACATCTTGTCAGGGTCAATGGTTGCTTCGATATAGCTCTTTTCACCCTTTGCAAGAAGCTCTTTACCTTTTTCAACAAGCTTTGAAAAAGAAAGAATACCGTCCTTGTCTTCTTCATAGTCAAAACAAACAATTTTAATATCGGGGCTCATCTTATCTCTTTCAAGCACACCGAGAAGCTGCTTATCACAAAAAATGAGTGAAGATTCTGATGTTTCGAGAATACCGTTAATGTCAGGAAAGAGCAGCTCTTTATCAATCGGTACAGCTACTCCTACACCGTTGATAATCGCCATATAGCTCAGACACCACTCATATCTGTTGTTTGCAGAAATGGCGAGATGCTTACCTTCATAGCCCATTGAAAGAAGAGCTGTACCGAGTGCATTAATTTCTTCGCAGTATTCACAGTATTTTATAAAACGCGAACCGTCTTTGAGCTTAATCTCAAATGCGTTACGTTCACCGTAAAGCTCCGTTGTTTGACGAAGAAGTTCTTTTATCGTGCTGAATTCACGCACCTGATAAAAAGACTTTGTCATAGGAGCAAATTTTTCGTTTCTGCTCTTATTGATCATGGGTTTCCTCCGATAGTCTGAGATAATACAATTACAGTGTAGATTATAACAACCTTTCCTTAAACCAAACTTAATTCGGTAACAATTTATTAATATTTTAAGCGGAATATATAGGTGTTTTTGGCATTTTCTTATATAAATACAGTCAATTTGTGATATATATGTTAACAAAATGTTAATTTGGATTTATTCTAAAACCGTATTGATTGCTTTTTCAAAAAGTATATTATAAAACAATTGAAAACAAGAGCACACTGTGATATATTAAAAGAAAGAGCAAATCAATTGCTCAAATAAAAATGAACAGGGGTCAAGAAAATGGAGAAAAAATTGGTTTACGACATTCACGACAAACCCAAGACCGGACAGCTTATTGTCCTTGCGCTTCAGCAGGTTCTGGCAATTCTTGCTGCAACAATTGCGGTGCCCACAATTATCGGTCTTCCCACTCAGATTCCAGCCGCAATTCTCGGCGCAGGTATCGGCACACTTGTCTATCAGCTTTTCACTAAATTCAAAAGCCCCGTTTTCCTCGGCAGCTCTTTTGCTTTCTTAAGCTCACTTAGTGTTGCTGTTGCCTACGGTTATTGCGGCATTATTCTCGGCTCTGTTGTTGCCGGTCTTGTATATGTTGTTATCGCAATTATCATTCACTTCACGGGTACATCCTGGGTGGACAAGCTTATGCCGCCCGTAATCATCGGCCCGACGGTTGCTCTCATAGGTCTCTCCCTTGCAGGCAGTGCAATGGGTGACATTGTCAGAGCAAATTCCTCTGCATTTTACAGCTCAGACAACCTTGTTTCACTTCTCTGCGGTCTCGTCGCCTTCTTTGTAATTGTCATCTGCTCCACTCAGAAGAGAGTAAAGATGGCACGACTTATTCCGTTTATCATCGGTATTGCCGCCGGCTATGCAGTCGCAGCTGTTTTCACACTTATAGGCAAGGCTACAGGTGCAGACTATCTTATGATTATCAACTTCCAGCCCGTTATAGACAACTTTGTTGATGCTTCCGGTGCATTCAAGGGTGTTTCGGCATTCTTCTCAGTTCCTGATTTTGCACTTGTTGAAGCAATCAGAGAGCTTACATCCGGCAACCTTTCAGCAGATATTCTCAAAGCCAACGAGGGTGCAGCACTGCTCAATGCAGGCGGCATTGCAGAGGTTGTTATTGCCTTCCTTCCCGTTGCACTTGTTGTTTTTGCAGAGCATATTGCAGATCACAAAAACCTTTCCTCTGTCATTGACCGCGACCTTATTAAAGAACCCGGTCTTAAGAGAACCCTTCTCGGTGACGGTGTTGGTTCAATTGCAGGCACTGTTATGGGTATCTGCCCCAACACAACCTACGGCGAATCGGTAGGCTGTGTCGCAATAACAAGAAACGCCTCTGTTATCACAATCACCACAACGGCCTTCATGTGTATTGCACTTTCTTTCATCAGCCCCATCACAGCTGTTCTTCAGACAATTCCCTCCTGCGTAATGGGCGGTGTATGTCTGACCCTTTACGGCTTTATTGCTGTTTCCGGTCTTAAGATGTTCAAGGACCTTGACCTTAACGATAACAAAAATCTGTTTGTTGTTGCCTCGATCCTGATTTCAGGTATCGGTGGTCTTGCAATCAAGATTCCCTATGAGCTTGCCGAAACCGGCGAAATCGCAAAGACGATTCAGATTACATCAATCGCAACAGCACTCATCATCGGTATTATAACAAACGCAGTCCTCACAAAAGTTGAAAAGAGCAAGTACGGCAAGGAGAAATAATCATAATGAAAAACTACGATAATGTTACAATATTCAGCCACCCGCTTATCAAACACAAAATTGCAATCCTCAGAAACGAAAACACAAGTATGAAGGAATTCCGTGAGCTGATTGAAGAAATCACCACACTGATGACCTTTGAGTGCCTTAAAGAGGGTGTGCCAACAGTAGAAATTGAAGTCAGAACACCGCTTGAAACCTGCACACAGCAGGTTGTAAAAGACAATTCAATCGTAATTGTGCCCATTCTTCGTGCAGGTCTTGGTATGGTAAACGGTATACATGTGCTTTTCCCGTCTGCAAGAGTAGGTCACATCGGCCTTTACCGCAACGAAGAAACACTTGAGCCTTGCGAATACTACTGCAAGCTGCCCGAAGGCATTGAAGACAAGCTTGTGCTTGTCGTTGACCCGATGCTTGCAACAGGCGGCAGCGCCTGCGACGCGATTGGTCAGCTGAAAAAACGCGGCTGCAAAAACATCAAGTTTATGGCTGTTATCGGTGCACCTGAGGGTGTAAGCCGTGTTGCAGAAGCTCACCCCGATGTTGAAATTTTTGTTTCAACTCTTGACAGATGCCTCAACGAAAACGGCTACATTCTTCCCGGTCTCGGCGATGCAGGTGACCGTCTTTTCGGAACAAAATAAAATTAGATTCTTTGCAGGCACTTATCTTCGGGTAAGTGCTTGCTTTTATTTTTCGTTATGTGTTATAGTTTATAAAATGATTTTTACGGGATGTGATTCTTTATGAACAAAAAGTTTTTTGGCCATATAGTACACGGCGGAGATTACAACCGCAAAGGATGTCACAATCAGAAAGCGCGGCAGCTATATTTTTGTGATGAATTTCTCCGACGGTGAAGCTGAAATTGAGCTTGAGCGCACATACAAAAATGTTGTAAGCGGCGAAGAGATAAACGGAAAAATCACACTTCCTGTATGCGGTTATCTTGTATTGGAATGAGATTTTTATTGACTTGAAGTTTTTTCTATAATATAATTATTAAAAGACAAGTATTTGTCTTGATAACATTAATAACAGAAAGGGCGGAATTTCCATGGGCAAGTTCTTAGTAAAAGAAACCTCAACAGGCTTCAAATTCGACCTTAAAGCAGGTAACGGTGAGGTTATTGCAACATCAGAGGTTTATTCATCAAAGGCAGCATGCCTTAACGGCATCGAGAGTGTTAAGGTTAACTGTGTCGGCGATGTTGAGGACCAGACAGTCGAGAACTTTGAAACAGTCAAGCATCCTAAGTTTGAGATGTATACAGACAAGGCCGGTGAATACCGTTTCCGTCTTAAAGCAAAGAACGGTGAAGTTATTGCTGTGTCTGAGGGTTATAAAGCAAAGGCAGGCTGTGAAAACGGCATCAACAGTGTAAAGAAGAATGCACCCGATGCAGAAATCGAGTATGCCGAATAAACTTAAAAACATAATAAAACATTAAAAATGACAAAAATCCCGCAATACTTTGTGTATTACGGGATTTTTGTTTGAATTGACAATGTATGTCTGTTTTGATAAGATTTTGAAAAAGATGTTTTTAAGTGGTGATAATTATGAAAGAACTACATCTTATCTGCAATGCGCACCTTGACCCCGTCTGGCTGTGGCAAAAGCCGGAGGGCATTGCAGAGGCAATATCAACCTTCCGCGTTGCGGCGGATTTCTGCGACGAATTTGACGGCTTTGTTTTCAACCACAACGAATCTGTGCTTTACGAGTGGGTTGAAGAAAATGAGCCTGAGCTTTTTGAGCGAATTCAGCGACTTGTAAAGGAAGGCAAATGGCGCATAATGGGCGGCTGGTATTTGCAGCCGGACTGTGTTATGCCCTGCGGCGAATCCTTCATCCGTCAGATTGAAACGGGCAGAAAATATTTCAAAGAAAAGTTCGGTGCAGCACCGACAACCGCAATAAATTTTGACCCCTTCGGACACTCAAGAGGCCTTGTGCAGATTCTTAAAAAATGCGGCTACGATTCCTATGTCTTCATGCGTCCTGCATGGATTGAAACCGAGCGGGATTTTATCTGGCGCGGCTTTGACAGCAGTGAAATTTTTGCTCACAAAATCAACGGCGGCTACAACTCACACAAGGGCAAAGTTATTGAAAAGCTCAACCGTGCACTTGAAAGAGAATACGGCACAGACGGAATAAATATGTCCTTCTGGGGAATCGGCAACCACGGCGGCGGACCTTCAAGAGAAGACCTTAACACTATCAAAAGCTTTATGGAAGAGCATCCCGAATACGGTGTGCGTCACTCGTGGTGTGAAAGCTATTTTGAGCGAATTGACAAATCAAAGCTTAAATTCTTTGACGAGTCTCTCAACTACACAATGGTTGGCTGTTACACATCAATGGTGCGCATCAAGCAGGCTCACCGCAGGCTTGAAAACAGCCTTGCGCTGTGCGAAAAAATGCTCAGCCTGAGCGGTGTTTCTTATGACAAATCCGAGCTTGAAAAGGCTGTGAAGGCTCTGCTCTTCTGCGAGTTTCACGACATTCTCCCCGGCTCAAGCATAAAGGCAGCAGAGGAAGACTGCCTGCGGCTTCTCTCCTACGGCGAAGAAATTGCACAGAACAATATAACAAAAGCTTTCTTCAGTCTTTGCTCAGGTCAGCCCAAGGCAAAGGACGGTGAAATACCCGTGCTTGTTTTCAACCCTCATCCCTACAGGGTTGTACAGGATGTTGAGGTTGAGTTTCAGCTTCAGGACCAGAATTGGAACGAAAATGAGGTAACTCTTGTAAAGGTGCGCGATTCAAAGGGCAGCTTTCTCCCCTCACAGAATGAAAAAGAAGCCTGCACCTTCAGCCTTGACTGGCGCAAAAGAGTCTGCTTCCGTGCAGAGCTTGAGCCGATGAGCATCAACCGTTTTGACTGTGAGCTTTATGTTGAAAATTCTGCAAAGCGCCCGATTATACCCTGCAGTGAAAATGAAACTTATTTCACATTTGACAACGGCAAAATACAGGTGCTTATAAACAAAAAAACAGGTCTTGTGGACAAATACTGTGTCGGCGGTGTTGACAAACTGAAAGCAGGAAGCGCAAAGATTGTCAGCTTTAAGGACAACGAAGACCCGTGGGGCATGACTGTCGAAGGCTTTAACGAAAAAGTCGGTGAGTTTACTCTGCTCAACGACAGCGAGGCAAACGCATTCAACGGCTACCCCGATGAAAAGCTGCCGAATGTAAGGGTAATTGAAAACGGTGCTGTACGCTTGAAAATTCAGGCAATTTTCGGCTGTGAAAAATCCTATGCGGTTGTAACCTATTCACTGCCCAAAAACGGCGACTTTATTGACATTAAAATCAAAATGCTCTCAAATGACAGCAACAGATTTTATAAGCTCACCTTTGACACCGCACTTGATGCTCCTGAATTTTTCGGTCAGACCGCATTCGGCTCTGAGCAGCTGCGTGCCGGGGGTGAAGAGGCTGTTTACCAGAAATGGTGCAGTGTTTCAGAAAACGGCTACGGTATCGCAATGCTTAACCGAGGCACCTACGGCGGCAGTCTTGATAAAAATATACTCGGAATTTCCCTGCTTCGCACTCCTGTTTATTCGGCACACCCGATAAACGACAGACCGCTTGCCGACAAAGACCGCACACACGACCACATTGACATCGGCGAGCGCGAATTTGAATACAGACTCACTGCAGACCTGAATGAGTTTGATATGCAGGCGGAATGTTTCTCTCAGCCGCCTCTTGCGCTCTCTTTCTTCCCGTCGGGTCTTGGTGAAAATAAAGATACATCAATTGAGCTTGATAACAAAAGCATAATCCTCACAAGATTTGCTGACAGCGAAAACGGAATTCTTGTAAGGCTTTATAACAGTGAGAACAAGCCTTCGTCTGCAACACTCAACATCTTCGGCAAAGAGTTTGAAATAAGCTTCACACCGTTTGAAGTAAAAACCTTTGTTTATAATGATTCTGCACTAACCCAAACAGATATGATATAGTAAAAAGAACTCTCACAGCAGCTGTGAGAGTTCTTCATTTATATTATATATTAGGTTTTATCAGATAAGGCCCTGTGCCATCATTGCATCTGCAACCTTCTGGAAGCCTGCAATGTTTGCACCTGCTACAAGGTCGTAGCCGAAGCCGTTTGCCTCAGCAGCAGCTGCGGAGCTGTCGTGGATATTCTTCATAATCTGCTTGAGCTTTGCATCAACCTCTTCTGCAGTCCAGCTGTAGCGCATTGAGTTCTGGCTCATTTCAAGTGCCGATGTTGCAACGCCGCCTGCGTTTACTGCCTTTGAGGGAGCAACTGCCTTGCAGTTTTCCTTGAGATACTCAAGAGCATCGTTTGTTGTGGGCATATTTGCAACCTCGATGTAATAGGGAACACCGTTTGCAACGAGCTTTTCAGCCTCTGCCATGTTGATTTCGTTCTGTGTTGCGCAGGGCATTGCAATGTCAACCTTAACACCCCAGGGCTTCTCACCTGCGTGGAACTCTGCGCCGAACTTGTCTGCATAGTCCTGAACCTTATCACGGCCGGATGCACGCATTTCAAGCATATACTCAATCTTCTCGTCAGTGCTGATACCGTCTGCATCGTATACATAGCCGTCGGGTCCGGAGATTGTAACAACCTTACCGCCAAGCTCTGCAATCTTCTTTGCAGCACCCCATGCAACATTACCAAAGCCGGAGAGAGCAACTGTCTTGCCCTTGATGTCTTCGACGAAGTGCTTGAGCATTTCAACTGCGTAGTAGGTTGCGCCGTAGCCTGTTGCTTCGGGGCGGATAAGTGAACCGCCGTAAGAGAGGCCCTTACCTGTGAGAACACCGTTTTCAAATGCGCCCTTGATGCGCTTATACTGACCGTAGAGGTAGCCGATTTCTCTGCCGCCTACACCGATGTCACCTGCAGGAACATCAACATCGGGACCGATGTGTCTGTAAAGCTCTGTCATGAATGCCTGGCAGAAGCGCATAACCTCTGCATCGCTCTTACCTCTGGGGTCGAAATCGGAGCCGCCTTTTGCGCCGCCGATGGGAAGACCTGTGAGGCTGTTCTTGAAGGTCTGCTCAAAGCCGAGGAACTTCATGATGCCGCTGTAAACTGAGGGGTGGAAACGAAGGCCGCCCTTGTAGGGACCAATAGCGCCGTTAAACTGAACACGGTAGCCTGTGTTTACATTAACCTTGCCTTCATCGTCAACCCATGTTACGCGGAATGTGATCATTCTTTCGGGCTCGACCATTCTTTCGAGCAGTGAGTACTTTTCATACTCAGGGTGATTATCAATAACGGGCTTGAGAGAGGCAAGCACCTCTGTCACTGTCTGGACAAACTCAGGCTCATTTGCATGCTTTTTAGCAACATCTGCTATTACTCTGTCAACATAGTTCATAATACATTCTCCGTAAAACTAAAATTTGCGAATAAAAAAATAACGCAATGTAACAAATTATAATGCGGCTTGCATAAAAATGCAAGATTATTTTGTAAAAATTTCATTTTTGGTAAATTATAGCGGTTTTTATGCATAAAAAATGCAAGATGTGTGCAAATTGTGCAAGATAGCCGACACTTTAATTTGTTCTTTTGCAAGATTTCCTGCAAAAGAACAATCTTATGCAAAACAGATTTCTTGCGGTATTAATATTATATTATTCTTAAAACAAAATATACCATAGCTTTCAACAATAAATGCGCTTGCCCCGGAAGTATTCACCAAATATTATCTTAATCGAGAACCTTGTATAAAGATATTATAAAATTACATAAAAAAATGTTGCTTTTATCAAAAAATTATGATAGTATTAATAATACTAATATAGTAATGATGTGCCGTTGGCACAAAATACATATAAAACGGAGGAACCGATTATGGCTAATTGTCCCAAGTGTAATGCTCACCTCAAAATAACAGACTGGCGTCCCGAATGTCCCAAGTGCGGTGTAAATATGGTTTACTACGGTATGGAAGAGCGACTTCTTGCTGACGCAGAAAAGGCTGAGGCAGAGCACGCAAAATTCCAGAAGGGTCTTGACAGATTTAAGGCATCCTCAATCGGTGGCAAGCGCCAGATTGCAAGAATTGTTCTTTCAATCATTCCCGTTCTTGGTCTGCTGCTTCCCCTTGCAAGCATTAACCTTTCCAACATTCCTTATTACGCAGATAAGGCAATAAATGTTAATATAATAACAATCGTCGAGTTCTTTATGAACTATTTCGATGTAAACGGTCTTCTTGGTGTTATCGGTTCCGATATTGTCGGCACACCGTTCATTATGTTTGCCGCTTCAATTGTTTGCCTTGCTCTTTCAGTTGTTGTCGGTATTGTTAACTTTGGCAGAAACTTCTGCTCCTCAAAAGCTAAGTCCTGCAAAAAGAACATCATCGTAAGTGTTGTCAGCATGCTTCTTGCTATTGCTTCAGGTGTTACATTTGCAGTTTTCGCATCAGGCATTGAGGCTGTATTCCCCACATTCATTTCCGCAAGTGTCGGTTTCGGCATTTTTGTTACAGCTGCTCTTCACCTGCCTGTTATTATTCTCAATGCTAACCTTGTCAAAAACCCCATCGTTGTCAAATATAAGGAGCTTCCCGACTACTCAGCACAGGCTGCAGAAGAAACACAGGCTGAAGCCGTTGCAGCTGAATAATCAAACAGCAACATAATTGTCAAAAAGCGGAGAACTGAATTCTCCGCTTTTTTTATTTTTCGAATATTAAATAAAATCATTCTAATATATTGCAAAAGCAAAGTTTTTAATATATTATATATTATATAAAAAATACCAAAACTGAAAAGAGGTAACAAAATGAAAAAAACACTCAAGGTTATTATTTCATTGCTGCTTTGCTGCTGCATTGCAATGCCTACAGTTGCATTTGCGCAAAAGGCAGAAACTGCATACAACTCTGTTGAAGAATATGTGCAGGAATCTGAGGAAGATACAAACGACGACATGAAGACAAAAATTGCTCTTTCAAAGGCTCTCAATAAGCTCAGTAATGTTGTTATTAACGGATTACTCGGCGCAGTTCTCAATTTCATCATTCCCGACTCTGCAGCTGTTGCGGATTATGAGGAGTTTGACATCAACAAGTATGACAATTTCTACGCAGGTATGGATAAATTTATCGACGAGCCTCAGGGCAACAAAGTTTGGAGCCTCGGCTACGGTAAGGGCTCAGTTCTTCCTGCAGACTTCGGCGAGAAGAAATATGCAAAGGGTGCCTACCTTCCCTATGTTTTCGGCAATGAAATGTATGCCGATGAAGAAGACGGTCAGAAAGAAGACCTTATGGCAAGAGCAGTTGTTATGGACGACGGTTCAGGCAGAGGCAAGGTCGTTTTCATCGCCCTTGATGCAATGGGCTTTGCAAACGCAGATGTAAGACAGGTCCGTGCAGCACTCAAGGACATTGCAAAGAAGAACAATATCGTCAGCATCAACATTTCCTGCACACACATCCACACAGGTATTGACTCACAGGGTGTATGGACAGACCCCATCGGCTGTATCGTAAACAACATTGTCAGCAAGAATGTAAGATACGGCGTTGAGCGCTCTTTCATCGAGTCTGTTATCAAGGGCTCAAAGAAGGCTGTTGAGGATGCACTTGCAGACATGACAACAGGTAAGCTCTACTACTCAAAGACAGATGTTGAGGATTATGTATGGGACAGAACAGCTCCCATCTCTTATGACCCCAACCTCTACAAGCTTGAGTTTGTACCTGCCGATGCTAGCAAAACTCCCACAATCATTGCTACCTTCGGCTGCCATCCCGAATCAGCAAGCTTTGACTGGGCATCAGACCCCAATTCAGAGGAGTTGATTCCCTTTGACAGAAAGTTCTCTGCAGACTTTATCTGGTACACAGAAAAGCTTATGAATGCTGCAGGCTACAACTTCATCTTCCTCCAGGGTAATGTTTCAACAGTTACATCCGGAAGAGGTCTGACAGGCGACGGTATTGACCACACAGCTCACCTTTCCGCGGTCCGCTACGGCTACGAAATCGGCTACATTCTTCTCGGCATGGAAATGAATGAGGCAGAGAGAATTGCTCTCAACGAAGCAACAGGCGACAAGCTTGGTGTTGCAAAGTACAGCGGCAAGCCGGCTGAGTATCCGGATTACTCAATCTGGTACGAAGGTCTTGAAACTGTTGAAGCAACAGAAGTCAAGCCCGTTCTCAACATAAAGGTAAAGCAGTTCACAGTCAGAATTGACAACAACATCATTGCTCTTCTCGGTAAAACATCCGTTGCTGACAACTTTGTTCTTAAAGATGACAGTGGCAGATACTACACAGTTTCTGAGGTAGGCTACCTTGAAATCGGCGACAACATGAAGGTATACATGAGCCCCGGCGAAACCTTCGGTGAGCTTCTTCTCGGCGGTAACGGTGCAAAGGGCTTTGACTATAAGCCTATCAGAGAATATACAGGCGAAGACATTATCATCATGGACCTTATGAACGATGCTGCCGGATATGTTGCAAATCCTGCAAACTTTGTTCTTGCAGGTCTTCAGTACAACGAAGAATCCGGTGAGTTTGACAGCGATACATGGTGCCTTATCTCTTACGGTCTCGGCGCTGCTACAGCGTTCATCGGCAACTTCTACGAAATTTTTGACAGTGTAAAATAAAAAATAAATATTAAAAATTAAAGCTGCCACGGTATGATTTTCAGGAGGTAATTGATATGAACAACAAAAAGCCCGAAACTCATACCGTGGCGACTTTTTTTCTGATGTGTTGCGGATGCAGTTTGCGGTATCAGCTTGAATTTGTATTTCAGGGGTGAAAATTATGGCAAATAACAAAAGAGCAAAGTCAGACACGAGAGAAGAGTTTGAACAGCTCCGCGATATGCAGCAGAAGCAGACTGAGCAGCAGGAGCTTGAGAAGATGCCTAGCCGCCGTTATGTCGGCACAAAGGAAACTTTCGGCTTTGTTCTCTGGGATGTGGCACAAAGCTTTAACATCAACATTTATTCAACCCGTTTTATCACAAGCATTGTAGGTGTTGACCTTGGCCTTCAGACGATTGTAAATTCTGTCAACAGTGTCTGGGATATTATCAACGATATTTTCTTTGGCGCTGTTGTTGATAAAACGCGTACGCGTTGGGGTAAGTTCAGACCGTATCTTCTTTTCCTTGCCATACCGGGCTGTATTCTCACATCGCTCTATTGGTTAATGCCTCACCTTTTTGACGGTGCATCACAAACAGATATTATAAAATTTATTTTTTACTTTATCCTTACCATTACCCGTGAGGGTGTAGGCACCTTCCAGACCATATCGCGTACGGGTCTTATGTCTACGATTACGCCGCATCCGGTTGACCGTACACGCCTTATTACACTTGCAAATTTTGCAGGCGGCTTTCTGGGCGAAAAAGTTCCTGAGCAGGCGGTTACAATTCTTATTGACGTGTTCCGTAATATGTATATGCACGATTCAACAAAGCTTTCTCAGGCCTATACGCACCTGTTTGTTGGTATGGGTGTATTTACTACCATTGTGTCAAGTGTATCTTCTTTCTGGTTCTTCTACCATTCAAAGGAAAGAGTTATACAGTCTGTCAAATCTCCAAGCATTATTCAGTCAATCAAATCGGTTATCAACAATAAGCCCTTGTTGCTTATAACGCTTTCTGATTTCCTCAGCGGCTTTGCTATCAGGGGCAGTCAGGATGACTATTATACCGATGTTCTTCATTTTTCTTCAATGACACTTGTTGCGGGACTTCCCGCCGCACCCATCAGTCCGTTGAGCTATTCCTGGGTGCCGTGGATGAGATCGCGTTTTTCAAGTCGTCTGCTCTATATACTCGCAAAAGAGATCGGCAACATACTTTATGTTCCTGTATTCCTATTCGGCTGTATCGGTATTAAAAAGGATTATTCGGGCGGTATGTATCAGAAAATTGTTCCTATGGGCTTTGCAATGGCAATATGGGAGCTTATATGGACTCTGTTCTTAGGACTTAAAGCCGTTATCGGTACAGAAATGTACAACGAGGCTATGGACTACTGTGAATGGAAGAACGGTTATCGTACAGAGGCTATGGCTTCTGTAACAAAGGACATTGCCGCAAAGGTTTCATCTAACACAAGTGCCGTTGTCACAACCGCACTCAAAAAGGTTATTGGCTATGAAGCAAACGCATTCAGAACAGGCGCAGAACAGACCGATAAGGTCAAATTCTTCTTGTTTGCAATGTTCACAATTATACCGGCAGTAACAGGTTCACTCGGCATTATCCCGATGCTCTTCTATGACCTGAACAACGACAAGAAAGAGCGAATGTATGCAGAGCTCCTCGTACGCCGCAACAGAATGGCAAGCATGGTTGCCGACGGTGATGAAGAAAAGCTTAAGCAAGCTGCCAAGGCACAGATTAATTTATAAATCAACAAAATTAAACCTCCTACTCTGTGAATTCTACTACACAGGAGGTTTTTCTATAGGGAGAACAATATGGAAGTCAGATATATAAAGCCTGAAGAAGGTGTTACCTATAATAAAATATCTGCGGCATCGTTTATATGGAAATTTGATGCTCAAGTAGACAAAGATGTTGAAATGCCGGTGCTCGGTGCTTTTCACGAGGGAAAGCTTGTTGCAGGTGTTGAGGTTTTTGATTTTAAGTGCAACTACTGCGGCAACATTTTAAATACCGTTGTGCTCAGCGGAGTGTGCACCAAGCCGGAATACCGCAGAATGGGCGGCATAAGAGCAATTTTTGATGAGGTAAGCAAAATCGCTGTTGAGAATGATATTACCGCAGGTTTTCTTTCGCCGTTTTCAATCGACTATTATGAAAAATTGGGCTATGCAAATCTTAACAGAACATTTGCAATAAAAGTGCCTTTTGAAAATCTTAAACATATTCCGCGCTGCACCGATGTTGAACTGTTTACGGGTGAACAGCTTGAGGAATTGTGCGCCCTTCACAACAAGTGTGCAATGAAAGAAAACCTGATGACACTCAGAGAGGATAAAAAGCATTTCTGTGACAAGCCGCTTGAGGAGGCGGACTACACCTATATTCACCGTAATCCTTCGGGCGAGGCGGACGGATATGTCCGTTTTAAGGTTAACCGTCCGAATGATGTTGTTGCAGAGGAGCTGTTTGTTTTAACCCCCGAAGCGCTTAAGGGAATTATTGGTTTCTTGCGCAACTATGACGGAATAACCAAAAATCTCATTGTCCAAAAGCAGTATCAAGGTTCAGCTTTTGCCTGCCTTGCAGACAGACTTGACGGAGTTAATTATGAATATAAGGGTGGCTATGCGGGAAGAATTTACAACCTGAAAAAGCTGCTTGAAAACAATGTTTATCCTGAGGAATACGGCAGGTTCAGCATACTCAGCCTTGATGAGTTTGAACAGAACAAGGGTATATTTGAGGTTGAGTATCAGAACGGCAAAGCAACCGTTACACACAAGGCAGAGGGCGACTATGACATTTCGCTCACGGCGACTGCCGCCGCAAGGCTTCTGCTTGCAGGTGAGGGACATACAGCGCAGACAGCTGTTTACATAGACGGTGTTGAGCTTAACGGTGCTGCGGATGATTTCTTCCGTGCATTTCCTCACCGCGCAACCCGTTTCACGGACAGCTGCTGGTCAATCTGAGGTAAACTATAAATTCTTTCGTTAAAAATTATAAAAGAGGCAGTTCATTGCAAACTGCCTCTTTTGTAATTTTGAAATAATTAACCGAATAAAATTCCCTTGAGCTTGTCAATGGGGCTGCCGCCGCCGAATAGGAAAAGAGAGCCTTTACTGAGAGCGTGTGTGATGCCCTGCCAAATCGGCTGAAGAGCGGATTCTTTTTCAGGCTCAATATATTCGTAGCCGGGTGCACCTGCTGCGTGGAGCGCTGCAATAATTCTTGCCTCTGCAGCCTCAACTCTATGTTGGTCGGCAATTGTCATTTTAAGCACTTCTTCACACTCTGCAATTGCGGCATTAAGCTCTGTTTTTACATCCTCGCTGAGCTTTGACCGGTCTACTCTCTTTGCATCGGACAGCCTCCAGCGGCGAATGCTCTTTGTAAAGCACGGACCGTTGAACTGAGGATATTTTTCGGGCTTGGAGTGAACATCTGTCACTTCGCCGAGAATAATTGCCTTTGCAAGATTGAGCACAGCCTCGTTATTGCCTACCTCGTGGTGCTGATTGAGGAAAACCCATGTGTTTTCGGGCAAAATTGCCGTTGAGGTGTCCACCATGTTATCGGGTGAAATGTGATTGTGAGTGGAATCCGAACAGCAGGTGTTCTTTTTACATTCAACATCTTTGAGTGTGTTTTTTCCTGCTGCCCCCGTCGCTCCGAGTGTAGCTGAGCTAAGGTTTACAATACCGTCGGAATTTACCTTTTCTGCCGAAGCAACAATGTTGAAATATGTATACATCTCTTCGCCGAAATCAAGGTTTGCGCCTGCAATCGAGTTAACACTAACACCGTCTGCAACAGCATCAAGAATGTTCTGCTTGAGGTTGAGTCTTGCTTTCTGGAAGCTGTCTGTTCTTGCCTTGAGAACCGGCTTGTCGCTGAGATAGCGCTTTGCAAGTTCGTCATATCTGTAAGAGGGAAGCATTGCCCAGAACTGCGGACAGTTAACCATAAGAGTGTCAATAATTGCGCTTATTGCACCGCTGAGAAGAGCATCAACACCGGCGCGAGGAAAAGCATGAAGAAAAGTATTGATAAGATAGCCTGATGTTGGGTCGCCTTTTGCTTCAGCCATAGTTTTTTCAAAAAATTCGTGGTAGAGATAATTGTCGTTAAGCCGCCATTCTCTTGCCATCATGTCGGCAACAATATCTGTACCGTCAAGACAAGCAACAATGTTTACTATCCGGTCAAACTCACCGTGACCATATTTTTCAATGTAGGCAGTAAGGATTGTGCCGCCAAGGCTTATGG
Source organism: Acutalibacteraceae bacterium (assembly GCA_045539895.1). GTDB lineage: Bacteria > Bacillota > Clostridia > Oscillospirales > Acutalibacteraceae > UBA8612. The sequence continues at coordinate 24,236 of JAZQGE010000015.1, forward strand.
GCAGAAGAGAAACCTTATCGTGACCTGTCTGCTCTTTTACCGTTTTGATGTATTCTGCAAGTTCGTCTGCAGAGTCTATCGGGTCTCCCACAAGGTTGAAGGTGAAGAAATAAACATGGTCCTTGCCGATTTCGTCTACGAGCGACTTAATCGGCACCATTCTATATGTCCAGTCAAGCTCTTCCTCCGTCATGTGCTCAAGCGAATGATTCCAACGCCTAACTTTAAGGTTTTCGATATGGTTACCCTTTTCGTCACAGCGCTGATAGCTCAGCAAATCCGAAATAAGGCTGTATAGCGCCTTGTCAACGCCAATATTGGACTGCAAAAGCATTGTTGCAACGGTCCTGATAACTTCGTTTGCAATTGCTCCGGCTTTAACGGCAGACTTGTTGGGAATAAAAAGTGTACCACCAATGTGATTACCTTTAATCATAACCGGCTTATCGTCTTTATCATAAAGATATGCTGGCGAATGGTTGATGCCCGGAAGGATAATAACGGGTGAATGCCCGCAGCTGCCCTTGCAGGCTGTTTCGGTTGCTGCCGAAGAAATAATCATGGCTATACCGGATACACTTGCGTTCACTCTTATAAGTGTTTTGTTCCTCAGTGTATGCTCTCCTTTTAATATTTGCGTGTTATAAAGCCGTTAAATGATACATATAAATGAGTAAAAAGCTACTGAATAATATCAGGACATCTTGTGAAGCGTTGCTTTTTTATCTTTAAAATTATTATAGCACAATACAGACTATTAATCAATCAGCTGTAACCGTTATAATTTTAAATATACTTTTAATTGTGTCAAAACATATTGACAACCACAACAGTTTGTGTAATAATATATTTACATTAATCAATCAGACTTACACCTTTGATACATATTTTGCGAATGGGAAAACAAAAGCGGCAGGTATAACACCTGCCGCTTTTGTCTATATCCGCATGAAGCTTACTTCATGTTCTTTTCGTAGGACTCGATCATCTTCTTAACCATCTGACCGCCTACTGAGCCTGCCTCGCGTGAAGTGAGGTGACCGTTATAGCCCTGCTTGAGGTTTACGCCAACTTCGCTTGCAGCTTCCATCTTGAATCTGTCAAGTGCTTCGCGTGCTTCAGGCACTACGTTCTTACTGCTCTTAGACATTTTAATTACACTCCTTTGCAAAAACATTTTTTGCGTTTGCAGTATTATTATTGATGTCTGAAAAAAAAATATTATTGTTAAGTTTTGTTAAAGATAAAAAGGAGCCTGCGCGAGCAAGCTCCTTTAATTATTATTTAACTATAAATGAAAGAACAAGTGAGAAAATCCTTTTGATGAAATCAAAAATTGTTGTGAATATTATTTCAAAATTAATTTCATCTGCAGATTTGTTTTCTGTATTACCGTTCTGTTCGAATTCTGACGGTGCTTCATCAAGGTCAGGCATAGGAACAAGGTTTGTTTCCTCCCCTGCCGTCTGGTCAATCAGTGAGCAGTAAGCGATATAAACCGAATTTGTTACAAGCTCAGGCTGTGTTGCCGACTGGTCAACATCGTCAAGCAGCAAGCTTGCCTGATTGAGCAGGTGGAAGTCTGCGCCGTCAATTACACCGTCGTGGTTGCAGTCTGCTGCTGTTCTTTCAGCTTCGCTGAGTCTTGATTCATCAATCAATCCGCTTGCAATCATGTTGACTATGAACGCATCGTTCGCATCATACCAGCCGTTTCCGTCAACATCGCCGAAGATGACAACAGTATAGACATCAACAATTTCGCCGTCCCTTACAACATTTGTGATTGTGCCTGTGCCGATTTCATCAGTGAGCGTATCATACTCAAGTGTACAGCTGCTGTCAGTTAATTCAACATAATCCGTAAGTGAATTAAGACCGACATCAAGACCGTAAATCAAACCTTCTTCAGGGTCAACAACAGTTGTTGTGTTGTAGCTTGCTGTGATACCCACAACGCGCACAAGGCAGTAATCCTTATAAATTCCGTCGGAGGTTGTTGCTGTGATTACAACAACACCTGCCTTTTTACCCGTTACAAAGCCGTTTGAATCAACTGAGGCAACGGAAGAATCGGACGATGACCAGATTACAGATTTGCTGCCCGATGTGACAACAACGGAAAGCTGAGTTGTGCCGTTGACTGTGATGTAAGCATTCTTGCTTGTAAGCTCAATGCCCTTTTCGGGGCTTGTAAGCTCGCACTCAATGCCGTGCTCAAGCGCATAGATATGAGCATAAGAATTTTCAACACAAGCGAAAATAACATCCGTATCATTGAATGCAGTTGAAGCAATTGTTGTGACCGATTCGGGAATAACAATGCGCTCAAGATTCTCACAGCCTGCAAATGCACCTGTGTAAATATCTGTAACCGTATTCGGCAGAACAATACTTGTGATTGTGCTGTTATTCATAAACGCATAGCTGCCGATAGCTGTTGTACCTGAGGGGATAACAGGGCTTGTTGAATCACCGCTGTAAGCTGTAACCATATCGTTCGCTACGGTAAATCCTGCAGATTGACCGTCAAGCAGAGTATAGGTCAAGCCATTTCGTTTTGCGTATGCATGAGCAGATGAGCCGGAGTAACAGTGAATATTAACATCGTAACATTCCGCAAATGCGCTGTTTGCAATTGAAACATCATAACCGTAAATATAAACTTTGTTAACATTATCGCATTCTGCAAATGCATTTTTGCCGATACCTGTTATACCGTCGGAAACAACAACTGTTTTGATTTTGTCTCTGCGGTTGTACCACGGCGAATTTGAAGATGAAGCATAGTTGACCATATTGCCTTCACCGGTAAGATAAAGCTCGTTATCTTCATACAGATACCATGTGACATTATCATTGATCTTGCCTGCTGCGAGATACGGTTTTTCTGATGCTGTGCCGAGCAGAATTGCATCCGTAAGGCACTGGTTGTCTGCCTGAACTGTTACCTTTGCCCACCGGTCATAAGTCATTTCGCAACGCGCAACCGCAAGGTTTAGGCAGCCGCTGAATGCGGCCTTATCTATATTTGTCAGGTTTTTGCTTAGTTTTATTACGGTAAGACCCGTACAGCCGAAAAATGCGTTAGTGCCGATTCTTGTAATGCTGTCAGGCAGATTGATACCCGAAATATTCAGGCATCCGTAAAATGCATAACCGCCGATTGATGTTACACCGTCACTTATCTTAACGGATGTGATTTTTCCCTTGTGTTTATACCACGGTACATTCGATGTGGAGGTCCACGCATTCATATCACCTGTGCCCATAATTTCAAGCTCGCCGTCGGTGTACAAAATCCATTTAAGGTTCGCTCCGCAGATGCCCGGTGCATAATAATGTCTGTCACCTGAAGAGAATGTTATTATATCAGTCAGGGCACTGTTGCCTGTACCGACATTGATTGCATACCACTGCTCCGGAGTGCCGTTGAAATATGCGGCGGTAAGGTATGAACAGGTGTTGAATGCGTAACTGCCGATTTTTGTGACCGTTGTGGGTATGGTTATTTCCGTTACAAGCTCGCCGCCGAAATAGAGGTTATCTCCGCTGTGCATCGGGTTTGCGTAACTGTCATCAAAGTTGATATTACACCAATCGGTAATGTCGCCCGTACAGTAGACATCTTTAATTCTATTACAGCCGTAGAATGTGTAATAACCGAGTGAAGTAACGCCTTTGTCAATAACAATGGTGCCGCACTGGCTAATATACCACGGCGTGTATTGATAGTAGGTTGATTCTGAGTAATATGATGAGCTTGTGTATTTCTGTGCATTGCCGTTACCTTTTGTAAGGGTAATAGTTTTTATATTGGTACAGCTGAGGAAGGTTTCGCTGCTGTTATATATTTTTGCGGAAACAGGCATGGTCAGCTCTTCAAGACCGATGCAGTAATAAAACGCAGAATCGCCGACAGATGTTACACTGTCAGGAATTGTGATATTGGTAAGCTCTGTGCAACGGTAAAACATAAAGCTGCCGATAGATGTTACGCCGTCTTCTATAACGATGGTACTGCAACCGCTTATATACCACGGAGTATATGCGTAATAGGTATCCGGTGCACTGTTGCTTACAGTGTAATTACATGCTGTGCCGTCGCCTTTTGTAATTGTGATTTTATCTATGTTTTGGCAACTGTAGAAAGTATAATTCGGGGTGCCTGTTACTTTTGCGGAAATTGGAACCGTCAGTTCCTTCATTCCTGCACAACCGTAAAAAGCATAGTTGCCGATTGAGGTTGCACCGTCAGGAATTACAACAGATTCAAGCATAGTGCAGTTATAAAAAGCATAGCTTCCGATTGCTGTTAAACCTTCGGGCAAGGTAACATATTTAATTGATTCTCTGTAAGTATACCACGGTGCACATGTTGATGTTGAATAGTTATTCATCGCACCTGAGCCGATGATTACAAGCTCGCCGCTTGTATACAGCACCCAATCAAGATTGTTGCCGCATGTGCCGGCAGCATAGAAAGGATTGTCTGAATCGCCGCCTTTGAAATTATTGAACAGAACATCGTTGCCTATACCTACAGTAACCTCAGACCACTGTTTTGAGGTGCCTTCGTAGTATACGTCTGTGATGTTTGAGCATCCGTAGAAGGCAAAGTCGTTGATAGAGGTTATATGCGCTGGTATTGTAAGCTCAGTTACAAGCTCGCCGCCGAAATAGAGATCATCCGCATAGCTCATGGGTGTTGCATAAGCATCAACAAAGCTGATTTTGCACCACTTTGAAACATCACCAGCATAGTATGTGTTTTCGAGAGCGGAACATTGGTAGAATGAATAACTGCCGATTGTATTTATGCTTTCGGGAATTGTTACATTTTTGAGAGTAGTGTTACCGCAGAAAGCATATTCGCCGATTGTTGTTACACCTTCGGATATTGTTACATTTGTTATTCCTTTACTGCCGTAAAAAGCATAGGGAGAAATTGCGGTAATACCGTCTTCTATTGTCAGGTCAATCTGGCTTGTGCTTATGTACCACGGTGTGTATTTGAAATTTACGGTGGGGGAGGAAACAGCTGTATCTGTGCCGTAGGTCACCATTGTACCGTTACCCTTTGTAAGAGTGATTTTGTTTATGCCGGTACAGCCATAGAATACATTAGGACTATTGTAAATTTTTGCCGATACGGGCATAGTAAGATCTTTAAGCCCTGAACAGCCATAGAAAGCACCGTCGCCAATAGTAGTTACCGTATCGGGTATTACTATGCTTTCAAGTGAAGTGCAGCCCGCAAAAGCATAGTCTCCGATTCTGGTTATATCGTTGTTGAAATTGACAAATTTGAGATTAACACATCCTTCAAGTGCGTGATTGCCTATGTTTGTCATTTCCGGGTATAAATAATTCGGGTATGTTTCAATTGTAAATGATGTTATTTTATCTCTGTGCTTGTGCCACGGGTAAGCCTCTGCACTTGTAAAGTTTGACATTCCTCCTTCACCAACCACATAGAGCTCACCGTCTGTATACAATTCCCATTGTTCAAATTCACTGAAGTAGCCTGAGTCAACAAGGCGGATTCTTCCGTAATTGTATGAAGCATAAGTCAGTGCATTGTTGCCGTTGCCTACAGATATTTTTTCCAAGTCAGATTTATCGGAAGCGTAGTGTATAACGGTAATGCTCTGCGAGTTGCCGAAGGCATTAATCGCAATTGAAACTATGCTTTCGGGAATTGTTACGCTCTTCTTTGCCGTACAGCTGAAGAAAGCATATTTACCGACCGAGGTTACACCCTCGCCGATTATAATTTCATTTATGGCTGTACGGTAATCAAACCATGGGATTTTATTAGCAGCTGTCCAGTCGGTCATTGCACCCGTGCCGTTAATTTCAAGTCTGCCCGTATTGTACAGCACCCAATTGAGATTATCGCCGCAGGTGCCGGAAGCTGTAGCTGTATGAAGTGTAGCAGCGGTAAGCGGTTCATTTTCGCTGCTTACCAATATGTTGTTCCAATCATCTTCTGTTGAGTTGTAATAAATATCGGTAAGATCGGTGCATTCGTCGAAAGCACCTATATTAATCTGTGTAACTGTAGCGGGGATTCTGATACTTTTCAGATAAGTGACAGAATTAAAAGCATAGCTGCCAATGCTTGTCACACCGTCTTCTATAACAATCTCTTTAAGCATTGCGCTTCGGTTCCACGGTGTGTTTCCGTAATAATTGGAATTACCGGAATCCTGACTGTAACTTGTCATTACCCCTGAACCCTTTGTGAGCGTTACTTTTTTTACAACATTTATACCGTAAAAAGAATTTTTGCTTGTTGCTTTTGCAGAAACCGGAATGGTAAACTCATCTATATTCAAGCAATTGCGAAACGCATAACTACCGATGTTTGAAACCGTGTCGGCAAGTGTTACTTTTTTAACTTCACTGCAATCATAAAAGGCATAGTTTCCGATGCTTGTTACGCCTTCTTCAACGGTGATGCTTTTTATTTTTGAGCACATCGAATACCACGGATTATCTGTCGGATAGTTGTTTTCGGCCTTGAAATTCGTCATAGCACCGTTACCGCTGATAACAAGCTCACCGTCGGCATATAAAGTCCAATTAACTTCGTTTCCGCAGGTGCCCGGTATATAGTACGGTCTGTCTGTACCGCCGCAGATTATTACTCTTTTTGCGATGCTCGTATCGCTCGGGTCTGTTTCAACTGCTTTCCACTGCTCAAGCGTGCCGTTATAATACGGTAAAGCATACCAGCCGAAAGCATACTGGCCGATAGTTTCTATACCTGCGGGTATTGTTATGCTTGACATAGTGTAGCAATCAACGAATACATATTCACCGATAGCTTTAAGGCTGTCAGGCAGTGTCACATTTGTTATGTTGTCGCAAAAAGCAAACGCCTCGTTGTCAATGGATCTTACACCCTCGGGTATGGTATAGCTTGGCTTTGTACTTGCAATGGGATACTGCAGAAGTCTGGTCATATCCCTGCTGTACAAAACACCGTCGCTGTCGGCTGTGAAATACTGATTTTCAGCATCTACAGCTATTTTTTCAAGGCTGTAACAGTCGGCAAATGCGCGTTTACCTATGTATGTTACATTTTTGGGTATAGTAATTTCAGTGAGGTCGGAACAAGAAATAAAGGCTTCATCGTTAATAGTTGTGACACCGTTACCAATAGACAAGTCGGTAAGGTTATGGCAATAATCAAAAGCCGATTTACCTATTGTAGTTACACTGTCAGCCATTATTACACTCGTAATTGACGAATTATGAAAAAAGGCTTCATCGCCTATAGTTGTGACACCGTCTTCTATTATAACTGATGTAACAGTGTAGTTGTCCCACGGAGCTTCCAGGTCTTTTTGAAAGTCCCAGTTTGTCATCGCGCCGGTACCGCTTATGCGGAGCACACCTGTTTCGGTGTCAAATGTCCAAGTAAGGTTATCGCCGCAGGTGCCTGAATTTGTTGCGGCCTGAGCTCTGGTTGAAAAGCTGTCAAAAGCTGACACTATGCCTTCAGCAAATTTTCTTATTCCGCTGCCGTCAGGCAATTCAAGCCCGACAAAGCCGCTGAGCGGTGCAGCAGTGAGAGTCAGCACCACGCACAGAAAAACCGCAAGAGCTTTCTTTAATTTTTTCATATCTTTTACCTCCGCAAAGTGAAAGTATAATACTCTATTTTAATTATAAAACTTTTTAAAAAACAAAACTATATTTAATTTTTACAGATTTATATTAATTATTTTCCATATAATGCACAAAGGGTGGAAGATAAAGAAAATAAACTATTGTTTCAATTGAATTTGTGTGCTACAATAAAAAATAATTTAACAGCAAACCTGATTAACGGAGGTAAATAAAAATGAGAGCGGTTATTACGGTAGTCGGTAAGGACACTGTGGGCATTCTTGCAAAGGTTTCAACATTCTGTGCGGAGCACGATGTCAATGTTGTTGACGTTTCTCAGACAATTCTTCAGGATATGTTCTGCATGATAATGCTGGTTGACACGGCTGAAATGAAGCTTGAATACACAGAATTTTCCGACAAGCTCAAGGCATATGGCGAGGAGAGAAACCTTAAAATCCATGTTATGCATGAGGATATTTTCAACTCCATGCACAGAATCTGAAAAGGCGGAACATAAGCTATGATGAACACAGGCGATATACTTGAAACGATTGCGATGATTGAGGAGGAGCACCTCGACATACGCACAATCACAATGGGCATTTCGTTGCTCGATTGCTGTGACAGCGACATTAAAAAAAGCTGTGACAAGGTTTACGATAAAATAACACGCAAGGCGGAAAATCTTGTTGCAACGGGTGAGCAAATTGAAAAGGAATACGGTATTCCGATTATTAATAAACGAATTTCCGTCACACCTATTGCAATGGTTTCCGCTTGCTCTGGCGGCAATCCTGTTGAATATGCAAAGGCACTTGAGCGCGCGGCACAGACTGTCGGTGTCAATTTCATCGGTGGTTATTCTGCGCTTGTTCAGAAGGGCTTTGCCGCAGGTGATGAGGCGCTCATCCGCAGCATTCCCGAAGCGCTTGCAATCACAGAGCACATCTGCTCAAGCGTAAACATAGGCTCAACAAAAGCAGGTATCAACATGGATGCTGTTGCCCTTATGGGTCAGACCGTTGTTGATGCCGCAAAGGCAACGGCGGATAAGGGTTGTATCGGCCCTGCAAAGCTTGTTGTTTTCTGCAACGCACCTGAGGATAATCCGTTCATGGCAGGCGCATTCCACGGCGCAGGCGAGCCTGACTGTGTAATAAATGTCGGTGTTTCCGGTCCCGGTGTTGTAAGCACTGCACTCAAAAAGATTCCCGACGGAAACCTGACAGATGTTGCCGATGTTGTTAAAAAGACTGCTTTCAAAATCACCCGTGTCGGTCAGCTTGTTGCGCGCGAGGCTTCACGCAGACTCGGTGTACCCTTCGGCATTGTTGACCTTTCGCTTGCACCGACACCTGCTGTCGGCGACTCTGTTGCGCACATTCTTGAGGAAATGGGTCTTGAACAGTGCGGCTGCCACGGCACAACCGCTGCGCTTGCTCTGCTCAACGATGCGGTCAAGAAGGGCGGCATTATGGCATCTTCCCATGTCGGCGGTCTTTCGGGCGCATTCATCCCCGTAACCGAGGACGCAGGCATGATTGATGCGGCAAGAAGCGGCGCACTCAACCTTGAAAGGCTTGAGGCGATGACGGCTGTCTGCTCGGTCGGTCTTGACATGATTAACATTCCCGGCGACACACCTGCAGAGGTTATTGCCGCAATTATTGCCGATGAAGCTGCAATCGGTATGATTAACAGCAAGACAACGGCTGTGCGTGTAATTCCTGCAATTGGCAAAACCGTCGGCGATGAGCTTGACTTTGGCGGCCTTCTCGGAGGCGGTCCGGTTATGGATGTGAGCATGATTTCTCCCGCAAAATTCATTTCACGCGGCGGCAGAATCCCTGCACCCGTACAGAGCCTTAAAAACTGATAATACATAAAAAGTCTGCAAGGTTTAGTTTTCTTGCAGACTTTTTGTTATGTATTATTCAATTCGGTAAAAATATCATTTATTAATTCTTTATATGCTTCATTTGTTCTTTTGTATGCTATTTTTCTTTGGCAATTAATTAAGCTAAATTCAAACCTTTCGTTAATTTCTGAATTATCAATCTGAAAAGGTATTATTTTTAAGCCTTTATTTATAGCCATATCCAGCTCTTTGGGTACCCATTTGGATTTCTGACTGTTTTCGGAAAGGACAAGAAGAAAAATTCTGCAATTTTTTAATGCTTTGGGAATTTCGGTTCCGTAATCGCTTCCGGCAGGAATAGATTGCGGTGCCATCCAACACGATATACCGTTGGATTCTAATTTTTGCTTTATTTCTTCTGCGGTTTGTTGCTCTATTGAACTGTAGCTTATAAATACAGTTTCGGCTTTGTCAGATGACAAGATATTTTGGGCGGGGGTGGTTTCTGTTTCCGGTTTGAGTTCTGTCTGGGAACTGTGTGAATCTTCAATAATAGTATATTTAAAGCCAAATTCCTTTGCACATTCTTCAGCTGAACTTCCGGCATGACAATTAATGGTGAGATTTTTAGAACTATCCATTAAAAAATCAAAAAAATTCAAAATTGTAGCACTGTCAAGGATAGTGATTGATTCAAGATTTGGGCAATTATCAAATACACTCGAACCAATTTTTACTACACCGTCAGGGATAACAATTGATTTAAGACTTGAGCATCCACTAAACGCACCGTATTCTATGCGTTTTACACCTTCAGAAATGACTATTGAAGAAAGGCTTGAACATTCTCGAAATGCATACCCGCCTATGACCGAAACACTCCCCGGGATAGTAATTGATTTAAGACTTGAGCATCTGTCAAATGTACATCTTTCTATGCTTGTAACACTATTAGGGATAGTGATGGATTTAAGGCTTGAACAATCGCTAAAAGCGGAGGCGCCTATGGTTTTAACGCTATCGGGGATAGTGATGGATTTAAGATCATAACAACTGCTAAAAGCGGAGGCGCCTATGGTTTTAACGCTATCGGGGATATCGATGGATTTAAGATTTTCACAAAGGTAAAAAGCTGAGCTGCCTATGGTTTTAACACCGTGCGGAATAACAACAGATTCAAGTGTTGGATTTATTGAAAAAGCACCTGAATTTATGCGTGTAATGCCTTCAGGAATTATTACATTATTATCAAAACCTCGATAAGAGTCAAGATTTTTTTTATTTATTCTAAAATCTTCAAGATCAATTGCTTTGTTTTTGTTATCAGTTTCTTTATGTATAATGCAAGAAAAATTATTTAGTTGGGTTGGTTTACTGATAGTATTTTGCTTTATAGGAGCTATATTTGTTTTTGTTGAGGTTGGCTGTTGTATGGGTTGCTCGTTTGGTTGTTTTTTTTCGTATTCATCAAGTTCATTAAGCCATTCGTCAAATTCATCACGGAACTTGATTTCAAACTTTTTATCCATCATGTAATGCCCCTTTATAAAAACTAGTTTTATTATATCACTGTTTATTCTTTTTTTCAATAAACAAAACATAAAACCAAAAAACAAATAAGTCTGCAAGTATTTTTTAAACCTTGCAGACTTTTACTATTTAATATTCTATTATTGACGCATCAGGTTCAACACTGATACTCTCGGTAAATTCTTCGTTAGCAGAATACTCCGGTGCAAACATATTAGTACCGAAAATAAAATATAACATAAGAATCAGAGCTGTGTTCACAATGAGCAATGCTAGCCAAAGCCGTTTTTTGCTGGCAAGAAGGACCACTCCGTTGACGGCAAGCAGTATGAAAATTGCAATAAAAACCCAGTCAGCCGCCAGCAAAGCCATAAGCGTTGCAAGCAGAATGCCAAGTACGACAAAAATGATACCGAGAATTTGGACCGTTTTCCTCTTGGAAAAGCCGTTTTCTGTCTGAGTGTGTTCTATTATTATCGGCGGAGAAGGCGCTTTCTCATTTTCTTTGTGTGCTCCACCTTTTATAATTTCATCAGTTGTCACACCGAACAGCTCGCTCATTGCCGCAATTTTATCAAGTTCGGGAACACTGATATTATTTTCCCATTTTGAAACAGCCTGACGCGAAACATCAAGTTTTTCTGCAAGCTCGCCTTGCGAGAGATTGTTTTCACTTCTGAGTCTGTAAATTCTTTCGCCGAGATTCGGCACAACAATCAACCCCTTTGTAAATTACAGTTTAGCGACGAATCGCCGCGGACAACACCTCAATTAAATTGATAAACTAAAACAACTGTGATACAGCTAAATCATAGTCTGCTGCAAATTACCGCTTGTCGAGTGTGAAATAATGCGTTTTGTAAAAACGCAAATCATAATTTTTCGCTCAACTTCCAATGATTCGAATTGATTAAATCAATTCATTGTCAAACTGATGAATTGTAATATGCAGTATAGCAATATTGCAATGATTTGTCTATCACCTGCACTTTAAAATTACGCAACTGACAGTTGCAAACATATAAAAATAGCAAAACTACGGTTTTGCTGCACTTTTTCATGAGTACAAGTTGGTCAGATGCCAAAATTTTTCACTTTATATTCTTATTTATGACCAGCTTTTTTCTTTTACATCATATAAAAAATTTTTTCGATTTTTTGAAAAAATCTCTTGACTTCTATTCCTTTTCGTGGTATATTAATCAAGCGTTAAGTTTGCTGGTGTAGCTCAGTTGGTAGAGCAGCTGATTTGTAATCAGCAGGTCGGGGGTTCGAGTCCGTCCACCAGCTCCAACGCTTTTTTATTGCAAAAGTCAATATGGGTAGGTTCCCGAGTGGCCAAAGGGAGCAGACTGTAAATCTGCCGTCGACGACTTCGGTGGTTCGAATCCACCCCTGCCCACCATTTCGGGTGTTCATTACGGATTTAAGTGATGAACACTCGATTTTTCTTTGTTTTTTCATAGTATTTGATTATGTATCGAGCAGGTTTCAGCCTGCTCTTTTTTGTTATGCCGTGAGGTATTCAACCGCCATACCTTGCCTCATATCCAATTTGAAATTTTCTTCATCCGACGGAATTTCAATGTTTCCTACAAATCGGTAATGAATTACAATTCTTTGAGTTTTGTTTTTGCCTGTACCCTCTGTTTCATAAACGTCAATGTGATCAATGAGTTCTCTGAGAAGCGGTGTTGTAAGTTTGTCCATCTGGATAAACCGTCTTACAGATTCCACAAACACATCTTTATCCTTTTTTCTTTCATTCAAAACTTCAAGGTCCTCGTGAATCTTTGCTATTTTCTTTTTCAACTCCGCTTTTTCTATCTCATATTTCTGAGACATATGCAGGAACCAAGCATCCGTAACCTTACCTAAAGCATTATCCTCATAAAGTTTTTCGTAAAGAGAGTTTACGGTATTCTGTCGAGAAGTACATCTTTGCAGCTCTGCATTAAGATATTTTCTTTCAGCCTGAATATCCGCTTCAGTTTTCATTGTAAGCACTTCAACGAGCTCGTCCTCATTATGCTTAAGGTAGTTTGCAAGTTTCTTGATTTCCATCGAAACAATTTGTTCAATGGCATCTGCTCTTACATAATGCCTGTGTTGGCAACTGCCTCTGTAATCCTTTACATAATTAGAACAACTGAAATAGTGAATATCTTTGTTTCGGGTGTTTACATGATACCACAGCTTATGGCCGCATTCGGCACAAACAAGAAAATCACAAAAGATGTTCTTCTTTCCGTTCTGCGGCAATGGATCACGGCGCTTACAAGTACCAACAAGCCTTTGTACTGCTTCATAGGTGTCACGGGAAATTATTGGTTCGTGAACATCCTTGAAGATTTTTAAATCTTCTTTCGGACTCATATGACGTTTCTTGTTTTTAAAAGATTGCGAATAGGTTTTGAAGTTCACCACATCACCGCAGTATTCTTGCTGATGCAGTATTCCCGACACGGTTGACGGCAACCATTTATACGGGTCTTCATAAGACTTTTTGCCGCCTCTGCCGATGCCTTTGCTCTGCCAATATGCTCTCGGTTTCAGCACCTTGTT
>JAZQGE010000016.1:0-9284 GCA_045539895.1 Acutalibacteraceae bacterium
GAACCTATCTCCCGATGCCGTGACGACCTTGCCACCTTCTCTGTTGTAGATATGCAGATTAGTGGTGAGTTTAATTTTGTGTATTGCAACGAACGGGTCGCAAGGGAGAAAATAAACTTGCTTTTCTCCAGCTAGGAGCTATTCTTCAAGACACAAACATTTAACATTTATAAAAACAAAAAAGGGGCAGACTTTACGAAATTAATCGTAAAATCTGCCCTCGATATCTGTTGAATTTAGTTCAAGTCCTCCCCGAAAGCCGTTTTTGGCTTAGGATATCTATTGAGTTTCACTTGAAAAAATGGGATAAAAAAATCCAGTAACCGTTGTGGTTACTGGATTTCTTGCGCCGATATCTAAATCGGTTCGCATTGTTGGTTGCGGAGATGGGATTTGAACCACATGGTCTTGCCGGATTCTCTGCGGAGAATTTGTCTTCGGTCACCTCGCGGCTCGGACAGTCCACCGGACTGTCATTCACTTCCGCTCGGCCGTTCGCTTTCGCTCTCTACCTCCGGTTTATTCGCCCTTCGGGCCCATAACCCGAATACAATAAAAATACTGCTTTCAAAACAAAGAAAAACCAACCACCCTGACGGGTGATTGGTTTTTTTGGTTGCGGAGATGGGATTTGAACCACATGACCTCCGGGTTATGAGCCCGACGAGCTACCGAGCTGCTCTACTCCGCGATATTTAGTTGCGCTGTTCTCACAGCATTAGTAGTATAACCGATATGGAGAAAAAAAGCAATACCTTTTTGCAAAAAAGTAAAAAAAGTTTTCGACAGTTTCTGCGTTTGTTTATTGTTCAGCTTCCAGCTTATCTTTTACAAGCTGAGATTTGAGAGCCGGTAGCGAATCAAATTTCATTTCACCCCTGATGTATCTCAGCAGACGGACTTCAATCTGCCTGCCGTACAAATCGCCGCAATAGCCGAGTATGTGAGTTTCACTGCGTTGCTGATCACTTTCAAAAGTCGGTCTTCTGCCGATATTTGTAACCGAGCTGTACCACACACCGTCAACACAAGCACGCGAAGCATAGACACCGTAGCCGGGCACAATCATACCTTCGGGAAAAAGCTGATTGATAGTGGGGCAATCGAGAGTTCTGCCAAGCTCATCACCGTGAACAACCTCAAGCTTATAGCCGAATTCTCTGCCGAGCATTGCATTTGCAAGAGAGATTTCACCGTTTTCAAGCGCCGTTCGGATTCGGGTTGAGCTGACAGGTTTACCGTCGTAAAGCACAGCCGGAACAACACACAGCTCTATACCTGCATTTTCGCAAAGTTTTCTGAGCAGAGCGCTGTCGCCGCTTCCGTTCTTGCCAAATCGGTAATTGAAGCCACAGCAAAGCATGCCTGCGCCAAGTGAGCCGACAATGATTTTTTCAAAAAAATCTTCGGGTGTATAGTCCTTAACCGCGGCAAAATCAATTTTTACAACCTCTGCGCCCATTTCAGAAATAAGCCGCTCTTTTTCAGCAGCAGAGACAAGCTCTTTGCTTTCGGACCTGCCAAAGAAACGCGATGGCATAGGATCGAGCAAAAGCACAGCCGGAACAAAGCCGTTCTCCGCCGCACTTACAGCACAGCCGATAACAGCCGAATGTCCGATATGAATACCGTCAAAATTGCCCAGAGCTACTGCTCTCTTCTTTTCTGCCATAGGCTTTTTCCTTTTATGTTTCGGAATAAATCCTCTTTATTTTAAGCTGTGCCAAATTCGGCTCAACCTCACCAAGACCGAGAAATCTTTTTTCGGGTGAATAAACCTTATAAATACCAACGGAAAGCGGTGTGTGAATACGCTGTGTATCGAGTGCACCGCCGTTTAAAAACCGCTGTGCCTGCGCTGCAGACACCGTAACGCACGGATAATCGAGCAGCGTATCAAGCGCAACGACATCGTTTTCTGTAAGCTCTTCAAGCGTTTTACACTGTGAAATGCTCACACCGTGTGCCTCAACCCTGCGAAGCGATGTGAGCACTGCACCGCAACCAAGCTTTTCACCGATGTCATTTGCCAGCGAACGCACATAAGTACCCGCCGAGCAGCTTACCCTGAAGGAAAACTCCTGCTTTGCTTCATCTGCGCCTGTCAGCTCAAGCGAATAAATTGTAACTTTGCGGCTTTCGCGTTCAATTTCAATACCCTCGCGCGCAAGCTCATAAAGCTTTTTGCCGTCTTTTTTGATTGCGGAATACATCGGCGGCACCTGGTCAATTTCACCGAGGAAGCCGAGCATTGCCGACTCAAAATCCGCCGTATTGAATTTCGTTTCGGTCTGACTCAGAACCGCGCCTTCAATATCAAGCGTATCCGTTGTGATACCAAGGCGCACCGTCGCTTCATAAGCCTTGTCATGGGAATTAAGAAAATCTATAAACCTTGTTGCACTGCCGAGCATTACAACAAGCACACCCGTTGCCATAGGGTCAAGCGTACCGGTATGACCCGATTTTTTTGCGCCGAGCACGCGTTTTGTTCTGTTTGCGGCAACAAACGAGGTCATGCCTTGCGGCTTGTCAACAAAAACTACACCTGTCATATAAATTCACCGATTGTATCTATAAGCAGCTTTGCCGCTTCCTCGCGCGTACCCGGAAGCTGACAGCCTGCGGCATTGTGATGTCCGCCGCCGCCGAGCCTTGCGCAAATTGCACTGGCATCAACGGGGTTATGTGTGCGGACAGATGCCTTGTAGGAACCGTCGCGTCTTTCACGCATTGTAACACCGACAAGCACTCCCTCAATCTGGCGCGAGATTGCAGCAATACCGTCACATTCGTTTTCATCAGAGCCGCTCTGAGCAAACATTTCGCGTGTGATTGTAATGAGCGCACACTTA
Source organism: Acutalibacteraceae bacterium (assembly GCA_045539895.1). Classification (GTDB taxonomy): domain Bacteria; phylum Bacillota; class Clostridia; order Oscillospirales; family Acutalibacteraceae; genus UBA8612. Next base: position 2,856 of record JAZQGE010000016.1, read on the forward strand.
CCGTCATAGAAAAACTGCATACCGTCAAGAGCAAGCCGTTCAAGTGCGGCATAGGTTCTCGTTTTTGTTTCAAACATTTTAACATTGATTTCAGCCGCAGAAGCACCTGCTTCCATAAGCTTTGCGGCAATGCGGTGCGTTTCGGGTGTTACATTTGCATAGCGGAAACAGCCCGTATCAGTGCTGATTCCCGTATAAAGCCTGTCTGCAATTCCGGGTGTTATTTCAACGCCGAGCAAGCAAACAATCTCATAAACAATCTGTGCCGCGGCAGCAGCACCGGAATCAACATAGCTCTCCTTTGCAAAAAGTCTGTTTGCACCGTGATGGTCAATGCAAAGGTCAACCCTGTCGCCGTATTTTTCCATCATTTCTTTTCCCATCAGGGTCACATCGGCAATGTCAACAGCAACAACGGTTTCCTCCTCAAAATCCTGTTTCTCGGTTTCAAGATAGCGGAACTTTGAAGGAAGCTCTTCATTATTGATGACATTTGCTTTTTTGCCGAGTGCACGCAGTGCAAGACAAAGACCGAAACCCGAACCGAGAGTATCTCCGTCCGGGTGTGCATGGGTCAGAATTGTAAAATTATCGTGTGATTTCAAGAAAGAAGCTGCTCTGCCAATATCTATAAGCATTGCTCTTCCCTCCTTTTCTAAAATAACAATGAACCGATTTATCGATTCAAATCATGTTACAACGCATTGAATACTTACTTATTCAAATCGTTAAGCATTTTTGCAATGCTCATACCGTGTTCAATAGAATCGTCCGCCACAAAGCGAAGCTCAGGGGTTTTGCGAAGGCGCAATCTCTGACCGACCTCGCGGCGGATGTATCCTGCCGCATTTTTAAGACCTGCGGCGGCTTCCTTTGCAGCTTCAAAGCCTTCCATCGCGCTGATGAAAACCTTAGCATAGGAAAGATCACCCGAAACCTCAACACGGATAACTGTGAGAAGCTTGCCCTGAACACGGGGGTCCTTTATATCGTCGCGGATAATTGCGATTATTTCGCGTTTGATGTCTTCCGCAACTCTGTCTGATTTATAACCTGCCATATTATTTTTTGTGCACAAAAGCCGACGGTGTAATTACTGTCGGCTCTTATACATTTACCTTTCATATTAATCGCGGTATTCTTCAATGATGAATGCTTCGAAAATATCGCCGAGCTTAATGTCGTTGAACTTGTTGAGAACGATACCGCACTCATATCCGGATACAACTTCCTTAACATCATCCTTGAAGCGCTTGAGTGAACCCATTTCGTCTTCAGTGATAACAATACCGTCGCGTACAACGCGGATTTTTGAGTTTCGTGTTACCTTACCGTCAAGAACATAACAACCTGCAACATTACCGACAGAGGAGATGTTGATGATGTTACGAACTTCGATACGGCCCTGAACAACCTCGCGTGTTTTGGGAGCAAGCATACCCTTGATAGCGGGTTCTATTTCTTCAATACAGTCATAGATAATTCTGTACATTCTCATGTCAACACCGTCGCGCTCTGCATTAACCTGAGCAGCGGGATCGGGTCTGACATTGAAGCCGACAATAATTGCGTTTGATGCGTTTGCAAGCATAACATCGCTTTCGCTGACTGCGCCTACACCGCTGTGGATAACACGTACACGGACCTCATCGTTGGAGAGCTTTTCAAGGTTCTGCTTGACTGCTTCTGCAGAGCCCTGAACGTCTGCCTTGACAACAACGTTAAGGTCCTTGACCTCGCCTGCCTGAAGAGATGAGAAGAGGTTGTCAAGTGTTACCTTCTGTACGGAGTTGAACTGTTCATCCTTAATCTTCTGCTTGCGCTGTTCAACAAGCTCTCTTGCAAGGCGCTCGTCTGAAACTGCGTCGAAAACATCGCCTGCCTGCGGTGCTTCGTCAAGACCCATAATCTCAACGGGGCAGGAAGGACCAGCTTCCTTGACATTTCTGCCGTGCTCGTCTACCATTGCGCGAACGCGGCCGACAGATGTGCCGGCAACGATGATGTCGCCTGCGTGAAGTGTACCGTTCTGGACAAGAAGAGTAGCAATCGGACCGCGGCCCTTGTCAAGTCTTGCTTCAATTACTATACCCTTTGCGGCTCTGTTCGGGTTAGCCTTGAGCTCCTGCATTTCTGCAACGAGAAGAATAGACTCAAGAAGGCTGTCAATACCCATTTTTGTGTGAGCAGAAACGGGAACACAGATTGTTTCGCCGCCCCACTCCTCCGGAATAAGCTCATACTCTGTGAGCTGCTGCTTGATTCTGTCGGGATTAACATCCGGCTTATCCATTTTGTTGATTGCAACAATAATCTGAACGCCCGCAGCCTTTGCGTGGTTAATAGCTTCAACAGTCTGCGGCATGATACCGTCGTCTGCGGCAACAACAAGAACCGCAATATCAGTTGCCTGTGCACCTCTTGCACGCATTGAAGTGAATGCGGCATGGCCGGGTGTATCAAGGAAAGTAATAAGCTCGCCGTTTGCTCTTACTCTGTAAGCACCGATGTGCTGTGTGATACCGCCTGCCTCTGTTGATGTGGCGGAGGTGTGTCGGATCGCATCGAGAAGTGATGCCTTACCGTGGTCAACATGACCCATGACAACAACAACGGGGTTTCTTGTTTCAAGGTCTGCGTCATCGTCTTCCGTTGTGTCTATAATTCTGTCCTCAATTGTGACGACAACTTCCTTCTGTACCTTTGCACCAAGCTCTGTTGCGACAATTTCTGCCGTATCAAAATCGAGCATATCGTTAATAGTTGCCATCTGACCGAGCATAAAGAGCTTTTTGATAACCTCTGCAGCTGTAATCTTCAGCTTGAGAGCAAGGTCACCGACAGTGATTTCCTCAGGAATAGTAACCGTGATTGTCTTGCTTGCGCGCTCTGCCGCAATTCTCTTGAGTCTTTCTGCCTCTGTTTCGCGGCGGTGTGTGCGTGTGCCCTGCTTACGGTACTGCTTGGATTTCTGGTTAAGCTTCTGCTTGCGTACAGAAGAATCCTGCATACCCTGTGACTTATTTACGGGCACGATATTTTCATAACGCTCATTATACTTTTCAAGCTGAACATTATCAGCTCTTGTGTCAACTGTTCTCTTTTCGCCCTTTGTTCTTGCCTGAAGGGGTGCGGAATGGTCCTTCTCCTTCTTCTTGGGCTGCTCAGGCTGCTGCTTTGCAGCAGGAGCACCCTGCTTCTTTTCTGAAGGCTTCTTTGTATCCTGCTTCTTTTCTACAGGCTTTTTCTGCTCTGCCTTGGGTTCTTCAGCCTTGGGCTCAGGCTTTGCCTGTGCGGCTGAAGCAAAATATTCGTCAAAGCTTGCCACACTGCTCTGCTGTGTGAATGTTTCAAAAACAATATCAAGCTCTTTATCCTCAAGGGCAGTCATATGGTTCTTGGTGTCGTCAAAGTACTCTTTGAGCAGTTCAAGAACAATTTTGCTTGGCTTGCCGAAATCTTTGGCTACCTCGTGAATTCTGTATTTGATTACTGCCATACGTTTTCCTCCTTATTCCTGCTCAAATTCGCTGAGCAGATTATCGTAAATGTGCTGTTCAACAGCACAGCCGAAAGCGCGTTCAAACCGCTTGGCTTTTATTGCGGCGGAAAGACACTTTTTATCGCGGCAGATATATGCGCCTCTGCCGTTTTTCTTACCCGTAAAATCAAGCGAAATTTCACCCTCAGGCGAACGCACAGCACGGATAAGCTCCTGCTTGGGCTTCATTTCACCGCAGCCCAGACACTTACGCATCGGTATCTTTTTAGGTTTGTTCATGTTTTCACCGCCGTAAATATAAATTGTTGATTATTCTTTAATCTCAAAAAATCCGCTTTCGGGGTTGATGTCGATTTTCCAGCCGGTAAGCTTTGCAGCAAGGCGGGCATTCTGACCCTTGTTGCCGATTGCAAGTGAAAGCTGGTTATCGGGGACAACAACACGGCAGGAGTTGGGAGCATCATCAAGCACCTCAACGCTGATTACATCTGCCGGAGCAAGTGCGGCTGCAATAAACTCTGCAGGGTTTTCGCTGTACTTGACAATATCAATCTTTTCGCCGCCGAGAAGGTCAACAACCTTGCCTACGCGAGCGCCTCTTGCGCCGATGCATGAGCCGACAGCATCAACATTTTCATCCTCGCTGTAAACTGCAACCTTTGTGCGTGAGCCTGCTTCACGAGAGATAGCCTGAATCTTGACCGTGCCGTCAAAGATTTCGGGAACCTCTTCTTCAAACAGTCTGCGGACAAGACCGGGATGTGTGCGTGAAATCATAGCCTTGACACCGCTCTTTTCACCGTCGCGGATGTCAACAACATAAACCTTGATAAGGTCGCCTGCCTTAAGCTCTTCGCCGGGCACCTGCTCTGTCTTGGTAAGGATTGATTCGCCCTTGCCAAGCTCAACCGTTGCATTACCTGACTCTGCATCAATATTTACAACCTTAACTGTTACAAGCTCGTTGTGCTTGCTCTGGAATTCCTGTTTGATCTGGCTGCGCTCTGCCTCGCGGATACCCTGACGGATAACATTTTTTACGGTGCTTGCGGCAATTCTGCTGAACTTTTCTGTTTCAAGCGGAATTTCAACAATGTCGCCGGGAAGTGCGCCCGGCTTATAACGCTCTGCTTCTTCGGGAAGAAGGTCTGTTGCAGGGTCTGCAATTTCGCTTACAACATTCTTGCGGACATAAACTGCCATATCACCGTTTGCAAAATCAATTTCGCAGTAACCGATGTCTCTGCCGTATTCGCCTTTGATAGCGGAAACAATACCTGCCTGAATCTTTTCACAGAGCAACTCTGCGGGGATTCCCTTTTCTTTCTCAAGAAGCTTGACTGCTACGAAAAATTCTTTTGTGTCCATTTTTTATAATCAATCCTTTCGTTATATTGCGTTTGTATCGTCCAGACGGACCCACGATGCTTCCTTACGGTCGATAACAATAACTCTGTCATCGCCAAGGTTGAGTGTGAAGCTTCCTGAATCATGTCCTTCAAGTGTACCGTGAAGCTCGCGCTCGCCCGTTTCGAGGGGACGGATGAGCCTTGCAATTACGGGTGCACCGAGAAATGCTTCAAAATGTGCGGGACGGGTAAGCTCGCGGTCAGTGCCGGGTGAGCTGACCTCAAGGCAATAGCTGCGGTCAATCGGGTCTGACTCGTCAAGCGGCTCATCAAGCGCATGGCTCATTGCCACACAGTCGTCAATGCTGACACCGCCGTCCTTATCAATAAAGATACGCAGATACCAGTTTGCGCCCTCTTTTACAAAACGCACATCCCAGAGCTTAAGTCCGAGCTGCTCAGCTATAGGCTCTGCTATTGCGGTAACCGCCGCAACAGTGTTGCCTCCCTTGCCTTTACCTGCCATATTGTCACTCCTTATAAACAATTACAAAAAAGAGCGGGCAGAGCCCACTCTTTCAGTCAAACATTCGTACAAACATAGTTTATCACATAAATCACAAAATAGCAACAGTATTTTTAATAATAAATACAGCTCAAATGCCCTGTATTTACAGCAAAACAGCCTAAAATCAGCTGTCAGACTCAGTTTTTCTCTTTTTGACAAGCCACCTGACAACAAACAATATTGCCGCAACGGGAAGAATTACAAGCACTGCCTTAAGCAGTAAATCCATAGGAAGCATCTCGTAGATTCCGTCACCGAGAACAGTAAAAGCAACAACACGCGGAGCAATACCGAGCACCGAAACAAGCACATACCTGATAAACGGAAATTTCATTGAGCCAAAGAAAAGGCTTGCAAAATCGATCGGAAAAACAGGCAGAAGACGGATTACAAACAGAGAAGAAAATTTGCCGCTGTTCTTCATATTAAGAATTTTATCGCCGCCCTTTGCTTTTAACAGTAGGCGCTTTACATAGTCGCCTCCGAGTGCTCTGCCCAGCCAGTATGTAACCGTCACCTCAAACGCAATTCCGCAAAGACTGATAAACAGCGCCGTACCCAAATCAAACGCCATTCCAACGGAAACATAAATGAGCATTGCGGGAATTACAAAGGTAAGCCCCTTGAGAGCAAATATCGAAATACCTATAGCTATTGCCGCAAACTCGCCCGGCGCTTTTTCGACAATTTCACGCACATCGAGATTTACAAGCCTATCATAATTGAGTGCAACCGCTATGAAAATAACACAAATTACAAAAAGGCGCAAACCCAACGGCACAAGCTCTTTTTTAAAAAATTCCTTGTTCATAAAATCTATCCTTGATGATTTAAATTACACCTTGGCGGCGAGTCGCCGCAGACAATACCTCAATTAAATTGATAAGCAAAAATCAGTGATAAATCGAGATAACTACAATTTTCAAATTATACATGTCGATATGTGACCTTGCGATCACTCGATATATTTTGCGTTGCAAAATTCGATATGTTTTCGCTTGCAGCTCAAA
>JAZQGE010000017.1:0-59830 GCA_045539895.1 Acutalibacteraceae bacterium
CATGTTTACAACACGCTCTATGTCACACCTGACAGAGATATTGTGAATAAGCTAAGCAAATAATTTGTTAAGATTCTGCTCTTTGCTCAGAATGATAAATAAATAAAAATCTTATGTCCCCGTGACAACAAAAAATCCTCAGATAAGAGCCTTTCTCTTACCTGAGGATTTAATTATTTTATTTATTGCATTAGTGTTGCATAAGCCGCCTGAAGCTGTGTATCTTTTTCGATGCCGCTGAGTGAAGTTGCAAGTGTTGAGCCGGGATCTGCTTCAGCGAGAATATCCGGTTCGATACCGTTACCTTCACAGTATGTGCTGCCGCTGTAGGAAACAACCTTTGCAACCGTGAGCGAAATTGCACTGCCATCCTCAAGAGTATAGATTTCCTGCAGTGTCATTTCACCAGCTGTGGCAACACCTACAAGCTGCGCCTTTGAAAAGTCCTTGAGCTGTGCGGCAAGAAGCTCTGCACCACCTGAAGTTTCAGAATTTACGAGCACCATAATACCGCCGGGGAAAGTGAGCGCATTTGTGTCTGAAGTGAAGTTTTTATATGTGCTGCCGTCCTTTTTAACAGCACTTGCAACCGCGCCTGCTGTTTCTGCACCACTGGGAAGCAGAATATCCGCAACTGCAGAAGCATATTCAACTGAACCTTTGCTGCAACCGCGAAGGTCAATTATAAGTGAAGTGACACTTTCTGAATTGAGACTGTCCATAGCCTGCGAAAACTGTTGGGCTGTATTCTCATAAAACGCGTTAATATTGACATAGCCTACATCACCCATATTTGATGAGGTGACTGACCTTGTATATCCGCGCATAACCGTAACAGTTTTTTGTATACCGTCGCGCTCATATGTAATGCCGACGGAATCAAAACGCCTGCCATACTCAAGCGCTTCAATGATACCGAGAGCATTGAGAGAATATACCTTTTCATCGTCAACGGCAATTATTACATCTCCTGCTTTAAGCTCTGCATTTTCTGCCGAAGAGCCGCTATAAACCTCTGTAATGATAAGCTTGCCCTTTTCGGTATCATACTGAGCAGCAACACCTATACCGCCCTCGCCTTTCATACGGCGTGTATACTCGATGTACTCCTGAGCTTTCATATAAAAGCTGCCCGAATCAGCAAGTCCCTTCATATAGCCGCTTGCGCTGTCAGAAAGAAGTGCATCATCATCAAAATCGCCGTAGAAATTTGTGCGGACATAGTTGTCAATCGCAGAGATGCCTTCATAAAGCTCAAAGCGGTTTGAAAGCCTTGAAATAAGACCGTTATATATACCCTGCGAAACCGTCATTGTAATTGCAAAGGTCGCAGTAATGCTTATGAAGATAAGGGCAATTGCAAGGCCCAGAGAAATTTTTCTGTTCATATGCCGTTACACCGGCCTTTCTGATGTTGAATTTATTTCGGAAGTGAAACATAACCGTTCATCGGGTTGGTTGTTTTACCGTCCACACGGATTTCAAAGTGAAGATGCGGTGCTGTTGAATAGCCCGTATCGCCAACCTTACCGATAGGCTGGCCCTGCTGAACCTTATCTCCTACGGCAACCTTCATTGAGCCATCCTGCATGTGAGCATAGCAGGATGAAACGCCTTTACCGTGGTCGATAATAACAAAATTGCCGTATGCCTTATGCTTTGCGGCATAGATTACTACACCGTCTTTTACTGCATAAACGGTTTTACCGTTAATACCTGCAGCACAGAAATCCGTACCGGTATGAAGCTTATACTCACCTGTAATGGGGTGTGTACGCATACCGTAGGGAGATGAAATATAAACACCGCTGCACTTAAGCGGGAATATCATACCGCTTGAAAAAACAGGTGTGCCCGGCTCCATATAAGGATTTTCATCCTTCGGCTTTTCTGTAGTGCTCTCCTCCTCGTTGGCGGGAGGTGTTTCGGGCTTATCGGTTGAAGAAGAGCCATTGTTTTTGATAAACTCCTCCATCTGGTTAGAGAGAGCAACAAGCTCATCCTCCTGCTTACTGATAAGCGCCTTGTATTCGTCGCTTGTTTTATCAAGTGACGCAAGCTCTTTTTCAGCATTTGCCATTTCCTTTTCAAGCTCTTTCTGCTTTTGTTCAAGCAGACTGCTTGTTTTCAGCGATTCTGCCTTATTTGCTTCGAGCGACTGAGTTTTACCGTCAAGGTCAGTACGCTTCTGCTCCTCTTCGGCAATGCTGCCTTTAAGTGTTGCTTCAAGATTATTAAGTGTTTCAATATCCGAAGCAAGAGTTGCCATAAGGTCATTATCGTGCTTTGCAACACGGATTACAAGCTCAGTACGGGTGAGCAATGTGGAAAAATTTTCTGATGTGAGCAAAAACTCAAGTGTTGAGCCGTTGCCCGCCATATACATTGCTCTGATTCTCATTCTCAGAAGCTCGTAGGTTTCATCGCGCATTGTCTGCTTTTCGCCCACAAGCTTCTGTGTTGATTCAATCTTTTCTGAAAGTGAACCGAGCTGAGCTGTAATAAGATTAATCTGCTTTTCGGTATTTTTTATTTCAGAATTAATTACCTGCTGCTGAGTAAGGAGAAGGTTGACCTGATTCTGGGTATCTTCAATCTTGTTGCCAAGACCGTCAACAACCTGCTCCTGCTTATTCATATCGCTCTGAACCTGATTGAGCTTGTCCTTATTTGCCGCCATCTGATTTTCAAGCTCATCATACTGGCTCTGAAGCTCTTTATAGGTATCATCTGTTGTGGGCTCTTCTGTACTTGTTTCTTCCTGCGCCGCTGTTGTTTCTTCGTTCTCATCAGCATAGACCGTAAAGCCGAAAACTGTTACAAGAACAAGGAAAAGCGAAACCGCCTTAAGCAGGCGACGACGCAAATCATTCACTGACATTGTCACTGTCATAATCCTGCTCCTTAAGATATTTATTCATTGATACTATACTTCCGAATGCGCCTGTTACCACGCCCGTTCCGACAAAGGCAATGAGCATCTGAAGCGCATAATCCGTAAACGGTACGGGCTTTGCCGAAAGTACACTGAGAGTTTCGCTCAGGGCACCTGAAGCAAAATAGTAAAGCCCGAATACTATACCGAGAGATACCAAACCCGATATAATACCGAGCACGATACCCTCTACAATAAAGGGCCAGCGGATGAACCACTTCGTTGCACCGACTGATTTCATAATTTTAATTTCAAGACGGCGATTATACATTGTAACTCTTACCGTGTTTGAAATAATGAAGAGCGAAACAACGAGAAGCATCGCAATTACAGCAATACTGATATAGCCTGCTGTTGAACGGATATTTGTAAGCTGGCGCGCAAAATCTCTGTTATGGCGAAGCTGAATGACATTTTCAAGGCTTGAAAGCGCATCAACGACACTGTCATACTTTTCCATATCATCCAAAGTTACCTCATATGCATCAGGCAAAAGGTCTGACTCCATGCCCTCAAACAGAGTTGCCGCTGAGCCTATAGACTCCATAACCTCAGGAAAGGCCTCTTCTTTAGGAACAAATGTGCTTGTCTTAACATTTGGAATGGATTCAATTATCCTTCCCATTTCGACAATTTCATCGTCAGTTGCATCATCCTCAATGAAGACCATAATGACATTCTCCTGAGAAATATCACCAAGGAGCTTATCAATATTGACAAAAAGAAGGAAAGCAACACCAATCATTATAAGACATGACATAAGCACCGCTACGGATGCAAGCGACATAAGCTTATTTGAACGGATATTGCGCAAGCCCTCTTTCGTAAGGTAAGAGAGACTTGCCGAGCCGCTTCTTTCAATCTTACTGCTCATCGCTCTCACCTCCGCTTGCTTCGGACTCACTGTTATAATTGCGTATAAATTCATCTGCCTCGCGGATTGCACGCTTGCCTGCAAGATCAAGATCGCTGAAAATCGGCGCCTGTACCTGTTCCGTGCTGATACGAGAAACATCGTCCGACTGAATTTTGCCGTCCTTGATTGTAATAATTCTGCGTCCGAAACGGCGCACAAGCTCCTCTGAATGGGTAACCATAATAACGGTAGTACCCGAAGCATTGATCTGGTTGAGCATTTCAACAATCTCGTATGAGCGCTTTGCATCGACATTGCCCGTAGGCTCGTCGGCAATAATTATATCCGCATTATTTACAATTGCGCGCGCTAACGCGACCCTCTGCTGTTCACCGCCTGAAAGCTCGTTGGGGAAACATTTTGCTTTATCCGCCAAGCCGACACGGCTGAGTACATGAGGGACGCGGTTGCTGATTTTTTTCTCTTTTGCTCCTATAACACGCATTGCAAACGCAACATTGTCATAGACAGTCATGTTAGGGATCAGCCTGAAATCCTGAAAAACAATTCCGAGGTGACGCCTGAAATAAGGTATATCTCTTTTTTTCATTGTGTTGAGCAGGTTGTTTTTGATAATGACAGTGCCTTCCGAGGCAACTTCTTCGCGCATCATTATCTTAAGCAGCGTGCTTTTACCCGCACCTGAATCACCTACAATAAAAACAAACTCGCCCTGCTCAATACGAAGGTTAACACCATCGAGCGCTTTTGTTCCGTTACTGTAGCTTTTGGAAACATTTTTAAATTCTATCAAAGTAAGGTCCTATCCTTTTTTGCGTGCCGACATTGCGCGCCGCAACGCATTGTGGCTCAAGTTTAATATTTGACGGGGTTAGCGTCGAGATACTTCTTGACCATCAGGGCAACTTTGAATACTATTGCATCATCAAACTCACGAAGGTCAAGACCTGTGAGCTTATTAATCTTTTCAAGACGGTATACCAGTGTGTTTCTGTGAACGAAAAGCTTGCGTGAGGTTTCTGAAACATTGAGATTATTCTCAAAGAACTTCTGAATTGTGAAGAGTGTTTCATGGTCAAGTGTGTCAATTGAACCGCGCTTGAACACCTCTCGAAGGAACATTTCGCAAAGAGTTGTGGGAAGCTGGTAAATAAGACGTGCTATACCGAGATTGTCATAGCTGACAATTTCCTTCTCAGTGTCAAATACTTTGCCTACTTCGAGCGCAACCTGAGCATCTTTGAATGAACCTGCAAGCTCCTTTATGCCGTCAACAACTGTACCGATACCGATAAGGCAATGAATAAAAGCCTCGCTGTTGAGAGAATCTGCAATAGAGCGCGCAAGCTTTTCAAGGTCACGCGTTTCGATTGTGGGTTTAACCTCTTTGACAAGAGCAATATCGGTTTCATTAATATTTATAACAAAATCCTTGTTTTTGTCAGGAAAGAGATTCTGGATAATATCGAAAATCGAAATATCATTGTGTTCGGGGATACGGATAAGAAGTACGACACGGGAAGTATCGGTTGTGAAGCGAAGCTCCCTTGCTTTCAGGTAAATATCACCCGGCAAAATATTATCAAGCACTACATTTTTGATGAAGTTAGCTCTGTCGTATTTCTCGTCATAGAGAGTTTTTACATTGCTCAGCGAAAGAGCAATAACATCCGCATACTTTGTTGAGAGCTCATCATCGCCATCAACGAAAACAACATATTCGGGGTGAAGAGCTGAGCCGAAGGGCTTGTAAGTCTGGCCGTCGAATACAAAAGCTTCATTGCGCATAATATATTCCTCAAATGAGAAAGAGCAAACCTCGCCGATTCTGCCCAGTTCACTGCAGGAAATAATTGTGCCTGTTTCATCTATGACGCCTACGGTCCTGCCGATAGCATCACGCATCTGGTGAATTATGCCCTGAAAAAGTCTGTTTGACATCCGGAAAACCTCCATAACGATGTTTTGGACAAAGTGCCCATAATGACAATGTATATTTTACACAATATTAATGCGTTTTGCAATACTTTTTGAGCATATTTTTCAAATTCTTTTGTTATGTTGTTGAAAAAAGAGTCTTCGATTTGTATTTTTTAACCAAAACAAAGGTCCGAAAAACTGTTTTTTGTCATTGTCAATTTGCACAATCCGCATTCAGTCCAACTACATACTTAAGATGAATATAAAGAAAATTTATTGACTTTATCATAAATAATTGGTATTATTTATATTACAGAAATTGCAGAGAGCGGCTTATCTGTAAAAAATAAAAAATTACCGGAGGAAACAAAATGAAGAAAACAATTTCAATCGTCATGTCTCTTGTCATTGCTCTGAGCATTTTCGCAGTTATGACATTTGCTTCTGACTCAGCAGAGTCGATTATTGAGGGCAAATTCACTCTTGCCACGACATCAGACAAAGAAACAGCGGCAAAGTTCGCAATCGGCGAAAAGGTTTACGGCCAAGTTGAAAGTGAGCAGGCAAACTGCTACAAGTTCACAGTCAACGAAGAAGCCGGCATAACCTTCTCTTTCAAAACAAACAGCAAAATTGATGTTACAATTGAAAAGTATGACGGAACAAGCAAGCACACTTTTGTCGTAGACAAAGAGCTTGACCAGAAAATCACACTTACTCCAGCAAACTACTATGTAACAATCAAAAACAATATCCCCGTTGTTGAAGAATCAACATCACAGGAAAACACTGAAGAAGAAGAATCAAGCAAGGTAGTTGACAACGACTCAGGCAACTTCCAGACTCAGTCTGTTTCAGCAACAGAAGAATATGCAGAATACTGGTTTGCAGCAAACACAGACTCACTTCCCACAGCTTATGTAAAAATCAACCACAGCACAGCCGAACTCGTTTCAGGTGACACTCTTCAGCTCAAGCTTTATGACTGCACAATTGAAAACCTCAACCATTTCTGGAAAGTTTATGATGACCCCGCAACAGATGTTGATGAAAGCAAGGTTGCAACTGTAACACCCGACGGTCTTGTTACAATTAACATGGGCAGCAAGGACGATTTCAACAAGGTTACCAAAATTGAAATTGATGCTATTATGTACTATATGGGTGCTGAAAACGGTGTAACACGAAAGACATGTATAATCACAGCTACACCCTCGAACATATTCCTTGACCCCTACTACGGCACAAGCGAAGATAATTGCATGCAGCTCGGTCTCGGTGCATACAGAGTTGTTAAGGCAACAACAAATGTCAAAAACGGCAAGATTGTCTGGACAACAAGCAACCCCGAAGTTGCAACAGTAAGCGCCTCCGGAAAGATTACAGCAGTTGATTTCGGTGAAGCTACAATCACAGCTACACTTGAAGGCACAACTACAAACCGCAAAATTCTCGTTAAGGTTGATGACGATTACACATCAGTAATGGGCATCACACTTGACAAGCACACAGCAGAAGTCAGAGCAAATGAAAGCTTTGCACTTACATACAAATTTGACACAATGCCTGCAGACGATGCTACACCTTCAAACAGCAAGGTTGTATTCACATCAAGTGACACATCAATCGCAACCGTAGATGTTGACGGCAATGTAAAAGGTGTTGCTGAAGGTACTGTTACAATAACAGTAAAATCTGAAGACGGCAGCTATACAGACGAGTGCAAAGTAACAGTCACAAAGGCTATCCCCAACTGGCTCATGGTTATCATTGCTCCCTTCAGAATTATTTACAACCTCATTCTCCTCATCATCGGCAAATAATTATTCAAAGGAATAAATAATCAAACAACCCTGCTTTTCATCAGCAGGGTTGTTTTTTTACGGTCAGCTGCGGCTTAAAGCCAACCGGATTATAAAGTTTTTATGCTGCTTTATCGGCAAGATTCTTTTCAAGTTTTTCAGCTGTTGAAATCATAGTTTCTGCAAATATTGCATATCCCTGTTTCGGGTCATTTACAAAAACATGGGTTACCGCACCTACAAGCATTCCATTCTGAACAATAGGACTGCCGCTCATACCCTGGACAATTCCGCCAGTTTTGCTGAGCAAATCATTGTCAGTAACCTTTATTACCATATTCTTCTCTTTGTCTTCACCGCGGTGTATTCTGGTTATCTCAACATCAAAATACTGTGGTTCACCGCCGTCAACAGTTGAAACAATCTGTGCTTTGCCTGTTTTCACCTCGCTGCTTAGTGCAACGGGTATTATGGGTGCTGAGTCATCTTTTTCGGATGCGACACCGTAAACGCCTGTTGAGCCGTTTATATAAAGCTCACCAAGTGTCTGAGAGCCGAAAACTCCGCACAGTTCACCGGGTGTTCCCGATGTTCCCTTTACGCAGCCGCGAATGATAACATTCACCATATCGCCGCTCGCAAGCGGCATTACACTGCCTGTATCAGAATCGCATATCGCATGGCCGAGGCCTGCGACCGTACCTGTACGGTTATCGACAAAGGTTACCGTTCCCACACCTGCAGATGAATCACGCACCCACATTCCGAGCGCATAACTGCCGTTTGCATCCTTTGCAGGAACAAGAGTAACCGTTTTGCTTTTACCGTCACGCACAAGTTTCACAGTCATTTTTTCGCCATGGCACTTTTTTGTCAGCTGTGAAACCTCTTGGTTGGAGGTTACCGCCACACCGTTTATTTCCTTTATAATATCACCTTTTTTAATACCTGCCTTTGCCGCAGGAGAAGCCTTGCCCGCTTCCGATGCGCCAACACCTGTCACAATTACACCGTCTGCAAAAATGCGCAGACCGAATACGCTTCCGCCAAGGGTAACATATCGTCGGTGTACCACCGTAACGGTAGAATTCTTGACGGGAATTGTGCCAAGCAGTTTGATTTGTGCAGGATAACTCCTTGCAAAATCACTGTTATCGGCAGGGACAACCGTTTCATTGCACTCACAGGTAAAGACCGCACTGCCAGTGTCGGCAGAAAGTGCATCAGGCGTAACATACGAGTCGGGTATATATACCGTACCGTAGCCGATGAAACAGAAAACAAGCGTACAGAAAAGGAACATAACAGCGGCGGTGATTTTTATAACCTTTTGCATCACTCACCTCCAAAACGGAGAAAAGTAAGCCGCAGATATAATTTGTGCAGACACACTATTTTTAACAATGGAAATTAAAAGAAAATAAAATTGGCAAACATGCCTATTTCCCATTCAGATAAAAAAAGAAACCTTCAACCAATTCGTTTGACATATCATCTTTATTTTCTATTCCCAAATCAAAAAATAATTTATAAATTTCATTATCTTTTTTCAGAACATTATTACGCAGCCATAAACCCAAGCCAAAATGATAACTATTCAAATTATCAACATCGCGGTTTCTAAATTCCTTCAAATCATTTTCTTCCATCAAATCTTCCATAAGTTCATACAGTTCTGATATTTTATCTGCCAATTCACTCACCTCTTTGTTATTTTACTATCATAAGATAGTAAAATCAATACTATTTTTTGATAGTACATATACTGAATTCAGAGGTGATATTATGTACTATCCCAGACTCAGAGATTTGAGAGAAGATCACGACCTGATGCAAAAAGAAATTGCCGCGGTGTTGGGTATAGACCAAAGAGTATACAGTAACTATGAAACAGGGAAACGAGAGATACCCACTCGCCTGCTTATAATTCTTG
Source organism: Acutalibacteraceae bacterium (assembly GCA_045539895.1). GTDB lineage: Bacteria > Bacillota > Clostridia > Oscillospirales > Acutalibacteraceae > UBA8612. The sequence goes on from JAZQGE010000017.1 coordinate 9,468, forward strand.
CCGATTATTACAAAACTTCAACCGATTATATACTTGGAAGAACAAACAATATCAAACCATATTGAAAAAACGGCTCCGATGATTTTTAAATCACCGAAGCCGTTTTTATATTTTTTGAATTTTTAATTAATACATGCCGCCGCCCTGTGCTGCCATTGCTGCTGCATCAGCCTGGGGGTCGGGCTTATCTGTTACAAGGGACTCTGTTGTGAGAACCATTGCTGCAACGGATGAAGCATTTTCAAGAGCTGAACGGGTAACCTTTGTCGGGTCGAGGATACCTGCTTCAAACATATCTACATAGCCGTCGGAAGCAAAGTTGTAGCCATAGCCGATTTTACCGCTTGTGCGGATTTCGTTTACGATAACAGAGCCTTCAAGGCCTGCGTTTGCTGCAATCTGACGAACGGGAGCTTCGAGAGCCTTGAGAACGATTTTGATACCTGTCTTGATGTCAGCATCGTCTGTTGTGTCAAGGAGAGCCTCAACAGCGGGAATAGCATTGATAAGTGCAACCCCGCCGCCTGCAACGCAGCCCTCTTCAACAGCTGCCTTTGTAGCTGCAAGAGCATCTTCAATGCGGAGCTTCTTTTCCTTCATTTCTGTTTCAGTTGCTGCACCTACGCGGATAACTGCAACACCGCCTGCAAGCTTTGCAAGGCGCTCCTGAAGCTTTTCACGGTCAAAATCGGAGGTTGTTGTGCCGATCTGTGTTCTGATCTGGGCAACTCTTGCTGCAATCTCTGCCTTGTCGCCTGCACCGTCAACAATAATTGTGTTCTCCTTTGAAATCTTGACCTGACGGGCACGACCGAGCTGAGTAATCTGTGTATCCTTAAGCTCAAGACCAAGCTCCTCTGTGATAACCTCGCCGCCTGTGAGGGTAGCGATGTCGCGGAGCATTTCCTTGCGTCTGTCGCCGAAGCCGGGAGCCTTTACACCGACACATGTGAATGTGCCGCGGAGCTTGTTGACAAGGATTGTTGAGAGAGCTTCGCCCTCAAGGTCCTCTGCAACAATGACAAGCTTCTTGCCTGCGTTGAGGATCTGCTCAAGGAGAGGAAGAATTTCCTGAATATTGGAAATCTTCTTGTCTGTGATAAGGATGTAAGCATCGTCAATAACAGCTTCCATCTTATCTGTATCTGTTACCATGTAGGGTGAGATGTAGCCGCGGTCAAACTGCATACCTTCAACAATATCGGAATCTGTGACAGCTGTCTTGCTCTCTTCAACAGTGATGACACCGTCTGCTGAAACCTTTTCCATAGCATCTGCAATAATCTTGCCGATGTCGGAATCAGCGGATGAGATTGTAGCAATCATTTCAATATCAGCTGAGCTTGTTACGGGCTTGGAATTTTCCTTGACTGCAGCTGTTGCAGTGTCAACTGCAAGCTTGATACCCTTCTTAACAACCATGGGATTTGCGCCTGCCGTAACATTCTTAAGACCTTCGCGTACAAGTGCCTGTGCAAGGAGGGTTGCGGTTGTTGTACCGTCACCTGCTACATCGTTTGTCTTTGTAGCAACCTCTTTTACAAGCTGTGCGCCCATATTCTCGAATGCGTCCTCAAGCTCAACCTCTTTTGCGATTGTAACACCGTCATTTGTGATGAGGGGTGCGCCGTACTTCTTATCGAGAACAACATTTCTGCCTTTGGGGCCGAGTGTGATTTTAACTGTGTCTGCAAGCTTATCAATGCCTGCCTGAAGAGCCTTGCGGGCATCTTCACCGTAAATAATCTGCTTTGCCATTTTTCATTTCCTCCTGTAAATTATTCGATAACTGCGAGAATATCGCTCTGGCGTACAATTGTGTACTCTTCTTTGCCGAGCTTAACCTCAGTGCCTGCGTACTTGCCGACGATAACCTTTTCGCCGACCTTTACATACATTTCAACTGTCTTGCCGTCTACCTCGCCGCCGGGGCCTACTGCAACAACCTCTGCGTACTGGGGCTTTTCCTGTGCGGATGCAGCAAGGATAATACCGCTCTTTGTTGTTTCTTCAACAGCTGATGCCTTAACGACAACTCTGTCTGCAAGTGGTCTGATTGTCATTTATAACTCCTCCTGAATAATATTAGCAAATTTCATTTTAGCACTCGACATGTTCAAGTGCTAAAATCTATTCTAACCAATTTTTTACAAAAATCAAGTCTTTTGAGAAATTATGTAAAAATATTTTTGTCTTTTTACATTTCATTAACAATTAAAGCAAAATCATTTGATTTTTTTGATTATCAGCGCCGCTGCTCCTGCAACCGCCGTTGCGCCAAGTGCCGCAAGAGCAGCCCTTCTCGGCTTTTCAAGGTCATCAGCATCAATAAAATAGCTTAGCATCGTCGAGGGTGTTTTGCCCACAAGGTCAAAATATGTATAGTGCTTTGTCTCAAAAGTATCAGGTGCTGACTCATCAAGCTCAAACATTCTCACACCTCTGAGGCTGTTGCCGTAGCAACGGAATGACGCTGCAGGAGTCTGAATCATCCGGACACCCTCATGTGTAATGTCAAACATATTCATGTGATGGTGACCGTATACAAGACTAAGCACATCACCCTGCTGTTTGACTGCTTCAAACTGACCGTAGTTTTCTTCACAGCCGGGTGTAGGTTCATAGAGTCTGCCGCTGTTGACCTTTTCATATTTAAGTCGGACATAGGTATCCGTATCATAATTCTTTACAGCACCGTAATCTGTCTTGTGGCAAGGCTCAATGCAGTCAACAATTTCAGAAACGGGAATATGCTGAAACATAAGCGAATAAACAGGCTCACCGCCGTTTGCCTCCTTCAGCTCATTGCTTGTTTTAACATACCATTCAACAGCAGCTGCGGACACGCATTCGCGCCCTTCTCCCCTATCTTTATCCTGACGGGAGGTATCCATCATCCACAGATTGAATTTAGGTTTATCATCAGAACAAATGAGAATGTTATGTGTGCCAACATCGCCGTTACCGTAGGTATCGACAAGACCGACAAAGCCGCTGTATTCGCGATAGAGGTCAATAATTTCCTCCTTGGTCATACAGCACATATCATCGTGATTGCCAAAAATCATTGTAAACGGAATACCGCGTTTTTCAAGGGGAGCAAGAATAACATCAAGCGATTTTTTCATCCTCACTTTAGTTGCTTCAAAGCCTTCAGCAACCTTTTTATTCCCTAAGCGCGCATCAAGCAAATGGTTACTCAGCACATTGTCACCCGTAAACACAACAAGGTCGGGCTTTAATTCATCATATGCTTTGTCAAGCATTTTTATCATTGAACGACGGGGATAGTGCATATCCTGAGGGTCGCTCACCTGCATAATTTTAAATTTGCCGTTTTTAAATTCAAGAGCCATTGAACATCACCCTTTACATAAAAATATAAAAGAATATTAACATTATATTCCTCATTGTGTCAAGTAAGTTGACAAAAGGAATAATCGCTGATAAAATAGAAACAGTAATTAATGAAAAGGAGATTTTTAAAATGACAACTATTGATAAAAACATGACAATCGGCGATGTACTTGACGCACACCGCGAGCTTGCACCCTTCTTCTTTGAGATGGGTATGCATTGTCTCGGCTGCCCCTCCGCAAGAGGTGAAAGCATTGAGCAGGCTTGCCGTGTACACGGTGTTGATGTTGACGAGCTTGTTGCAAAGCTCAACACAGCACTTGCAAAATAAAAAATGAAGCTTTCACCAAGACTTAAAGCCGCGGCGGATTTTGTCCGCTGCGGCAAAAAAATTGCCGACATAGGCACAGACCATGCTCACCTGCCGATTTATCTTGTCGAAAATAAAATCTGTCCCTGCGCGGTTGCATCAGATGTTCGTCCCGGTCCGATTGCAAATGCAAAAGAAAATGTTAAGCAGGCAGGTCTTGAAGACAAAATCAGCCTTCGCCTTGCAAGCGGACTCGACATGGTAAAAACTGATGAAGCAGATGACATTGTAATTGCAGGAATGGGTGGCATACTTATTGCCGAGCTTATCGAAAAAGCACCATGGCTCAAGGACAGCGGAAAGCATCTTGTGCTTCAGCCGCAGAGCCACGCTGAAATACTGCGTGAATTCCTGATCAAAAACGGCTATTATATTGAAAAAGAAGAAATCTGCGAAGATGCAGGCAGACTTTACTGCGTTATGAGCATATACTTTGACGGTACCGTCCGTACATATCCGGAATATTATGAATATTACGGCGAAATACCTGCGTGTAAAAATCCGCTTGCAAAAGAATACCTGCAAAAGCTTGCGGACAGATATGTGCGCGATGCAGGCAGCATGCGCTGTGCAGAGCCGCAGAGAGCCGAAGAGCTTTACAATGTAGCAGACAAACTGAATGAGATATTAAGCAAAAAGCCTTGAGGAAAACCTCAAGGCTTTTTATATCTGTATCAAGTGAAAAGGGACACAAAGAAATTGTAAATACTTACAAAGAAATTTACGATTTTTTGCCAGAAGGTAAGCTCCTGCTCAACCTGCTGCTGTGACTGTGTAGTTGTTTCGGGTACAGGCTCAGTTGTTATGTCAGGGATCACAGGACTTCCGGTGGTTTTCTCTGCCACGGTTGTTATGTCAGGAATTACAGAACTTTCTGTAGTTTCCTCTACTCCGGTTGTAGTCACTGTCTGGTTTGTAACCTCTTCCGGAACGGTTGTTTCCGTTAAATCTACGGCAGATGTTGTAAACACCTCATCCTTGACACCAAGCTCAACACTGTTTGCAATGAGCTTACGGTTTACAATAGTAAACCACACTATGCTGTCTTTTGCGCCGTCATAAAAAACCTGACCGTATTTTGGAAGAACGGGATTGTCGCTGTTATATTCCACCGCTTTATCCCAAAGCATTTCACCGTTATTATCGGCAAGAATTATATGAATTTCCTCAGTATTTTGAGTATGGTTGCTAAGCATATACGGTATTGCGACATAGGAATCTGACACTCTGACAAGCTTCGGATTTGCAGCGGTATTTATACCGTTCTGTGCTTCGGAAGTATCCGCATAGAATGTGAGATATTTTTCTTTCTGTGAAGTAAGAGTCACTCTGTCAAACATCTGCAAAAACACGTTTGCAGAAGATTCATCGGTACCCGAAACAGTGTTCTGATAAGTACCGACAAGCATATATTTATCTCCGCATCTGAGCACACCGCCAAGCTGACCGTAGGTACTGTTATCGGCAACACCGGGAGCAACCTGTTTGGACTTAAACTCAAATGAATTTCCCTGATAAAGCTTTTTCCAGTCAAGACCGCCTGACATTTTTGTAAGGATATATGCTCGTACAGGAAGAGCATCGCCGCGCTCAACATAAAGAAAATCGTTGCCGTCTTTGAGAATCATCTGGTGGAACGAATGGCTGGCATAAGGAATATCATTTGATGAAGGCACTTCAACGAGAGTAAAGTTTTCAAGATCAACTGAAAAAGCATATGAAGCCTGATGCACAGTACCGCCTTCAGAAAATTCATCTCTGTCTGTTATAGGGTTATAGCTAACAGGCAGCATATCTCTGCCGATGAAGCCGGTAAGATAGTTTGAGTTGGCAGTCATTGCATTATTGCCGCAGTTAAGCTGACCTATACCAAGCCAGGATCCACTCGCTACACCGCTCATATCAAGTGTACGCAATACAGTTGAGTCCTCAGCGATATTAACCAGACGAAGCGAAGTCTGATTGCGTGTGCCGACTGTAAGAGGCTGATTGAAAAGCACATAATATGTACCGTCCGTACCTTTACAGAAAGCTGTAAAATATTCCAGCTGAGAAGGCACAGTTACCGTTGTTCTTACAGAGAAATCCGCATTGAGCTCCATAATTCTTATTGAATTGTCTGCCATAACAATGCAAAGACAATATGTGCCGTCAGGATTCTGCACTGCATTTATGGTTGTCTGATAGCCGTAGTCATACTCCAGGCCATGGGTTGAAGCATCGTTATCAACTGCATCAACCGTGGCTATTTTTTTGATTGTGTTATTAAGTGAACGGTTGCCTGCCGCCGATGATACCGCAAATAAAGACAGCACAATTGCAAACGATAAAATCATGCACAAAAACTTGCGGACAAGTGTTTTTTTCATAACTGTATCCCCTTGAATAATTACTTTTCAGTCTATTAATAATATAACACCTGTTTAGTTTTGAAGTCAACAGACCGTTACCTTCAATTAACCCTGAAATATTTGATTTTTTATGTTGAAAAATAATATAACTTATGATACAATACATTAGATTTAGTAAAACAAGGAATGGTGAAATTAATGTCAGGACATAATAAATGGAGCACGATCAAGCGCAAAAAGGAAAAAACCGACGGCGCACGCGCAAAGGTGTTCACAAAAATCGGCAGAGAGATTGCTGTTGCAGTTCGTGACGGCGGTCCCGACCCCGCTTCAAACTCAAAGCTCAAGGATATTATCGCAAAGGCTAAGGCTGCCAACGTCCCCAACGACAACATTGACCGCATTATCAAAAAGGCAAGCGGCGAAGCAGGCGGCGCAGATTATGAGTCCATCATGTATGAGGGCTACGGTCCTTCAGGTATTGCTGTTATTGTTGAAGCTCTTACAGACAACCGCAACAGAACAGCAGGCGATGTAAGACACTACTTTGACAAATACGGCGGAAACATGGGTCAGAGCGGCTGCGTTTCCTTCATGTTCAACCGCTATGGTGTTATTCTTATTGAAGCAGAAGATGTTGACGAAGAAGCACTTATGGATGCAGCACTTGAAGCAGGTGCGGTAGACTTCATTACAGAAGATGAGAGTGTATTTGAAGTACGCACAGAGCCCAACGACCTCGGTGCAGTACGCGATGCTCTTGAAGCTGCAGGTTACAGCTTTGCCGTTGCAGAGGTACAGTATGTTCCCACAACCTACACTGCACTCACAAACGAAGACGACATCAAGAACATGACAAAAATGCTTGAAATGTTCGAAGATAACGACGATGTTCAGGAAGTCTGGCACAACTGGGAAAATCCCGACGAAGAATAATAAAACTTATAATGGGCAAGGTGAAGATTTACCTTGCCCATTTTTGAAAAGAGGATTTGGTATGAATAAAGTTTTTGAAAAATTCAGACAGTTCAGAAGCAGTGCAGACGAGCCGGATTATGATTGCCGCGAAGGCTGCTTTATGCGCCTTTACAGAAATGCTGACAAAGCAAAGTATGAAGAATGGATAAATCAGCTGAAATCCGACGGGTTTGAAATTTTACAGCAAACTGAAATTAACGGCAATGTTTACACCTGTCTTACGGGAGATGTTGTTATAAATGCTTTTTTCACTCCCTGTGACGGTATTCTGCGCGTTGCCGCAACAGCAGACAAACGCGTGCCCTGCTTTGAAAAGCAAAGCTGCAAAGGTGACGGTGAAACAGCATTTTTTGCTTTTGAGAACGACCAGTCACTTATTGACTGCGGTATGTGTCTGATGATTCAGTGTCCTGATTACAGCTTCTTTGTTGTTGACAGCGGTCACTATTTTCAGGTAAACGACAATGACCGGATTTACAAATTTATGAGGGACCGCACACCAAAGGGTCAGAAGGTTGTTGTAAACGGCTGGCTTCTCAGCCACGCACATTCAGACCACACATCAAAGTTCATGGATTTTCTGCGTTACAATACGCACGATGTTATCATTGAAGGAATCTATTCAAACTTTATCCCCGATGACAATCAAGCTGCAAAGCACTGGAGCACTGAAGAAAATCTGCTTTCAAAAAAGCTATTCCGAATGCTTGACGAAGCAGACATCCCCAAATATAAAATCCATACGGGACAGCGCTTTTACATACGCAACCTCTGCTTTGATGTGCTTGGCACACACGAGGACATTTATCCTCAGACTGTTAAGGATTACAATGATTCTTCATGCATGGTAATGCTTACAGCTGAAGGCTCAAGAATATTTATTCCCGGTGATGCAAGCAACCTTGCAAGCCTTGAGCTTACCAAAAGATACGGCAGCACTCTCAAGTGCGATGTGGTACAGATTGCTCACCACGGTCACAACGGACTTTACAAAGAGGCTTACGAGCTTCTTGATGCAGAGATTGCCGTTTTCCCGATTACACGAATCAAGTTTGACGAAGAGCTTCCGAGAATTGAAGCCAACCGCAGAGCTATTGAAATTGCAAAGGCTTATTACATAACAAGCGACGGCACTGTTAAAATCCCCCTGCCCTACTCCTTTGAAAAGATTGAAAAGCTGCCTGACGAAACCTTTGAGGATTTTGGCAAAATAGAAAGACTCTGGGGCTACACATACACAGACGAACGCAAAGCAGAGCTTTACAAACTTTTTGTTAAAAACGGCGGCGACCTCATAACACAAACACTCCCCGTAAGGAGTGAAGGCATATTTGAAATGTAAAGGTAGATAGATATGAAAGAAATAGATATTTTTGATTTTGATAAAACTCTCGTGCCGTTTGACAGCGGCTCACTTTTCTGGTTCTACTGTCTGATTCACAACCCCTGGATTGTAATCTGTATACCTTATCTTTTTGTGATGATGATTCCTTTCTTTCTCGGAATAAAAGGACTTACCTACGCGAAAAAGTATTTATTCTGCTATGTACCGCTGATTAACCTTGAAAAGAATGTTAAGGGATTCTGGGACAAGCACGAAAAGGATGTTTTTGAATGGTTCAGAAAAGAAAACCGTGAAAGGCCTGCTGTTGTAATCAGCGCAAGTCCCGATTTTCTGCTTAATGACATCTGCGCAAGACTTGGGGTTGAAAAGCTTATCTGCACACGCCACAGCAGTAAGACAGGCGCAATTATCGGCCTTAACTGCAAGGATACAGAAAAGGTAAGAAGATACAAAGAAGAAATGAGCGGCTGCAAGGTAATCAATGTCAGCTCCGATAGTCTTAAAAGCGACCAACCGATTTTTTCACTGGGCGAAAATTGCTATCACATAATAAAAAACGGTGAGAGAGTACCTTTCAAATACAGCGAAATGTATAAGATTTAACTTTACTTTTGTGTCATTTCACCGTAAGCCAGGGGAACTTTACCGACAATTATCGTTTCCGCAACAAGCATATTCATTGTGTATGCGGTAGTTACGGTTGTTGTTGGAAAAACTACAAGCAGAGTTACCGTAGTTTTCAGAAAAATCTGATGTCTTGTCTGATTTATGCCTGCGGCTGAAAATTCATTTACAAAATGAGTCTGTGCACTGCCAGTCAGGCTGATTATCACATTCAGCCGCGGACCTCTGCCGTTAAGAAGCGCAAGCCCGGTCAAAGAGCCGAGAGGTATACCGAGCTGTTTACCGCTAATATTACTCAGCGATGACGCAACAGCTGAATTTATACTGGACTTTATTCGATTAATAAGCATTGCATCTGTCTGTATTGACACAATATTACCGGATTCATCTCTTGTAATCTCTGTAAGCGACGAATAATCAGCACCTTCTCCGGCAAGAATATCAGGCACTGCAGAACCTGCAACCGTCGCGGCATAGTTCTGCGCCTGCACCACAGCAGTGTTGCGCACAAACGGTCTCAGCCTTGCATCAACAATCAAAAAAGCACTCACAGATACGATAAGGACGCAAGTAATGGCAAAAACAACTCTTCTGCCGCGCTGAGGTCTGTAATACCGCAACATTCATCACCTCTGTACAGTATATGCTGATATTAATACAAATGTAACTATTTAACACCTTGACTTAATTACAAATTCAATGTAAAATAGAAAACACAGAACGAAGAAAAAGAAACGGAGTAAATAAAATGAGCAACGAATACAATCCCGACCTTGTAAGTGTCATTGACGAAGAAGGCAAGGAACACGTTTTCGAAGAGCTTGACAGAATTGAAACAGACACCGGCAAATATGTAGCTCTCCTTCCTCTCTATGATGATTCGGAAGAGATGCTTGAAGACGACGGCGAGCTTATTATTCTTAAAGCCACCGAAGAAAACGGCGAAATTTACCTTGAAGCAATTGACAACGACGAGGAGTTCAACGAGATAGGTAAAATTTTTGAAGAAAGGCTTGCAGATTTATTTGAAGCAGGCGAAGACGAAGAAGAATAATTATATAACATCTGATTTTAACTAAATATACACCCTGCCTTGTGCGATAAAAGTGCGGCAATACTAACCCAACACACTTATCTAAGGGAAGCCGTCTCCGTTCAGCGGATTGCAGACCTCCCGCCCTCAGTGGCGGACGAAGGGAGCGTGAACCTGCGGGAGGCTACCCACCTGCTTTTTGACGCAGGTTAATATTAGCCGTGCGACGGCTTGGCGGGGCATATTTATAGGTGAGAAAATTGAAAAAAATCATTGATAATAACATATACGGTTTACTGCCGGTTGACGGCGGTTTTCTTTACATAAAGCCGGAGGTTATGCCTGACGGCAGAACAAGAGCAGATTTTATGGGATATGAGGTTGCAAAGCAACGCAGTATGCCGATTACCAAATGGACATATTTCGAGGGCAAGTTCGGTCCGGCATACAAAGAGATTTGTCCTCAGCTTAAGGATTACATCCGATGCGAAACAGCTACACTCTCAAACAACCACACAGTTCTCATTTACCCTAACGGTGATGTCGGAATTTTCAACGCACGCGGTATCGGAATATGGACAGGTACTATTCTTTACAACGATTCACCTGCCTGCTCAATCGCACCAGACGGCAAAAATTTCTGGAGTGTTGTGCCTGATCTGAATGCAATTATTTGTTATGCAACGGAAGAAAAGCGTGTACAAATGAGAATCGGCGGCGGAAAATCAACTGCATTTGTCAATCCGGTTTCACTCATCCGCTACAACGACAAGCTTTTTATCTGCAACAAGGGTTCAAACAAGGTGCGTACAATCGCTCTCGGTAACTATGCTGTAAGCGATTATCTTGAGTTTGACGAGCCTGTGCTCAAGTATTTTATTGCAGGCGGTCAGGAATTTGTACTGCTTGAATCCGGACTTTATCAGCTTTAAAAGTTAAAGCCATCTCTGAAGTACTTCAGAGATGGCTTTTTGTTATGTTTATCAACCGAAAAGATTTGAGAAAAATGATATTATCGCGACAAAGAAATCTGCTATCAGCTCAAATACAGTGAGAATCCAGCTTTGCTGAGCCGGCGGATTTTCAATTTCGCCGTTACCGGTTGTGCTTTCATTTTCTGTCTGAGGAGGGTCAACCGGTGTAAGAGGATTGCTGTAGTCCTCATCACCTGTCGAAGGAGGTGTCACCTCTGTGCCGCCCTCAGGCTTGGTTGTATCTTCTTCAGGTGGAATAGGAATAACAGGCTCATCAGGTGTGAGCACACCACCTGCAGCAACGAACATATCAAGCGCTTCCTTAAGCTCTCTTACTGCAAGTCTTCTGTAAACAGACACCTGAATATCCGATGAATTGCGGCTGTGATAATAAAGATATTTACCCTCTACCGTTTCAACATCTATCTGGTATTTTTCAGCTGAGCTTCGCTCAATCTTAATCGAATCGGCATAAGGCGGTTCATCGACAAGCTTTGATGCCTGTGCATAAATCGCTTTGATAAGAACATCCTCAGGCTGATTGCTGAAACCGCCGAGATTTTCAAAAGCTTTTGTGATAACATCGCTGTTGACACCGTTCTGCACCGCTCTTGACCAAATTACATTTTTAAGAGCAATGGTATAGTTGTCAATATCAAAGCCGGCTACTGATTTTTCAAGCTTTTCAACCAGAACATCATAGTATCTTGCTTTTGTAAATCTGTGCTGAAGACGGAGAAAAGCTTCCGGCGACTCCTGCGCAATAAGCTTCCATTCTGCGTTGAATTTTTCGCCGTATGTATTTTCATCAAGCTCATAAGCAGCCTTGAGTCTTTCACCGGTCTGCACACCTTCACCTGACGAAATGCACCAATTGACAAAGGTCAGCGGCACACCGTAGCGGCTCGAAAACTGATAAGCACCGTAGGACACACCGCCCGTATCGTTGCCGGCGGATATTGTTGCAGGGTTTCCGTTTGACTCGTACTTTGCAGAAAGACTGCCAAGCTGCGTTGATTCATCATCAGCGGTAACAAGCAGATAATAGTCGGTGTCCATACCGTCGGGCATATATTTACCGCGGTATGCGCTTGCACCAAAGCTTGCCGAGCCGAAGGTCAGCAGCATTGCAAGTAAAATTGATACTGTTTTTTTCATTTTCTAATCACTCCTTTTAAATTATATTTTACTATATTTACCTTTAATTTGTCAATTACGGTTTGTGATACAAAATTTTACAAAATGCTTTATTGACTTAATTATGTCAATAATATAAAATATTGGAGGTGATAAAAATGAAACTTAAATTTGATGTAGAAGGCATGATGTGTGCAGCTTGCTCTGCAGCAGTTGAGCGTGCGGTTTCAAAGATTGACGGTGTTGAAAGCGCTCAGGTTAATCTTCTCGGCAAACTGCTCATTGCAGAGTTTGATGAAAGCAAAACAGACAGCGAAGCAATAATAAACGCTGTCACAAAAGCAGGCTTCAAGGCTCAGCTTCACGAAGAAGAGCTGCCCGTAAAAGCAGAAGAAATAAAAGAAAAGCCGAAAACCGCAACAAAAAAAGAAGAAAAATTCACACCGGTAAAAACGAGGCTTGCTGTGTCCATACCGCTTCTTGCCGTGCTGATGTATATCACAATGGGTCACATGGTCGGCCTCCCTCTTCCCCACTTTTTTCACGGAGTGCAAAACGGTGTGCAATTTGCTTTTCTGCAATTTCTGCTGACACTGCCTATTTTATATGTTAACCGCAAATTCTTCTTCGGCGGATTCCGTGCACTGAAAAACAAAGCACCCAATATGGATACACTTGTTGCTGTAGGTTCAAGTGCAGCTCTTATATACGGTATTTTTTCAATTTTCATGATCGGATACGGTTTGGGAAACGGCAGAATTGACATTGCCGAGAAATATGTTTCAAATCTCTATTTTGAATCAGCCGCAACAATTCTGACACTTGTAACTGTTGGCAAATTCCTTGAAGAAAGATCAAAAGGAAAAACGAACTCAGCAATAGAAAAGCTGATTGAGTTATCACCCGACACAGCTACAGTTTTACGCAACGGAAAAGAAATGACAGTTAAATCAAGCGAAATCATCGTGGGCGATACTGTCATAATCCGTCCCGGCGAAAAAATACCTGTTGACGGAATTGTTATTGAAGGCAGCTCAAAGGTTGACGAATCTGCACTTACGGGCGAAAGCATGCCAGTAAAAAAAGCCAAAGGCAACACCGTAATGTCCGCAAGCATTAACCTTGACGGTGCATTCAATATGAAAGCCACAAAAGTAGGCAAGGAAACAACACTTGCACAAATTATTGAGCTGGTTGAAAACGCCGGCGCAAGCAAGCCTCCGGTTGCAAGGCTTGCAGATAAAATTGCAGGCATATTCGTGCCGGTTGTTATGATAATTTCCGTCGTTACTTTTATCGCGTGGATAATTGTCGGACAAAGCCTTGAATTTGCTCTTTCGTGTGCTATTTGCGTACTTGTAATTTCCTGTCCCTGTGCTCTCGGTCTTGCAACCCCAGTTGCAATTACTGTTTCAGCAGGAAAATGCGCTTCAAACGGTATTCTTGTAAAATCTGCACACGCACTTGAAACACTCGGCAAAGCTGACTCATTCGTGCTTGATAAAACCGGCACTGTAACAACAGGTAAGCCTGCTGTTACAGATGTTTTAACATACGGCACAGACAAAAATGAGCTTCTCAAGCTTGCTGCATCGGTCGAAAGTAAAAGTGAACATCTGCTCGCAAAGGCAATCTGCCAAAAACACGAAGGCGAAACTGTAAAGGTAATTAACTTTACTTGCATCACAGGAAAAGGTGTAGCTGCTGAGATTAACGGAGAAAGAATCATCTGCGGAAATTCAGCTCTTATGAGCGAAAATAATATTGATATTTCAGCTGCTGAATCTGATTATTCTGCACTTGCCTCGCAAGGAAAAACTCCTGTTTATATTGCAATAAGCAATAAGCTTGCAGGCATAATTGCAGTTGCAGATGAAATAAAGCCGTCAAGCATTGAGGCTGTAAAAGCTTTGAAAAAAGCCGGAGGGCATATTACGCTGCTCACCGGTGACAACGAAAAAACCGCGCAGGCAATAGGCTCAGAGCTTGGTGCAGACAAAATAATAGCAGGTGTTCTGCCCTCACAGAAAGCTGAGATTATTAAATCGCTTCAAATTTTGGGCAAAACTGTTGTAATGGTTGGCGACGGTATAAACGACTCCCCTGCGCTTACACAAGCGGATGTGGGAATTGCGATTGGCGGCGGCACAGACATAGCAATAGAATCTGCTGATATAGTTTTGATGAAGAGTGACCTTACTGATGTTGTAAAGGCAAACACCTTTTCACGCAAAACGCTGAGAAACATCAGGCAGAATCTTTTCTGGGCATTTTTCTACAACATTATCGGCATCCCCGTTGCAGCCGGACTGCTTTTTATCCCCTTTGGAATAACACTTTCCCCGATGATTGGCGCGGCGGCAATGAGTTTAAGCTCTGTTTTTGTAGTAACAAATGCATTAAGGCTATATAGAATGAAAGAAAAATAAACTTATCATAAGCTGGCACTAAACAGTGTCGGCTTTAATTATATTATTTTTAAATATTACTTGTGATTAATAATTTTTTCTGTTATAATAAAATTAATAATGGATAAATCTGTATGTAAGGAGGTTATTATGCCTGAGGACAGCATTATTCTTATTTTGCTGATTGCGGTACTTGTCCTGCTTTTTATCACCGTTGCCGCTGTTTTATTGCTTATTAAAAAAAGCAATAAAAACACAGACAATACCGAAAGTGAAAGACTTCAGCGGCTTATGGCAGACGAGTTTGAGCGCAACAGACGCGAAACGGCATTGAGCCTGAGTGCCATGGAAAAGAAGCTTGAAGAAATGACAAGGGCTGATTTTGAAAGCAGACAGAGCATGATGCAGATTATAACCCAATCGCTTGGAAAAATAGGAGAAAATAACACCGCACAGGTTGAGCGCGTTTCACGCACGGTTGCTCAAGCAATAAGCCAGATGCAGGAGAGCAACGAAAAGAAGCTTGACCAGATGCGCGAAACGGTTGACGAAAAACTCAACGCAACGCTTAACGAAAGGCTCAACACTTCTTTCAAAACAGTATCCGACCAGCTTGAAAATGTAAACAAGTCACTCGGTGAAATGAAAGAGCTTTCAACAGGTGTTACGGCAAATGTAAGCTCGCTCAACAAAGTGCTTACAAATGTCAAAGCGCGAGGCACATGGGCTGAGGTTTACCTTGAAAACATACTCGACCAGACAATTCCCGGAATGTATGTCAAAAACTATGCTCCGATTGAAGGCAGCCAGACAAAGGTTGAGTTTGCAGTCAAAATCCCTTCAGGCGATTCGAGCGGCAAAACAACCTACCTTCCTATAGATTCCAAGTTCCCGATGGAGGATTATGTAAGGCTCTGCACAGCCGCCGAAAATGCGGACCCTGCAGCGGTTGCCGCAGCAAGACATGCACTTGAAGCAAGGGTTAAAGATGAAGCAAAGCTCATAACGAAATATATTGTCGTACCGCAGACAACTCCCTATGCGATAATGTACCTTGCAACCGAAGGACTTTATGCGGAAATTGCCGCTTCACCCAACGGTCTGCCCGAAAAGCTCAGGAGCGAATACAACATTATGATTGCGGGCCCCACAACGATAACCGCACTGCTTTCATCGCTTTCAATGGGCTTCAAGGCGGTTGCTATCAACGAAAAAGCAAATGAAGTAAGACAGCTTCTTGCAGTTGCTAAATCACAGTATGACAAATTTGGCGATCTGCTTGAAAAAGCAAGAAAACGAATTGATGATGCAGGCAAGGCACTGGGCGAGGCTCAGCACCGAAACAGCATCATTCAAAAAAAGCTTAAAGGTGTTGAGATTATTGAAACCTCCTCAGACACCGCACTAACTGAAAAAAATATATTTGAAGGAGAATAAACTATGTCCAAGTACAGCGAGCTTATCTCAAAAATGACTCTTGAAGAAAAGGCTGCTCTTTGCGACGGCGCAGATTTCTGGCACCTTAAGGGAATGGAAAAATACGGAATTCCCTCAATCATGGTGTGCGACGGCCCTCACGGACTTCGCAAGAAGGACTACAGCAAAACAGGCGACAGTCTGAGCAACAGCGTACCCGCAATCAGCTACCCCACGGCAGCTACAACAGCCGCATCTTGGGATCCTGAGCTTCTTTATGAAATGGGTGTTGCACTCGGCAAAAAGTGCCTTAAGGAAGAAGTCGGTGTCCTTCTCGGCCCCGGTATCAACATGAAGCGTTCCCCGCTCTGCGGCAGAAATTTTGAGTATTTTGCAGAAGATCCCATTCTTGCAGGCGAGCTTGCCGCAGGATTTATCAACGGTGTTCAGTCTATGGGTGTGGGCACATCACTAAAGCACTTCTGCGCAAACAGCCAGGAAACACGCAGAATGACCTGCGACAGTGTTGTTGACGAAAGAGCACTGCGCGAAATTTATCTGACAGCATTTGAAATTGCCGTCAAGAAGGCTCAGCCCTGGACAGTTATGAACTCCTATAACAAAATCAACGGCTTCCACGGCTCTGAAAACAAACACACACAGATTGAGATTCTCCGTGATGAATGGGGTTTTGACGGTGTTGTAGTAAGTGACTGGGGCGCTGCAAACGACAGAGTGCTCGGCCTTAAGAACGGTAATGACCTTGAAATGCCCTCCTCCGCAGGTTCAGGCGCAAAGAAGATTATTGAGGCTGTCAAGAACGGCACACTTGATGAAGCAGTTGTAACAGAGAGAGCACTCAATGTGCTTAAACTGATTGATAAGGCTGCTGCAGGTGCAAAGAAAGATTATCCTTACAATGACCTCGACGACCAGGATTTCGCAAGAAAAGTTGCTGCAAACTCAATGGTTCTTCTTAAAAACAACGGTATTCTTCCGCTTAGAAAAGATAAAAAGATTGCAGTTATCGGCGAGCTTGCAAGAACACCCAGATACCAGGGTGCAGGCAGCTCACACATTAACCCCACAAAGCTTGACAATGCTCTTGAAGAGCTCAAAAAGGTCGGCTACGATGTTGAGTTCGCACAGGGCTACGAGCTTAAAGAGAAAAAGGCAAAGAACAATGCCGCACTTGCACAGCAGGCTGCAGAGCTTGCCGCAAGATGCGAAACAGTTATTCTCTTCATCGGTCTTACAGATGAATATGAAGCAGAGGGCTTTGACAGAAGCCACATGAACCTTCCCGAAGCACACGACAAGCTTGTTGCAGAGATTACAAAGGTTAACAAGAATGTTATTGTTGTACTTGCAGGCGGCTCACCCGTTGAAATGCCATGGAACGACAGTGTTGCTGCAGTTCTCAATTCCTACCTTGGCGGACAGGCAGGCGCAGGTGCCGTTGCAGACATCATCAGCGGTGCTGTCAACCCCAGCGGTAAGCTTCCCGAAACATATCCGATGACCTATGCAGACACACCTGCTGTAAACAACTTCCCCGGCAACCCTGCAAGCGTTGAATACCGCGAAAGCATTTACATAGGCTACAGATATTACGAAAAGGCTGCAAAGGCTGTCCGCTATCCCTTCGGCTTTGGTCTTTCATACACAACATTTGCATATTCCGACCTTAAACTGGATAAAACTTCAATGGGCGAAAACGATACACTTAAGGTCAGCTTCACAGTCAAGAACACAGGTGCTGTTGCAGGCTATGAAATTGCACAGCTCTATGTTGCTGACAAAAAAAGCACAATTTACAGACCCGAAAAAGAGCTTAAAGGCTTCAAGAAGATATGGCTCAATCCGGGTGAAAGCAAAGAGGTTGAAATTGAGCTTTGCAAGAGAGCATTTGCTTTCTATAATGTAAATATCAACGATTGGTGCGTTGAAAGCGGCGAATTTGACATTCTTGTCGGTGCTTCAAGCGCAGACATCAGACTCAGCGCAACAGTAAATGTAGAAGGCACAACAGAAAATATCCCAGACTACTCTGCTACAGCTCCTGTATACTACACGGGCAATGTTCAGAATGTTCCCACAGAGCAGTTTGTTGCAGTGCTCGGCAGAGAGCTTCCGCCCGCAAACTACGATGCAAACAGAAAGCTCGGCATTCAGGACACATTTGAAAGCTGTGCACACACAAAAAACGGCAAGCGCTTTTACAACCTTCTAACAACACTCATCCCTGCGGGCTTCGCACAGGCAATTGCAATGCAGACACCTTTCCGTGATTTCATCAGCATGAGCGGCGGTGTATTCAGCGAACAGATGGCTGACGGACTTGTAAAATGGCTCAGCGGCGAAAAGGGCGGCATCCGCCTTATTGTCAAGGATATTCCCAGAGCAATCAAGGGCATTGGCCCCCTTCTTAAACAGATTTAAAGTTTTGGCAAATTAAACCAAATTTTTTAAAAATACCCATAAATATTTGTCCGTATTTTTAATTGCAGATTTGACTAAAATAATATATATTAGTAATTGTTAAAGAAGTATCACCGAAAGGAGTATATCCCATGAACTACACAACAAACAAAAGCGTTCTCTCCTGGATTGACGAAAAGGTTGAGCTTGTAAAGCCCGACAAAATCGTATGGATTGACGGTTCTCAGGAGCAGATCGAAGCACTCAGAGCAGAAGCTTGCTCAACAGGCGAAATGATTAAACTCAATCAGGATCTTCTTCCTGACTGCTACCTTCACAGAACAGCTGTAAACGACGTTGCACGTGTTGAAGGCAGAACATTTATCTGTGCTCCCACAAAGGAGATGGCAGGTCCTACAAACAACTGGATGGATCCCGCAGAAGCTTACGAAATGCTTTATGATATTGCTAAGGACTCCTACAAGGGCAGAACAATGTATGTTATCCCCTACTCAATGGGTCCCGTAGGCAGCCGTTTCTCCAAGATTGGTATTGAGCTTACAGACTCTATCTATGTTGTTCTCAACATGGTTATCATGACAAGAGTCGGCACAAAGGTTCTTGAAGCTCTCGGCGACAGCAACGACTGGGTTCGCGGTCTTCACTGCAAGTGCCAGATTGATGAAGAAAAGAGATATATCTGCCAGTTCCCGCAGGACAACACAATCATTTCCGTTAACTCAGGTTACGGCGGAAATGTTCTTCTCGGCAAAAAGTGCTTCGCACTCCGTATTGCTTCCTACCAGGGCTGGAAGGAAGGCTGGCAGGCTGAGCACATGCTCATCCTCGGTGTTGAAAAGCCCGACGGCGAAGTTAAATATATCTGCGCTGCATTCCCCTCAGCTTGCGGTAAAACAAACCTTGCTATGCTTATTCCTCCCAAATCTTACCTTGATAAGGGTTATAAAGTATGGTGCGTAGGCGACGACATTTCATGGATCCGCAAGGACGAAGACGGCAGACTCTATGCTATCAACCCCGAAAACGGTTTCTTCGGTGTTGCTCCCGGCACAAATAACAAGTCCAACCCCAACGCTCTTGCAGCAACAATGAAGGGCACAATCTTTACCAATGTTGCTCACAATCTTGACAACAACACAGTTTGGTGGGAAGGTCTTGACAAGAACCCGCCCGCAAACGCAATGGAATGGAAGGGCAACCCCTGGAACGGTCAGGAGAGCGAAGAGAAGGGTGCACATCCCAACAGCCGTTTCACAGCTCCTGCTGTAAACTGCCCCTGCATCAGCTCCGAGTTTGAGAACCCCGCAGGCGTTCCCATCTCCGCTATCGTATTCGGCGGCAGACGCGCAAAGCTTGCTCCCCTTGTATATCAGTCACGCGACTGGAACCACGGTGTATTCGTAGGCTCTATCATGGCTTCCGAAACAACAGCTGCTGCTGCAGGCGCTGTCGGTGTTGTTCGCCGCGATCCCATGGCTATGCTTCCCTTCTGCGGTTACAACATGGGTGACTACTGGCAGCACTGGATCAACATCGGTGAAACACTCGATGCTGACAAGGCTCCCAAGATCTTCAATGTTAACTGGTTCCGTAAGGACGATGAAGGCAACTTTATGTGGCCCGGTTTCGGTGACAACCTTCGTGTTCTTGAGTGGATTCTTGACCGTTGCGACGGCAAGGTAGACGCTGACGAGGTTGCTATCGGTTACGTTCCCAAGGCTGAAGACATCAACCTTGAAGGTATTGAAGATGAAGTTTCTGTTGACACACTCAAGGCTATGCTTGATGTTGACAAGGATCTCTGGACAGCAGAGACAGCAGGCATCGAGGAGTTCTACGGCAAGTTTGGCGACAAGCTTCCCAAGACTCTTGCAGACGAGCTTGCAACTCTCCGTGCTAACCTTAAATAAGTAAACATTATAAAAATGAACCGGCTTGTTTCCAAGTCGGTTCATTTTGTTTTATTTCATTACTTTTTTATTTTATCCCAATAGGCTTTTGCCGCCTGCTCGTTTTTGTTATCACCATACTTATAATAGGTTGTATTTTTAAGCGCATCTGGCAGATACTGCTGTTTTACCCAGTGGTTTTCAAAGGCATGGGGATATTTGTAAAACTGACCCTTATGGTCATTGTCTTCACCGTCGAAGTGTTTATTCTGAAGTGTGCGCGGTATAGGTCCGTTTTTGCCGTTGCGTATATCTTCAAGCGCCGCATTTACAGCTTCGTAGGCTGAGTTTGATTTTGGCGCAGTTGCCACAAGAATTACCGCATTGGCAAGCGGAATTCTCGCTTCAGGCATGCCGACTTGCAGTGCGGTATCCACTGCCGCTTTTACAATCGGAATAAGCTGAGGATAGGCAAGACCGACATCTTCGTTTGCGCAAACAAGAAGTCTTCGGCAGGCAGATGGCAAATCCCCTGCTTCAAGCAAACGGGCAAGATAGTGGATTGCTGCATCAGGGTCTGAGCCGCGCATTGATTTCTGATAAGCGGAAACAATATCGTAATGCTCATCACCCTCTTTGTCATACTTGAACGCACTGCGCTGAGTGAGCTGTTCGGCAATTTCAAGGGTTACAATTCTCTTACCGTCAACTGTCTGCGATGCCATAGCACAAAGCTCCGCTGAATTCATCGCCTTGCGTACATCGCCGCCGCAGCCGCAGGAAATGTGATAAAGCACGCCGTCTTCAAGCTCAAACTCCATGCCGCCCTCTTTCGCAAGAAAATCAAAGGCACGGAGAATTGCAGGTTCAATCTCTTTCGGTGTTACACTCTTGAACTCGAAAACAGTAGAGCGGCTGAGCACCGCATTATAGACATAAAAATACGGATTTTCAGTTGTGGATGCGATAAGAGTAATTGAACCGTCTTCAATATACTCAAGCAGTGTCTGCTGCTGTTTTTTATTAAAATACTGAATCTCATCAAGATACAAAAGCACACCGTTGATTGCGCTGAGAGTCTGCGACTGTGCAATAATATCTTTTATATCTGCAGTGGAGGCTGTTGTGCCGTTGAGCTTACAGAAATATTTATTGGTGCGTTTTGCAAGAATTTCGGCAAGAGTTGTTTTGCCGACACCGGAAGGACCGTAAAAAATCAGATTCGGCACTTCACCCGAATCGATAATACGGCGCAGAGCCTTGCCTTCACCAAGCAAGTGCCGCTGACCAACCATATCTTCAATACACTGCGGTCTGAGTCTGTCCGCAAGAGGATTACGCATTTTCTTCGCCTCCGTATTTAAAGCATACTGTATTATTTTACATTAATAATATATTTTTTTCAAGTAGGATATAAACTGATTGCAAATTTCTAAAAAAAAATATATAATATTCTTAATCATAACTAAGGAGGAATAACAATGAGTATTTTCAGAACTGCAATTACTCTCTTTATGGCAATTTTCATGTTTGTTTTCAATGGCATAACTGCGTTTTTGCCGGGTATTGTGCCGCAACCAAAAACTGAGCAAGAACTGAACAGTATCCTTTATGATTTTGAAGTCAAGCCACTTGCTGACGAAATTGTTGTTGTAAACAATCTGAGCAAGGATGAGCGCGCTGCTGTGCAGTGTCTTCAGGGTCTTGTCGGCAGAACTGAGGCTTCCATTTTCATTAACTACGGCACGGATTCCGCAACCGAGCTCAAAGACCTTCAGGAAGCAGGCTGCAAACTGCTTTATGCTGATGAAAACGGTAAGAGTTGGCGGCTTGACACACTCATTGCCCGCTACAAGTCACACATCAGTGACAACGGTTATGTGCTGTTTTCCGATGCTGACACACACTCTCAGATTAACCTTGCTTTCAACTATGCAACGCTTAACGGTTGGCTTGCCGTACCAGTGTCAGCAGAAAACCTTGCTATTGCCGCAGGGCTTGAAAAGAAAGAAGATCTGAGCGACGATGCACTTGATTTCACACACGAAGAAGCTTTTTACGACAAATACAAGGATGAATTCCGCAAGGACTGTCTTGTTCATCTTTATGCCGATGCAAGCGGTCTGCGTGACCTTGCAGTGCAGCAAAAAATCTTCATCACATTTGTTGAGGACAGCGACTATGTAGCACGCGCTTTCCGTGACAAGATTTACAGTGACCTTGAGCCCGCTTCAATGATTCTTGGTTGGTGTCAGTACGAAATTAAGCACACTGAATGCGCCGGAAGATTCGGTCACTATGTAATCCCCTCAGATCACAGCTTCAACACAAGTGTTCTCACCTGCAACAGAATTGAAACAGGCAGAATAGGTGCGGACAATGTCACGGCACCTGAGCTTGACCCCACAAAGCACTATGTTGCAATTGTTTACAGCGACGGTGACAATGCACAGTGGATTTCAAACGGCTTTAATGAATATCATACATGGCAAAGCTATGATATTGACACACCCATCACATGGACATTTGCACCACAGATGTATAAATTCTCATCAAGCGCTATAAAGAAAGCACTTGATGCCAAGGATCCCGAAGATGCATTTATCACAGGTCCTTCCGGTGCAGGCTACGCAAGAATTTCCAAGATGAGTCCAAGCGAAGTAAGCGCATATTCTGACCTTACAGCAGCAACAATGCTTAAATCGGGAATTTCAACAATGACACTTCTCGACGAAATAAAAACCGAGATTGACTTTGCTTCATATGCTAATAAGCTTGGTTATTTTGCAAGATATGACAACATTAGGGGCGGTATTCTTCAGATTGACCCCGATAACTACACAGGCGGCTACGGCGGCGGCAGAGGCAGAGTTTTCTTTGTCAACGACAAGCCCTTCGTAAGTGTCGGTTTCTCTCTTTGGCATCCCAGCGGCGATGCTTCTCAGGTAACACAGGAATGGCTCAAGAAACAGGCTGACATTATCAACACCTACCCTGCTGACACAAAATCAATAAACGGCTACACGGTTATCAATATACATCCGTGGACAGTCGGTCCCGATGACCTTGCATATTTTGTAAGCCAGCTTGATGACGGAATTGAATTCATTACAGCAGACGAGCTTATTGCAGCAGTAGCACAGAATGTTCCCCACAAAAATGCAGTAAAGGATTTAGCGAAATAAAAGAGGTGCTTAACAATGATTGAAAAATTTCTTACTGAAGTACTGAAACTTGCCCCCAGACAGATGTGGGGTGTTGAACAACAGAAAATTCATTTCAAAAAAATCTTCACATCCAAAAGCATTAAAGCCGTAATTGCATCAATAGTTGCAATTATTGAGCTTTTCGGACTTACAATTTTTGACTATCCCACAACTCCCCGCGGCGAAGAGTTAGATCTAACCGGCTATAAAATTGTTTTTGAAGATGAATTTGAAGGTGATACACTTAACACCGATGTTTGGAAATACTGCAACACAGGCGTGCGCAGAGGCGGTTACCGCACACCCAGCCAGGTTGAGGTGAAAGACGGCAACTGCGTTATCACTGCAGAATATCTTGAGGACGGTCAGTTTGGTGCCGGCTGGTACGCAGGCGACCTTGCGCTGCTCGAATGGTACAAACAGGGTTATTATGAAATCCGTTGCAAGGTAAGTGAAGGCAGCGGCTTCTGGAGCGCATTCTGGATTATGGCGGCACATCCGTACGAGGCTGAATATTCAAAGGGTGGTATAGGCGGCGCTGAAATTGATATTTTTGAAGCACCCTATTACGGCAGAAAAGTTATGCATGACTCTGTAACTCAGACAATTCACTGCGCAGGTGTTGACGGCGCAACAGATGGTTACCAGTCACGCATGCTCGGCGCATTTTACGGCAAAGACATTTACAACGAATACAACACCTACGGTGTGAAGTGGACAGAAGATGAATATATTTTCTACATAAACGGTGTTGAAACCGCGCGTTCAACCTTCGGAAACGGAACATCACAGGTTGCAGAAGAAGTAAGAGTTTCGCTCGAAGTTCCCGATGCTTCGGCACTTGAGCCGCTCGACAAAGAAACATATCACAGCGAATTTGTTATTGACTATGTAAGAATTTATCAGATAGCTGAATAACAAAAAAGATGCACTTGGTTGGAAAATCAAGTGCATCTTTTTTTACAGCATCTTTTTAAGATACTGACCCGTATATGATTTTTCACACTTTGCTACCTCCTCGGGTGTACCGCAGGCAACAATTTCGCCGCCCTTGTTACCGCCCTCAGGTCCGAGGTCAATAATATAATCGGCTGTTTTGATAACATCAAGGTTGTGCTCAATCACAAGCACGGTATTGCCGCTGTCAACAAGCTTCTGCAAAACAGTAATAAGCCTGTGAACATCGGCTGTGTGCAGACCCGTTGTCGGCTCGTCAAGAATATAAATCGTTTTGCCCGTTGCGATTCTGGCAAGCTCCGTTGCAAGCTTTACGCGCTGTGCTTCGCCGCCGGAAAGAGTTGTTGCAGGCTGACCGATTTTAATGTAGCCAAGACCGACATCGTAAAGTGTCTGCAGCTTGCGCTTGATTTTCGGCACAGCAGAAAAGAAAGACAACCCCTCTTCAACCGTCATTTCAAGCACATCGTAAATTGATTTGCCGCCGTATTTAACCTCAAGTGTCTCGCGGTTATATCTTGCGCCGTGACACACATCGCAGGGCACATAAATATCGGCAAGGAAGTTCATTTCAATTTTAACTATACCGTCACCCTGACAGGCTTCGCATCTGCCGCCCTTGACATTAAAAGAGAAGCGGTTTGCTTTGTAACCGCGGATTTTTGAATCCGTTGTTGCGGCAAATAAATCGCGTATGTCGGTAAACACACCCGTATAGGTTGCAGGGTTTGAACGGGGTGTTCTGCCGATTGGCGACTGGTCGATATTGATTACTTTATCAAGGTGCTGTATGCCCTTGATTTTATCGTGCTTGCCTGCATATTTGCGCGCGCCGTTAAGCTCAGCGGCAAGCTTTTTATTCAGAATTTCATTAATCAGCGATGATTTACCCGAACCCGACACACCCGTAACACAGGTGAGAGTGCCCAGAGGTATCTTAACATCAATATTTTTGAGGTTATTTTCCCTTGCACCACAGATTTCAAGACTTTTGCCGCTGCCCTTTCTGCGGCTTTCAGGCACAGGAATTTTCTTCTTACCGCTCAGGTACTGACCGGTAACAGAATTTTCACACTGCATTATTTCTTCAGGAGTACCGCTGCAGACAATTTCACCGCCGTGAATCCCCGGACCCGGACCGACATCGACAATATAATCGGCGCTCATAATGGTTTCTTCATCATGCTCAACAACAATGAGAGTATTGTCAATATCACGCAGGTGGCGCAGAGTTTCGATAAGCCTTGAATTGTCGCGCTGGTGCAGACCAATGCTCGGCTCATCAAGAATATAAAGCACACCCGTCAGCGACGAGCCAATCTGAGTGGCAAGCCTGATACGCTGACTTTCGCCGCCCGAAAGAGTGCCTGCACCCCTTGCAAGGGTGAGATACTCAAGGCCGACACTCATAAGAAAGCTGAGTCTTTCGCGGATTTCGCGGAGAATCAGCCTTGCAATCTGCATTTCGCGGTCTGAAAGGACAAGATTATTTATAAAATCAAGCTCCTCTGAAATAGGCATACGGGTAAACTGTTCAATATTCATATCGCCCACAGTAACACAGAGCACCTCTTTTTTGAGCCTTGCACCGTTACAGTCGGGACAGCTCTGCTCTGACATATACTGCTCAACCTCGCCACGCATTGCATCACTGTTTGTTTCGTTGTAGCGGCGCTGAAGATTATTGAGCACACCCTCAAAATCGGAACGGTAAGTGCCCTGCATAAACTGAGTATTGCGCTCCATGGTAAATTTTTCACCGTTTGTGCCGTAAAGAAGAATATCAATTATTTTCTTCGGCAATTCCTCTATGGGAGTATCGAGCGAAAATTTATAGTGCTTTGCAAGACCTTCAAAATACATTCTTGCAATACTGCCGCTGTCCTGAATACTCCAGCCGCTTGCCTTGATTGCACCACCATTTATTGAAAGAGATTTATCGGGAATAATAATATCGGGGTCAATTTTCATAAAGATACCAAGACCCGAACATGTGGGACACGCACCGTAGGGATTGTTGAATGAGAACATTCTCGGCTCAAGCTCTTCTATACATGTGCCATGGTCAGGGCAGGCATAATTCTGCGAAAAGAGAAGCTCTTCGCCGCCGACGACATCGCACAGCACAAGACCCTCAGCAAGACCTGCCGCGGTTTCTACCGAATCGGCAAGCCTTGAACGGATTGATTCCTTTACAACAAGTCGGTCAACGATAACCTCAATATCGTGTCGCTTGTTTTTTTCAAGCTTTATTGTTTCGGTAAGCTCATATAGGTTGCCGTCAACACGGGCACGGACATAGCCGCTTTTTCGTGCGGATTCAAACACCTTAACATGCTCACCCTTCTGTCCCCTGACAACGGGGGCAAGAATCTGAATTTTTGTACCTTCCTGCAATTCAAGAATTTTGCCGACAATATCGTCAACTGTCTGCTTCTTTATTTCTCTGCCGCATTCGGGACAATGGGGCACACCGACACGCGCCCAGAGCAGACGCAGATAATCGTAAATTTCGGTTACCGTACCTACCGTAGAACGCGGATTTTTTGATGTTGTTTTCTGGTCAATTGAAATTGCAGGTGACAAACCTTCGATATAATCCACATCGGGCTTGTCCATCTGACCAAGAAATTGCCTTGCATAGCTTGACAGCGATTCGACATAACGGCGTTGACCCTCAGCATAAATTGTATCAAACGCAAGCGACGATTTGCCCGAACCTGAAAGCCCTGTAAAAACAACAAGCTTATCGCGCGGGATTTCGATGTCAATATTCTTAAGATTATGTGCTCTTGCACCCTTTACCGTTATTTTTTTCTCTCTCATTTACTTACCTCGTCTGAGTTTTTCAATTCTGTCACGCAGTTGTGCCGCATGCTCAAACTCAAGAATTTTTGCAGCTGCCTTCATTTCAGCTGTAAGCTGTTTAATAAGCTGTTCGCGCTCAATTCGGCTGAGCTGTTTATCTGCCTTGCCGGTATCCGCCTTTGCAGAAATTTCAAGCACCTCGGACACATCTTTTATGATTGTCTGCGGTGTGATGCCGTGCTTTTCGTTATAGGCTATCTGCTTTTCGCGGCGGCGCGCTGTTTCTTCAAGCGCACGCTCCATTGACGGTGTTACACTGTCCGCATACATTATAACCTCGCCGTTTGAGTTGCGCGCAGCTCTGCCTATTGTCTGGATAAGCGAAGTTTCACTGCGCAGAAAGCCTTCCTTATCGGCATCGAGGATTGCGACAAGTGACACCTCGGGAATGTCAAGACCTTCGCGCAGAAGGTTGATACCGACAAGCACATCAAACTCACCAAGGCGCAGACCTCTGATTAACTGCATACGCTCGATTGTATCAATATCGTGATGCATATAGCGGACCTTTACACCCATATCGGAAAAGTAATCGGTCAGATTCTCCGCCATTTTTTTTGTAAGGGTTGTGACAAGCACTCTTTCGCCCTTTTCAGTGCGTTTATTAATTTCACCAAGCAGGTCATCAATCTGACCGTCGGTGCTTCTGACAGAAATTTCGGGGTCAAGCAAACCCGTGGGGCGGATTAACTGCTCTGCAATCTGCGTGCTCTTGCTCTTTTCAAAATCGCCCGGTGTGGCACTGACAAAGATTTTCTGCCCCGTGCGCTCATAAAACTCATCAAAAGTAAGCGGACGGTTATCAAAGGCTGACGGCAGACGGAAACCAAAATTAACAAGATTTTCTTTTCTTGCTCTGTCGCCGCCTATCATACCTCTTACCTGCGGAAGTGTAACATGGGATTCATCAACAAACAACAGAAAATCATCAGGAAAATAGTTAAGAAGTGTAAACGGCACAGAGCCGGGAGGCATGCCCGAAAGCACACGCGAATAGTTTTCTATACCCTTGCAGAAGCCTGTTTCGCGGAGCATTTCAATATCATACTCCGTTCGCTGTTTGATTCGTTGAGCCTCAAGAAGCTTGCCCTGTTCAACAAAATCGGCATAAACTGTGCTCATTTCGCTGAAAATTCTGCCAATTGCCTCTTCCATTTTCTCCTGAGGAATTACATAGTGCGATGCAGGGTAAACGGCTGCATGGGTCAGCACAGCCTTCACTTCACCTGTAAGGGCATTTATCTCACTGATACGGTCAATTTCATCGCCGAAAAATTCAACACGGATTGCAGTGTCCGATGAATATGCAGGGAAAATTTCAACGACATCACCTCTTACGCGGAACTTGTTACGGATGAAGTTAATATCGTTGCGCTCATACTGAATGCTGACAAGCTTTTCAATAAGCTCTTCTCGGCTTTTTTCCATACCAGGTCGCAGAGAGATGAGCATATTCTTATAATCGAACGGGCTGCCGAGAGTATATATACACGATACACTCGCAACAATAATTACATCCCTGCGTTCAGCAAGAGCGCAGGTTGCAGAGTGCCTGAGCTTATCAATTTCATCATTGACAGCCGAATCCTTTTCAATATAGGTATCCGTTGTGGGGAGATAGGCTTCGGGCTGATAATAGTCATAATAAGATACAAAATACTCAACCGCATTTTCGGGGAAGAATTCGCGAAATTCACTGCAAAGCTGTGCAGCAAGAGTTTTGTTGTGAGCAAGCACAAGAGTGGGTTTATTGACCTGAGCGATAACATTAGCCATTGTGAAGGTTTTTCCTGAGCCTGTAACACCGAGCAGAGTCTGCTCATCAAAGCCTTTATTGACACCGTCAACAAGCGCTTTTATTGCCTGCGGCTGGTCACCCGTAGGCTTGTACTTTGAATGAAGCACGAATTTATCCAATGTTATCACTCTCCTTTTATATTGATTAACATTTATTTTTGTGTTATTATAGCTGTATTATTTATTCAGGTGTGATTAAAATGAAAAGCTTTACGATAAAGCCTAACGATGCCGCACAAAGGCTTGACAAATTCATAACAAAAGCTGTACCGCTTCTGCCACAGACACTGATGTACAAATACATCCGCACAAAACGAATCAAGGTAAACGGCAAAAGAGCTGAGATTTCGACAAGACTGCAGATAGGCGACCTTGTTGAGATGTACATAAACGATGAATTTTTTGAAGCCAAGCCAGACAATTATGACTTTCTGCGCGCATCAAAAAATCTTGACATTATATATGAGGATGAAAACATAATTCTGCTCGACAAGAAGGTAGGCTTACTCAGTCACCCTGACGAAGGAGAATATGTCGATACCCTTATAACAAGGGTCGAAAGATACCTTTACGAAAAGGGCGAATATGACCCAAAGGGCGAAAACAGCTTTGCTCCTGCACTTGCAAACCGCATTGACCGAAACACGGGCGGAATTGTAATTGCAGCAAAGAATGCAGAATCGCTCCGCATTCTTAACCAGAAAATCAAGGACAGAGAGCTTGACAAAATCTATCTTTGTATTGCGCACGGAAGATTTTCAAAGAAAGAAGCTACACTCAAAGCATACCTGAAAAAAGACGAAAAGAAAAACAAGGTGCAGGTTTATGACAGCCCCAAGCCCGATGCAAAAGAAATCCGCACAAGATACAAGGTTCTTGACGAAAAGAACAACCTCAGCCTTGTCAGAGTAGAGCTGCTCACAGGCAGGACACATCAGATAAGAGCACATCTTGCACACATCGGTCACCCTCTACTCGGCGACGGAAAGTACGGCACAAACGCACTGAACAAAGCGCAGGGCGGCTATAAAAAGCAGTGTCTTTACTCATACCGCCTGCAGTTTAAATTTACAACCGATGCAGGTATACTGAGCTACCTTAACGGAAAAACATTTGAAGCTGAGAATGTATGGTTTGAAAAAGCTTTCAGAGAAGGCTCTTTATAATATCATTCCTCTATCATTTCGTTGAACTGTTCTTCATTGATTACCGTAATGCCGAGGTCGTTGGCTTTTTTGAGTTTGCTGCCTGCCTCTTCACCGGCAAGGACATAATCGGTCTTTTTGGAAACGGATGAAGAAACCTTACCGCCGAATTTTTCAATTATTTCTGCCGCCTGATTTCGTGTGTAGGTTGGCAGTGTGCCTGTGAGGACAAAAATCTTGCCTGCAAACTTATCGCTTTCAATTTCGCGAAGCGACTTCATATTAAGTCCAAGCTCTGTTAGCTTTTCAATAAGCTCAGCCGTCTGCGGCAGAGCAAAATAGCGAGCTACACTCTCAGCCATAATTCCGCCGAAGCCTTCGATTTTTGAAATTTCTTCAACGCTTGCCTTCTGTAACGCCTGCATTGTGATAAAATGATCACTGAGAAGCTTTGCAGATTTTAAACCAATATGGCGGATACCAAGGCCAAAAATAAGCTTATATAAATCATTGAGTTTTGAATCGGCAACAGCCTTTACAAGGTTGTCTGCCGATTTTTTTGCAAAGTGCTCAAGACCGACAATATCCTCGGCTCTGAGACGATAAATATCCTCAACACTTGAAACAAGACCGTTATCGACAAACAAATCAATATTTGCTTCACCAAGGCTTTCAATGTCCATAGCATCGCGTGAACAGAAGTGAATGAGCCTGCGCTTGAGCTGTGCAGGACAGTCGGAATTATTGCAGCGCACCGCCGCCTCACCATCTTCTCGCGTGACGGGAGCACCGCAAGAGGGACAAACATCCGGCAAAGTGAAAACCGGTGCGCCACAATGGTTTTCTACACTTAATACTTCGGGAATTATATCGCCTGCTTTACGAACAACAATCGTGTCACCAAGGGCAATCTGCTTTTCATTTATGAAATCCTGATTATGGAGTGTGGCGCGGCTGACAGTTGTACCCGCAAGCTGAATCGGGTCAAAAACGGCGGTAGGAGTAAGCACACCCGTTCTGCCGACGGTTATTTCGATTTCACGAAGGACCGTGCTTTTTTCTTCGGGCGGATACTTGAACGCGACCGCCCAACGGGGGAATTTGGCTGTGCTGCCCATAATTTCACGCTTTGAAAAATCATCAACCTTGATAACGGCACCGTCAATATCAAAAGCAAGGGTTCCGCGCATTTCACCAATCTGAGAAACACAGTCAATTACATCAGCAAAACTCGTATGGCGCTCATAACCCGGCACGGTTTTAAAGCCGAGAGAATTGAGATAATCAAGCGACTCTTTATGTGAGCCGAGAGTTTTACCCTCAATCCGCTGAATATTGAAAACAAACATATCAAGACCACGCGTTGCGGTAACAGCAGCATCCTTTTGTCTGAGTGAGCCTGCGGCAGCATTGCGGGGATTTTTGAAGGGCTTCTCCCCTGCCTCATCCTGCCTTAAAACTAGCTCTTCAAAGCTGCTGTGAGGCATATAAACCTCGCCCCTGACCTCAAGCAACGGAAGTTTTTCATTCAGTTCAAGCGGAATTGTTTTTATTGTGAGAATATTGTGCGTTACATCCTCACCCACATCGCCATCACCGCGTGTTGAGCCGCGCACAAGCTTGCCGTTTTTATATTCAAGCGAAACGGAAAGACCGTCGATTTTAGGCTCAACAACATAGGCAACCTCACCTACTGTCTGCTTCACCCTTGTATCAAAGGCTTCAAGCTCCTCTGTGCTGAAAGCATCGAGCAGACTTTCCATACGCACGGTGTGAACAACCGGTGCAAATTTTTCAGATGCAGTACCGCCAACGCGCTGAGTCGGAGAATCGGCAGTTATAAGCTGCGGAAACTCGGCCTCAATCTCTTTAAGCTCGCGCATGAGCATATCGTACTCATAGTCGGATATTTCAGGTGCATCCTCATCGTAATAGCGCTTTATATGATAATTGAGCTGTTCTTTAAGCTCAGCTGCTCTTTTTCTCATAAGTTCAAAATCTGCCATAAAAACACCTCCGTTTTATTGTAACCAAATTACAGTTTATCTGTCTGTGACAGATAAACTGTATCGATATAAATTCCTTCGGAATTTTCGATATGCGCTGCGCGTTCGATATATGCTTCGCATTCGATATGCGCTGCGGCGCAAGCAGAATTTATATCATATCGAGTTTGAGCTGCAAGCGAAAACATATCGAATTTTGCAACGCAAAATATATCGAGTGACCGCAAGGTCACATATCGACATGTATAATTTGAAATTTGTAGTTATCTCGATTTATCACTGATTTTTTCTTATCAATTTAATTGAGGTATTGTCTGCGGCGACTCGCCGACAAACTGTAATTTATTATAAGCTATATAAAGTTATTTTATCAAAAATATTATTACAAGTCAACAGAAAAAGAACAAATGTTCATAAATGTGATAAAAAAATTCCCGCTCTGCCAAAAGAGCGGGAATTATATGTTTAAACTTAGAATGTTACAATGTAGGATGAGCGTGTGCCAAGGGGGATGATAGCGCCAGCCTTGTCAAAGTTGATTGTCCACTGAACATCGTAATCAGCTGTCTTTACATTGCCTGTTGCAGCATCAACTGTGATAACAACCTTACCATAGGGATAGTTCATTGCTGCTGTACCTGTAATGCTTGTAGCAATACCGGGGATGTTATCGTTGATAACACGGGGAGGAACAGCATTGAGAGCCTTGGGAGCATGACCCTGGCCGTAGTCGATTGTGCTTGACTTGCCGTCTGCCTTTGTGAGAATTGTAATTGTGTAAACACCGTTCTTCTCTGTGCAGGTAGCTGACTTAACATCTGCAGCTGTGAGCTTGGAGCCCCAAGTCTGATCTTCTACAGAGAAGCCGTGCTTGATGTCTGCCTTTGTTGAGAATGTAGCAGCACCCTGGCTGTTATCTACGAGCATACCGTCGAGCCACTCGTCACCGCCAAGCATCTTGTAAACACCGTTAAGTACACTGGGAACTTTGGGAGAAGCTGCAAGGTAGTTTGTAACATTTTTCTGCTGTACACTCTTTGCGCTTGACTTAACCTTATTTACAGCTGTGTTGAAATACTCAACAACCTCTGCTGTACCTTCGGGCTTCTTTGAAGCTGCCTCAGTTGTTGTTTCAGCTTCTGCTGCTGTTGTGGTTTCACCCTCAGCTGCTGTTGTTTCTTCAACTGCTTCGGATGTTTCTTCAGCTTCTGTTGTTTCTTCAACATCTGCTGCTGTTGTTTCGTCTGCAACTGTTGTTGCGTTGACATCTTCTGTTACTTCTGCTGCGGGATCTGTAGTGGTTTCGGGCTCTTCCTTACCGCCGCAAGCCGCGAAGGAAAGGCAGAGAACGATAGCCATGAGAAGAGCCGCAATTTTTGTGAGCTTGCTCATTGGTTTCATTCCTCTCAATTTTATTTGATTTTTGCTTTTGATATTATATAACAAAGCTTCTGACTTTGTCAAGCAATATAAGAGCTGTAAAGTTGCGCGAATGTAAAAGTTTCAGACGCAGCCGTTTCGCTTTTCCAAACTGTGACAAATCTGAAACAGCCACAGCTTCTTCAAAAATCTTCATTTCGCATATTTTTTCAAAATGAGTCTTTTTTTCTGATAACGGTATTTTGCTGAGGCTTATCTGCATTGCATAATCTGCCGCGCGGCGTAAAAAGCCAAGATAAAGCACTTTTTTATTCTGCTTATTATCAAGTCCGAGCCGTTCAAGCTCTGCCCAAAGAACAGCACGCGAAAGAACAAATTCTTCCATTGCATTTTCGTTCAGGCTGTTTGTTATACTCGCTTCATTCGGACGGTAATAATAAAGCACATCCGGCACATAGCTGATAACCTTCGCCTTCCTTGCAAGAATAGTTGACAGCACGAGATCCTCCGAATTGCGAAGGTGAGAAAATGTTGATATATCAACGTTTTCAAAGAGTCTGCGGGCAAATGCTTTTATGACAAGACTGTTCATTCCGCTCTCACCAAGGCTAACTGAAAAATACTGCTCATGCGTTATATTCGCCTTTTCACCGCAGAAGAAATCGTGACAGATTTCTTCACCTCTTTTCAGACGGAAAACAAGAATGTCACAGCCGAATCGTGTGATGTTTCTTTCAACGGTTTCAAGGCATCCGTCAAGCCAGTAATCATCGCTGTCAATAAAAAGAACATATTCTCCGACAGCTTGCTTAACACCGTTCATTCGTGCGGAAATGTGGCCGCTGTTGGGCTGATGAATAACCCTGACCCTTTCATCCTTCAGGGAAAATACATCACACATTTTTCCGCTTTCATCTGTCGAACCGTCATCAACAAGAATCAGCTCAAAATCAGTCAAACTCTGCGAAAGAACGGAATTAACACAATCACCAATATATTTTTCGGCATTATATACAGGAATAACTATGCTGAATCTGGGCAAAATTACCACTCCATAATCTGTTCGGGGTTATCGCAGATATTCTGGATTCTATCCAGAAATCCGATTATATCACCGTACTCACACACACGGTGGTCAAACATAACCGTCATTGGAAGAACTGTCCGTACAGCGATTTCCTTTTCACCCTTTTCGTTTGTCACGACAACAGGTTTTTCCGTTGCAGCAAAAAGAGCAATTGCAGCAGTCTGCGGCGGAATAATTTCAAGCATTGCACAAAATCCGTGTCTGTTACGGTCGATAGAACCAAGATTGCTGACCGTAATTGTGCCTTGCTCTATATCCTTCTTTGTGATACGGTCGCTTTCGGGAATGCTCAGATATTCCTTTTTTGCTTTACCGCTGAGAGTCTTTACCCTGTGCTTACCTATTTTAGCACCTAAAAGACGACAGATAACTGTTTTAAGCTTACCGTGCTTAAGGGCTGTTATGGTATTATCCATAGAAACCTCAAACATCGCCTCAGTAAGGTTTGTGTTCTTAAGCCTGCGTGATACATCCGTCATGTATTCTGTCATTTCATCAAGAGTCTTGCTCTCAAAATTATGGCAGTTTATAGTCATCATTTCGCCATTGGGAAGCTGCATGGGAATTGAGAAGTGAACCTCATCAAAATACTTAAGCTTACCCTTTACTAAATGGCGATTAAATTCAAGATGCGCATTGAGCTTGGGAGATTCTTTAAGACCGAGCGCAATTGCTTTGAGCATAAGCGTATTGAAGCTAAGCTTATTTCTGAGCCTGCCTGAATTGCGGAGCACATTAAACTGAGCCATAAGATCGGTTATATCAAATTCAACCACGGGGCCTGCGTGCGGAATTTCCATCCAGGACTGCGAGGTCATATTAGAAACAATTTTTCGCTGAATTCCAAAATGTTCTGTTTTTACCGGTTTCATTTTTTCTCCTTACTTATGTTTAAACTTTATCTGTGTTTATTAAAATTCGTACTCCATAGAGTCATACGAAACAAGGAAGCCGAGCTCTGCAGCAACAGGCACAAGCTCGTCATAAGTATAGCTGCCGTTATGCGAAAAATGATGCAGACAGAAGACCGTTTTTTCATCCGCACAGCCTAATTCAATCATCTTCTTTTTTACATTTGAACAGGTGAGAAGATTCATATGGTTGTCCGCATAAGGAATTTCATCACAAGTGCAGGTACAGTCAAGCGATACAAAGTTGAAATAAGGCTTATTTTTCTCCAGATATGCCCATGTTTCAGGTCTGAACCAACCCGTATCGTTTCCGTAAAGCATTGTTTTTTCACCGTCAGAAATCATATAAATCAGCGGATCAAGCTTCATATCATGGTTTGCAAGCAGAGGTGTTACAGTGTACTTTCCCACCTGCTGAGGCTCAAAAGCATTCATAAGGCAGTGCTGAACATGAGTATCCTTAACCCTCGTTTTTTCAAGCGCATCGAGAAGCCCAGATGATGAATTCTGAGAAGTATAAACTTTTATCGGCTTTGCATTCGGCTTACGGTGTGCAAACGGGTCGCGCACATTGCCAAGCTCAAGCGGATAAAGATGGTCCTCATGCGAATGTGTGACTATAATCTGTTCTATACGGCGCAGGTCAAGACCGTAGTTTATTACATGCATATAAGTATCTGCAGGCAGATCAATAAGCAAATCGTCATTTACAAGAGCTTGTGACCTCGTGCGGATGTTTCTGCCGCCTGCTTTTCTTGCACGCTCACAATGGTCGCAATAGCAAAAAAGTGCCGGCATTGCCTCAGCGGCAGCAGTACCGTAGAAAGTAATTTTCATAACGGATCCCTTCCTTTTCCTAAAAAACACTTATCTATAATTTAACATATCAAAGAAAAAGTGTCAAATATATTGCCTCAATATTTATTTATAATTTTTTTACTTTTATTTAGTATTTTCACTATTTACTAAATTTAAAAATTAGTGTATATTATATGATTAGATTATTATGTAAACAGACAAGAAGGTGATTGCTCGTGGAATTTTCAATAAATCCGAAAGTGATGTTCGGACTTTCGTTCAGTGTACCTGCAGAAGTAACGGACAAGCATCTCAAGCTTGCAGGCGCAGCTCAGATTAAAGTTCTGCTGTGGCTTCTTCGTCACGCAGCGGAAGAGCCTTCAATGGAACAGCTTTGCAAAGCGCTGAATATGAAGCGGGCAGATGCCGCAGACGCAATGCAGTACTGGGTGGAATGCGGTATAGTGCTTGCAGACGGAAAGATGGCAGAGCCTGAAGAACAGCCTCAATATGCTGCAGCCGCCAAACAAGAAACAACCACAGAAACCGTACCGGAAATAACCTATACCCGTCCGACAGCTGAACAGATTCTTATACGCACAAAAGAAAGCGCGGAAATTTGCTTCATGTTTAACGAAGCACAGAAAAAGCTTGGAAGAACAATCGGTTATGACGGTCAGTCAACACTGCTGATGATACATGACTCTTACGGTCTGCCCGTAGAAGTTCTGCTTATGCTTATCGAATACTGTGTTTCGATAAACAAAAACTCTCTTGCCTACATATCAAAAGCGGCAAAGACATGGAGCGAAAAAGAGATTGACTCCATTGAAAAAGCAGACGAACAAATTCAGCTTCTCCGCCGCTGTGACGGCACATGGAAAAAGCTTTGCGAGCTGACAGGCATCAGCACTCCGCGCCCGACAGCATCACAGAGCAGCTTCCTTTCTCACTGGACAAACGAACTGAAATTTGATATAGATATGATTTACCTTGCATATGAAGAAATGGCTAATCATACCGACAAAATCAGCTTCCCCTATATGAATAAAGTTTTGCAAAACTGGTACGATGCAGGCATAAAATCAGCCGCAGATGTTGAAGAATCAAAGCAACAGCGCACTGCAGAAAAACAAAAGCCTGCAAAAAATAAAAAAGCTGACGGCTATGAGGCTTCATACGACATTGATGAATTCAACAGACGCAGCGACAATTCGCCGCTGATCTACAAAAAAACCACGCAGGAAGGAGAGTAATGACAGAAAATGGGTTACAGCAAAAACACATATCTGCTTGCACAAAGCAGAATTGAAAGCAGACGCAAAAGCGCAGAAGAAGCTCTTGAAACAAGACGAGCAGATGCTTTTGCCAAAATACCGAAGCTTGTTGAAATACAGAGCCGCATTGCGTTGCTCGGTGCAGAAGCCGTTTCTGCAATATCAAAAGGTGCAGACGGTCCTTCTTACATAGCAAAGCTTGCAAAGGAAAGCCTTGCCGCTCAGGAAGAGCGCAGACAGCTTCTCAGAGCCGCAGGTCTGCCCGAAAATTATCTTGAGCCGCAATATACCTGCAGAGTATGCAACGACACAGGTGTAACGGATGACGGAATCTGCAGCTGTCAGCGCGAAATGCTGATTGAAACAGCTAAAGCAGACATTGAAAAGGTTGCTCCGCTCAAGCGTTCAACCTTTGATTCGCTTTCACTTGATTACTACCCCGAAGCTGTTGATTCAACGGGTATTTCACCGAAGAAGAGAATGGGTGAAATAAAGCAGTTCTGTCAGGACTATGCGCTTGATTTTTCACTTAACTCCCCTTCCCTTTTCATGCACGGCGCTACAGGGCTGGGCAAGACACATCTCTCCCTTGCAATTGCCAACGAAGCAATAAACCGCGGACACGGTGTTATATACGGAAGCTCACCGAATATTTTCAACACCCTTCAGCGCGAGCATTTCAGCAGACAGTATCCGGATGAGAACTCTTATGAACAAGAGTTGCTTGAAACCGACCTGCTGATCATTGACGATCTTGGAGTTGAATTTTCCACCCAGTTTACAGTCAGCTGTGTATACAATATAATCAACTCCCGCATTCTCAGCCGCAAGCCGACAATCATAAGCACAAACCTCACACCGCGTGAGCTTGAAGAAAAATACACACAACGTATCACTTCTCGAATCATAGGCAACTTTGTATCGCTCAGATTCGCCGGAAAAGATATACGACAGCTTCAGAGCTATTGAACAGCTTCAGGAGAATAAAATGAAAGCAATTAAAAATTTTCTCAACCGCCTTTTTATTGATGGACTCAGCGGAATGGCCCAAGGTCTTTTTGCAACACTCATCATAGGCACTATTCTACAGCAGATAGGAAATGCAATACCCGGTGAAATCGGTGTCTGCATTTTCAACATAGGCAAAATTGCCGCCTCACTTATGGGTGCAGGCATAGGCTGCGGTGTTGCGGCAAAATTCGGTGAAAAGCCGCTTGTAACCCTTTCTGCCGCAGTTGCCGGTATGGTCGGCGCATTCGCAAGCAAGCTTCTCGCCGGTACAATAGTCAGCGACGCGGTTGTTTCATACACAGGCCCCGGTGAGCCTATGGGCGCTTTTGTTGCCGCCTATGTCGGCATTGAGCTTGGCAGACTTGTTGCAGGCAAAACAAAGCTTGACATTATTCTCACACCTATTGTAACCATTGGTACAGGCTCTGTTGTCGGTCTGCTCGCGGGTCCGTATATTTCACAGTTCATGACATGGCTCGGCAGTCTTATCAACTGGGGCACAGAACAGCAGCCGATACTTATGGGCATCGTTGTTTCAGTGCTGATGGGAATATTCCTGACTCTTCCGATAAGCTCTGCCGCAATCGGTGTTGCGCTTGGATTAAGCGGAATTGCCGCAGGTGCAGCAGTTGCCGGCTGCTGTGCAAACATGGTCGGCTTTGCGGTTGCAAGCTACCGCGAAAACGGTTTCGGCGGCCTTGTTGCACAGGGTGTAGGTACAAGCATGCTCCAGATGCCCAACATTGTCAGAAAGCCGATTATCTGGCTGCCTGCAATTATTGCAAGCGCCATTACCGGTCCGATTTCTTCCGCATTGCTAGGCATGATAAACAACTCAACCGGAGCAGGCATGGGCACAGCAGGTCTTGTAGGTCAGATTATGGGCTACCAGGCTATGACTCAGGCAGGTGTATCTCCCACAGTTGCACTGCTTGAAATTGCAGCTGTGCATTTCATTCTTCCCGCTGTTATTGCTCTGTGCGTTTCAGAGGGTATGAGAAAACTCGGTATGATTAAAAAGGGCGATATGAAACTTTTAGATTAATATAATTTCAGAGGTAGATTATTTTGGATATTATTTCAGCAATTACAACACAGTTCGGTCTGCAGAAATGGCAGGTCGAAAACACGGTAAAGCTTATTGACGAGGGCAACACAATACCCTTTATTGCGCGTTACCGTAAAGAGGCACACGGCACACTTGATGACCAGGTGCTCCGTGAAATTTCAGAAAGGCTTGAATATCTGCGCAACCTTGAAAAGCGCAGAGAGGAAGTAAGAACAGCTATTGAGGGTCAGGAAAAGATGACAGAAGAGATTGCAGCAGCGCTTGATGCAGCAGCAACCCTTGCGGAAATTGAAGACATTTACCGTCCCTTTAAACCAAAAAGAAAAACAAGAGCAAGCGTTGCAAGAGAAAAAGGTCTTGAGCCGCTTGCACAGTACATATTCGAACAGCCTGAATCAGGCAAGACGCCTCTTGAAGCCGCAGCAGATTTTGTTAATGAAGAAAAAGGGGTTGCTACGGCTGAGGAAGCACTTCAGGGCGCAATGGACATTATCGCGGAAGATATTTCGG
The DNA here is from genome assembly GCA_045539895.1 of Acutalibacteraceae bacterium. Taxonomy (GTDB): domain Bacteria; phylum Bacillota; class Clostridia; order Oscillospirales; family Acutalibacteraceae; genus UBA8612. The sequence continues at coordinate 49,814 of JAZQGE010000017.1, forward strand.
ACGATGCAAACATCCGACGCAGAATCCGAAATCTTTTCAGCGTCGTGGGTATTGTAACTTCCAAAGCGGCAGACCCTGACAAGGACAGTGTTTACGCTCAGTATTACGATTACAGCGAGCCTGTAAACAAAATTGCAAACCACAGGGTGCTTGCAATTGACAGAGGCGAAAAAGAAGATTATCTGAAAGTCAGTGTCACACTTGATATAACAAAAGCACTCGGTGTAATAACAAGTGTTACGCTCAAAAACAACGGCTCGCCCTGCACAGACACTGTCAGGGATGCAGGTGCTGACAGCTACACAAGACTTATAATGCCTTCTATTGAGCGCGAAATCCGCTCTATGCTCACAGAGAGAGCCGCAGCAGATTCAATCAAGGTTTTTGCGGCAAACCTCCGTCCCCTTCTGCTTCAGCCACCCGTAAAGGGCAAGGTTGCACTTGGTCTTGACCCCGGTTACAGAACAGGTTGCAAGGTAGCTGTTGTTGATGCGACGGGCAGAGTTCTCGACACAGGTGTTATTTATGTAACACATTCCGAAGCACAGAAGCAGGCGGCAAAACAGACAATTGCATCGCTTATTAAAAAACACGGCGTTGAAATAATTGCAATAGGCAACGGTACAGCATCAAAGGAAACAGAAATTTTCACAGCAGAGCTTCTGCGAGAAACAGGAAGCAAAGCAAAATATATGATAGTAAGCGAAGCAGGTGCTTCAGTTTACTCAGCTTCAAAGCTTGCCGCAGAAGAATTTCCGCAGTTTGATGTTTCTCTGCGAAGCGCGGTTTCAATTGCAAGAAGGCTTCAGGACCCGCTTGCAGAGCTTGTAAAGATTGACCCCAAGGCAATCGGTATCGGTCAGTATCAGCACGATATGCCGCAGAAGGAGCTTGGAAACGCACTTGACGGTGTTGTTGAGGACTGCGTTAACAATGTAGGTGTTGACCTTAACACCGCTTCACCCTCACTGCTCACAAGAGTTTCAGGCATTAACTCAACGGTTGCAAAGAATATTGTGCTTTACCGTGAGGAAAACGGTGAATTCACAGGCAGAGCGCAGCTCAAAAAGGTACCCAAGCTCGGTGCAAAGGCATTTGAACAGTGTGCAGGCTTCCTGAGGATTGCGGAAAGCAAGAACCCCCTCGACAACACGGGAGTTCACCCCGAAAGCTACGATGCCGCAAAATCGCTGCTCAGCGAATGCGGCTATGACATAAAGGATGTTGCAAAGGGCAACATTGCAGACCTCAAAGAAAAGGTTGATGCAATAGGTGCAGAAAAGCTCGCTGAAAAGCTCAGTATAGGTGTGCCTACGCTTAATGACATTGTCAAAGAAATGCTTCGTCCCGGTCGCGACCCGCGTGACGAGCTTCCGCCCCCGATGCTGAGAACAGATGTTATGGACATGAGCGACCTTGTCCCCGGAATGGAAATGCAGGGCACTGTCAGAAATGTTATTGACTTTGGTGCTTTTGTTGATATTGGTGTGCATCAGGACGGTCTTGTTCACATTTCACGAATTACAGACAGATTTATAAAGCATCCTTCAGAAGTGCTCAAGGTTGGTGACATTGTCACAGTCTGGGTGCTCAGTGTAGATAAGGCAAAGGGCAGAATCTCACTAACAATGAAGCAACCGAAGGAGGCAGAAGCAGTTGGCTGATTTTAACAAAGACTTAACTCAAGGCAGCGTTGTAAAACAGCTTCTCAAATTTGCAACACCTTTCCTTCTTTCAAACCTGCTTCAGGCGCTTTACAGTGTTGCCGATATGATTATTGTTGGTCAGTTTTGCGGCAAAACAGGTATTACCGGCGTATCTATCGGCAGCCAGATAAACATTCTCGTAACAGGTGCCGCTATGGGTCTTTCCGTCGGCGGCACGGTTATGATAGCACAGTACGGCGGACAGAAAATGTTCAAGGAACAACGGCAGACAATAGGCACGATGTCCACAATTTACATTATACTTGGTGTTGTACTTACAACTGTTATGATGTTTATGTGCGACCCGCTTTTAAAGCTGCTTAACACCCCCGCTTCAGCATACAGTGAAACACAGGACTATTACAACATCTGTATGGGCGGTATGATTTTCATGTTTATGTATAACGCGATAAGCGGTATACTGCGAGGCATGGGCGATTCAAAGCGCCCCCTCTACTTCGTACTTATTGCTGCTATTACAAATGTTGTGCTTGACCTTATACTTGTAGGCAAACTCGGCATGGCAAGTGCAGGAGCTGCCTGGGCAACAATTGCTTCACAAGCATTGAGTGTTATAATTTCCTTAGTTTACCTTGCAAAGAAAAAATTCTTTGAAGAATATAAATGGAGCGACCTTAAAATCAACAAGGAAAGACTCGGTCCGCTTTTCAGAATCGGTCTTCCCTCATCAATTCAAAGCCTTGTTGTTTCACTCTCATTCCTCACACTCACAGCTCTTGTAAACTCACTTCCAAATGCTGAAATTGCGTCCGCATGTCAGGGCATAGGCGGAAAAATCAACTCATTTGCAATTCTGCCCGGTCTTGCAATAAGCAGTGCTATTTCTTCAATGGCAGGACAAAATATCGGCGCAGGCGAATTCAAGCGCGCAAAGAAAACAATGTATGTCGGCATGGTTATGGCATTTTCCATTTCGCTTATTGTTTTTGCAGCTGTAAACCTTTTTCCTGATTTTCTCATCAGGCTGTTTGACAGCGAACCTGAGGTTATTGAAACAGGTGCAAGATACCTTAAGCTTATTTCGTTCGACTATCTTTTCGCTTCAATAATGTTCTGCATGAACGGTCTTGCAATTGCTGCCGGCAGAACCTATATAGCACTTATAAACGCAATTGCAAACGGTATTCTCGTAAGAGTTCCACTTGCATATTTCCTTGTTAAAATGATGGACATGGGCTTTGACGGCATTGCACTTGCAATGGGCTTCGCATCCGTAGGCGGAATCATAATCGGTGCGATATTTGTACGAAGCGGCAAATGGAAAAACAAAGTTGTAGGCATAGAATAACGGAGGTAAAACAAATGAAAAGAGCGTTAGACATCATAATGTCACTTGGCGCAATTTTAATCCTCTCCCCCATATTTCTTGCTGTTGCGGCAGCTGTTCTTATTTCGGACGGTGCACCCGTAATATACAAGCAAAAGCGAATAGGCAAAGATGCAGAGCTTTTCACCATTTATAAATTCCGCACAATGAAAAACGGCACAAGAGTTGCGGCAACAAATGACCTTAAGGAATCCGTCAGTCAGATTACCGCATGCGGTAAAATCCTTCGCAAGACAAGCCTTGATGAATTGCCCCAGCTGATAAACATACTCAAAGGTGATATGAGCTTTGTCGGTCCGCGCCCGCTTATTCCCGAAGAAGATGATATACACAAGCTACGCCTTGAGCAGGGCGTTTATGCTGTTCGTCCCGGTCTTACCGGTCTTGCACAGATTAACGGCAGAGATAAGGTAAGCATTGAAGAAAAGGTAAGACTCGACAAAGAATATGTAGATAATCAAAGCCTTGCAACAGACATAAAGATATTTTTAAAAACATTTATAAATGTTTTTAAAATGAGTGATGTTGTAGAAGGCGGACACGAATAAATTTTCAATTCAATCAAACAGAAAAACCGCGGCACACTCCCAACAGAGTGCACCGCGGTTGTTATTTTATATTCTGATATTTTATGCAGGGTCCTTGCTCATTGTAAAGGTAAGCTCGCCGCCTGCCATAAGCTGTTCGTGTGTGAGATAGAAGCCGTCAAGCTCTGTTCCGTTAAGCTTTAAACTTGTTACATAAACATTTTTGTCATCCTGATTTTCTGCAGTGATTTTAAGTGTATTACCGTTGCCAAGCTTAACCATTGCACTGTCAACACAAGGTGAGCCTACCCAGTATTTATCAGTACCTGCAAGCGGATAGAAGCCAAGCGAAGAGAATACATACCATGCACTTATCGTGCCGCCGTCATCATTACCGTCAAGACCGTTCACATCTGTACTGAAACGGTTTTCAAGAGTCCAGCGAACCCATTTCTGCGAAAGATCCTGTCTGCCTGCATTGTTGAAGAGGTAGGGTGTGTGAATATCGTGCTGGTTACCGATCCAGAAACCGGGTCCGGGGTCGATAGCAGCTCTGTTTTTGGAAGCATCCTTCATGAACTTATCAAGCTCTTTAACAAAGTATTCATCGCCACCCATAAGCTCGATCATGCCTTCAATATCGTGAAGTGCACTCCAACGCCAATGTCTTGCGCTGCCCTCAGCATAACAGTCGGCAAATTTCTTAATCATAACAAAGTCATAGAACTCTGTAATATTCGGGTTGAAATTCCATACAAATGACCCGTCTGCATTTCTTGCCTGGAAGTATCTTGTTTCAGGGTTGTAGACATTCTTGTAGTACATTGATTTTTCAGTATACTTCTGAACATCCTCTGTTTTGCCGAGCTCAGCGGCAAGGGTTGCAATTGCAGCATCCTCCCATGCGTATTCGAGTGTACGGCTGACAGATTTCTTGCCCGGTGCAAGATCCTGCGGAATATAGCCGTATTCGTTGTAAAGCTCAACAAACTCGCGACCTGCTTTTGATACAGGGTTATCAGATGAATTTTTCATAAATTCATAAGCTTTTTCAACATCAAAATCTCTAAAGCCCTTAAGGTAGCTTTCGGTAACCATTATATTTGCGCTGTCACCGAACATCGAGCCTGCATAGCCTGCGCCCATGGGCCATCTGGGCAAAACGCCTATGCCCTGCTCACCCATATTGACAAGGCTCTTGAGGCAATCCTCCTGAATATCGTGAGCAATGAGAGTATAAAGCGGATGCGTTGTACGAATTGTATCCCACAGTGACATATCACTGCGGTATGTATAACCGTCTGCAGTATGTACCTTTTTATCAAAGCCAAGATATTCACCGTTTACATCGGTATAATCCGAAGGCATTATCATTGAGTGATAAAGCGCTGTGTAGAAAATCTTCTTTGTTTCTTCATCAGCCTTTATATCTATAACAGAAAGTCTTTTTTCCCAGTCCGCAACAGCATTCTTTCTCACATCCTCAAATGTAAGACCGTCTGTTTCAGCTTTCAGATTTTCTTTTGCATTTTCAACACTTACAAAACTTATTGCAAGCTTAAGCTCAATGCTTTCGTCCTTTATTGAGCCGAGATTAATGTCAACAACACAGTCTGTATCTTCACCGTTTATATCCACTGAAACCGGCTTTTTATCAAATGTTGCGGCAAAATATACGGGAAGCCCCTGATACCTGTCAGAGAATGCACCGTGAAGCTCTGCTCCGCCTGTAATTATGCCGGTCTGCTCATCATACTCAGCCTTTGCCCCACGGGTTGAGCGCTTGGGGAATGCGCTTGAAACATCAATAAACAGATGTGCATCATCGGAAGTGAGGAATGTGTAGCGGTGAACACCTGTATGAACATCGGCTGTCATTTCTGCAAGACAGTTAACTGTGGGAAGATAAACCGCATAATATCCGGGTGAAGCAGTTTCCTTAGAGTGTGAATATGTCATAACCGCAGGCTCATTATCGCCTATAGCAGGAGTGACTCTGAAGCATTCATAATCCTCTGCGCCTGTACCGGAAAGTCTTGAATGGCTGAAGCCGAGAATGTGGCCCTGCTCGTAATAATAGCCCGATGTGTTTGTTTTGACAACATAGCCTCCGCCGACAAAGCATGTGTCCGGACCTAGTCTGACCGTACCGAAGGGCACTGTAGCGGCAGGGCTTAGCATACCGCAGGTCCACATAATACCGCCTGTACCGATAAACGGGTCAACATACTTACTATAGCCATCAACCTTAATTTCAGGCATTTCAACATTTGTTTTAAGCTCTGCACCAGTAAACAAGCTTGTAAAAAGAGTTTCAATCGCGACAAAAACAGAAACAAAAGCCCTGATAACATTCAGCATAAAGATGCCTCCGTAAAATATTGTTATTTTTAATATAGAATAAGAAAATAAAAATGTCAAGACGGATATTGTCAAGACGACAAAAAGCACCCCGATGTTCTTTATAACATCGGGGTGCAGTGATTATTAATCAATAAACAAATCAGATATTATCTTTACCGTATTTCTTTGCAGTCATCATCTTCATTACGAAGAGGAAGCCGACTGTGAGAACAATACCGACAGGAAGAGTAATGAATGCGTTGGGAACAAAGCCTGAAAGCACATACATTAAGAAAGAAATAACTGCAACGGAAATTGCATAGGGAAGCTGCGTTGAAACATGATTGAGATGGTTACACTGACCGCCTGCAGAGGACATAATTGTTGTATCGGAAATGGGTGAGCAGTGGTCACCGCAGACTGAACCTGCAAGGCAAGCTGACATTGCAACAATCTGAAGAGGATCGCCTGCTTCAAAGATGATTGTAACAATCGGGATAAGAATACCGAATGTACCCCATGATGTACCTGTTGCAAAAGAGATAAAGCAAGCAACAAGGAAGATGATTGCAGGCAGGAAGTTTGCAAAGCCGCTTGCAGCATTGCTCATAACCTCGTTAACAAACGGCTGTGCACCGAGAACACCTGTCATATTCTTAAGAGATGTTGCGAATGTGAGAATAAGGATTGCGGGAACCATTGCAATGAAGCCCTTGGGGATGCACTCCATAGCCTCTTTAACAGTAACAACCTTGCGAAGAGCAAGATAAGCAATTGCAAAAACAAGAGCAATAATGCTGCCCCAGGGAAGACCGACAGTAGCATCTGTGTTACCGAAGGCATCGATAAATGAAGCACCGTCAAAGATACCGCCGACATAGAGAAGAGCAAATACGCAGACAGCAATAAGAACAAGAATCGGAAGAACGAGGTCAATAACCTTACCCTTGGGATTGAATTCCTGTTCAACAGCTTCTGCCTTTTCACCGCTTGTGTAAAGATCGCCGTTCTTCTTTGCATTAACCTCGTGAATTCTCATCGGGCCGTAATCAAACTTCATAAGTGTGATCGTAACGATGAAAACAAGTGTAAGAAGTGAGTAGAAGTTGAAAGGAATTGCCTTAATAAAGAGTGCAAGGCCCTGACCCTCTTCTGCATAAGAAGCAACTGCTGCTGCCCAGGAAGAAATGGGAGCAATCATACAGATAGGTGCTGCAGTAGCATCAATAAGGTATGAGAGCTTTGCCCTTGAAACCTTGTGACCGTCAGCTACAGGGCGCATAACAGAGCCGACTGTAAGGCAGTTGAAATAGTCATCAATGAAAATAAGGACACCAAGAACAAATGTAGCAAGCATTGCGCCTACTCGGCTCTTGATGTGAGTTTCTGCCCATTTACCGAAGGCAGCAGATGCACCGGATTTATTAATAAGTGCAACAAGAACACCAAGAACAACAAGGAACACGAAAATACCTGCTGTGCCTGAAACAGCGGAAATAAGGCCGTCATTTGTTAGAATATCCATTGTGCCGGTGAAGCTGAAATCAGCTCCGAGAATTGCACCTGCAAGGATACCGATGAACAGTGAGCTGTATACCTCTTTGGTTACAAGCGCAAGACCGATAGCAATTACAGGGGGAACAAGTGCCCACCATGATGCTCTTACCAGACCTTCGCCGCCGCAGCTTTCGCAAGCAGCTTCTTCTACAAGACCTGCTCCGCCGCAGTCAACACAGGGTGCTGTTGCAAGCGCACCGTCAGAGACAAACGCAAATGCAAGCAGACCGACTATTGCCACTGCGACAACAGCCAAAACGATTTTTCTTGATTTTGACATTAAAGTCACTCCTAAAAATTTTTTAACAAAAAAATGACACGGTGAGCACAAAATACCAACCGTGTCATTTTGATGACATAATGATACCGATAGCACTCCACAATTATTTTTGTGACAGTCTGCAGGATATTTTCCCGACAGCCCAGCGGAAAAGGTAAGAAACGGGTTGAGCCTCGATTCCGCTTCGGCGGCACTCCCCTTTCGCTTTTGTAAAAAACCCGAATGCAAATACAAAAGTTACTGATGAAAGCCGCGCCTCTATCTTATTTTACTATAAATCGAATATATCACACAACGCACAAGGTGTCAACAAAAAAGACTAAAATCAGACTGTAAATTCATTAACACCTGCGTTTAATCTGTGTTCACCGTCGGGCAGATAAGCGATAGCTGAGCTGCCTTCCGGCACGGTAAATGTATAAGCGATTTTACCGTCAGATTTTTTCCACTCACTTTTAACAGCGCCCATACGGGTGTCTACACTTGCCTTTACCCAATCAAGACGACTGTCAGTTACAGGCTTGAAAATAATATTTTTGTAAGCAGGGTTATTCTCATCAATGTTGATACCTGCCATATCACCGTACATCCAATCGGCAACCGCGCCATAGGCATAGTGGTTGAACGAATTCATATCCGTGCTCCACATTGAGCCATCTTCACGAAGACTGTCCCAATGCTCCCAGATAGTTGTTGCGCCCATTTTTACGGAGAATAGCCACGAAGGATACTCCTCGCGCAGGATAAGGCTGTAAGCAGTTTCAGCATATCCGTTATCGGTGAGGGCATGAAGCAGATAAGGTGTACCGACGAAGCCTGTTTTAAGGTGACCGCACTCGGTCACAAGCTCATTGAGCTGTGCTGCAGTTTCGCTGACATTATCGCTGATACCGAAATGAACAGCAAGTACGCAGGCTGTCTGAGTTACAAATTCAGGCTTGATTCTGCCATTTTCCATAAACTCGCGTCTGAAAGCAAGAATTGATGTCTCGCGCTTTGCCTCCTGCTCTGCGGTATCTTCACCACAAAGACGCATTGCTTTGATAAGAATGTTGCTTGAATAAATATAGTAAGCGGTTGCAATAAGTTCTTTGTTTGTTCCTATGTCACACTTACCGACATCGCTTGCATCAAGGTTAAGCCAGTCGCCGAAGTGCCAGCTCTGACACCAGATACCGTCACGGCTGTGTTCCTCAATAAACTCAATATAGCTCTTCATTGAATCAAGCGATTTTTCAATAAGCTCTTTGTTTCCGTATGACAGATAAATCTGCCAAGGACAGACCGTTGCGGCATCTGCCCAGGCAGCAGAGGTATTATCATCACAGTCAAACAAATCGGGTATGACATGAGGAACTGCACCCCACGAACGCTGGTCCGCGCGAAGGTCAGCAAGCCATTTGAGGAAAAAGCGCTCAACATCATAGTTATATGCTGCAGCTTTTACAAAAACCTGAGCATCACCCGTCCAGCCAAGGCGCTCATCGCGCTGGGGACAGTCGGTCGGGACATCGAGATAATTGCCCTTCTGACCCCAGATTATATTTGAAAACAGCTGATTGAGTCTTGAATCAGAACATTCAAAATAGCCCGTGCGCTTCAAATCGGAATGAACAACAATTGCTGTGAAATTCTCTTTTTTAATCTCGTCGCTCCAGCCTGTGAGTCTGATATAACGGAAACCGAAGAAGGTATGGTCCGGCTTATGTACATGCTCCTCACCGTCACAGACAAACTCTGCCTTGGCTTTTGCCGCACGAAGATTGTCACGGTAAAAGTTACCCTCGGCGTCAAGCACCTCTGCGTGCTCAATTGTGACAGTTTCGCCCTTCTTGCCCTTAACTCTGAATTCGACATAGCCCGTCATATTCTGACCGAAATCAATGACAGTTTCACCCTTAGGTGTGATGATAATTTCCTTTGCTGCAAGTCTTTCCTGCTCAAGAATTTTTTCACCGTCACGGTCGATAAGATTGTTCTTTTCCTTCGGGAAAATAACGGCATCAATCGGCTTGGGATCAACATAAAGCGGGTCAAATTTATATCCGTTATAAAGGTCTGAATAGACATTCTTACCGTATTCGGTAACCCATGTATCATCGGTGATAATTACATCTTCACTGCCGTCGGCATATTCAAGTGTAAGCGCGCAGATAAGCGCAGTTTCGCGCACACCGAGAAAGTAATCGGCGCATCTTTCGGTGCCTGTGAAATATCTGCCCTTCCAGCCGGGGCCGACACCGACACTGATAGTAT